>JBBRSN010000081.1:0-21408 GCA_038245375.1 Sphingomonadales bacterium | reverse complement strand
TTTATGGCCCCTCCCCTTCAGGGGAGGGGTTGGGGGTGGGGCCGTGCCGCGAGCGCCGCGCTGATCGATAGGCCCCACCCCAACCCCTCCCCTAAAGGGGAGGGGCTTGAGAGAGTCGCACTGGCCGGGATTTGGTATTGGCCGCCGCGGCTGCGAGAAGCGCGGCGCATCGTTGGAGTGTACTTTTGGCATGGTTGGCAACAAACACGTCGACCCCAATTCTTGAATCAGCGCTTGGCGGCTTTCGTCCCTCCGCGTCTCCGCGTCTCCGCGTGAAACACGTAAATTGTTCGCGCCGAGGCGCGGAGACGCGGACGTCAGAGGGCCTCGCGCGGTCGCAGCAAAAAGGATTCTCTGCGCCTCTGCGCGTCTGCGCGAACGGCTTGGTCGGGCCGCGACGGGACGTAGCGCAAGGTTGTCGCATGATTGGGTTCGGGCAGAAAATGCCTCGGGCGACATTGTTTGCGGCACGGCCCCTCTCCCCGGCCCTCTCCCCTGAAGGGGAGAGGGAGAAGGTTTTATGCCGCTTCCTTGCGGCGACGGAGGAAATCGAAGAATTCGACGCCCTCGCGCAGGCGGCGTTTCATCATGTTCCAGTCGCGCAGCATTTCGGAGACGATCGACCAGATTTTCGACGGGCGGAAATAGAAGCGTTTGTAGAATTCCTCGACCTTGTCGAAGATCACGCTGGCGGGGAGATGCGGGTAGCTGAGCTGGGCGATCTGGTTGCCGCCGTCGGTGAGCAGGTCGTTGCTGTTGTCGAACCAGCCATTCTCGGTCGCCTGCTTGTAGAGGAAGGTGCCGGGATAGGGCGCGGCGAGCGACACCTGGATGGTGTGCGGATCGATCTCCTTGGCGTAGTTGATCGTCTCCTCGATCGTCTCCTCGGTCTCGCCGGGCAGGCCGAGGATGAAGGTGCCGTGGATGACGATGCCGAGCTCGTGACAGTCCTTCGTGAACTGTTTCGCGACGTCAATCCGCAGGCCTTTCTTGATGTTATGCAGGATTTGTTGATTCCCGCTCTCATAACCGACCAACAACAGGCGGAGGCCATTGGCCTTGAGGATTTCCAGTGTCTTGCGCGGCACGTTTGCCTTGGCGTTGCAACTCCACGAAACCGGGAAACCCTTCTTGCCGAAGCCGAGCTTGCCGAGCGCGATCGCCAGTTCCTCGACGCGGGCATGGTTGTCGGTCAGCGTGTCGTCGTCGAAGAATATCTCCTTGGTCTCGGGGATATTCGCGAGGACATACTGCACCTCCTCGATCACCTTGGGGACCGAGCGGAAGCGGTAATTGTGGCCGCTGATCGTCTGCGGCCACAGACAGAAGGTGCAGCGGCTTTTGCAGCCGCGCCCGGTGTAGAAGCTGACATAGGGGTGGAGCAGATAGCCGCCGAAATATTTCTCGATCGTCAGGTCGCGCTTGTAGATCGGCGAGACCATCGGGAGGACGTCCATGTCCTCGATGATGGCGCGATCGCGGTTGCGGATGAAAGCGCCATCGGGCGCGCGCCAGGTGATGCCGTCGACCTCGGCGAGCGGCCTGCCCTCAGCGATTTCGAGGATCGTGAAATCATATTCCTCGCGTGCAACGAAATCGACGTGCGGCGTGGCGGCGAGGCTCTTGTCGGGCTCGACCGCGACCTTGGCGCCGACAAAGCCGATCAGGATAGCGGGGTTGCGGGCCTTGATCAGCGCGGCGGTGCGGATGTCCTGGTTGAAGCTCGGCGTCGAGGTGTGGAGGATGACGAGGTCGCGCGTGTCGAACTCGTGCGCGATGTCGTCCCAGCTCTGGTCGTGCGCCGGCGCGTCGATCAGCTTCGAGCCTTCGACCATCGCCGCCGGCTGGGCGAGCCAGGTCGGATACCAGAAGGATTTGACCTCTCGCTTCATCTGGTAGCGCGCGCCGGCGCCGCCATCATAGCCATCGAACGAGGGCGCCTGGAGGAAAAGGGTACGCATCATGATCGCTTATCCTGCTGGGCCGACAGCAGGCCCTTTGCATCGACTGTAAAACTTGCGCCGCGCCAATCAACCGAACGCCCGAAAAATGTGGCGAGAAACAGGACGAACGACAACAGGTCGCGCGCGGAAATCCACCAAAGGGGTGCCGTGCGCGCTCCTGCCGCACGATCGACCAGCAAGGCAAGCGCAAGGCGGGTACCGAGCGCGGCGGCGATGGCGGCGAGCGCTATGGAGGTGAACCCGGAAAGCAGTCCGCCGGCCAGCGCGAAGGGCAAGGGGTGGAGAATGATACTGCCGGCGAACCCGGCCGGATCGAGCCGGGCGATGGTGCGGTTGGCGCGCAGCTCGCGCCGGGCGAGCGCGGCGAAGCTGGTCTCGACGCAGCCATGCGTCAGCAGCATGTCGGGCAGCGCGATGCGGCCGCCCTGCGCGCGGATCGCCGCGCCCATGGCATAATCGTCGGCGAGTAGATCGGCGAAGGCGGCCATCCCGCCGATCGCGTCGAGCGTCTCGCGGCGCAGCGCGATGGTCGAGCCCATGCAGGGCGAGGCCAGGCCGAGCGCGGTGCCCAGCAATATACTGGGCAGGAAATGCTGGCTGATCCCCATCGCCGCGAGCCGCGACCACGGCCCGGCATCGCCGCGCCCGCGATAGAGACAGGTGACGGCGGCAACGCCGGGAGCGTCGAGTTCGGCGACGATGCGGGCGATGTAATCGGGCGCGACCGCCATGTCGCTGTCGCTGAGGATGAGCAGATCGTGGCGGGCATGAGCCACCATGTTGGTGAGGTTGGAGATTTTGGCGTTGGAGCCGTGACGGGTCGGGTCGACGACCAACGTCATGTCGGTGTCGAGATGCGCGGCACGGAGCGCCGCGACGGCGGCGACGGCGGGATCGGCGCGGTTCTGCACGCCGCAGATCATCTGTAGCGGGCCGCTATGGGTCTGGGTGACGAAGGTGGTGAGGTTGGCCAGCAGGGCTGGTTCGGCGCCGTGGAGCGGTTTGAGCAGCGTTACCGGCCGATCGCTCGCCGCTACTGCCGGTGCGCGCGATCCGAGCCGCCATGCGCGCCCTGCCGCGATCATCAGGCAACAGGTGCCGATCGCGGAGACTAGCAGCAGGATGTAGCCGACAAGAACCATCGCGGCCTCATGCCGCAGCGCGCGGCAAAGGTCGATGATGGTTGCCGGTCGAGGGGGGATCGCTGCCGCGCTCAGGCACGCCGCTCGCGAGCGGCGAAAGATGCTGCAGCTTTCGGGAGCGCAGTCATTCTTGGCGGCAGCGGCCAAGCTGTCAGTTCAGGCCCCACATCGCCGCGCGATTGCGCGCAAGCTCCTTCATGAAGTCGTCTAGCGCAGCGAGGCGACGATCTATCTCTGACGCGGGAACGCTATTCCAGATGGCGTGATCGTAGTTTTCCCGCAACGGCTTGAGGTCATCGCCGGCCTGGAAGCGCTCGGAAATGTAGAGCGTTTCGAGCAGGTCCGTCGGACGCCCACGTTCGCTCTTTTTAACGATCGCATATTTCACGAGGTATTCGGACATAATGCCTTCGTTTGATGTGCTGACCATTGCCGCTCCCTTTCTCCCCTGAACATGGGGAGCACTGGCCTGCCCGTCCATAGCAGTGGCAGCTTTTAGGCCTCGGCAAACTGCTCGCGAATGGCCGTAGGTGGGGCGCTTGCCGCCGGGCAGCTTTGCGTCCCGATACCTGCCGGTCGGCTATCAGACAGGCGGCTTCGATCGACGACGCCGGAACGGGGAAAAGTGGTGGAAAGCTGACGTAGAGCAGTTGGAGCAACGGAGGAGGTTTTACAGCCTACAGCGATCACTGTTGGGACGGAACACCGTCAACCTCACAAACGGGACGAGTATCTTGAGGCGAATTGCTGCGCCACGCAGCCATGAGCCCAGCGTTTTCCCTTCATTCATCAGGATATGAGATAGCCAATGACCGGCGTGGATATGTCCCGCTGCATAGGCGCGTCGAAAGTATGATAGCGCCGCATCAACATTCTTTACGACCAAATCACCTGAATAGTACGCTTGGCCCAATACAAACATCGCCGGCGCATAGCCCAAATTTGACAGGCTCTCATAAAGTTCGATCGCCGACTTATCATGATTATTGATCTGCAAGTGCTTAGCCAAGCGATAGCGCCCATCGATTGAGCCAGCATCCGACGAACGCCTGAGCCAGTTCTCCCCGGCCTCCTTGTTTTTCCGAATGCCGTATTGGCCGCTAAGGAAAATGTGTCCAAGACGCATCATGGCGAGAGCCGAGCCATCCTCAGCCAGTTTCTCAAGGCTGCTCAGGCCGGAATGCCATCCTGTCTTCAGCAACTGCAAGCTGTCCCAAAGGCGTGGCGCCATCGGGTCGTCTGCCCACTCTCGCGAGAGACTCTCGCCCATATGCGATTGCGCATTTTGGACTTTGGAAGCGATCACCATGCCGTCTTTATCCCACCCACGATGAACGGCCACAAGTGGGGCGCTTGCCGCCGGGCCGCGTCTCATCGTCCGTGTCATCTCTTCGCTATCGATCGGCGCGATGAAGCCGATGTAACTCATCGCCGCCCGCGTCTCGGATCACGAGCGTCCGACCTTGATACGCATCCAGCAGCGCCCCGCCATAGGCGACCGTCTCCGCTGGCGTGCCCGAAAACTTCGCCGAGGCGAGCAGCGAGCTCTTCCAGATGTTCACGGTGTAAGGAGGCTCAGGCCAGCGCATTTCCAGATAATGCGGCCACTGCGCTACGACCGCAATTGGGGCGGCTTCAGACCGGCCGCTTTCCGATCCGAAATCTGCTGGTCGGCTGCAAGGCGCGGTGTTCGCCGTTCGCGCCGCTGGGAGCGCGATCGTCAGGTTCCGTTTCCAAAAACCGAGAAATCGCAGGTGCGGGCATATTTGGGCGCGGTCATTCGACCGAGCACGAAGCCACCCAGTGCGACCAGCATCGCAAACACGATCGCCAGCATTGTTATCGAAGATGTTTTGCGTCTCATCGGTTGGTTATGTCACCCACTCAGAACACGCGCTATTGCTTTGGCGGCTGCCCAGCCACACTTGTCGGGCATCGAGGCGATCGGCGGTGACTCCTTCATTGCGCTCCGCCGATGCGCGTATTGACATCGTGGATACAGCGAACCACATTTGCGCCATGGCAAAGGCCCGCCCCATCCCTGAAACGCCTTCGGTCGATGTCGCCGAGCGAACTGACGCGCCCGAACCCAAAGGCAGCATCAACCTGCGGATCGAGTTGCAGACGCGGCAGTTGATCGATGACGCGGCGGCCGTGCTGGGCAAGACCCGCACCGAATTCATGATCGACGGTGCGCGGGCGCTGGCGATCGACGTGTTGCTCGACCAGCGGCTTTTCGCGCTTGATGCCGCGCGATACGCGGCGTTCGTCGATGCGCTCGATCATCCGCCGGCGCCGGGCCCGAAGCTGCGCGCACTGCTGCGGCGGACGCCGGCATGGGGCGGCTGACCCATAGCGGCGCGGTTCGGCGATGAGCTTGTCGGCGCCGACGCCGCTTTTGCCGAGCCACGATCTTGCGGAGTTCGACTGTGGCGAGCCGGCGCTCAACGGCTGGCTGAAGCACCGCGCGCTGCGGAACGAAATCCGGTTCTCGCGGACCTATGTGGTGTGCGACGACGAGCGCGTGGTGGCCTATTTCTGCCTTTCGGCCGGGGCGGTCGAGCGCGAAGGAGCCCCCGGGAGGGTTCGGCGCAACGCGCCCGACGCGATTCCGGTATCGGTGATCGGTCGGCTGGCGGTGAGCAAGGCTCATGCCGGTCGCGGGCTCGGCGCGGACCTGTTGTCGGATGCGCTGCGCCGCGTTGCGGTCGCCGCGCAAAGCATCGGCATCGCGGCCGTGCTCGTCCAGGCGAAGAACGAAAAGGCGAAACGCTTCTATCTCGCCTGCGCCGAATTCCTCGAATTCCCGGCGGACAGCCGGACGCTGTTCCTGCCGATCGAGACGGTGATCGCCGCCTTTGGGTGAGGCGGTGCGCAACCGGACAAGGCGCCGCCGGCTGATGATGGTTTCCCGCGCGCAACAACCCGGCTAGGAGGTCGATCCTTCTCGGCCCTCCCCCGCGGCGGACGGGTTTGGGGTGAGGCAATCGCGATCACATCGTGCGTGGATGGCCCCCACCCCAACCCCTCCCCTGAACGGGAGGGGCTATTTTGGAGCCCGACCTGACCGCACCCCCCGCCCCTGTCCTGCTCACCGGTGCCTCGGGCTTTGTCGGCGCGGCGGTGGCGCGGGCGTTGCTGCGGCATGGCTACCGCGTGCGGGCGATGGTGCGGGCGTCGAGCCCGCGCGGCAACCTAGAAGGGCTCGACGCCGAGATCGTCACCGGCGACCTGCTCGACCGCGCCTCGCTCGACCGCGCGATGATGGGGGTCGGCGCGGTGGTGCATGTCGCGGCCGATTATCGCATCTGGGCGGCGGACCCGGAGGAAATCGTGCGCAACAACCGCGCCGGCACGGGCAACATCGTCGGCGCTGCGCTTGCCGCCGGGGTCGAGCGGCTGGTCTATACCAGCAGCGTCGCGACGCTGCGCCCCGACGACCACGCCCCGGCCGACGAAACGCGGACCGCGTCGCCCGAACAGGCGGTCGGCGCGTACAAGCGCAGCAAGGTCGAGGCCGAGCGGATGGTGATCGACGCGGTGGCGCAAGGCGGCCTGCCGGCGGTGCTGGTGCTGCCCTCGACGCCGATCGGCCCGCGCGACGTGCGGCCGACGCCGACCGGGCGGATCGTGATCGAGGCCGCCTCCGGGCGGATGCCGGCGTTCGTCGACAGCGGGCTCAACCTCGTCCATGTCGACGACGTCGCCGAGGGGCATGTGCTGGCGCTGCAGCACGGGCGGATCGGCGAGCGCTATATTCTGGGCGGGAAGGATGTGTCGTTGCGCGAAATGCTGGCGACGATCGCCGGGCTGGTCGGGCGCAAGGCGCCGACCATCAGCCTGCCGCGCGCGCCGCTGTTCCCGCTCGCCTGGGCCAATGAGCAGCTGGCGCGGGTTACGGGGCGCGAACCGTTCCTGACGCTCGACGGGCTGCGCATGGCGGCGCACAATATGTACTTCACCAGCGCCAAGGCCGAGGCCGAGCTGGGTTATCGCGCGCGGCCGCATGAAGAGGCGTTGCGCGATGCGATTGCGTGGTTTCGCGCGGCGGGGAAGATCGCGTGATCCTGACCATCATCGGAGGGGTGACGCTGGTCATCTGGCTGGTGCTGATCCTCGCGCGCGGCGGCTTCTGGCTGGCGCGCGAGCGCGACACGCGCGGCGTGCCGCCGCTGCCCGAGCATTGGCCCGAGGTGGTCGCGGTGGTGCCGGCGCGTGACGAGGCGGCGGTGATTGCGGAGTCGATCGGTAGCCTGTTGGCGCAGGATTATCCCGGGCGTTTTCGGGTCATTCTGGTGGACGATTCGAGCAGCGACGGCACGGCCGATATTGCGCTCTCGCTTCGTGTTCCTGCGCACGCAGGAACCCAGGGCCACCGGCGTAACGATCCTGGCTCTGGGTTCCTGCGTTCGCAGGAACACGACAGTGAGGTCGGCCCACCTCGCGAGCATGCATTGGAGGTGCTCACAGGCGACCCGCTCGCGCCGGGCTGGACCGGCAAGTTGTGGGCGGTGTCGCAGGGCGTCGAGCGCGCCGGTAACGCACCACGCTATCTCTGGTTGACCGACGCCGATATCGCGCACGCCCCCGATACGCTGACCAGTCTGGTGGCGCGGGCCGAGACGGGCGGGCTGGCGATGGTCTCGCTGATGGCCAAGCTGCGCTGCGAGAGCATGGCCGAGCGCGGGCTGGTTCCGGCGTTCGTGTTCTTCTTCCAGCTGCTCTACCCCTTTGCCTGGGTCAACCGGCCGGGCGGCGTGGGCGCGGCGGCGGGTGGGTGTATGCTGGTACGGCGCGAGGCGCTCGCCGCGGCGGGCGGGATCGCCGCGATCCGCACCGCGCTGATCGATGATTGCGCGCTCGGCGCGGCGCTCAAGCGGCAGGCGCCGATCTGGCTCGGCCTGACCGAGCGCTCGCGGAGTGTCAGGCCGTACGAGACGCCGGGCAGTGTCGCGGCGATGATCTCGCGCTCGGCCTATGCGCAGCTCAACTACAACCCGCTGCTGCTGCTCGGCACGCTGATCGGGCTGGCACTTGTTTATGGCGCGCCGCCCGCGCTGACGTTGCTGTGCCATGGCTGGCCGCAATGGCTCGGCGGCGCGGCCTGGGTGCTGATGGCGCTGTCGTTCCAGCCGATGCTTTCCTTCTATGGCCGGCCGTGGGGCTGGGGCATGTCGCTGCCGGGAATCGCCGCTTTCTACGCCGCTTGCACCTTGCTATCGGCGTGGCAGCACCATCGGGGACGTGGCGGAATGTGGAAGGGCCGGGCCCAGGCGGCGATACGGTGAGCGAGGCCGCGATCGATCTCGCCTCGGGCAAGGGGCATCGCGACGAGAATTTCCCGGTCGCGTCGGTGATCCTCAAGCGCGAGCATCGCGCGCCGGTGATGGCGTTTTACCGCTTTGCACGCGCGGCCGACGATGTCGCCGACAATGGCACCGCGAGCAGCGCCGAACGGCTGACGCTGCTCGGCGAGATGCGATCGACGCTGGCCGGCCTCAGCAATGGCAGCGACACGGCGCTGGCGCTGCGCGAGACGCTCGCCGAGCGCGGGCTGTCGCCACGCCACGGGCTCGACCTGCTGACCGCGTTCGAGCGCGACTGCCGCGTCAATCGCTGCGCCGACTGGGCCGATCTGCTCGATTATTGTCGTTATTCGGCGATGCCGGTCGGGCGTTATGTGCTCGACGTGCATGGGGAGTCCGAGGCGCTGTGGCCGGCGTCGGACGCGCTGTGCGCCGCCTTGCAGGTGATCAACCATCTGCAGGATTGCGCGAGGGATTATCGCACGATCGACCGCGTCTATCTGCCGCTCGACATGCTCGCCGCGCACGGCGCGACGGTCGAGGATCTCGCAGCGCCGGCCGCCAGCCCCGGGCTGCGCGCGACGATCGTCGATCTGGCCGGGCTGACCGAGGCGTTGCTCGCGCAATCGCGCGGCTTCGCCGGCGCGATCCGCGACCGGCGGCTGGCACTGGAAGTCGCGGTGATCCACCGGCTCGCGATGAGCCTGACGCAGCGGCTGAAGCTGCGCGACCCGCTGGCAGAACGCGTCCATCACCGCCCGGTCGAGGCGCTGGGGCTTGCATCGCTGGCCGTGCTTGGGCGACTGATGGGACGATGAACCCGAAAGCCACCCCCGCGTCGCTCCAGGCACAGGTTTCGGGCAGTTCCTTCTACGCCGGGATGCGCGTGCTGCCCAAGGCCGAGCGCGAGGCGATGTACGCGATCTACGCCTTTTGCCGCGCGGTCGACGACATCGCGGACGACGAGGTCGGCAAGCGGCCGGCGCGCGCCGCCGAACTGGAGGCATGGCGCGCGGACATCGCATCGCTCTATGCAGGGGACGATCCCGGCCGCGCGGTGCTCGTCGCCGAGGCAGTCCGACGCTTCGACCTCGACATGGCCGATTTCGTGGCGGTGATCGACGGCATGGCGATGGACGTGGCGGAGGATATCCAGTTTCCGCCGCTCGCCACGCTGGAGCTCTATTGCGACCGCGTCGCCTCGGCGGTCGGGCGGCTGTCGGTGAAGATCTTCGGCATGCCGCGCGATGACGGGATCGCGCTTGCGCATCATCTCGGCCGCGCGTTGCAGCTGACCAACATCCTGCGCGACATCGACGAGGATGCCGCGATCGGACGGGCGTATCTCGCGCGCGAACATGTCGAGGCGGTCGGAATCGCGCTGCGAACGCCGCTCGCGGTGATCGCCGATCCACGCATCGACATGGCATGCCGACAGCTCGCGGCGATCGCGCGCGAGCATTATCTCGCCGCCGGGGCGATCCTTCGCCGCAAGCCGCCCGGTCATTTGCTTGCACCGCGGCTGATGGAGGCGGTCTACGCCCATATCCTGCGCCGCATGGAGCAGGCCGGCTGGGTGCCGCCGCGCACGCGGATCAAGATCAACAAGCCGGCCTTGCTGTTCACCGTGCTGCGGTTGTGGCTGCTGCGTTGAAGCAGCGGGCATGGGTGATCGGCGCGGGGCTGGCCGGGCTGTCCGCCGCCGTGGCGCTGACCGAGGCGGGATTCGCGGTGTCACTGGTCGACAGCGCGGCGCAGGCCGGCGGGCGCTGCCGCAGCTATCATGATCCGCAGCTCGGACGGACGATCGACAATGGCAATCACCTCGTCCTGTCGGGCAATCGCGCGGTCGCGTCGTATCTCGCGACGATCGGCGCGTCGGACCGGCTGAGCGGGCCGGACAGCGCCGATTTCGCCTTTGTCGACCGCGCGAGCGGCGCGCGCTGGTCGTTCCGGCCCAATGACAGGCGGGTGCCGTGGTGGATCTTCGTGCGCGACCGGCGCGTGCCCGATACCGCGCCCGCCGACTATGTCCGGCTCGCGCGCCTGATGGCCGATGCGCCGGGCAAAACCGTCGCCGACCGCATCGATCCGCACGGGCCGGTGTGGAACCGGCTGATCGAGCCGGTCTTGCTCGCCGCGCTCAACACCGCACCGGCGGAAGGATCGGCGCGGCTGACCGCGGCGGTGCTGCGCGAGTCGGTGGCGCGTGGCGGGCGGGCGATGCGGCCGCGCATCGCCGAGCCGACACTGGCCGCCGCCTTTGTCGACCCGGCACTGGCCTGGCTCGCGCAACGCGGCGGCGCCTTGACGCTGAGCCAGCGGCTGCGCGGGTTGCGGTTCGATAGCGGGCGCGTCGCCGGGCTCGATTTCGGCGACCGCGAGGTTCCCGTTGCCGCCGACGAACCCGTTGTGCTCGCCGTGCCGCCATGGGTCGCATCGACCTTGCTCCCGGGTCTGACCGTGCCCGACGACTTCCGCGCGATCGTCAACGCGCACTTCGCCTTCACCCCGCCACCTGACACGCCGGCGATGCACGGGGTGATCGGCGGCACGGCGGAATGGATCTTCGCCTTTGCCGACCGGCTTTCGGTGACGGTCAGCGCCGCCGACCATCTCGTCGACCGCGAGCGCGAAGAACTGGCGGAGATGTTCTGGGCCGACATCGCCGCGATCCACGGGCTGCCCGGCGCAATGCCGCCATGGCAGATCGTCAAGGAAAAGCGCGCGACCTTTGCCGCGACGCCGGCGCAGGATGCCAAACGCCCGCCGGCGGCGACACGCTGGAGCAACCTGTTCCTGGCGGGCGACTGGACGCAGACCGGGCTGCCGGCGACGATCGAGGGCGCGCTGCGCTCGGGCGAGGTCGCGGCGCGCTTGGCGTCGGCGACCGTGGCAGTATAGTCCGGGGCCATGGCTACCCTGCTCGAACCACCGATCGATATCGTCGGCGCCGCCGATGCGAGCGCCGCCCGCGCCGCCGCTGCGCTCGCCTCCCGCCAGCGCGACGATGGCCATTGGGTGTTCGAGCTCGAGGCCGATGCGACGATCCCGGCCGAATATGTCCTGCTGCGGCATTATCTCGGCGAGCCGCGCTATGCCGTGATCGAAGCCAAGATCGGGCGTTACCTGCGCCGCATCCAGGCCGATCATGGCGGCTGGCCGCTGTTCCATGGCGGCGCGTTCGACGTCAGCGCGACGGTAAAAGCCTATTTTGCGCTCAAGATGATCGGCGACGATATGGACGCGCCGCACATGGCGCGGGCGCGCGCCGCGATCCACGCCGCGGGCGGGGCCGAGGCGGTCAACGTCTTCACCCGCATTCAGCTCGCGCTGTTCGCGGCGGGGCCGTGGGGCGTGGTGCCGACACTGCCGGTCGAACTGATCCTGTTGCCGCGCTGGTTCCCGATACACCTGTCGAAAATGTCCTATTGGGCGCGCACCGTGATCGTGCCGCTGCTGGTGCTCGCCGCAGTGAAGCCGGTGGCGCGTAACGAAAGTGGGGTGAAGGTCGACGAACTCTATACCGGCAAGCAGGCACGGCTGGTGAGCAAGGCGGCCGATACCAAGCGCGGCTGGACGCTGTTCTTCAACGGCCTCGACCGCGTGCTCAAGCTGGTCGAACCGCTTTGGCCAAGGGGCACGCGGCAGCGCGCGATCCAGGCGTGCGTCGATTTCGTCACCGAGCGGCTCAATGGCGATGACGGGCTCGGCGCGATCTATCCGGCGATGGCCAACAGCGTGATGATGTTCGACTGCCTCGGCTACGCCCCGGATCATCCGCACCGCGCGATCGCGCGGGCGTCGGTCGAGAAGCTGCTCGTGGTCGGCGACGACGAGGCCTATTGCCAGCCGTGCGTCTCGCCGGTGTGGGACACCGCGCTCTCCGCGCACGCGATGATGGAGGCCGGCGGCGACGACAATGAGCGCCGCGCCGCGGCGGGGCTGGCCTGGCTCAAGCCGCTCCAGGTGCTCGACGTCAAGGGCGACTGGGCCGACGAGAAGCCCGGTGTGCGGCCCGGCGGCTGGGCGTTCCAGTACAACAACGCGCATTATCCCGATCTCGACGATACCGCCGTGGTGGTGATGGCGATGGACCGCGCGCGGGCGCGCGGCGGCGACGATTTCGAGGAAGCGATCGCGCGCGGGCGCGAATGGACCGTAGGCTTGCAGAGCCGCGATGGTGGCTGGGGCGCGTTCGACGCCGACAACAGCTATCATTATCTCAACAACATCCCGTTCGCCGACCATGGCGCGCTGCTCGACCCGCCGACCGCCGATGTCAGCGCGCGCTGCATCTCGATGCTGGCGCAGCTCGGCGAAACCGACACGCCGGCGATGACGGCAGCACTGGGCTATCTCGAAAAGGAACAGGCGGCCGACGGCAGCTGGTTCGGGCGCTGGGGCGTCAACTATGTCTATGGGACATGGTCGGCGCTGTGCGCGCTCAACGCCGCCGGGGTCGATCCGCAATCGACGGTGGTGCGCAAGGGCGCCGGTTGGCTGATCGCGACGCAGAACGCCGATGGCGGCTGGGGTGAGGACTGCGACAGCTACGACCTGGCGTACAAGGGCTACACCCCTGCCCCGTCGACCGCGTCGCAGACCGGCTGGGCGCTGCTCGGGCTGATGGCGGCGGGCGAGGTCGATCACCCCGCGGTGGAGCGCGGCGTGCGTTACCTGATGGCGACGCAGCAGGACGACGGCCTGTGGGGGCAGGAGCATTATACCGGCGGCGGTTTCCCGCGCGTCTTCTACCTGCGCTATCACGGCTATCCGGCCTATTTCCCGCTCTGGGCGGTGGCGCGTTATCGCAATCTCAAGCGCTCCAATGCGGCGCATGTGGCGTTCGGGATGTGACGATCCTCGTCGCGTGCGGTTTGCAGCGCGAAGCTCGGATTATAGCTCGGCCGGGCCTGACGGTGGTGGCCGGCGGCGGCGATGCGGCGCGGCTGGAAGCTGAGCTCGAGGCGGCGGCTGTGGGGGCGACGGCGGTTTTGTCGAGTGGGTTGGCGGGGGCGCTGGATCCCAAGCTTTGCGCCGGGGATGTGGTTGTCGGGACGCTGAACCAATACCTCCCCGGCACGGGGAGGGGGACCGCCGAAGGCGGTGGAGGGGCTGGTCGGGAGAGCCCGAGCCTCGAAGCGTTAGGTCGTCGATCGCCACTTGGGGCAGACGCACTCTTGCCGGAGGAGGCCCGGTCGCGTTCGACCAGCCCCTCCACCAGCTTCGCTGGTCCCCCTCCCCGTGCCGGGGAGGTATTTTTGGCGTGGCTCGCCAGCCAGTTGCCCGAAGCAACGGTCGGCACCATCCTCGGCGCCGACGCCATCATCGCCAGCGTCGCCGAAAAGCACAACCTCTTCGCCAGCACCGGCGCCATTGCAGTCGACATGGAATCGCATATCGCCGCGCGCGTCGCCGCACGGCATGGCCTGCCCTTTGCGATTCTCCGGACGATCTCCGACAGCGCCGATCAGGCACTGCCGCCCGCCGCGCTGGTCGGGATGAAGCCCGATGGCAGCGTCGCACTCGGCGCGGTGCTGGCCTCGCTGGCGCGGCACCCGGCACAACTCCCGGCGCTGATCGCGACCGGGCGCAGCGCGGGGCTGGCCTTTGCCGCTTTAGGCCGCGTTTACGACGTGCTTGGTCGCGGCGGGATTGGCGACCTTGATTTTGGCCAGCTCGCGCTCGACATGGCTTGAATGGACGTGCTCGGCCGGGCGCTGGTGCGTCAGGTCGATATCGGGTGCCATCGGCCCCTCGGTACGCACGCCGTTGCGGCCGATGCCGAACATCTTGAGCGGATGGCGGATCGAATCCGTCGCCGCCGTGCCCTCGAAGCCGCAATGGACCATGCAGTCGGCGCATTTCTCATATTTGCCGACACCATACTGATCCCACTCGGTGCCTTCCATCAGCTCCTTGAAGCTGGCGACATAGCCTTCGCCGACGAGATAGCAGGGCTTCTGCCAGCCGAACACGGTGCGCAGCGGCATCGACCAGGGCGTGCATTCATAGGTCTGGTTACCGGCAAGGAAGTCGAGGAACAGCGGCGAATTGGTGAAGTTCCACGCCTTGCCGCCGTCGCCGCGCTTGAACACGTCGCGAAAGAACTGGCGGGTCTTCTGGCGGTTGAAGAAATGCTCCTGGTCGGCGGCGCGCTCATAGGCGTAGCCCGGCGAGATGGTGATCTCGACGCCGAGTTCCTTCATCGTGTCGAAATAACCGGCGAGCCTTTCCGGGCTGGCGCCGTCGAACACGGTGCAATTGACCTGCACGCGAAAACCGCGCGCCTTGGCGAGCTGGATCGCCTCGATCGCCACCTCATAGGTGCCGTCCTGATCGACCGCATGGTCGTGCATGCCCTTGTCGCCATCGAGATGGATCGACCAGGTGAAGAAGGGCGACGGCGCGTAATCGTCGATCTTCTTCTTCATCAGCAGCGCATTGGTGCACAGGATGACGAATTTCTTCTTGGCGATATAGCCCTTGACGATCTTGGGCATGTCGCGGTGCAGCAGCGGCTCACCGCCGGCGATCGATACCGCCGGCGCGCCGCACTCGTCGATCGCCTCCATGCACTGCTCGTAGGACAGGCGCTGGTTGAGGATCGCATCGGGATAGTCGATCTTGCCGCACCCCGGACAGGCAAGATTGCAGCGCAGCAGCGGCTCGAGCATCAACACGAGCGGGTATTTTCCGCCCTTGAGATGCTGGCGGACGGTGTAGCTGCCGATGCGGATCAACGGCGAAAGCGGAAGGCCCATGAAATTTTCCTAGTTCGCGGCAACGCGCGAGGCAATGTGCGCCTGCTGCGGGGGGACGTCTCTTAACTCGCGCGGCAGGGCGAATTCCAGTCTTTCCTCCACACCGTCGAGTTCCGACACCACGACTGGCGCGATCCGACGCAACGCGGCGATGACGCTGTCGACGAGTTCGTCGGGCGCCGACGCGCCCGCCGTCAGGCCAACCGCAACGACACCCTCGAACCATGCAGGATCGATCGCGCTGCCATCGGCGACGAGATAGCTCGGCAACCCCTGCGCTACGCCGATCTCACGCAGGCGGCTCGAATTGGAGCTGTTCTCCGAGCCTACCACCAGCAACACCTGCGCGACACGGCACAGGTCGCGCACGGCGGATTGGCGGTTCTGCGTCGCGTAGCAGATCTCCGACACATCGGGACCGAGCACATCGTCGAACCGCGCATGCAGTGCCTCGATCGTCTCGCGCGTATCGTCGACGCTCAGCGTGGTCTGGGTGATATAGGCCACCTGCGTTTCACGCGGCAGATCGAGCGCGGCAACGTCATCGACCGATTCGACGAGATGGATCGGCACGCCGACCTGGCCGCGCGTACCATCGACCTCGGCATGGCCGGCATGGCCGATCATCACCAGCGTGCGGCCGGTGGCGGCATAGCGGCGACCCTGGAGATGCACCTTGGTGACCAGCGGGCAGGTCGCGTCGAGGACGGGAAGACCGCGCGCCTTGGCCTCTTCCTCGACACTGCGCGCCACGCCATGCGCGCTGAACACCGTCATCGCGCCCGGCGGCACGTCGGCCAACTCTTCGACGAACACCGCGCCCTTGCGGCGCAACGTGTCGACGACATGACGATTGTGCACGATCTCGTGGCGGACATAGATCGGGGCACCGTATTTTTCGAGCGCGCGCTCAACGATCTCGATCGCGCGGACGACGCCGGCGCAAAATCCGCGTGGCTTGGCGAGGATCACTTGCAAGGATGATGTCCTTTCAACCCGGCCCCCTGCATCCCGCCCCCCCGGCAAGGATGAATCATTCCGGTCCGAACTGAGCTTGATAACGCCAGTCCGGCATAAAAAAAAGCGGTCGGTCCGACGTTGTCGCGGCGCCTCGCGTGGCGAGCACATCATCGCGCGTCGCCGGCACGGGCTGGCACCAGCGGAAGCGAGACCCTATAACCGGTCGACGAACGTAGCGGAGCGTATTTATGAGCCTATCGTCCCGACATCTGGCGAGCATCTTTCTGATGGCTGCATCTGCCCCCGTCGCGGTGCAGGCGCAGGAGGCCGGCGTCGCGCCGATCCAGTCGCTCGACGATGGTTTGCTGGCCATCATGAAGGGCGGCAAGGCGTTGGGTTTCGCCGGCCGCGCTGCGCGTATCTCCCCGGTCGTCGACCAGGTGTTCGACTTGTCGCTGATGACGCGGTTGTCGGTCGGATCGGGTTGGACGAGCTTCTCCGCGACCGATCAGACCGCGCTCACGACGGCATTCCGTCGCATGACGATCGCGCAATATGCCGACAATTTCGACGGATGGTCGGGCGAGAGCTTCGTGATCGACCCGAAGGTGGAGGTGCGCGGCACCGATCGGCTGGTGAAGACCATATTGAAGTCGCCGCGCGACAAGCCCGTGAGCCTCGCTTATCGGCTGCGCCAGACGGGCGGCAACTGGCGAGTGATCGACGTCTTCTACCAGAATTCGATCAGCCAGCTGGCAACGCGCCGCGCGGACTTCGCGCATATTCTTTCGACCGGCGGGGCGAAGGCGCTGGTCGCACACCTCAACGCACTTTCCGAAAAGGCCGCACACTGAGATCGCCGCACGCCGTTCGGCTGCTACGCCATGGCTGGCTCGCGACGACGGCGCTGCTGTTGTCGCCCGGCGTCGCCATGGCGCAAACCGTTGTACCGCCTGCCATCGCTGCCGAGCCGGCGACGACGGTCGCGCCGCCCCCCGTTGCCGCACCGACAAAGCGCGTTCGCCGTCATACCCCGGGTGATCCGCTCGAGGGTGCCAACCGCAAGCTGTTCTCGATCCACAATTTCTTCGACCGGATCCTGTTCCGACCGATTTCCAGGATCTACAAGGCAATCATCCCCAAGCCGCTGCGCACCGGCATCAGGCATGTCTTCTCGAATCTCGACGAGCCGGTGGTGTTCGTCAACGACATGTTGCAGCTCAAGCCCAAGCGCGCGATCCGCACCTTCGCACGCTTCGCGATCAACTCGACCGTCGGCATCGGCGGCGTGCTCGACGTCGCGAAGACGGCGGATCTGCCGCACCACCCGAACGGCTTTGGCGATACGCTGGGGCGTTATGGCGTTGGTCCGGGCCCCTATCTGTTCATTCCGCTGGTCGGCCCGACCAATCTGCGCGACCTGCTAGGCGGCACCGCCGACGATGCGCTGTTGCCGGTGACGATCGGCGATCCCTTCTCACGCCGTGAATATACCCTGACGCGGGGGGTGGTGACGGGGATCGACCTGCGCGTCGAATCCGATGCCGACCTCAAGGCGCTCTATGCCGGCGCCGCCGATCGCTATGCGTCGCTACGTTCGGTCTATCTGCAGGGCCGCGCGGCCGAGATCGACGAGATCCGCCACGGTGTCGCGACGCCCCGGCTCGACGATCCGCTGATCGATCCCGATACCAGCACGACGCCGCCCGCTACACCGGAAGCCTCGACGATCGAACCGACCGTTACCGATCCAGCGGCGGCGCCAGCAGCGGACGCGATTCCGGCCGCCCCCACCCCAGCCGATACGCCGCCGAGCGCAGCGCCGACCGCGCCGTCGTCACCCGACACTTCCGATCCGCTCAACGACCCGACAAAAGCAGCCCCGCCGCCTAAACCTTAGCGTCGGCGCGGTCGCGCGGCGGGCCGAGCAGTGCCGGCTCGAAGATCAACGCGCAAACCAGCGTCCAGGCGAGCGAGATCATCAGGATCTTGCCCATGCTCGCCGTGCCGGGGTGCTGCGACAACCACAGGCTGCCGAACGCGCTGCCCGTCGCGAGCGCGCTGAACAGCACGGCACGCGCCAGGCTCGACTGGAGCAGGTTGGTCGCACCCTCGCGCCACGCCATCACGAAATAGATGTGGAAGGCGACGCCGACCCCGAACAGCAGCGGGAAAGCGATGATGTTGGCAAAGTTGATCGGCTGCCCGATCAGCACGCAGGTACCCAGCGTGAGGAAACCCGACAGCACGACCGGCGCCAGCGTGAACGCCACTTCGCGCGCATCGCGCAGCACGATGAACAGCAGCAGGCTGACCAGCGCCAGCGCGAGCAGGCCGGCCTCGACGAACGCCCAGGCAACTGTCCTTGCCGCCTCCTGCGTTGCGACCGGAAGGCCGCTCGCCGCCGGTGCGACGGCACGCACGGCTTGCGTGAACCGCGCGAGCACGCGGTTGTCGTTGCTGTCGCCGCGCGGGAAGACCTGCACCAGCGCGCGCCCGTCCGTGGCGAGCCAGTCGCCGAAAATCTCAGGCGGCAACGACTCGCGCGTCACCGCCTCGGCCTGGAGCGACGCGCGAACCTGGTCGAGCATCGTGTCGAGCGGCGCGACCAGCACGGCCCCGGCGCGCGCGCGCATTGCCGGGGTCGCACCGGCTAACCGATCGAAGCTTTGGGCAAGCGCCAGCGCATCGCGCCCGGCCGGCCCGCCTTGTGCGCCGCCGACGCTGCGCAACTGCGTCGCCGTGCCCCGCAGCGCGACAACGGTGTCGGCCTCGCTCGGTGGCGCGGCGAGATCGAACGGATTGATCGTCGTATCGAGCAACAGCGCGGCATCCTCGATCGCCGCGAGCTTTTCCGGCTGGCCGGCGGGCACGAAGCTGTCGATCGATACCGCTTCCGCCACCTCGGGCAGCTTTGCCAGCTTCGCCGTCAGCGTCGCGGCCTCTTCCGGGCTTTTCGCCAGCAGGTTGATCGTATTGGGCGTGCGCAGCGGATCATGCATCAGATCCGCCAGCGCCTTCATCGCCGGGCCATCGGGACTGCGCAGGTGCAACGGGTTGAAGTCGAAGCGGACGAACGGCAGCAGCGCGATGCTCGCCAGCATCGATAGGGCAAAGGCCCAGAGCACGGTGCGGCGATGCCGGGCGAGCCAGCGATCGACCGGCGCTGCGGCGCTGAACCCGACCTCGGCGGCCGGCACCCCGGGCTTGAGCATGGCAAGCAAGGCGGGAAGCAGGCTGACGCTGAGCACCAGCGCGATGATCATGCCGAGGCCTGCAATGATGCCGAGTTCGGCAATGCCGATATAATCGGTCGGGAGAAACGCGCCGAAGCCGAGGAATACCGCCCCCGCCGCCAGCGTCAGCGGTGCGACCAGTGCCACCGCGGCATGTTCGAGCGCGACGCCGACGGCGGTACCGGCGCGGCGTTCGGCGTTGAAGCGCACGCTGATCTGGATCCCGAAGTCGACGCCGAGGCCGACGAACAACGGAATGAATGCGACCGAGATGAGGTTGAGCGTGCCGACCGCAAACAGCCCGAGCGCCGTGGTCAGCGCCAGGCCGGCGACGATCGTCACGACGATGGCCGCGACGATCTTCGCCGACCGCGTCGCCAGCCACAGCGTCAGCAGCATCATCGCCGCCATGACGAGGCCGACAAAGCCGATATTCTCCTGCAGCGTCGCGAATTCCTCGTCGGCGAGCGGCACCTCACCGGTCGCGCGCACGCTGACGCCGTGCGCGGCATCCAGCCCGAGCGTCGCGGCATGGCCGGCGATCGCCGAGACCGCGACGTCGCCGGGTTCGAGTGCGCTATAATCGAGCTTCGGCTGGACGAGGATCAGGCGGCGCAGCGGTGGCGCGGTGGTGCCGGGTTGCGCGAACAGCTTCTGCCACGAGAACCAGGCCGGCTGGCCGGCAAGCGACCGGTCGAGGCTGTCATGCATCGCGCGCATCGGCGCGTCGATCTGCGCAAGCGAGGTCGAGCCGTCCTTCACGCCCGTCAGCATCGTCGCGATCGCCGTTGCCACGCCGCGCAGCGATGGGTCGCTCGCCAACGGGCCGAGCAGCGGCTGCGCCTTGATCAGCGAAGCGGTGGTTGCCTTCACCTCGGCCGGCGAGCCGAACAACAAGCCCTCGCGATCAAAAAACGCGCCGCCATCGGGGCGCCGGACGAGCCGGAAGTGCGCCGTATCGGTGGCCAGCCGCTGGGTCAGGCGGATCGTGGCATCTTCGGCCAGTTCGGGCGTCTTGCCATCGACGATCACCAGTACCGCGTCGGTCAGCTGCGGAAAGGCCGTCTCGACCGCCTTCTCGTTGCGGCGCCAGTCGACATCGGGCGAGATCAACGTCGCCGTGTCGGTCGACATCGCGAAATGGCCCGCCGCGAACACCACCGCGCCCGCGACCAGTGCGAGACACAGCAGTGCGACGATCACGGGGCGGCGCACGCTGAGCGCCACGATACGGAGAATGTAATGCGCGATCATCGGTTTAGTGCGGTGCGTCCGGCCCGATGAAATAGCGCAGCCTCAGCTTGATGGTATGCGGACCGCCATCATAATCGAACATCGCCTCTTCCCATTTCGGCGGCGAGAAGCGGATCTTGGCATCGTTCGAGAAGCCGACGCCTTCCTTGGGAATGCCGAAAAGCGCGCGGTCGACCTTGTGATTGCCATTCTCGTCGTAGAATACCTGTGCGGCGTAACGCCCCGGCGGCAAGCCGGTGACCGTGACATGAGTCACCCCGACAACCGCAGGCGCGTCGGCGGAACGCGGGCAATCCTTGAGGAACTGCGCCTGGGTGCAGATATCGACATGCACGGTCCCGGTGTGGCCGCGTACATTGCTGACGTCGATCTGCAGCACGCCCGGCGCGGGCGCTGCGCCAATGCCGGCGAGCGACCAGAGCGCAAGCAGCGCGCGTTTCATGGACAATTTCCTTCGTTCAAGCCCGCGCTTCTTCGACCGCAAGAACGGCACTATTGTGGCGCAGCGCCTTGAGCACGGTATCGACGATGGCGTCGGCGTCGAGTCCGGCCTCGGCATATTGCAGTTCGGGCTTGTCCTGGTCCTGGAAGACATCGGGCAGGCGCATCGTGCGCAGCTTGAGCCCGCCGTCGATCAGCCCGGTGTCGCTGGCCAGCGTCAGGACATGCGCGCCGAGCCCGCCGACCGAGCCTTCCTCGATCGTCACCGCGACCTCGTGGCTGGTCAGCAGCTTGCGGATCAGCGCCTCGTCGAGCGGCTTGGCGAAGCGCAAGTCGGC
>JBBRSN010000080.1:0-22148 GCA_038245375.1 Sphingomonadales bacterium | reverse complement strand
GGTGGCAGCGTACCTTCGGCGCATAGCGAATGCGTGAAGGGGCGCGACGATCGCGCCCCTTCACCGCCGGTTCAGCCCGGTCGGGCGAGGAATGGTGGCGATGGGCGCGATCAACAGGGTAGAGCGGCGGATATGCGCAAGCTGAATCGGTTCATCACTGCCTTTGCCGCCGCCATGATGGTGTTGGTGCAGCCCGTTGCGGCGCAGTCGATCCTGCGCGACGCCGAGACGGAGACGCTGTTCGCCGACATGTCGCGGCCGCTGATCCTGGCCGCGGGCCTCTCACCCAACAACGTCAAGGTCGTGTTGATCAACGACGATTCGATCAACGCCTTCGTCGTCGGCGGCCAGACCGTCTATGTCCATTCCGGCCTGCTCAAGGCGGCCGACAATGCCAACCAGGTGCAGGGCGTGATCGCGCATGAGCTCGGCCATATCGCCGACGGCCATGTCGTGCTGGGCGATGCCGGGGCGAAACCGGCGCTGGGCATCTCGATCCTCTCGCTGGTGCTCGGCATCGCGGCGATCGCTGCCGGCGCGGGCGATGCCGGCGCCGGCATCCTTGCCGCCGGCCAGACCGCCGCCCAGTATAAATATCTCGCGTTCAGCCGCGTGCAGGAGGCCACCGCCGATGCGACGGGCGCCAAGTTCCTGCGCGAGTCCGGCATCACCGGCAAGGGCATGCTGACCTTCTTCAAGAAGCTGCAGAACGAGGAATATGCCTATGGCCTGCAGAACATCGACCCGTTCGCGCAGAGCCATCCGCTGTCGGGCGACCGGGTCGCCGCGCTGACCGCCGATGTGGTCAATTCACCGGCCTACAATACCCCGCCCGATCCGACCCTCGACGTCCGGCTGCAACGCGTGAAAGCCAAGTTGATGGGCTATGTCGCGCCCTATCAGCAGACGCTCAACGCCTATCCCGAAACCGACCAATCGATCTACGGCCATTATGCCCGCGCCTATGCCTGGCACAAGGCGGGATACCCCGACCGGGCGAATGCCGAGGCCGATGCGCTGGTCAAGGCCGATCCGGACGACCCCTATTTCCTCGAGATAAAAGGGCAGATCCTGCTCGAGGCGGGCAAGCCCAAGGAAGCGCTGGCGCCGCTCCGCGCGGCGACCGAGAAGTCACGCAATGCGCCGCTGATCGCGACGACCTTCGGCCATGCGCTGATCGCGACCGAGGACAAGAGCAACTATCCCGAGGCGGTGAAGGTGCTGCGCAGTGCGGTGGCGCGCGACGACGACAACCCGTTCGCCTGGTACCAGCTCGGTACGGTCTATGAACTGACCGGCGACGAACCGCGCGCGATGCTGGCGACGGCGGAGACCGCGAGCCTCAACGGTGACGTGCGCACTGCCGCCTTTACCGCGCGCAACGCGATGCAGGGGCTGCCGCCCAATTCGAGCGACTGGATCCGCGCGCAGGACATCGCGATGACGGCGCAGAACGAGATCGACGACAACCCCGACAAGTATAAGCGCCGGCGGTGATCATGGCGGTATCGCACAAGACGCTGGCGCTCGTCGCGATGGCCGCAGCGCTGGCGGGGGCGGGCGCGATGTGGGGCGGCGCGCGGCTGGCCGGGACCGGTACGCCGGTGAGCTATGATCAGGCGCGCAGCTATGTGCTCGACCATCCCGAGATGCTCACTGGCCTGATCGACACGGCGCGCGCGCGGATGAGCGCCGAGGCGGTGGCGGCGAACCGCAAGGCGATCTTCGAACCCTATGCCGGCGCATGGGCGGGGAACCCCAAGGGTGACCTGACGATCGTCGAATATTTCGATTATAATTGCGGCTATTGCCGCGCGACCCTACCGGTCATCGCGAAGCTGCTGGCGAGCGACCCCAAGCTGCGCATCGTCTACCGCGAATGGCCGATCCTCAGCCCGGAAAGCGGCGACGCTGCGAAGCTGAGCCTTGCCGCGGCTGAACAGGGCAAGTTCATGGCATTCCACACCGCGCTCTATGCCGGTGGCCCGGTGACGCCGGCGAGCCTGGCGGCGGCGGCGAAGGCGGCGGGCGTCGACAGCTCGAAACTTTCGGCAGGCGCGGCGCGGGCCGATGCCGAACTCGACCGCAACACGCGCGTGGCGCGCGAGATCGGCGCGAGCGGCACGCCGACCTGGGTGATCGGGAGCAAGGTGATCTCGGCGGCGATGCCACTCGAGACGTTGCAGTCGGCGATTGCCGAGGCTCGCGCCGAACGCTGATTGCTGCGCTTGCGAGCAACGCGGGCGCTACCCATCTAGTCCCGACAAGGGGACTTCATGGACAGTATCATTTCGGTCGCCGGGGTCGCCAAGACCTATGCCTCCGGCCATCGTGCGCTCGATCCGGTCGATCTGGAGATCCGCAAGGGCGAGATCTTCGCGCTGCTCGGACCGAACGGCGCGGGCAAGACGACGCTCATCTCGATTATCTGCGGCATCGTGCGCCCGTCCGCCGGGACGATCACGGTCATGGGCCATGACGCGATCGCCGACTATCGCGTCGCGCGGCGGCTGATCGGGCTCGTCCCGCAGGAACTGTCGGTCGACATGTTCGAGACGGTGATTGCGACGGTCAAGTTCAGCCGGCGGCTGTTCGGCAGGTCGGCCAACGACGCCTATCTCGAGCAGGTGCTCAGGGACCTGTCGCTGTGGGACAAGCGCAACAGCAAGATCGCGGAGCTTTCGGGCGGCATGAAGCGCCGCGTGCTGATCGCCAAGGCGCTCAGCCATGAGCCAGACATCCTGTTTCTCGACGAGCCGACTGCGGGGGTCGACGTGACATTGCGCCGCGACATGTGGAAACTGGTCCACCGGTTGCGCGACAAGGGCACGACGATCATCCTGACGACGCATTATATCGAGGAGGCCGAGGAAATGGCCGACCGCATCGGGGTGATCGACAAGGGGCGGCTGATCCTGGTCGAGGAGAAGGCCGCGCTGATGCGCAAGCTGGGCAAGCGGCGCATGCTGATCAGCCTGCAGGAACCGATGACGGCGGTGCCGGCCGAGCTTGCCGAATGGCACCTCGAACTGGCGGAAGAGGGCAGGCAGCTGCTGTATCTGTTCGACGCGCAGGCCGAGCGGACCGGCATCCCGTCGCTGCTGCGCAAGCTCGGCGAGCTCCATATCGGCTTCAAGGATCTGGAGACGTCGAAGAGTTCGCTGGAGGATATCTTCGTCGATCTCGTCGCCAGCGACCGGGCGGAGCAGGCGGCATGAGCGCGATCAATTTCAACGGTATCTGGGCGATCTATCGCTTCGAGATGGCGCGCGCGCTGCGCACGATCTGGCAGAGCCTGGTGACGCCCGTGATCACCACCGCGCTGTACTTCGTGGTGTTCGGCGGCGCGATCGGGTCACGCATGCAGCAGGTCGGCGGGGTGAGCTATGGCAGCTTCATCGTCCCGGGGCTGGTGATGCTGTCGCTGCTGACGCAGAGCATCTCCAACGCCTCGCTCGGCATCTATTTCCCCAAATTCACCGGCACGATGTTCGAGCTGCTCTCGGCGCCGGTGACGGCGATGGAGATGGTCGTCGGGTTCGTCGGCGCGGCGGCAACCAAGTCGGTCGTGCTCGGGCTGATCATCCTCGCCACATCGGCCTTTTTCGTGCCGCTGCGCATCGCTCATCCCTTCGCGATGCTGGCCTTCCTCGTGTTGACGAGCCTGGCGTTCAGCCTGTTCGGCTTCATCATCGGCATCTGGGCCAACGGCTTCGAGCAATTGTCGTTCGTGCCGGCGCTGCTGATCACGCCGCTGACCTTCCTGGGCGGGGCATTCTACTCGATCGACATGCTGCCGCAGCCGTGGCGGACGGTAAGCCTGTTCAACCCGGTGGTGTATCTGGTCAGCGGTTTCCGTTGGGCATTCTTCGACAAGGGCGATGTCAGCGTTGCGCTCAGCCTGGGGGTGACGGCGTTCTTCCTGATGCTGTGCCTCGGCGTCGTCGGGTGGATCTTCAAGACCGGCTGGCGGCTGAAGAACTGAGCTTTCTTCTCCCTCTCCCCCGTGGGGAGAGGGCCGGGGAGAGGGGCTGCCACAAACGCCATCGCCCGTGGCCACCCCTCTCCCCAACCCTCTCCCCATTAAGGGGAGAGGGAGAATCACTTCACCACCGGCAGTATCACCTTCGATCCCGTGCACACCTTCTGCGTCGCTTTCACATAATCCGCCGGCCTGGCCCGCGCGATATTGGGGACGTAGGTCTGCGGGTTGCGATCGATCATCGGAAACCAGCTCGACTGGACCTGGACCATGATGCGGTGGCCCTTGAGGAAGACATGGTCGTGCTCGCGCAGCGGCACGTCCCAGCTGGTGACCTTGCCGGGCACGAGCGGCTGCGGTGCCGTGTCGCTGGCGAGGAACCTTCCGCGGCGAACGTCCATGGCGATCGGCAGCTGATAACCGTTCAATGAGCGGTAATAGTCGCCTTGCTTGCGCTGGTCGGGAACCTTTTCATAATCGTCGGGATAGACGTCGATCAGCTTGACGACGAAGTCGCTGTCGGTGCCGGTGGTCGCGGCCATCAGCTGTGCAGCAACATGGCCGGTGACCGTCAGGTCCTGCGTCAGCGGCGCGGTTTCATAGCTCAGTACATCGGGGCGATGGTCGACGAAACGCTGATCCTCGGTTTCCCACCACGACCATTCCGGGCCGGGATAGGTCGGCGAAATCGGGCGCGGGCGGAACGGGACCGGGTTGGCGGGATCGGAGAGGAAGTCGCGGCACGCCTCGCCGGCGGCCGGTGCATCGAACGACAGCGAGCCGTCGGCGCGCAGATAGAGGCTGGTGCTCGCGGCGTTGGCGGGCGGCCAGGCGGCATAGCTCTTCCACGCCCAGGAGCCGCTCTGGAAGCTGCGCACTTCCGCGTCGGGCCGGGCGCCCTTGGCGTGGAGCCAATAGGCGAAGAACGGCGCCTGGACCTGATCGAGGAAACTCGTCGCGCTGTCGACGCCATAGGGCACGCGGCCGAGTGCGCTGGTGCCAGGGCGGCTCCACCAGCCATGCGCCCAGGGGCCGGCGACCATCGAGGCGAGATGATCGGGATCGTTCTGCCGCTGTTTGAAATAGATTTGCCAGGAACCCCATGGATCCTCCTGGTCCCAGTAACCCGCGACATTGAGCGTCGGCACCGTCACCTTGCCGAGCGAGTCGCTCCAGCGCTGGCTGGTGTAGAAGCTGTCGTGGTTGGGGTGATCGAGCAGTGCGGTGAACATCGGCACCTTGCCCTTGAAATAGCGCGCCTCGATATCGGCCGCCGAGCCGGCTCTTAAGAACCAGTCATAAGTATCGAAATCGTTATATTCGAAGTCCTTGTTTTGCGTCTTGTCGAGCTGGAGCGAGGAAACCCAGTCGGTTGCGTAGCTCAGCCGCAGCGCGCCGTTGCGGTGCAGGTCGTCCGACATCCAGTAATCGATCCATGCCGCTTGCGGGCTGACCGCCTTCAACGCCGGGTGCGGATGGGCGAGCGCGATGGCGGCGGCGAAGCCGGGGTAGGAGATACCCCACATGCCGACCTTGCCGCTGTTGCCGGGCACGTTCTTGACCAGCCAGTCCATCGAATCCCACGCGTCGGTCGCCTCGTCGACCGCCGCGGGATCGTTCGGGTGGACCGCGGTCGAGAGGGTGAAGACGCCATCCGACTTGAAGCGTCCGCGCATCGACTGGAAGACGAAGATATAGCCATCCTTGTCGAGCGCTGCCCAGTTGCGCGGGACGGATTTGGGCGCGGCGCCGGGGACGCCATAGGGCGTGCGCTGGAACAGGATCGGCAGCGGACCGCTCTGCGTGCGCGGGCGGATGACGACGGTCTGCATCCGTGCACCATCGCGCATCGGCACCATCACCTCCTCGAAGAGATAGGGCGATTGCTCGGCGACCGACGCGGCGGGCGCGGTCTGTGTCCGGCCTGCGTAGAGTGGCGCGGCAATAGCGCAGAGCGCAGCGAGCGCGCAGCCGAGGTGTAGATGACGCATGGGCTCTCCTGTCCGGGACGAGTGCATGGTGTGCGGCGGGAGGGCGCGGTGTCAATCGACGTGCGGCGGAAGGCGGACGCGCCTGGCCGCGACGCAGCCACGCTGTACCGACGGCGCGACTGGCGCGTAATCTGGCTGACAGTGCGTTGCCCGCGTCGTTGTCGCAACTGGTGGCGCATGGTGCGGACCGACCGACGCCGAACGTGTTGGTTCACCGCGCGAAGCCTGTGGTGGATATCCATTCGGAGGCTGACGTTGGTTGGCGATGTCGTCGCGGACGTGGGCTGGGGATTGGTTTGTTGGCGATAGCTGTCATGCTCGCCGATCGCCCGGCATGGGTGCACCAGGGTTCGTACATTGGCGAGATGTCGCCCCGGCGTCGGCGTTTCGCTGGGACATCACCGGGCGACTCAACACCGCCAATCGGCTCAAGTTCTTTGGTCGACGCAATCGCAGCAAAAGGCTTTGCACGACTCGGCGAAAGTGAGCTTTTTCCTGTAAGTTTGAAGCAAAAAAATATCAGACCGGATTAGTATTTGTTGAGCGCCAATATTTGCGCATCGACCGATATATATTTATGGTGCGTCATCGCGACTCATCTGGCGATGTTTTTGCGACTGAATGATCACTGCGCTCCTGCCCTGACGTAGGGAATTATGGCTATAGTTCGCCACATGACCACTTTCCGCACCCGTTCCAGGAGGATATCCCGGACCGATCCAGCCGGCGGCGCGGAGGCGGGACTGTGCCGTTCCCGCAGGATCGGCGAAGGGACGTATGGCAGCAGCCCAAGTCTCGGCCAGCCTTCAGCCAAGCGTGTTGAAGGTCGATGAACATGGCCAAATCCGGACAGATTTCTCAAGCGCAAGAGACTGCACAGGTCGAAGTCGAAGGGTTTCGGGAAGCCCTGGGCCCCTTCGTGGTGGCGGCTGAAACGAGTCGCATGCCGGTGGTGTTCACCAATGAAAGGGAGGTCGGGCACGCGATAATTTTCGCGAATGACAGCTTTCTGCGGTTGACCGGCTATAAACGAGACGAACTTCTCGCGCGGGACTTCACCTTCCTGCTTGCCGATCCCGTCGATCTGGGCGAGCCGACAATGCAGTCACGGATCGAGGCTGAGTTCGAGGACAATTCCGGGGATGTGCTGGAAATCGAATGTCGCCGTCACGACGGTCACAGCTTTCTTGCCGCGGTTTCGGTCAACCCCGTCTATGATAATCTGGGCGTCGTGGTCCAGCATTGCATCTCGTTCATCGACCTCTCACGCCATGTTGTGCGGCTCCGCAAGGAGCGAGACCAGCTTCACGTGCTCTACCAGCACGCTCCCGGCTTCATCGCGACGACCGAAGGTTCCGATCACCGCTTTACCTTTGCCAATATATCCTTCCGCACGTTGGTGGGTAATCGGAACTTGCTGGACGAAACGATGGCCGACGCGCTGCCGGAAGCCGCGGCACAGGGCATGATCGACATCCTGGATCATGTCTTCCGCACCGGTGAGCCATTTGTCGCGAGTGCCGCACCGCTCGATCTCCAGATTGATCCGCATGAATCGCAAACGCGACGGTTTCTGGATTTTATCTTTCAGCCGATCCGCAACGGGAAAAATGAGATCACCGGCCTGTTCTGCGAAGGGCATGACGTGACCGCGCACAAGATGGCGATCGAACAGGTCGTGCTGCTGCAAACCAAACTGATCCATCTCGCCCGGGTCAACGCGATGGGAACGATGGCGGCCACGCTCGCGCATGAACTCAGCCAGCCGCTCACGGTCATCTCGAACTATGCCGCGATTTCTCGCCAGCTCGTGGATGCGGGGGAGAAGGGCGCGGGCGCGCTCGACGATAGTCTGGGGCAAATCGCCACCGCGGCGGCACGAGCGCGGGCGCTCATCCTTCGGATCAAGGCGATGGCCAAACAGGGCGAACCATTGCGGGAAGCGTTCGACCTGAAGGACGCGATTGCCGAAGCCGTCGATTTCGTGCGTATCGGCAAGCCTGTCGGCATTTCGATCCATGATCACGTCAGAAGCGGTACATGGGTCGAAGGAGATCGGGTGCAGCTGCAACAGGTCATCATCAACCTGGTGAGAAATGCCTGCGATGCTTTCGACCCGCCGGATCGGGGTCTCGTCACGCTGTCGAGTGCGGTGGAAGACGAACGGATCGTTATCTCCGTCGACGATACGGGACCCGGTGTTCCGGTCACGGAGATTGAATCGCTGTTCGAATGGAGCAGCTCGACCAAGGCCGAAGGGATGGGGCTCGGCTTGTCGATTTCGCGAACGATCGTCGAAGCACACGATGGCAAGATATGGCTTGATCACAATGACGTCGGCGGCGCGCGCTTCTGTTTCTCGCTTCCGATCGAGGCAAGGCCCGCATTGCAGCTTAGCGCCTGACATCCCGGGGGTCGCCCGACGACGGACGGTACATCGACCCGGCCATTGGCGACGCTCCTGGTCCTGACGCCGAGCACCCCGGTCCTTTGCCGCGAGCGAAAGGGCGCATTGCTGGACAGGCTTGAAGGATGCTGCCACCTCACCGTGAAGGTTCCGAACAGCGAGGGTATCCGGCCGCTATGTCGCACGATCCCGCCATCGACATCTGCCTGGTCGTGCCGCCGTTCGAGTCGGTGCACCATCCCAATCTCGCGACTGCGATCCTCAAAAGCGCTTGCCAGGCACGCGGCCTGACAAGCCGGGTCGTATATGGCGGAATGATGTTGGCGGCGCGCACCGGCCTCGACGCATATGATGCGGTCTATGATTCGCCGATGAAGCAGCGCGTTGGCGAGCGCCTGTTTCGTCGCTACGCCTATCCGCCCGACACCGTCGCGCAACTGCCCGAGCCGCATCGCCTGGCCGACCAGCTGCAGGCGGCCCATGATGCGATCGCCGATGCGATCGGCCCGGCGCTCGACGAACTGGTCGAACAGGTGCTGATTCTAGCGCCACGGATCCTGGGCATCACCTCGGGCTTCCAGCAGAATCTCGCGGCATCGGCGCTCGCATTGCGTGTGAAGGCGGCGGCGCCCGACATCGTCATCGTGATGGGGGGGCCGAATGTCGCGGGGCCGCTCGGTCATGGGCTGGCCAAGGCATTTCCGTGGGTCGATTACTTTTTCACCGGCGAAGCCGACATCGATTTTCCCGATTTCTGCGAGCGGCTGATCAGCCAAGGGGAACGACCGGGCGCGCGGGTGATCGACAGCGAACCGATCCGTGACATGACGACGGTGTTCGCGCCCGATTTCAGCGATTTTTTCGCGGCCTTGCGCTTCTATCAGGCCGCGGGGGTGCTCCCTGCGTCGCTGCCACGCTATCTGATGGCGGAGAGCTCGCGCGGTTGCTGGTGGGGCGCGCGCAGCCACTGCACTTTTTGCGGACTGAACAATGATGGGATGGCGTTCCGCGAAAAGCCGGCGGCGCGCATGGTCGAGGAACTTGCCGCGCTGGGCCAGTGGCGGGTCGACGCCGTGATGATGACCGATAACATCATGCCGCGCGGCTATCTTGACACGCTGTTGCCGACGCTGGCGGAAAGCGGCGCCCCGTTGGGCCTGTTCTACGAGGTCAAGGCCAACCTGACCGCGGCGCATGTCGATACGATGGTACGAGGCGGCATCGTCGCGATCCAGCCAGGCATCGAGTCGCTCTCGTCCGATGTGCTGCGACTGATGCGCAAGGGGGTGTCGGCGCACCAGAACATCGCCCTGCTGCGACATTGCAGCGCTGTCGGCATGCAGGTCCACTGGAACATACTGTACGGTTTCCCCGGCGAAGCGGCGGAGGAATATGCCGCGATGATCGCGCTGATGCCGCGGCTTCACCACCTCTATCCACCGGGTGGGTGGGCGCGAATCGTGATCGATCGCTACAGCCCGTATTTTCGCGATTCGATTGCCATGGGGATTGGGCCCGTGACGCCGCAACTGGCCTATCGCGCACTCTACCCGCGCGATGTGCCGACCGAAGATATCGCCTATCATTTCGCGGGCGACTACACGACGGCGTTTCTAGATCGCCCCGATCTCGTCGCGGGGATGCGCAGCGCGATCGAGGCATGGCGTGCGGCTTGGGCCGGGCCGAAGGTCCCGGCCTTGCGGCTGGTCGAGGTCGGCGGCGCGGCCGTCGTGGTCGATACGCGCAGCCTTGCCCGCGAGCCGATGGCGCCGCTGTCCGCCGAGCAATGCGACCTGCTGGTCAAACTCGAAAAGCCGCGCGTGCGCGATGGGTTGGACCCCGCCAGTGCCGCGCTCGTCGATGCGCTTGTCGCCCGCGACTTCGTGATCGACCATGAGGGGATATTGATGAGCATCGTCGTCCGGCCCAAGGCAGAGGGCAGCGGCGTCCGCGTGGCGCCGGCGGCCGTGCGCAGCGAAACCGGCATCGCGGCCTGACTATTCGATCGAGAAGCGTGGTCAGTGCGCTTCGGCCGATGTCGTCCGACCGCGCGCCATGCGGCGACGGATCGCGGCCAGCAATGGCCGCTCGAGGATGAAATAGGCCGCCACGCCCACCGCCGTCGAGGTGATCATACAGAGCAGCAGGACCAGCCACGGCGGGCTCGTCGGCGCCGCCATGCGACAAAGTGCGATCAGCACCGAGATGGCCGGATAGTGGAAGAGATAGATCGAATAGGATGCATTCCCGAACAGTTCGCCGATCTTTCGCGCGGACCCGGTAGGGCATTCGACATGCGCCGCGAACAGCACCAGGGGCAGCAGGATCAGGGTGAGGGTGATGCCAGCGTCGATCCCCAACGCCGGCACGGCGACAAAGATGACGAGTGCGCCGCCGCCGCCGAGCACCAGCAGTGGCTCGACCGGCGAGCGAAAGCGCCATTGGCTGGTGTGGCGAAACCATAGCAGTGCGACGAGCAGGCCGCCGGCAAAGCCGAGATTGCGCAGGTTGAGCAGCAGGGCGAGCAGCGCGTCGTGCGACCAATAGGTATGCGGCCCACGCGGCACGAGGATGATCGCGGCGAACCACAATAGGGGCAGCAAGCGCCACTTGCCGCCCCTCAGAAAGGACAGCGCAAAGATGACGTAGAAGATCAGTTCCTGGCGGAGCGTCCAGAGCAGTGCGGGGACGAGATCGCCGGGGAGCAGCAGCATCGCACGCAGATAGCTCCAGCCCTCGCCGCGGACATGCCCGGCCCATTGCAGCGCGGCGAAGCAGAGCACCGCGATCCACATCAGCGGTACGATTCGGATGAAGCGCCGCAGGAGGAATTTTCCGATGCCGATCGCGGGAGCGAGGTCGCGGCCGTGCAGGGACACGATCGCGATAATGAAGCCGCTGATCTGAAAGAATAAATCGACGCCCAGCCGGCCATATTCGAGCCGTCCGCCGAGGAACGGCGCAGCGTGCAGCCCGCCACTTGTGAAGCTCGCGCTGTGGCTCAGCACCATCGCCAGCACGGCGATGCCACGCAGATATTGCACCCCGGTAACCGGTTCGTGTCGCAAGATGGGATATTCCACCACGACGCTCGGCGCCGGAGTTTCCTTACTAATCAAGCGACTGGCCATCGTTTCCCAAAACTCGATTCCCTTCGGCCGGGTCATAAACATTTGCGATTCGTTCGTTCTTCTGTACTATGTTGCTGTAGAGAACGCGGGGAATTGTATATGTCCAAGTCGGATCAAGAAGTTACGTCGGTGGCGACCGTTGCCGAGGCCGGCGAGCAGTGGGTCAAGCCTGAGGTGATCAGCTACGCGCCGGTCGGCGCCGCACAGGGCATCTCCTACAAGCCGAACGACGGGCTGAGCAATCTCAGCTGAACCTGCACGCCAGTGACATCGCGCCGGTACCCGGCGACGTTGTGCGTCCAGGGCTGATCGTCCCTTCGCTGGTCGTTGACCGCTTCCTCCCAGCCTCCGAACACGACGCCCTTTTCGACTGGGCGCTGGGAAACGAAGCCCGATTTGCGCCCGCGTCGTTGGCCGGCGGCGTGATTGATCCCAGCGTTCGCAGGGCGAGCAGTTTGCGCGATCTGGGGCCATTCGCCGAGGTCTTGCGCGACCGCGTGACGGCCGCGGTGCCGGGATGGGTCGCCTCACTCCGCGTCACTTCTTTTGCGATCCACGACATCGAGCTTGAGCTCGCCGCGCATAATGATGGCGCACATTTTCGGCTGCACAGCGACACCTATGCCAGCGATATGAAGGCACGTGGCGACCGGATGCTGAGCGCGGTCTATTATTTCCACCGCACGCCCCAGGCTTTTGCCGGCGGCGAATTGCGGCTGCACCGGCTCGGTGCGGAACCGGGCGATGCGGGGTACGATATCGCGCCGGTCGACAATCGCCTGGCGGTGTTTCCCTCCTGGGGACCGCACGAGGTGTTGCCGGTCGCCTGTCCGTCGCGCGCCTTTGCGGATTCGCGCTTCGCGGTGAATTGCTGGGTGTACCGCGCTAGGCGGTGATCTCGATCAGTCCCGTCTCGCGCATCTGCGCAACGAAGGCGGCGACATCGCCGCGCAGCGTGTCGCCACCGCCGGGAAAGCTCTGTTCGAGCGTTGCGACGAGATCGGCCAGCGTCTGTGGCGTCTCGACCAGCTCCCAGATCCGTGCGCCGGTGCGATTGAGCTGGAACATCGCGCCGCTGTCGAGATCCATCAACATCGCCTGATCGCCAACCTGCGCCGCGACCAGGGTCTCGTTGCGAGCGATCACGCTGCTGTCATCAAGGGTCATGTCGTTCATATGCCTGCCGCCTGTTCGAGCCAGATATCGAGGGAGACCGCGAACCACACCGGCGCCCAGGCGGTGGCAGGGAACGGTCCGGTCGATCCATTGTCACGCCATGCCTGGAAACCGGCGTGAAGCTGGCGAATGCGCGCCGGGTCGATCCAGCCGAGCTTCGCGCTGATCATATCCTCGGGCGGGCGCTGGCGAAACATCGTGGCGATCGCGTCGACCGTGTGCCCGACAAACGCCGCCTTGGTCGTGCGCGTGCGCACCATTTCGGGCAGCGTACCGCGCATCGCCTCGCGCAGGATGTATTTCTTCTGGCCGTCCTTGCGCAGCACGCTACCCGAGGCTCCCATGTAGAATTGTGTCAGTCGCAGATCGTGGAACGGATGGCGCAACTCAATGCCGTGGCTTTCGGTAAAAGCGAGCGCATTGTCGACATTGACGTGGCGCCGCGCCAGCGAAAACACGCCGTAGCGCATCTTCTGCGCCACGCCGGGCAGGCGGATCGGCAAGGCGTCCTGTCGCCAGCGCGCCTCGAGATCGATCCGTTTCGCCCAGTCGGCGCGCAGCCAGTCGGGCGCGTCGAGGTCATAATCGAGATGCGGGCGGAGCAGGCGGCGGCGGTGACGCGGGCTGACCAGCGGCGTGCCGCCATGGAATAGCGCGCGGCGCGCGACGACATGGAAAGGTTCGTCGGGCCATTGCTCGCTGGCGTCGCGCCACAGCCGACCGAGCCGGCCCCGCATGATGAGATCGGACCAGTGCGCGAGCGAGCCGTTGAGCCAGTCATCGCCGCCCTCGCCGGTGAGCATCACGCGCTCGCCCTCGCCATGCAGCCGCGCGCACGCGCCCGCCATGGTGTCGAGCACGTTGGGGCGCAGCGGGAGCTGGTAGCTGTCGGCGGCCCATTGTCGCGCGGTGTCGGGGTCGAACGGCGTCGCACCGACGACCTTGGCGGTGATGCCGAGATGCGCCTCGACCGCGCCGCTATATTCGCTCTCGTCGTGCGGCTCGCCGGGGAAGCGCGCGCTGATCGCGCCGACCGGGCGTTCGAGCTTGCCGGCGCGGTACAACTCGGTCGCGCGACAGACGATCGACGACGAATCGAGCCCGCCCGACAGCTGCGACGACAGCGGCGTGCTACTGCGATTGACCGACGCCAGCGCCTGATCGAACAGGTCGCGGAAGCGCGTGACGTGATCCGCCGCCGACAGCGCGGTGAGATCCTCGAACGGACCATCATGCCAATGCCATTGCCGCACGCGGCCATTTTCGAGCGCCAGCGCATTGCCCTGCGGCAGGCGGCTGACCTGTTGCCAGAAGGTGTCGGTCTGGCTGATGAAACGTGCTGAGAGGAATTCGCCGATCGCGCCCTCGTTGAGCGCGCGGTCCAGTCCGAGCCCGCGTACGAGCGTGCGTGGCTCGGTGGCGAAGGCGAAGGTGCCGCCGGCGAAGCTCCACAGCAGCGGGCGCCAGCCGAACGGTGAACGGGCGAGGAACAGGCGGCGGCGGCGCCCCTGCCACAGGGCCACGGCGAAATCGCCGACGAGGTGCTTGACGAAATCGTCGCCGAAGCGGGCGTGCAACGCCAGCGCGATGGCGACGTCCGGCGCGCGTGCCAGCGCCGCGCCGTGCCGGCCGAGCAGCGCGAGCAACTCGCGACGGTTGTCGAGCCGACCATCGAGCAGCATCGCGCTGCCGGGTTCGTCGCCGGGGAGCGGCTGGGTCTCGCCGACGGCCTCGGGCGTGGTGGCATGGGCGAAGCGGATCAACCCGGCGGGGCCGTCGCGCCAGGTCGTGGCGCCATCGAAGCCGCGCCGCGCTGCGGACGCGATCATGTCGCCGAGCAGCCGCTCCTGCATGTCGCCGCCATCGACCCGCACGGCACCGGCGATGGCGCTCATCCGACCGATGCCGATGTCATTGTCGCCCCCGCCACCAAAAACGCCAATCCCGATCCCCCGCTGATGCGATCGCCGAATGGCGCGCGGATTGCCAGCCATGAGGCGTGGCGTTCACTCGCATTTGCCGGCGGCTTTACCGTGGTCTGCGCCATTGTGTGAAAAATTCCGCGCGCATTGGGCGAAGATGCCGTGCGCGGTCTGAACCAACTGCTAGAAGGAACCGCCGGAGCGGAGGAGGGCGCGCATCAGCGAACGAGGTCCTTGCGGAGTTCGGGCACCACCTTCGCCAAACCGGCCGTTACCTGTCCGGAAAACAGCGCCGCACCCTTCGGACCGAGATGCGTATAATCAAACGCGACCGTCGGATGCCCCTGCGGCGTATCGAGCGTTTCTGTCCCGGTGACGCCGGGTGCCGCGCCGGCATCGGTCCTGGGCGCGGCGATGGTCGTGCCGGTCTCCGCAGCGGCCAGCACATTGGCTGGAGGCGGCGTTTCGGCAAGGTCGATCGCCGCGCGCGCGCCCATCGCCTGGACGGCGGCGACCGATGTGGCGTGCAGGTCGATCAGCGGCGTAGCGGTTTCCTTCGCGACCTTGATCACGGCCTGCGCCCAGGGATCGAGGTCATCGAGCAGCGAGCCGTTCCTGAACGACCGACGCGTCAGCGGCGTGATCAGGATCGGGGTCGCCCCGGCCGCGCGGGCCTCGGCGACATAGCGGCGCAGGTTGGCGGGATATTCGGTCGCGAGATCGGTGCTGCGGCCGGGCTTGCCGGGTTGGTCGTTGTGACCGAACTGGATCAGCACATAGATGTGCCGGAAGCCGGGCGTACGCATCTCCGCCAGCGCGAGGTCCCATGATCCTTCGGCGCGATAGTCGAAGGTGCCGCGCCCGCCGCGTGCAAGGTCGACGCATGTCACGAACGAGGTGACATGATCGGCACAGAAAGCGCCGCCCCAACCGCTGCCGACCTGCGTCGTCGAATCGCCGACGAGAATGATCTTCTTCGCCACGATCGGCTTGATCGCCGCGCGCTTCGCCGCATCGGTTACCGCCGGAGGGGCACTGGTGACGGGCGCCGGAATGATCGTCGGCGCGACCTGTGCCAGCGCGGGGCTTGCGACGATGAGCGCGCCGATCGCGCCGCTGGCGAGGCAGTTCAGCGTCGGCCCGAATGCGGCAATCATGTGGTTTCTCCCTTGTGGATAGCGGCCAGCGAGATCGCGCGAGATCGAGGTTTTCATCCCGATGCCACCGGCCGCGCCGCTTAGCCCCGCTCCGGGAACGGCACGAATTTTCCCGCGCACCGATCGTCTGTGGTTGGCGCGGCCCCGATCACGCCTTCGGGTAATGGCGACGCACCGCCGGCGTCGATCGTGAAGCGCGCGTTGGTTGCCTCCCATCTGGTCCCCGCTGCGAAGCGCACACCGTCGAGGGTCAGTTCCATCACATGATGTTCGTCGAAGCCGTTGGCGATCAGGCGGCCGGTCGTGCCGACGACATTCCTGAACACGATGCCGCGATAATGCGGGATCAGGTCGCCCTGCGCGCCGGCATCATAGGCAGTGTAGAGATCGATCGGGCGCTTGTTGTCGCGCAGGCAGACATTCTCGTAGGTAACGTCCTCGACCAGCCCGCCGCGGCTGACGTCGCTCTTGATGCGTAAGCCGGAGGTCGTGCCGTCGAGCGTCAGGTTGCGGACCAGCACATGGCTGACGCCGCCATTGGTCTCGCTGCCGATCGACATGCCGTGGCCGCTGTAGAAATGATTGTCGAGGATCGAGACGTAGCGCGTGCCGCCGGTCTTGCCGGCCTTGATCGCGATATTGTCGTCGCCGGTGCGGATGAAACTATGAGCAATGGTCACATCGTCGGTGGCGCCGGGGTCGATGCCGTCGGTGTTGCGCGCGTCGGCGGGCGTATCGATGATCACGCCCCACACCGTCAGGCCCTGCACGCGGTTCGCCGTGACGTGGAAATTGGGCGAATTGGCCAGCCGGACGCGGTAGAGCGTGACGTTGCGCCCGCCATCGATGACGATCAGCCGCGGCACATTCTGGCGGCCGTCTTCCTTCTGCGCGCGGCGCGCGATCTGCCACCAGCTTTCGGTCTTGCCGGTCATGAGCTGGCCGCCATTGCCGTCGATCGTGCCGTCGCCGACGATCGCCACCTTGCTGGCGTCGGCGATGTGGATGAACGGGCGGCAGGCGCGGCCGCGCTGGTCGATCGTGCCGCACGCGCCGGTGCCGTTGTCGAACAGGCGCGGGTCGGGGATCGCGGCGAGCAGCGCGCCCTTGTCGAGCCACAGCGTCGTATCCAGCGGGAATTCGATCGGGCCGCTGTCGTAGCGGCCGGCGGCGAGCTTCACCGCATGGCCCTTGCACTTGTCGAGCGCGTGCTGGAGGTCACCTGCGCGGTCGCCCTGGCCGGGCTGTAGCGTGATGCAGGCGGTGGCCGGCATGACGGGTTCCGTCACCGTCCGCCGGTCTTGCGCGATTGACGGCGACGCGAGGAGCAACAGGGCCGGAGTGGCGAGCAGGGCAGTGCGCAGGGTCACGGGCGGGGCTTCTCCTGGTTTTAGCCCCTCCCCTTCAGGGGAGGGGTAGGGGGTGGGGGATGTCTCACAGAGACCGGCATTTGCGGGACTGCCCCACCCCAACCCCTCCCCTGAAGGGGAGGGGCTTAATTGTGGATCAGAACACCAGCCGTGCGCCGAGCGTGATGATCCGCCCAGTGCCGGCATAGACCGAACTGAGCGGGTTGGCGGCGTACATCGTGCGATATTGCGGCGCGTTGGTCATGTTGCGGCCCTCGAGCGAGATCTTGGCGAAGCTGGTGAGCGCGTAGCTCATCGAGAAGTCGAGGTTGAAGGTATTGCCGGTGTAGCCGAAGTCGGCGACCACCGGTGAGTTGCAGGCGGCGCCCGCGTTGGTGGTGGTGCCGACGCTGCACGTGCCGGTGGAGAGCGGGAACTTGTTGACATATTGCGTGCGGTAGGCGGTCGAGACGCGCGCCGAGAACTTCTTGTCCTCATAATAGAAGGTTGCATTGAACGCGTTGGGCGAGGTGTTGAGGAACGGCGCATCGGCATAGGTGTTGCCCGCGGTCGAGCCGCTCTGCCCCTGCACCGTCGCCAGCGTCGAGCCGGTGAGGTAGCTCAGCCGCGATGAGATGTGAGTGAAGTTGGCGGTGATGCCGAAATTGTCGAACGGATGCGGCAGGAAGCTGAAGTTCGACTGGACGTTGAGCTCGATGCCCTTGATCACGCCGCCCGGCGCGTCGTTATACTGGCGCACGGCATAGACACCGTCGGCCTGGGTATAGGCGAGCAAGGTCGGGCTGGTGATCGAGGCGAGCACGAGCTGGTAGGTCGCCGGATCATAGACCGACGACAGCGGCACTTCGCCCGCCGTCTGTTGCGGGAAATTGTCGAGTTTCTTGAGGAACAGCGCGACCGAGATCAGGCCGTTCCTGCCGAAATAGCGTTCGAAGCTGAGATCGAGATTGGTCGCCCGGAACGGCTTGAGATAGGGGTTGCCGACCGTCACCGAGGGCGCCGAGCCATTGCTGCTCAGCCCGCTCGGGAACGAGGTGGTGCCGGGCGTGAGCGCATTGAGCTGCGGCCGCGCGATGACCTTTGAGGCAGCGAAGCGGACGAGGAAATTGTCGAGCGGCTCCCAGACGAGGTTGGTCGAGGGCAGCACGTCGGTATAGTCATTCTGCGCGGTCGCGACGACGCCGAGCACGCCGTTGCCGGCACCGCCGATCGATCCGGTCGCGTCGACCCGCGTCCGGGCGACGCGCACGCCGACATTGCCGCGGAACGGGACGCCGAACAGCTGTGCATCCCAATCGGCCTCGATGAAGCCCGACAGATCGGTTTCGCGCACGCGATTGCCCTGGCGGCCGTCCTGCACCAACCGGTAATCAGAATATTTGTTGATGCAGTTGCAGTCGATGCCGAAGGCGTTGATGAACTTGGCGAGATCGGGAACGTAGAAGCTGGTCGGCGTGCCCGCCGGAACGGTGATGCCCTGGCCGAAGCTGACGGTCCTGCCGAGCTGGGTGATGTTGAGCCCGGCCTCGGCGAGGGTCGGGTTGATCGCCTCGATCGTGGTGTTGTTGCGTCCCTGGACACTCGAATAGCGGAACTGCTTCCAGGTCAGGCCGGCGAGCAACTTGACCTCTTCGCTGACATCCCAGGTCAGACCGCCGCGCGCGACGCGGAACGAGTTGCGCACATCGTCGGTGAAGACGCGGATCGTCGACAGCCCCTTGACCAGCGACCAGTTGGCCGGATTGGCGACGTCGAAACCGGGATTGAACACCGGCATCTTGCCGCCGCCGCGTTCGTCATAGGTGAAGCCGTTTTTGTCGATCGCGTTGAATTCGGTCAGATAGCCCTGGCCGTTGAAGCGCGATTCCGAATAGCCGGCGGTGCCGGTGAAGTGCAGGCGCTCGCCAATGTCCTGCTTGAGGTTGATCGTCAGCTGCTTGAAGGTCGTCTTGCCCGATTGCGAATCGGCCGAGCTGCGCCAGTCGACATTGTCGAGCACGAGATAATCGGCCTGGCCGGCGGCGTTGACGTCGGCCGCGCGGATCTGCGTGTTGGGCCGGCCGATCAGCTCGTTGTAATAAGCGGTCTGGTTGGCGCTGGCGATGTAGCCGGGCGAGACGCTCGAATTGTAATAGTCGAACGGCGAGAGGTTGTTGGGATTGTAGCTGGCGCGCGTGCCGGCGACGAGCGTGGTGCCGTTGAGCGACTGGCCGCAATCGAGCGTCGCGCTCTGCGTGCAGCTCGGATAAAGCGCGACGCGGTCGGCAAGGCCGTTGGCGGTGTTGATCGCGCGCAGCGTGTTCTGCGTGACGCGCGTATTGGTGCCATTGCGGTTGAGGCCGACGGTGGTGATGCCGCTGACGGTGCTGTCCTGCGTGTAGCGCGAATAGACGCCGTCGATGATGATCTCGGTATGCTCGGTCGGGCGCCACTGCGCGGTGATCGTCGCGCCGAGCCGCTGATAGGCGAGATCCTGGTGGGTGATCGAAGCGAGCGCCGGGATGATCGTGGTCGGCGTGACCAGCGCATAGGCGGCAGGATCGGAACCGAAGGTCGCGCCGGTACCCTGGTTCGACGGGCGCGCGAAGCCATAGGTGTTGGGCGTGACGCCGTTGAGCTGCGAATTGCGATAGGCATATTCGAACTGGCCGGGATTGCGCCGATAGGCGTCGATCGACTGGCGCTCCTTCTGGTAGGCGACCGTCGCCATGACCGCGAAATTGTCGGTGATGTGCTGCGAGATCAGTGCCGTGAGGCGCGGATTCCACGTCTTGCCATTCTCGCGATATTCACCCTCGAGCCCAAACGCGTAACGGTTCTTCTTGCTGGCAAGTGGGCGACCGGTGTTGAGATCGATGATCGCGCCGAGCGAACCCTCGTCATTCGACGCCGCGGTCGTCTTGGTGACGGTGATGCCGCCGAACAATTCCGAAGCGAAGGTATTGAAATCGAAGCCGCGCGAGCGGTTGGCGCCCGAGTCGGACTGGTTGCCGCCCGAAATGCTCAACGCGTCGGCGCCGTTGAGGCGGACCTGCTGGAAATCGCCGCCGAGCCCGCGCACGGTGATGCTGCGGCCCTCGCCATTGTCGCGGTCGATCGACACGCCGGGCAGGCGCTGGATCGATTCGGCGAGATTGGCGTCGGGGAAGTTGGCGATATCCTCGGCGGTGATCGCGTCGATGATCTGGTTGGACTGGCGTTTCTGGCTCAGCGCGCTGGCGAGCGAGGAACGGTAACCGGTAACAATTACGTCCTTGCTGGTGTCGTCGGGCGCCGCGGCAGGCTCCGGCGCCGCGGGCGGCGCGTCTTTCGCCATCGCGGCCGGGACCGGCCCGATGATGCTCAAAGCTATAATGAAACGAGCCGTCGTGTGCTTCAGCCACGCGCGATCGACGCTTGCCATCCTGATCCTCCCCCGGTGTTCGACGGCTGATCGCCGTGCTTTCCCGATGACACCGGTATCAATTTCTTTTTCGGGATGCAACGGGGTGATTGTTGCGGGGGCAAGATTGGTCCGGCGCGGCCGGATGTCGCGGCAGGGATGGGCGTGGCGCGCCGGCGGGCGAGGCGACGCGCTTTGCACGCGGCCGCGCGCAGACGATTGCGGCGCGGGGCGCGGGCGACCGTGATGCCGATCTACCCTGCTCTTTTCGCGCGGCGAAAAAATCCGCCCGTTTCGGGCAATTTCGGGCGATTTTTTCCGTGTTACCCCAACGGCATAGCGGCGCTCTCCCCTGCTACGAAAAAGCAGGGGAGACATGCGCGCGAAGCACGGGAGCGCGGCCGGCGCGGCAGGGGGCGGCAGGGGCCGGTGCGCGACGCGATGATTCAACGCTTTCACCAAATCGGCGATTCCCGTGTCGAGGTGATTCGCGCGCGACCCTGCGCGCTTTGCCGCGGCGATTGAATCGGGCCGGGGCGATCGGCCTCGCACGGATGGAGGAAGGCGATGAGCGAAGGCGGGCACGAACAGGCGGCGGATGCGGCGGCGAGCGCGGGCGAGGAGAAAGCGGAGGACGGGTCGGTCACGGTCCACGCGCCGCTGTGGCGCGTGCCGCCGATCGAATATCGCTTCAAGAAGGGCCAATCGGGTAACCCGGCGGGGCGCAAGAAAAAGCGGAAGGAGGAGGCGCGCGAGCCGTGGCGCCCGGTGGGGAGCGACCAGCCGACGCGGCGCATGATCCTCGAAGAGGCGTATCGCAAAGTGAAGGTGCGCGACGGCGCGCGTGAGGTGAAGGTGCCGACCAACCGCGCGGTGTTCCGCGCGATGGCAAACTCGGCGATCGGCGGGAACCGCATCGCGCAGCATTTGTGGACGCAGATCGTCCGCCAGGTCGAGCGCGAACAGGCCGAGGAACATGACCGCGATATCGGGGCGATGATCGACTACAAGAAGCACTGGGAAGAGGTGCTGCGCGAAAAGGGGCCGCGCGGCCTGCCGCCGGGGCAATTGCCGCACCCCGACGACGTCTATGTCAATCCGCGTACGGGGCAGGGCGAGATCAGGGGACCGATGACGGCGGAGGAGCAGAAGCGGCTCGACACGGCGATCCAGCTGCGCGCGGCCTGCCAGGCGAATTTCACGCAATGCGAGACGGCGCTGGAGACGGCGACCGACGAGGCGGAACGCGCGGCGCTGATGGCGCAAATGGCGGAGTGGCGGGATTTCTACTTTGTCTGGGACACAGAGGCGCCGCCGCGCTTGCGGGTGGCGCTGGTTGAGCGGGAGGATGAGGGGTGGGATGAGGACGGTGCGTGAGGCGAGGGCTGTGGAGGAGGGCAATATCCGCGCCGCGCAACGCGTTATACCAACGGCCTTAAAGATCGACCTGTGCCCAGCTTCGGGTTGTTATGGAAGCGACGCGGGCGGTGTCGTTGGCGAAGAAATTCCAGGCATCACAACATGTCGAGACGATATGATCATAGTCATCGAAGACGGTGTTGGAGAGAATGTTGCCGCGTAGATATTCCCAAATGTTCTCGACCGGATTGAGCTCGGGAGAATAGGGTGG
>JBBRSN010000079.1:0-22150 GCA_038245375.1 Sphingomonadales bacterium | reverse complement strand
CCTTCTAAGCCTGTGGTCGCAGGTTCGAATCCTGCCGGGCGCGCCAAATACCCCGCCTCCCGCCGAATCTCACTCAAAGATCGCGCCGGTTACGCCAGTGGAGCGGACAGGACGCCGTCGGGGGTCTGCACCTCCGGCGACGACAACGCGCCCGTTTCTGGATGCAAAGACCAAATCCGCGTTCCGGAAATCCCACGTTCCTGCAGTATGACCCGCAAGGTTTGCCGCTACGTCGATGCGGCGGCCGTCTGCACGTCCAGTAGCCGCGCATAGCTTTCGAAATTCGGCACGAGATCAGCGATCGTGAATTTATCGAGATGCCGCGCGAAAGCTTCCAGTGCGCCAGCCAGGGCATGGCGTAATCCGCATGCCGGCGTCACGACGCAGCTGTTGGTCGTAGCGTCGAAACACTCAACGAAGGCCCCGGTGTCTTCCATCATGCGCATGATCGAGCCGACGTTCAGGTCACTGGCTGGCCGCGCCAGCTTGAGACCGCCGCTCCGACCGCGGACGCCCTCGACGAGCCCTTCCGCGGTCAATCGCTGCGCGACCTTCATCAGGTGGTTCTTCGAGATGCCATAAGCGCGAGCGATTTGCGCGATCGAATGGTGGCCGTCTTTCACCGCCAGAAACATCAATGTGCGGAGAGCATAGTCGGTCTGGACGGATAATCTCATAAAAGATGCATATCATATATTTGATTTTGCCGCCAAGGCGGGTAAAGCATGTATATAAAATACATCTTAATCGAGTCGAGGCAGGTATGACATCGAACCACGCCGAGCAGGCACGGTCGCGCAAGATGGCGGATGCGCTGGCATGCGGCATCGATGACGCCTTCATTTCGCGGCTCGTGGAGAGTTTTTACGATACCGTCCGCCAGGATAGCATGCTCGGTCCGATCTTTGCGGAACGGATCGAAGACTGGCCGCACCATCTGACGCGCATGAAGGATTTCTGGGCCTCGATCATGCTCGAATCCGGTCGTTTCAACGGCAACCCGATGCGCAAACATATCGCCATCGGCGGGCTCGATGAGGCGCATTTCACTCGCTGGCGGTCGCTCTGGGACCGGACGCTTGCCAGGATTGCGCCCAACGCGGCGGTTGCGGACCGGTTTCGCGAGGCGGCGCAGCGGATTGGCGAGAGCCTGTTGACCGGGATCCGGATTGACCGGGGCGGTCTCGCCGCCATCTCCGCGGGGGTCGCGTCATGACAACGACCCCCTATAGTGCTTCGCCGATCTTCGACGAGCAGAGCTTGCCCGACGCGCTGCGCAACGATCATCGTACCAAGGCGGGCACCTGGGGGCTCCTGCGGGTGCTGGACGGCGAAGTGCGGCTGATCTTTGTCGATCCGCCAAACGAGCATCTTGTGACGCCCGACAAGCCGGCGATCATTGCGCCGCAGGCAACCCATCATGTCGTGCCGCTTGGTCCCATGACGATGCAGGTCGAGTTCTACCGGGAACGCCCGGAAGTTGGCGACGGGGCGGGCCGTGGATGACCTCGCGCTTGTCCGCGCGGTGCATGTCATCGCGGTTCTGTTCTGGATCGGTGGTGTCGGCTTCGTCACCTGGGTTTTGATGCCGACGCTAAAGGCAACGGAATTGCCGCAGGATCGGCGGCGCCGCTTTCAACAGATGGAAGCGCGCTTTGCCTGGCAGGCGCGCCTGTGGGTCCTGCTTGCCGGCGCAAGCGGTCTGTGGCTGGTCGCGCGCGCGGACCTTTGGAGCCGACTCCTTGACGACCGGTTCTGGTGGATGCACTTAATGGTGGCGCTCTGGACAGTGTTTACACTGATGTTGTTCGTGATCGAGCCGCTGCATCTGCATCGCCGTCTTGCCGCTTCAAAACATCCCGAAGCGGATTTCGTTAGAATGATACGACTGCATCAATTATTACTTGCTGTCAGTGTCATAACAATTTTTGGCGCTGTAGGCGGTAGCCACGGCCTGTTCTGAGCGAAGAGGGTTTGGGGCATGAAGAGCTATCATACGACATTCAGCATCAAAAGGCTGTGGATCATCCTGTCGGTCGGCATGGTGGTCATGTTCGGTATCCTGCTGCTGCTCGGCCAGCAAATCTACCAGCAGGCGCCGCCCATTCCCGAAGCGGTGAAATCCCAAAGCGGTGAGACTTTGTTCACCCGCGCCGACATCGAGACCGGGCAGAATGTCTGGCAGTCGATCGGCGGGATGGAGCAGGGCTCGATCTGGGGTCATGGCAGCTATCTGGCGCCCGACTGGAGTGCCGATTGGCTGCACCGGGAGGCGGAGGCATTGCTTGCCCTGTCGACTTCGCCGCTGCCCGCGGGCGTGTCTGCCACTCAGGCCAATGCCATGCGCAAGGCCGCGCTGCAGGAGGAAATGCGCAGGAACACCTACGATCCAGCGTCCGGCGTCATAACGGTCAGCGACTCCCGCGCCCAAGCGATCCGGCAGGTGCAGCAGCATTTCGTCAGCCTGTACGATGGCGGCGACCCCGCCTCGCTCAAGCTTCGCCGCGACTATGCCTTTCCGGTCTACGGTAAGTTGTCGGCGGCGGAAGCCCGGCAGCTTGCCGCCTTTTATTTCTGGACGGCATGGGGGGCGACCACGGACCGCCCGGGCCAGACCATCACCTATACGAGCAATTGGCCGCATGAACCCCTGGTGGGCAACAGCCCGACGACCGGCACATTATTGTGGAGCCTTGCTTCGGTCATTCTGCTGCTTGCCGCGGCCGGCGCGCTCATTGCCTATTATGCCAAGCAGTTCGACGTCTGGCGCACCGACATATTGCCCGAAGACGGCATGGCGACATCCGACATTCTGGGGCAGTCTGTCATCACGCCGTCGATGCGGGCCACGGCGAAATATTTCTGGGTCGTCTGCGCGCTGTTTGTGGGGCAGGTGCTGCTCGGCATCGTGACCGCCCATTATGCGGTCGAAGGCCAGGGGCTCTATGGCTTGCCCTTCGCGGAATATCTTCCCTACACGATCACCCGCACCTGGCACACGCAGCTCGCGGTGCTGTGGATCGCCACGGCGTGGCTGGCGACGGGTCTCTATGTCGCGCCGATGCTTGGCGGACGCGACCCCAGGTTCCAGCGGCTCGGCGTCAATTTCCTGTTCGTCAGCCTGCTCATCATCGTCATCGGCTCCTTCGCGGGCCAGTGGGCAGCCGTTCACCGCTTCTTCAGCAGCCTGACGGCGAATTTCTGGTTCGGACATCAGGGCTATGAATATGTCGATCTCGGCCGGTTCTGGCAGATTTACCTCCTCATCGGCCTGTTCCTGTGGGTGGCGCTGGTGGTGCGCGCGCTCTGGCCCGTCCTGCGACGGGAAGGCAGCAAGTCTCTTATCTATCTGGTGCTGGTGTCGGCGCTCGCCATCGCGCTCTTGTATGGCGCGGGACTTATGTGGGGCCAGCACACGAACATCGCCGTGATGGAATATTGGCGCTGGTGGGTGGTGCATCTGTGGGTGGAGGGCATTTTCGAGGTTTTCGCCACGGCCATCATCTCGTTGCTGTTCGTTCAGATGGGTATCCTGCGAACCTCCACCGCCACGGTGATGGTGTTGTTTGCGACGATCATCTTCCTGTTCGGCGGGGTGCTCGGGACCTTCCATCACCTGTATTTCAGCGGGACGCCGACGTCGGTGATCGCGGTCGGTGCGATGATCTCGGCCCTGGAAGTGGTCCCGCTGCTCGTGATCGGCTTCGAGGCCTATACGCGCCACAAGGTCGAGCATGAGGCCGAGTGGGAACGGATTTATCACTGGCCGTTCATGTTCTTCGCCGCCGTCCTCTTCTGGAATCTGCTTGGCGCCGGACTGTTCGGTTTCCTCATCAACCCGCCGATCGCACTTTATTACATGCAGGGGCTGAACACGACCGCCAACCATGGCCATGCCGCCCTGTTCGGGGTCTATGGCATGCTTGGGCTTGGGCTGACGCTCTATTGCATGCGCGGGCTGACCGACATCACGCGGTGGAACCAGAAATGGATCAGGCTATCCTTCTGGTCGCTCAACATCGGCCTTGCGATGATGACCTTCCTGTCGCTGCTCCCGCAAGGCATTCTGCAAACCTATGCCAGTATCGAGCATGGCTATGCCTATGCCCGTTCGGCGGAGTTTATCCATAGCCCGATCATGCAGGCGCTGGTATGGGCAAGAGTGCCCGGTGACGTCGTGTTCGCTTTTGGCGTCTTCGCCTTCGCATGGTTTATGTTCCGGGCCTTCATACCCGCCAGGGAACGAGCCTCGGGGCGCTGAGGGGCAGTCAATCGAGGAAGTTCGATCGGGCAGACGCGAGCTTCCTCACTTCGCAATTCGCGGGAACGGTGGTTGTTTCCCATCCGATGGTCCAGCGGCGGGCACGAACCGGACGAACCAGCCTGACCGCCGCGGCGCTAGATTTTCGGCGAACAGCGGCGTCGCGGTGGCAAGCCGAACCGGCCGATCAAACCCGCGTGCCCACCGCCACGATCATCCCGTCGGCCAGCCACTGACCGAGCCAGGCGCCGGCTTGCGCGATCCCGTCACGTTCGCCGCGCTCGGCGACGATGGTGGCGCACAGCCCGCCGAACGTCGCGCCACCGCGCGCCAGCAGGACCGCTCGGTGTTCGCCCGCATCGATCGCGCGAAAACGCGGCGCCATGCTCTGCCGCCAGACAATCAACGCGCCCGGCGCCTGATGAAATTCCGCCGCCGGCGGCGCCACCTCGCGCGAAAGTGCCGACCAGATGTCCGCCGCGTTGGTCCGCGCCTCGGCGATGTCGAGCGTCGGCGTGAAGCGCATGACGGCATTGTCCCAGTCGACTTCCGCGACATCCGCCACCGTCAACGCCACGGCGTCACTCGCCACGAAGACCTCCCCCAGCGCCAGCTCCAGCCATGCCAGTTCGGCGACCTCGGCATCGTCGGGGTAGAGCAGCCGCAAGGTCGCGGGAAAGTCGCGCGGATAGGCATCGAGCGTCCAGCTGCTCGGCGGCACGCGCTCGACATGGCGCACCACCGCCGCGTGAAACGCCTCGCCGCCGATCCATGCCAGCGTCTTCGGAAAGCTTTGCTCGAGGCAGGCGACCAGCTGGGCGCGATAATTGTTCTGATAGACCCGCAGGCCCGGCGCCACGCCGGCACCGAGCCGTTCGGCGGCGGCGGCGCTGCCACTGCGCAGCCAGCTGCGCATGTCGCGCTGCAATTGCAGCAGCGTCACGCCGCCGCCCTGCGGTCCGCGCCGCCGATCGACCGCGCCACGTCAAGCTCGGCGAGCAATTCGGCCAACGGCGGGATAGCGTCGTCACGCTCGATCATCGTCGCGACAAGGCCGAGGCGCGGCACGATGTGGGCATAAAGATCCCACACCGAAGCGCAGACCGGCATATCGTGCGTGTCGATCAACATCTCGGCGCCGCGGCTATGCCCGGCGAGATGGATCTGGCGGACATGACGCGCTGGCAAACCATCGAGATAGGCAATCGGATCGAAACCGTGATTGGTCGCGCTGACGAAGACATTGTTGATGTCGAGCAACAGCCGACAACCGGTACGGCGGCACAGCGCCTCGAGAAAGGCCCATTCGGTCATCTCGCCTTCAAAGGCGATATAGCTTGATGGATTCTCGATCAGCATGGCGCGGCCCAGCACGTCCTGGGCGAGGTCGATATTGGCGCAGACCAGGTCGAGCGCTTCCTGCGTATAGGGCAGCGGCAACAGATCGTGCGAGTTGAACCCCTCGATCTGCGTCCAGCACAGATGGTCGGATACGAAAATCGGTGCGATCTCGTCGACCAGCGCGCGTAGCCGCTCGAGATAGGCGCGGTCCAGTCCGTCGGCCGAGCCGATCGACATCGACACGCCGTGCAGGGCGACGGGATAATGTTCGCGCACGTCGCGCAATATCTGTCGCGGGCGGCCGCCATCGACCATGAAATTCTCGGAAATCACCTCGACGAAATCGACCGCGACGCGGCCCGCGAGGAAATCGCCATAATGCGGCTTGCGCAGCCCGAGGCCGAAGCCGGCAAAGGGAGAAAGGCTCATGCCAAATCCTGTCGAGAAGAGCGTCTCTTCCTGGCCCCTCCCCTTCAGGCGAGGGGCCGAAGAAGATTACTTTAATTCGGCGCGGTCAGGCTGCCGCCGGCGGCGGTGCACTTCTTGGCCGACATCGCCTTGAAGCCCTGGCCCTTGCAGCTGTTCTGGCCCTTGCAGTCGTTGTGCGCGGTCTTGCAGTCGGACGTGCCCTTGCAGCTGTTGACGCCGTAGCAATGCACGACGGCACCCTTGGCGGATGCCTGTGCGGCTGGCACGACGGCGGCGAAGGCGACGAGCGCGGCGGAGGTGGCGATGCTGACGCCGGTCTTCATGGTGATCATCGAAAGGGGTCTCCCCGAAAGGTTGGTGCCGGATTGGCTCACCTTGTTCGTGTCACCCGATCGATCGGTTACAGCGCGACCTTACCAGCGCAACAATCTCGGCCCGATCAGCGCGCCGAGCGACGCGGCGAGCAGGATGCCGAGCGAATACCAGGTCAACACGAAGAGCGCCGAAACCTCGCCGCAGTGCAGGCAATAGACGGTCGCGGCGAAGGCGCCCGCCGCCAGCCCTGCCGCTGCGCCGGCGGCGCGCAACCGCGTCGGGGCGAGCCGGCGGAACGACCATAGCAGGCCGATGAAGATCGGCGCCGACAGCATCAGCACCAGCCACGGGCAGCGTTTCCAGCTCTGCCCGAGCCACATCGCCAGCCACTCGCCCGGCGGGGTCCGCACCAGTTCGTCGATCCCGACCAGTATGAGCAAGCCGATCGGCAGCGCGAGCAGCCACAGCCGCCGCAGATTGCCCGGATCGGGTCGCGCCAGCCGCGCGGTCGCAAAAATCGCCGCCGCCGAGATCGACGCGGTGTAGCCCCATTTCATCCAGAAGGAGAACTGGAACACCGCCGTGGCGATGTCGGGCCGGATGCCGATCACGAACGCCGTCACGAGCAGCGAAATCACCGCCCCCGCCGTCACCCCGAGCGCCAGCCGTCGGCCGACGCTGTGGCGCGAGACCGGCGCGACGTCGGTCGCCAGCGACTCGATCAGCTGGTCGGTGTTCATCGTTCGCTGCCCCGGATCCGTGCCGCCAATGCCTTGAGCCCGCGGTGCACCGACACCTTGACATCGGACTCGCCGATCCCGCCGGCCATCGCGGTCTCGGCAACGCTCAGGCCGTCGAGGCGCGTCGCGCGGATCACCCGCGCCTGCTTCTCCGGCAGTTCCTCGAGCAGACCCTCGACGTCGATCCGCGCGTTGCTGCTATGCTCGAAGCCCTCGGTGGCCAGAACGTCCGCAAGATCGTCGATCGGCACATGCTGGCGATTGCGCCGGAAATGGTCGATCATCTTGTAACGCGCGATCGCGAACAGCCACGCCGTAAAGGCGCGGTCGCGGTCATAGGTCGCACGGCGGGTATGAACGGCGATCAGCGTTTCCTGCACCATGTCCTCGATATCATCGGAACCGCCGGGCACGCGCCGACGATAAAAGGCGCGAAGTAGCGGTACCAGTGCGTGCAACAGGGCAGCGTGATCGGCGGCGCGGCCGTCGAGCCCGCCGATCATCCATGCCCGCAACTGGCTTTCGTCGGCTCGCATCCGCGCTCCCTCGACCGACATTCGGCCCTGGACGGGCAAGCGTTACACCGCGCGCGGTAGCCGGGCGAAAAAAGTTTGTGCTGTTTCGTCCGTAACCAATGCGCTTCCGGCAGCGAAACCCCTTTGCGACCGGGGCCCTTCGAAGCCTCCTCCCCGGTCGGCGCCGGCCGGGTGCTCCCTCGGCTCCCGGCCGGCGTGAGGCTTGGATCAGGAAACGCCCATCATGCGCACCACCACCGCTGCCCTCGCCGCGACGATCGCTCTGGGCATCGCAGCAAGCACATCGATCGCCTCGGCCAAGACCGCCCCGGCGATGGAGAAATGCTACGGCGTCTCGCTCGCCGGCAAGAACGACTGCAAAGCCGGTGCCGGCACCAGTTGCGCCGGCACGTCGCACGTCAATTACCAGGGCGACGCCTGGAAGCTGGTCAAGGCCGGCACCTGCACGAGCATCAAGACCCCCAAGGGCAACGGCTCACTGACGCCGAAAGCCTGACCCCATGGCCGGGCGCGGTCCCCCTCGCGCCCGGCCGACCAACTTCACACGACCGGAAAGAACCCGCTTATGTTGTCCAGCTACGACCGCCTGATCGCGCGATTGTCGGCGCTTGCCCCCGACGCGCTGCTGCTGCTCGTTGCGCGGTCAGGCATCGCGGCGGTGTTCTTCATGTCGGGCCGCACCAAGGTCGAGGGACTGTTGACGATCACCGACGGCACCTATGAGCTGTTCCGCACCGACTATGCCTTGCCGCTGATACCTCCCGAAATCGCCGCGCATGCCGCGACCTGGTCGGAACACCTCTTCCCGATCCTGCTCGTGCTCGGCCTGTTGACCCGCCCCGCCGCGCTCGCGCTGCTCGGCATGACGACGGTGATCGAGGTCTTCGTCTATCCCGACGCGTGGCCGACGCATCTCAGCTGGGCGGGCCTGCTCCTGCCGCTGATCTTCCGCGGCGGCGGCGCCTGGTCGCTCGACCACCTGCTCCGTCGCGCTACGCCCCGGCACGGACGCCGCTTGCAATTGCAACGATAGCGCAACAGTCTCGCCGGCAATGGCCGACGAGACACCCGCAACCCGCCCCTTCGGCTTCTGGACAGCGACCGCACTGGTCGTCGGCGGGATGATCGGCGCGGGCATCTTCGCCCTCCCCGCGCAACTCGCGCCGTTCGGCTGGACCGGCGTCGCGGCGTGGTTCTGCGTCATCGCCGGCGCGGTGCTGATCGCCGTCGTGATATCGAAGCTCGCTATCGCCATGCCGCACGCGACCGGCGCGGTCGCGATGTGTGCCGCGGCGCTCGGGCCGCTGCCCGGGGTGCTGATCGGATGGAGCTATTGGGTCGCGGTATGGTCGGCCAACGCGATCATCGCCGTGACCGCGATCAACTACCTCGCGATCTTCGTGCCGGCGCTCAACGCGACACCGATTAGCGGCGCCGTCGCGGCGGTCGTGCTGATCTGGTCGATCACGTTGCTCAACCTCGGCGGCGCGCGCGCCTCGGGCCGCTTCCAGGTCGCGACGACCATACTCAAGATCCTGCCGCTGATTGCCGTCGTCGCCATCCTCGCCGGGCTGGTCTTCGCGGGCGGCGGCGCCTTCCGCGCCCATCCACACGCGGCATTCGCCGGCGGTTCGCTGACCGCCGCCGCCAACCTCGCCTTCTTTGCGCTGGTCGGCTTCGAAGGCGCGAGTCTGGTCGCCGAGCGCGTCCGCGATCCGGCCCGCAACATCGTGCGCGCCACGCTCGGCGGGCTGATCGCGACCGGGTTGCTGTTCGTCGTGATCTGCTCGGGCATCGTCTTCGCGCTGCCGACGGACGCTGCGGCCAACGCCACCGCGCCGATCGCGCTGTTCGTCGAAACCTATTGGGGTCATGGCGCCAGCCTGCTGGTCGCCGGCTTCGCCGCGATCGCCGCGATCGGCTGCCTCAACGGCTGGGTGCTGGTGCAGGGCGAGCTGCCGCTGGGCATGGCGCGCGCCGGCGTGCTGCCGCGCTGGCTCGACCGGACCAACGCCCGCGACGTGCCCGTCGGCATCCTGGTCGCATCAAGCGCGCTCGCTAGCATCCTCGTGCTCAGCAACGCCTCGGGCTCGACCGCAGGGTTGCTCACCTTCATGCTCAACCTGACGACGGCGGCAACGATGCCGCTCTACATCGGCATCTGCGCCGCGGCGCTGGTACTGGGCATTGCGCGGCCGGTGGCGGCCATCGGCCTGCTCTTCTCCTGCTGGGTGCTGTGGGGCGCCGGTTTCGATGCGCTCAAATGGAGCCTCGTGCTGATGCTCTGCGCCCTCCCGCTCTACTGGCTGCGCGGTTCAGCGCCCGTTGAACAGCCGGCCTAGCAGCGAGCGATCGCGGATGATCTCGTGCGCGGCGTTGTGCCCCGGCGCGCCGGTCACGCCGCCGCCGGGATGCGTGCCCGCGCCGCACATGTAGAGCCCCTTGATCGGCGCGCGGTAATCGCCGTGGCCGAGCACCGGACGCGCCGCCCAGAGTTGGTCGAGCGACATGTGGCCGTGCATGATGTCGCCGCCGATCAGCCCGAACTTGCGTTCGAGGTCGAGCGGCGAATGGATCTGCCGCGCGATGATCGCGCCCTTGAAGTTGGGCGCGTGCTTCGTGACGGTATCGACGATCAGGTCCGCCGCCGCCTCGCGCTCATCGTCCCATGAACGACCGTCGGGCAGTTCCGGCGCGAACTGCTGGCAGAACAGGCTGGCGATGTGCTGCCCTGGCGGGGCGAGGCTGTCGTCGACCGAGGTGGGGATCTTCATCTCGACGATCGGCTCGTCGGACCAGCCCTTGGCCCGGGCGTCGACGAATGCCTTGTCCATATAGTCGAGCGTCGGCGAGATGATGATGCCGCAGGTATGGTGCTCGGCGACCACCTTGCCCGGCAGGACCGAGAAGTCGGGCAGTTCAGACAGCGCGACGTTCATCCGGAAGGTGCCCGAGCCAGCCTTGAAATTGTCCATTCGCCTCGCGAATTCGGGTGTCATGTCGGCGCGATCGACGAGCTGGCGGTAGAGCAGCGCCGGGCCGACATTGGCGGCGACGATATCGGCGGCGATCTCCTCGCCGCTTTCAAGCCGCACACCGGTGACGCGGTTGCCGTCGACCAGCACCTTGGCGACCGGCGCCTCGAGGCTGATCTCGACACCGAGTTCTTCGCAGGCTTCGGCCATGTAGCGCGTGATCGCACCCATCCCGCCGACGCTGTGGCCCCACGCGCCCTTCTTGCCGTTGACCTCGCCAAAGACGTGGTGGAGCAGGACATAGGCCGAACCCGGCGTGTCGACGCTGGCGTAGTTGCCGACCACCGCGTCGAAGCCGAACGCCGCCTTGATATAGTCGTTGTCGTACCAGCTATCGAGGAAGCTGCGCGCCGACTTGACGAACAGGTCCATCACGTCGCGCTGCGCCTCGATGTCCATGCCGGCGAGGCGCTTGCCCTGCGCCGCGGCGGCGAGCAGCGCGCGGATGCCGCCGCCGGCATTGGGCGGGGTCTTGAGCGCCATGTCGCGCAGCACCTCGGCGACGCGCTCCAGCGCCTCCTCATACTTCGGGAAGGTCTCGGCGTCCTTGGGCGAATAGCGCGCAAACTCGGCCTGGGTGCGCGCGGTGCCGCCGCCGAGCTTGAGATAGCCGCCCTCGTGCGGGAAGAAGTTCGAGATGGTGCGTTCGATGATCCGCCAGCCGCGCTCGTGCAGGCGCATGTCCCTGATCACCTTGGGGCGCAGCAGGCTGACGGTGTAGCTGGCGGTCGAGTTGCGAAAGCCGGGGTGGAACTCCTCGGTGACGCAGGCGCCGCCGATCACGTCGCGCCGTTCGAGCACGCGCACCTTCAGCCCGGCGCGCGCGAGGTAGAAGGCGCAGACCAGCCCGTTATGGCCACCGCCGATGATCAGCGCGTCGTATTTCTTGGTCATGCTCGCTATCCTGATGAACTTTCCTCCGTTCGCCCTGAGCTTGTCGAAGGGTCGTTCTTCTTCGCTCGGAAGAAAGACGATGCTTCGACAAGCTCAGCACGAACGGGGTTAGATGGGCTTGGGCCTTCGACTCCACCCAGGTGCCGGCGCTCGGTGCAATCGCGCCTCGGGGATCCGCTCGCGGATCTTGCGGGCGAAGCTGCGCAGGCACACCTCGCTCGCGCCGATCGGGCCGAGCGTATAGCTTTGTGAGGCCATGCCCTGCTGGACGCGCTCGATCAGCCAGGTGTCCTCGGCGTTGACGGTGCGGTTGATGCGCCAGTTGGCGTAGCGCACCAGCTTCATTTCGCGGCGGTCATCGGGCAGCGCGAAGCACATTTCGCGCAGCACCGAGACGGTCGGCGAGAGCGGCAGCCACTGCATGAAATCGACCTGGTCGGGGTAGATGTCGAACGCCATGTTCGGCCACAATTTGTAATAGAGCCACAGCCGCTGGTGGCTCTCCGGCAGATGCGGTGAGGGCGGCAGGTGCTGGCGGTAGAAATTTTCCCACGGGTTCGTCGAGGGGCGGTCGGCGAGCCGGCCGGACATCTTGTCGACCCAGGGCTGCGCCTCGATTGCGTAGCTCGCGCCGAACAGCCGGGTCAGCCCGTCATGCGCGACCGGGATGTGGAGGTTGTCGGAATAATTGTCGCCGACATTCTTCCAGTTGACCGCGCGGCTGCGCTCGCGCGCCGGGCTGATCGTGCGCAAGTCGGCGAAGCGGTACGGCGCGATCTCGTCGGCATAGGGCGCCATCATCGCCGCGACCGACGGCCCGCCATCATCTTCCAGCCGAACGAACACGAAGCCTTGCCAGAGCTCGACCTCGACCGGCGCAAGGCCATTCTTCGCCATGTCGAGCGCCGGATAATCGCCGCGCATCGGCACGCCGGTGAGCCGGCCGTCGAGCCCGTAGGTCCAGGCGTGATAGGGGCAGACCAGCTTCCTGGCGCAACCGCTGGCGCCCTCGACCAGGCGCATCGCGCGGTGGCGGCAGACGTTGCTGAAGGCCCGCACCGCCGCATCGTCGCCGCGTACGACGATGATGCTCTCGCCGAGATAGTCGATGCTGTGCCAGTCGCCGGCATTAGCGAGATCGCTGACATGGCAGACGATCTGCCACGACGGGCGGATGACGCGCGCCACCTCGACGTCGAAATACTCGGCATCGGTATAGAGCCAGCCGGGCAGACTCCAGTCGGCGTCGGGATCGATAGTGTCGCCGATGTCCGCGACGCGGTGCGCCATGCCTGCCTCCGGAAGCTTGTTGTACGATCGTATAACAACTGGCGGGTCAGAGCAATCCGCTATATCGTGACAACGATGAGCGCCCCCGCCTTCACCCGCGCCGAGCCCGATGCGCGGCGCCTGAGCCTGATCGAGGCGACGGCACGCGTGCTGGCGCGCGACGGCGCCGGCAGCGCCTCGGTCCGCCAGATCGCAGCCGAGGCCGGGGTGTCGCCGGGGCTGGTCGGGCATTATTTCGACGGCGTCGACGCACTGATCGTAGCGACCTACGGCCATGTCGGTGCACGGGTGAGCACCGCGCTGGGCGATGCGATGGCAGATGCCGGCCCCGACCCGCGCGCCCGGCTCGGCGCCTATGTCACGGCGAGCTTCGACCCGCCGATCGCCGACCCTGACCTGCTCGCGACGTGGCTGGCGTTCTGGAGCCTGGTCAAGGCGCGGCCCGAGATCGCGGCGCTGCATGACGATATCTATGCCGGCTATCGCCGCGACCTCGAAGCGTTGCTCGGCGACTGCGGCGTCGCGCCCGGCGCGCGGCGACTCGCCGCCATCGCAATCACCGCGCTGGTCGACGGGCTGTGGCTGGAGCTGTGCCTGTCGCCGCAAAGTTTCACCCCGGCCGAGGCGCGCACCATCGCCGACCGACAGATCGCGATGCTGCTCGCCGAGGCGTGAACGCTGCGCGGCGCTGAACGCTACAGCCTTCGTCACAACACATGCAGTTTGCCCGCGCAACGCCCTTGTTCCGGATGTTTGCCCGGTCCTAAAGTCAGCATGAACTTCAAATTGCCCGGGGGCGTTGACCAAAACCATGGAAAGAGCGTGACGGGCAGCGACGCAGTGGAAGCGCGGAGCGGGAAGGCGCGGCGCGTCTGCGTCGTTGGGGCCACCGGCACGATCGGCCGTGCGACGGTCGCCGCGCTCGTGCGGCGCGGGCACGATGTGGTCTGCTTCGTCCGCGCCCGTGCCGGCGCCGGCGGGTTGCTGACACCAGTGGACAGCGCGCGGCTGTTTGACGGCGCGACGGTCAGGGTGGTCGATGTCGCCGATCCCGTGTCGCTGGCCCGTAACGGGTTTGCCGGCGAACGCTACGATGCCGTGGTGTCCTGCATGGCCTCGCGCACCGGCGCGCCGAAAGATGCCTGGGCCATCGACCACCGTGCGCAGTTGAACGTCATGGAAGCCGCGCAACGGGCCGGCGTGTGTCACTTCGTGCTGTTGTCCGCCATTTGCGTGCAAAAGCCACTTCTCGCCTTCCAGCGCGCCAAGCTGGCGTTCGAGGCGGCGCTGATCGAATCCGGGCTGCGCTATTCGATCGTGCGGCCAACCGCCTTCTTCAAATCGCTGTCGGGGCAGATCGAGCGGGTGCGCAAAGGCAAACCGTTCCTGATCTTCGGCGATGGCAGGCTGACGGCGTGCAAGCCGATCAGCGATGGCGATCTGGCCGATTATATCGCCGACTGCCTGGCCGACGAGCGCCGCTGGAACCGCATCCTGCCGATCGGCGGGCCGGGTGATGCGATCTCGCCGCGCGCGCAGGGCGAAGCACTGTTCGCGCTGCTGGGGCGCACGCCCCGATTTCGGTCGGTTCCCGTCGCGCTGCTCGACGTGATTATCGCGGTCCTCGCAGCACTTGGCCGCATCGTGCCGTCGCTTGCCGACAAGGCGGAACTGGCACGGATCGGCCGTTATTACGCTACCGAATCGATGCTGGTGCTGGATCCGCAAACCGGCCGCTACGATGCTGCCGGCACGCCATCGACAGGCGGCGAGACGCTGTTCGACTTCTATCGCGCCGTGCTGGCCGGCGGTGACGTGCCCGAGCGTGGCGACCACGCGGTGTTCTGAGGCGTCGCCGAGCAAGTCAACCTGCCCATAAGGGCATGCGAAATGGGCGGACCAACCTGTAATATTCGTGGCGATTGAACGGCGCCGCACGGTGACCGGACGACGAAGGCACGGCGCATCCCGGGGGAGAGAGCAGCGATGGGCCAGTTGAACGCACGGACCCGAATTCCTGCCTTCGATCGCTCGATGCTGCACCAGCTCGAAACACACTTCATCGCGCCCGAAATCTACCGACGTCGCGATGTGCCGACGCGACAGGCGAATCTCGCGCGCATCGTCTCGGCCGAGATCGTCCCGCGCCTGCTGGCGCTGCACAGCGATGCGCTGCCGACCGCGCCGCCGCCGACCCAGATCATCGCCGCCCTCGCGCCCGGCACCGCGGACATCACCGGGCTCGCCGACATCGTGCTGGGCAGCGACCTCGAAGCCGCCGCCGCCTATATCGTGGTGCTGCGCGATCGCGGCCTGTCGCTGGAGACGCTGTTCGTCGAATTGCTCGAGCCGACCGCGCGCCATCTCGGCGCGATGTGGGACCGCGACGAGTGCGATTTCATCGACGTGACGCTGGGCGTGGCGCGGTTGCAGAAGCTGCTGGCGATCTTCAACGCGACGCACATCCTGCCGGCGCTGGATGCGCGGCGCTGCGTGCTGATGGCGATGACGCCCGGCGACCAGCATTTTTTCGGCGTGACGATGGTCGAGAAATTCCTCCGCGCGGGCGGCTGGCGCGTCCAGGCCGAGCATGAGGCGAGCGCCGATGAGCTCGCCGATGCGACCGCGCGGCAATGGTTCGCGGTCGCCGGGCTGACCTTGGGTGCCGAGCGGCATCTCGAAGCGCTGCGGGCGACGATCGCGCAGGTTCGCGCGCGTTCGCTGAACCCGGCGATCGGAGTGATGGTCGGAGGACCGTTGTTCACCGCCACCCCCGCAATGGCGCGCGAGGTCGGCGCCGACGCCACCGCCCCGAACGCGCCGAGCGCGGTGCTCGTCGCGCAGAAACTGTTCGACCAAGGCGCGCTGGCGGGCTGGGCGGCACGCGCCGACAGCTGAGCCGCCCTGCCACCGCGTGACCACCGGCGCGGTAGCGTTGACCAGGACCGCCGTGGCGGTCGCGGTTACGTGCCATCCTTCGCTGGCAATCACAGCGCCGGGTTGGCGAAGATAAGCGGAAAGCGCTAAGCGCCTGCCATGGCGAAGACGCACCCGTTCCACTCGATCCACAGCCACGGCCTGGTCCGCGTCGGGGCGTGCACGCCGCGCGCCACGGTCGGCGATCCGGCGGCCAATGCCGCAGCGGCGATCGCGCTGGCGAAGGAAGGCCACAAGCGCCACGCCGACCTGCTGGTCTTCCCCGAGCTCAACCTCACTTCCTATGCGATCGACGACCTGCACCTGCAGGACGCGCTGCAGGCGGCGACCGTCGCCGCGCTCGCCAGCGTTGTGGACGCCAGCGCCAAGCTGCGGCCCGTGCTGGTGGTCGGGGCGGCACTGCCGCGCAACGGCCGGCTGTACAATTGTGCGGTGGTGATCGCGCGCGGTCGCGTGCTCGGCGTGGTGCCCAAGATCTACCTGCCCAATTACCGCGAATATTATGAGAAGCGCTGGTTCGCGAGCGGCGCCGGGCTCACCGGGCTGGAAATCGATGTCGCGGGGCAAAGCGTGCCGTTCGGCGTCGACCTGATCTTCGCGGCGAGCGACCTGGCCGACTTCACCTTCCACGTCGAAATCTGCGAGGATTTCTGGGGCCCGACCCCGCCCTCGACGCAAGGGTCGCTGGCCGGCGCGCTGATCTGCTGCAACCTGTCGGCCTCCAACATCGTCATCGGCAAGGCGCGCGAGCGCGCGATGCTGTGCGCGTCGCAAAGCGCGCGCGCCTTGTGCGCCTATGTCTTCTCTGCCGCAGGGCCGGGCGAGAGCAGCACCGACCTTGCGTGGGACGGCCAGGGCACGATCCACGAACTGGGCGAACTGCTCGCCGAATCGACGCGCTTCGGGCGCGAGCCGGAAGTGCTGCTCGCCGATGTCGATGCCGGGCGCCTGCGGCAGGAGCGGATGCGCAACGGCAGCTTCAACGATGCCGCGGTCCATGCCGGCCACCCCGAGACGCGCTTTCGTCGCATCGCCTTCGAGCACAAGCCCGACTTCGGCGATATCGGTCTGCTGCGCGAGACCCGTCGTTTTCCGTTCGTGCCCAACACCCCCGAGCAGCTCGATGCCGATTGCTACGAGGCGTTCAACATCCAGGTCGAGGCGCTGATCCAGCGCTTCGTCGCGGCGCGGGCCGAACGACTGGTGATCGGCGTGTCGGGCGGGCTCGATTCGACGCACGCGCTGATCGTCGCGGCCAAGGCGATGGACCGGCTCGAGTTGCCGCGCAGCCGCATCCTCGCCTTCACCATGCCGGGCTTCGCGACGGGCGACGCGACCAAGGCCAATGCCTGGAAGCTGATGCGCGCGCTCGGCGTCGATGGCGACGAAATCGATATCCGCCCGGCAGCGAAGCAGATGCTCGCCGATATCGACCATCCCTTCCACAGGGGTGAGCCGGTCTATGACGTGACGTTCGAGAATGTGCAGGCCGGGTTGCGCACCGATTACCTGTTCCGGCTTGCCAACCAGCGTGGCGGGCTGGTGGTCGGCACCGGCGACCTGTCGGAGCTGGCATTGGGCTGGTGTACCTATGGCGTCGGCGACCAGATGAGCCATTATGCCGTCAATGCCGGCGTGCCCAAGACGCTGATCCAGTTCCTGATCCGCTGGTGCATCCGCACCGACCAGTATGACGCCGAGACCGATGCCGTGCTCGACGCGATCCTTGCGACCGAAATCTCGCCCGAGCTGGTGCCGGCCGGCGCGGATGGCGCCTTGCAGAGCACCGAGGCGCGGATCGGCCCCTATGCGCTCAACGATTTTTTCCTGCACTATGTCGTGCGGCACGGCATGGCGCCGTCGAAGATCGCCTTTCTCGCGCTGCATGCGTGGCGCGACGTGGAGGCGGGCCGCTGGCCGCGCGACTTCCCGCCCGCCGCACGCGAGGCTTACGACCTTGCGACGATCAAGGGCTGGCTGGAGAAATTCCTGTTCCGCTTCTTCGTGACCAGCCAGTTCAAACGCTCGGCGATTCCCAACGGGCCGAAAGTCTCTTCGGGCGGTGCGCTGTCGCCGCGCGGCGACTGGCGCGCACCGTCCGACGGCACCGCCGCACCATGGCTGAGCGAGCTCGGCCGGAACGTCCCCTGACCCGGACCGGCTAGCGAGCCTGCTGCGCCGCAACAAATTTACCGGCGCTTTGCGAATATTTCGCTTGCGTGACGCAGCCAATACAGTTTCAATCAGCAACGAGGGCGATCGCGATCGTTTTCGTACCTGCCGAGGCGCCGCGCCGGGAGTCGCGCGCCGATGCTTCTTGAGTGAGGATTTCGCAACGCAACAAAGACGCCCGGACAACATGGGCGACACGTGACAGAGGGTGGCTGAACTGGCGTCGTTCATTCGGAGGAATGCATCGGTGACCATGCGCGACACAGTTTCTACCGCCCTGCCGGCGGGCAAATGCGCCGGACCGGCCATGCCGGCGATCGCCACGTCCTTTTCGACCAGTGCCGCCCGTCCGACCCGGTGCGGCGACGCATGATGCTGGCATCGCAGACCTGGCTCGTTCCACTCATCGCCATGCTCGCCGCAGGATTGCTCGCCGGCTTTGCCGCCGGGATCTTCGGCATCGGCGGCGGCTTCGTCGTCGTTCCCGCGCTGATCATCGTCCTGCCGCTGCTCGGTGGCGACCATAGCCAATATGCCCATGTCGCGATCGGCACCTCGGCCGCGACGATCATCGTCACGTCGCTCCGCTCGCTGCGCTCGCATGCCCGGCGCGGTGCGGTCGAGTTCGAGGTGCTGAAGACGTGGGCGCCGGGGCTGACGATCGGCGCCGCGCTCGGCGTGATGCTCGCCGACCGGATCGACGGCCATGTCCTGACGATGATCTTCGCCACCGGCGTCCTGCTGATGTCGGTCAACTTTCTCGTGCCCAGGCTCGGCAGCAAGGTGATCAGCGACGAAATGCCGATCGGCGTGACGCGGGTCAGCCTCGCCGGCGGGCTCGGCACCTTTTCGTCGCTGCTCGGCATCGGCGGCGGCACGATCGTGATCATGGTGATGACGCTGTGCGGCCGATCGATCCACCGCGCGATCGCCACCGCCTCGGGGGTCGGCACCTTGATCGCGGTGCCCAGCGCGATCGGCTTCGTGATCATCGGCCTCAAGGAAACCGGCCTGCCCTGGGGCTCGCTCGGTTATGTCAACGTGCCGGCGGCGATCACGATCGCGTCGATGTCGATCCTGACCGCACCGCTCGGCGTCGCGGTCGCGCACCGCATGGACCCGGCGCTGCTCAAGCGCGTGTTCGGCGTCTATCTCGTTTTCATTGCCATCGTCATGTTCACCAAAGCCATGAAGCACTGAGTTATTATCCGACCAACCAGGGGAAAGAAAATGGACCAGACCAGTATCGTGATCGAGGAAGTCCGCGACGACGTGTTGGGCCGGGGCTATTCGCGCCGCCAGCTGGCGCAGATCGCCACCGTGTTCGGGGTCGGCGCCGCCGCCGCGACGCTGGGCCGACCGGCCTGGGCGTCGGGCGGCGTCCCCGACCCCGCCCCCACCGCCAAGACCCGCATCGGCGCCAACGAATGCTGGACCGGGCCGCTGCTGCCCGGCCAGATCGCCGCGCGCAAGATGGTCGAGAACGGCAACCGCTATTCGCCGCATGACGAGCGCGGCGACTTCATCAAGGCGGTGATGAGCGTCGAGAGCGTGCCCTATGACCATGTCGCGCCATGGCCGGGATCGAGCGACCCGCTGTCGCGCTCGGTCGTCACCTTCTGCTCGCCGACGCGCGGGCTGGTCACGGCCGACCCGACCTTCGAGCTCGCCGGCCGTACCGCCGCCTGGCTCAAGGTGCCGGTCAAGGCGGTGCCGCTGACGCCCGACATGCGCCACGACGTCAAGGCGATGCTGGCGGCCGACCCCAATGCCGGGCTCTATTATATCTGCACGCCCAACAACCCGACCGGCACGATCACGCCGCTCGCCGACATCGAGTGGCTGCTGGCCAACAAGCCGGCGGATGCGATGGTGCTGATCGACGAGGCCTATACCCACTTCGCCGGCGTGCCGACGGCATCCTACCTCGCCGCCAGGCGCAACGATGTGATCGTCATGCGCACCTTCTCGAAGATCTTCGGCATGGCCGGGATGCGGATGGGCTATATCATGACCAAGCCCGACAATATCGCGAAGATGATGCGTTACGACGGCGGCATGCAGTCGGGCGCGCTGCCCCTGCCCTCGCTCGTCTGCGCCACCGCCAGCCTGACCGCGGCAACGCTGATCGCCGCGCGGCGCAGCGAGATGCAGGCCGCGCGCGGCATGACGCTCGACCATCTCAAGAAGCGCGGGCTGACGGTGGTGCCGACCGAGGCCAACATGTTCATGATCGACTGGAAGACCAGGCAGGCCAAGGACATGCAGGCTGCGTTCCGCACGCAAAGCGTCGAGATCGGTCGTTCCTGGCCGATCTGGCCGACCGTCTCGCGCGTGACGGTCGGCTCGATGACCGAGATGAAGGACTTCTGCATCGCGCTCGACAAGGTCTGGGCCTGACGCCGCGGCGCGCGATGCCTGCGCATCGCGTGCTTCGCTGACGACCGCGGCGCGGTCGCGCGGTTGGAGACCGGCGGGCCGGGCGAATTCCCTGCCGACCGCCGGTTGGCAGGGAATTTCGTTGTTTTTCGCGGCGGCCGGCAGGGAATATTCGTGCCGCGATGTTGGATCGTGCGGCGGGGTTGACGGCCGGAGCCAGCGTTCAGGTGTGGGGCTATGCATTTGCGCGCGTGTGGCGCGGATTCTCCAACGGTCGAATCGCGATCGCGTCGGGTGACAAGGACCCACCATGCTGCACAAGCGCGACCTGGCGGGCATCGTAACAGTCGACGGCCTTGAATATGCGTGGGCGCTGCAACGCGAGCCACAATGGTGCACGGCGGACGGCTGGCGGGGCATGACCGTGACGCTGCGGCAGGTCGATGGGCGGCGTGAGGCGGTGCTCGAGTTCCCGATGCCCCGGCACGCGCTGAACGGATCGCCCCAGCGCCAGCGCCCTCCCCTCAACGACGCGATTGCCGCCAACGGCGTGCGTGCCGCCCTGGCGGCGGGATGGGAGCCGGCCTCGCGCGGCAAGCCCGTCACTTTCATGGTGGACGCCAATGGGTGCTGACGGGGGCGCGTGCCGCCGGGTGGCTTTCGTCCCGACCCGTTGAAAAGGCGCGACCGGGCAGGAAGCTGACCTGGGATCAGTGAACTTCTTCAGCCCGTTTCGCCGCGCAGTGACGATATGCTTTCCGCACAAAGCCGGGCAACTCGCCGCGCCCCTGCATTTCCAACAGTTTCTCGAGCTTTGGCGATTTCTCATCCGGCCGCGCGGTGCGCATCGACCGATAGGCGTTCAGCGCGCCCTCGACCCCGGCCAGTTGCTGTGCGTCCAGATCGTCCGCCTTCGCCGGATTCTCGATGATGAAAGCGGCCATGGCAACGGTGTATTGGGCGACGATTTCGGGGAAATGCGCATAGTCCTGTTTGGACACGCCGCCGAGCGGTTCCAGACAAACGTTTATCGTCACATCGGGCGCATCGATCACCCACCGAACCGCCCAACTCCGATCGTTCTTCAGGGTTGGGTTGAGCGGATCATGTTCGAGGCTCTGCGCAATGGAGACGATGCGCTGCCGGTCATCAGGCGATGAATGCGCGTTCGCTTGGGCAGAAGCAGGCGGTGCGCACACGAGAAACGCGAGCAGCGCGGCAGGCAGGAGCGCCATCTTCATCGGCTGCATCTGGATCACGGCGCGAATGTCTTCAAGTGGCGCGCTAGCGATCAGGCCGCTTCAATCCCAAGACCTGCCGGTCGGGTGTCAGGTAGACGCGTCGATCGATGGCACGGGAACGGCGGGACGTGGTGGTCAGCGGTCCTTCGACCTGGCCGCAGCCTGTGATCCGGCCGCGACATTGGCCGGCGGCATGAGCATAGCGAAAAGCATCGCCCCCGTCGCTGCACCCAAGCCGATGAAAAGCACCAGATCACTCAACTTCAGGGCGGCGAAGGCAAGCACGCCCGACAGAATGGATAGTGCCAGCGAGACCCCGTTGCGGTGCACCTTCAGATATGGCGTTGCCCACACGGCCTTCAGCCAGATGGCAGGAGGTGCCAAAATCGCCAACCATTCCACGACAGCACAGTAGTGTGCGAAATTCCCGGCGCGATATCTTATACCAACGGCCTTAAAGATTGACCTGTGCCCAGCTTCGCGTTGTGACAGAAGCGACGCGGGCGAGGTCGTTGGCGAAGAAATTCCAGGCATCACAACATTTTGAGACGACATGATCGTAGTCATCGAAGACGGTGTT
>JBBRSN010000078.1:0-22239 GCA_038245375.1 Sphingomonadales bacterium | reverse complement strand
TACTTGTCGGTCTGGTCGTCGGCGACGATCTGCGCGCAGATCATGTTGCCGCCGACCTGTTCATAGGCCTTGACCATCTGCTTGAGGCAACCGGGTGCGCCGACCATGAAATCGTCGGCGAGCAGCACCGCGAAGGGTTCGTCGCCGACGATGTCGCGCGCGCACCACACCGCATGACCCAGACCCATCGGCTCCTGCTGGCGCACATAGGCGACCGCGCCGGGCTTGAGCCGGGTCTGGTGGAGCAGTTCCATCGACTTGCCGCGATGCGCCATCGTCGTCTCAAGTTCATAGGCGATGTCGAAATGATCCTCGATCGCGGATTTGCCGCGCCCGGTAACGAAGATCATCTGCTCGATCCCGGCCTCCAGCGCTTCGTCGACCGCATATTGGATCAACGGGCGATCGACGACCGGCAGCATCTCCTTGGGCAGCGCCTTGGTGGCGGGCAGGAAACGGGTGCCGAGGCCACCTACCGGGAACACGGCCTTGCGCAGCGGCTTGATCGTCATGCGATATGAATCCTCCGGAAAGTCCGCCGCGATTAGCGGCTCACGCGCGCAGCGACAAGCACAAGCCCCGCCAGGCATTCGCGCCAGGCTGATGGGTCGGCGGCATCGAAGGTGGCAATCCTATGTGCCCCGACCATTGTTGGTGCAAAAACACGCCGGGTAGGCGTGCGTGCGGCCAACGCTATTTCGCGGGCGGAGCCGCCTCGGGGGTGACCGGCGGTTGTGCCTGTTGCTGCATTTGCATGAGTTCGGCGCGGGTCTTCCAGTCGATCATCTCGATATCGAAGACCAAGACCGAATTGGCCGGGATCGGTCCGGTCGCCTGATCGCCATAGCCAAGTGTCGGCTTGATCCACACACGGAATTTCGCCCCGCGCGACATCAGCGTCAGCGCTTCGGAAAAGCCCGGGACAACCTCGGAAATTGCCATCGGGGTCGGCTGCTCGCTCTGGTCGAACACCGTGCCGTTCGTCAGGCTGCCCTTGTACATCACCAGCGCGACATCGTCGGCGGTTGGCTGCGCCGCTTCGCTACCCGGGGTCAGGACCTTGTATTGCAGGCCGGAGGGGGTCTCGACCACCGCATGATCGGCGCTGCGGTTATGCTGCAGGAACAGCACGACCGGATTGACCGCAACCGGCGCGGACTGTGCCCCGAGCGCCACGGGCGATACCATCGCCAGGGCCATGATGAACAGCGATCGCAGGCGCATTACGGCTTCGGCGACGCCCCGGCGGGCGGTTGCGCGGCGCCGGCTGCACCCCCGCCCTGCGTCTGCATCTGCTGCATCATCTGCATCTGGCGGATTTCGGCCTCGGATTTCCAGTCGAGCATCTCGAGATCGAACACCAGTACCGCGTTCGCCGGGATCGGGCCCGCCGCCTTGTCGCCATAGCCGAGCGTCGGCGGGATCCAGACGCGATACTTGGCGCCCTTGGGCATCAGCTTGAGCGCTTCGGAGAAGCCAGGAACGACGCCCTTGACCGGCATCGGCGTCGGCTGCTGCGAGGCGTCGAAGGTCGTGCCGTTCTCGAGCTTGCCCTCATAGTTGACCAGCACGACATCCGCGTCGGTCGGCTTGGCCGCGCCGGCACCCGGCTTGAGTATCTTGTACTGCAGGCCCGAAGCGGTCTCGACGATGCTGCTGTCGGCGCTGCGATTGTGGCGCAGGAACACGGCGGAGGGATCGTTGTAGCTCTTCCACGCCTTGGCGCCATAGGTCGCGCCGAAGGTGCCGATCACGCCCAGTACGATGCCAAGCAGGATATAGAGCAACGGCTTGTAGCGCTCGGTCGTGGTCTCGGCGGGACGCCGGACCACGGGCGGCGGGGTCGTGGCCATCAGCGCTCGCCTTGCGGGCCGGCGCCGGAAGGACCACCGGCGGGAGCACCGCGTTGCTGCTGCATCATCTGCTGCATCTGCATCTGGCGGTAGGTCGCTTCGGGCAGGAAGCCGAGCATGCTGACGTCAAAGATCAGCATCGAGTTCGGCGGAATCTTCGGCGACGGCGACGCTTCCTTGTAGGCGAGTTCCGGCTTCATCCAGAACTTGAAGTGCGCGCCCTTCGGCATCAGCTTCAGCGCCTCGGTAAAGCCGGGGATGGCCGTGCCTTCGGTCAGCGGAAACGGCACGGGCTGCGGCGATTCGTCGAACACCGTGCCATCGCGCAACGTCCCGACATACATCACGCCGGCAACATCGGTTGCCGTCGGCAGCGGGCCCTCACCGGGCTTGATCACCTGATATTGCAAGCCGGACCTGGTCTCGACGATGCCGGCCTGGGCGCGATGCCATGCCAGATAGGCGTCGTTGCTGCCCTTGATGGCGCGCTGCTCTCCCGTGCCCTTTTCGGACAAGACTATCGCCGCCAGGACCGCGAGCGCGATGCCGATCCACAGATACACCAGCACGCGCCGCCGGACGGGTTGCAGCGGTACGGCGGTGACGGTCGACATGGGAGCACTCCACGCGGGAGAAGCGGCAATAGCGCCGGAAGAACGAAAGGTAGCTTAGGAGCCCGGATTTACCGAGCGCCGTCGCGCTCCATCCGCTTGCGCTCGAGCTTGCGGGCGCGACGCACGGCGGCGGCACGCTCGCGCGCGCGCTTCTCGCTGGGCTTCTCATAGTGGCGGCGAAGCTTCATCTCGCGATAGACACCCTCGCGCTGGAGCTTCTTCTTGAGAGCCCGGAGCGCCTGATCGACATTGTTATCGCGCACGATGATTTGCATAAAACCCGTCAACTCCGAATCAATAGGATATGGTCGTCGCAAGCCGATGCTCGCGCCGAATGGGCGTGCCCCTAACAGCGAGTCCCGCAAAAGACAAGCACAGGTCGGCGCTGTTGCAGCAATGCAACACTACGCCGCCAAGCGTGATTCGTTGCAGTGCTGCAATGTGGCGGATACGCTGGACGGCCATTCCCGCCAGATGCTTCAGCGCGCACCATCGATGGACCTCGAGACCTGCCTTCTGATCGTCGATGACGATCCCGGTATCCGTGAACTGACCGCGGCGTTCCTCGGTCAGCACGGCTATCTCGTCGACACCGCCGCCAGCGGCGCCGAGATGCGCGCCGCGATGGCGCAGCAATCCTATGCGCTGGTCGTGCTCGACGTGATGATGCCGGGCGAGGACGGGCTGACCATCCTGCGCTCGCTCAACCGCGCCACCAGCCCGGCGGTGATCATCCTGTCGGTCATCGGCCAGGAGGTCGATCGCATCGTCGGGCTCGAAATGGGCGCCGACGACTATCTCGCCAAGCCGGCCAATCCGCGCGAGCTGCTGGCGCGCGTTCGCTCGGTCCTGCGCCGCAACAGCGCGCCCGCCGCGGCGCCCGCCTCGCCGACCCGGACCTGGCGCCGCTTCGCCGGGTGGCGACTTGACCCGGTGGGTCGCGAGCTGATCGACCCCGACGACGTACTGATCAACCTGTCGGACGGCGAGTTCCGCCTGTTGCTCGCCATGGTCGACCGTCCGCGCCGCGTGCTGACGCGCGACCAGCTGCTCGACCTGTCGCGCGGCCCCAACACCGAGCATTTCGACCGCGCGATCGACGTGCAGATCAGCCGGCTGCGCAAGAAGCTGGAGCGCGATCATGGCGAGGAACTGATCCGCACGGTGCGCAACGAAGGGTATATGTTCAGCGCCGACGTCGTCACGAAGTGATGGCGCGTCGCCCGCGGATCGGGTCGATCGCGATGTCGATCTTCTCTTTGGTGATCGGCGCGGTACTGGTCGCGACGCTGATCTTCATCGCTATCTCGTTTCGCGGCCCGCCGCCGGGCGATCCCCCGCAATTGATCGAAGCGATCGCCGCAACGATGCGCGGCGAGGTACCGCGGCACCATTTCGGTTCCGCCCTGCGTGTCGCCGAAAAGCCGAACCGCCCCGCCCCGCCCGCGTCGATGGTGGCGCAGCCTGGTCGTGCGTTGCGGCTCGCGCAATTGCTTGGTGTTCCGCCCAGCCAGGTTCTCGTCTGGTCGAACCAACCGCCGATCGGCTTTGACGACCCCTTTGCCGGTGAATTCATTTTCGGTGATTTTGTGGTGGCCTGGCAGCACGGCGCTTCGTGGCGCGTCGTCTCCAACGCGCCGAGCCCGCTGATCAAACGCTGGTACTGGGTGACGCTGCTGGCGATGCTCGCGACGATCCTCACGCTCGCCTGGCCGGCCTGGGCGCTGGCGCGCGCCATCACACGCCCGATCAGACGCATCGCCGAAAGTGCGGGCGAGGCGCGCGCCGGGGTCCCGCTCGGCCCGATGCCGCAGGATGGCGTCGGCGAGGTACGGATCCTGTCGCGCGCGATCTCGCGCATGCACGACCGGCTGTCGCGCCATGCCGAAGGACGCACGACGATGCTCGCCGCCATCGCGCACGATCTCGGCACGCCGCTGTCGCGGCTCGCCTTCTGGGTCGAGCAACTGCCCGACGACGCGCGGCTCCGCGCCAATGCCGATATCGACGAAATGCGCGGCATGCTCGGCGCGGTGCTGCGCTTCGCGCGCGATGAATCGAAGCCCGATACCGATGCGCGGATCGAGCTGGGCAGCCTGCTCGACAGCCTGACCGAGGACATGAACATCGCCGGCGCCCCGGTGACGATCGCGCCGGGCGCCCGCGCGATCGTGCGCGGGGACCCCCTGGCGTTGCGCCGACTGTTCGCCAATCTGGTCGAGAACGCGATTCGCTATGGCCAATCGGCGTCGGTCACCTGGGAGGTCGTCGATGACAATGTCGTGGTAACGATCGACGACGAGGGACCCGGCTTCGACCCGAAGGTCGACGACCGCTTGTTCGAGCCGTTCGTGCGTGGCGACCCGTCGCGCAATCGCGAAACCGGTGGCACGGGCCTTGGCCTCGCCATCGTCCGCTCGATCGCCGAGGCGCACCGCGGCAGCGTGTCGCTCGACAACCATCCCGGCGGCGGCAGGGTGCGCGTGACATTGCTGCTCGATCGCGGCTGAAACATTCCGCAACGGTATCGAGATCTCGGCCGGACGCACGACCTGCGGGTCATGGCGGCAATGGTCGAGCGACGTCGCGCGCTCAAATGGTTCGCCAGCGCCGGGACCTCCGCGATCTTCGCGGGCTGTTCGGGCAGCGGGATCGCCCGCTCCGACATCCGCGCCAGTTTCGTCAGTTCGACGACCCTCGCGGGCGGCGTCCAGGAGCCGATCATGCTGACGCTGGTCAACGTCAACGCGACATGCGCCACGCTGATCGGCCTGGCGACCTGACGGCAGCGAGCCTGCCGCGCCGGGGGGCGCGGAAAGGGGCGGGTCGCGTTCGGGGCGTTTGTTTCCGTGGCGCGGCCCGCTATGGCACCGCACATGACCGGTGCCACCCTCACACTCTATAACAGCCTGACGCGCGCCCTGGAGCCGTTCGTCCCGCTCGATCCCGCCAATGTCCGGGTCTATTCGTGCGGGCCGACGGTCTACAACTATGCCCATATCGGCAATTTGCGGGCGTACGTCTTCACCGACACGCTGAGCCGCGTGCTGACGTGGAAAGGCTACAAGCTCACCCACATCATCAACATCACCGATGTCGGGCACTTGACCTCCGACGCCGATGCCGGCGACGACAAGATGGAGGCGGCAGCGCGCGCCGCGTCGAAGAGCATCTGGGACATCGCGGCGCATTACACCGAGACCTTCAAGCAGAATCTGAAGGACCTCAACATCCGCGAACCGAGCGCTTTTCCGCTCGCCACCGACCATATCGCCGAGATGATCGCGTTCGGCGAAGCGATCGCGCCCGAGCATTGCTACGAACTCGAGTCGGGGCTGTATTTCGACGTGTCGACGGTGCCCGATTACGGCCGGCTCGCGCGCGTCAGCGACGACGAGCGCGAGGGCCGGATCGATCCGGTCGCCGGCAAGCGCCATCCGCAGGACTTCGCGATCTGGCGCAAATCCGCCCCCGGCGAAAACCGCCAGATGGAATGGGATTCGCCCTGGGGTCGCGGCGCGCCGGGTTGGCATCTCGAATGCTCGGTGATGAGCCAGAAATATCTCGGGCCGCGCTTCGACATCCACACCGGCGGGATCGACCATCGCGAGATCCACCACCCCAACGAGATCGCGCAGAACCAGGCGCATTGCGGCTGCGCCGATACCGGCGCGACCTTCTGGATGCACAACAACTTCCTGGTCGAACGTTCGGCCAAGATGAGCAAGTCGAGCGGCGCGTTCACGCGGCTGCAGACTTTGGTCGACGCCGGCTATCACCCGCTCGCCTATCGGCTGATGTGCCTGCAGGCGCAGTATCGTGGCGAACTGGAATTCTCGTGGGAGAGCCTCGCCGCCGCCTTCACGCGGCTGAAGCGGCTGGTGATGACGGTCGATGGTCTGCGCGCGCGCGCCGACGGCGTGGAGAGCGGCGACCCGACGCGCTACCTGACCGCGCTCGACGAGGCGGTGTCGGACGATCTCAACACGCCCAAGGCGCTGCCGGTGCTCGACGAGATGCTGGCCGACAAGAAGCTGTCGCCGGCGATGCGATTGAAGGCGCTTACCGACTTCGACGACGTTCTCGGGCTCGACCTGGCGACGCTGAGCCGCGCCACGCTGCGCGTCCGGCCGGCGACCGCGACCGCCACGGCGGAGGAGATCGAGGCGCAACTCGCCGAACGCCGCGCGGCGCGGGCAGCGAAGGACTTCCCCCGCTCCGACGCGCTGCGCGATGCGCTGGTCGCCGCCGGGGTCGAGGTGATGGACGGCGATTCGCTCGGCTGGGACTGGAAACCGACCGTTTAGGGCGACGACGGACGATGATGGGAATTCCCTGCCGGCGGCGATCTGGCAGGGAATTTTTTCATTTTTTGCGGGCGCCGGCAGGGAATTTCGCCGGCGGGCGCGGTGGATTTTCCGGGCGAGGGTTGGCGAGGACATGAGTTCCCCAAGCGCCGTTTGCCGGGAAAGTTGAATCGGCGTGTGCACGGGCGAGCAAAATCCTCCCCGGCACGGGGAGGGGGACCACGAAGTGGTGGAGGGGCTTGGAGCGCGAGGCCTGTGCACCGCGCTCCAAGCCCCTCCACCGCGCAAGCGCGGTCCCCCTCCCCGTTCCGGGGAGGAATTTATGGCCCCCTTCCCTTGCCTGACGACAAGGCTAAGCTGTCACCGAACGGGGCGAATTGGGGGTCACAGCGTGCGCGGCAAACTATTGGGGTTCGATACGCGGGTCGGCGAGGGGCAGATTTCCGGCGATGACGGACAGCGCTATGCGTTCGGCGCGGGCGACTGGCGGCAGCGCGTACCGCCGCGGCCGGGCCAGGCGGTTGACTTTGCCGTGGCCGGCGATCGCGCGGTCGACATTTACAGCATGGGCGGCGGCGGCCTGGTGGTTGGCGACAAGAACAAGCTCGTCGCGGCGCTGCTAGCGTTCTTTCTCGGCGGCTTCGGCGCGCACAAATTCTATCTCGGCCGGATCGGGCCCGGCATCGTCATGCTGTTGTGCGGGACGATCGGGTGGCTGCTGGTCCTGCCCGGCGTCATCGTGTGGGTCATCGCATTCATCGAATTCATCATCTACCTCGCGACCCCCGAGGATGAATTCGAACGACGCTATGGCGAAGAGAAACGCGCATGGTTCTGATGGTCGAAGCGCGGTCGATTTCGCGATAAACCCTGGTGCCAGGCTCGCCGGGCGGTCGGCGCGGGTGTGGCCAGCCCCCTCCACCAGCTTCGCTGGTCCCCCTCCCCGTGCCGGGGAGGATTTGCTAGGGACCGTGTCATGAAAGCCGTTCTCCCCGCGCTCGCCCGCCCGCTGCTCGAGCCGCATCTGCCCGCCGGGCTCGATGTGGCGTGGTTCTCCAGCCCTGCCGATGCCGAGACGATGATCGCCGATGCCGATATCGCCTGGGTCGACATGCAGCCGACGCAGCTGACCGCGGCGGCGATCCGCGCGGCCGGGCCGAAGCTGAAATGGGTCTCGACGATCTATGCCGGGCTCGACGCCATGCCGCTCGACCTGATCAAGGCGCGCGGCGCGATGCTGACCAATGGCGTCGGGATCAACGCGATCGCCGTCGCCGAATATGCCGTGATGGGCGTGCTGGTCGCGGCCAAGCGCTATGACGAGGTCGTCCGGCTCGCCGATCGGCACGAATGGACGATGGCGGCACCCGGGCAGGTCGAGCTGCTCGACACGAGCGCGATCGTCATCGGCATGGGCGCGATCGGTACGCTGATCGCCGAGCGGCTGCGCGCGTTCGGCGTGACGGTGACCGGCGTGACGCGCTCGGGCCGCGACGGCACGCTGACGCCCGACCAGTGGCGCGAGCGGCTGGACGATTTCGACTGGGTGATCCTCGCCGCGCCCTCGACCGGCGAGACCAAGGCGATGTTCGGCGCGGCCGAACTCGGTGCGATGAAACCGAGCGCGTGGCTGATCAACATCGCGCGCGGCGACATGATCGACCAGAACGCGCTGATCGAGACGTTGAAGGCGCGGCGCATCGCCGGCGCGTTTCTCGACCCGACCGACCCCGAACCGCTGCCGGCCGATCATCCCTTATGGTCGGCGCCCAATGCGCTGATCACCATGCACCTGTCGGGGCGCAGCCAGACCAGGATGTTCCAGCGTGCCGGGGTGCTGTTCCTGAAGAACCTAGCGGCGTTCATGGCGGGGACGCCGTTGACGAATGTGGTGGATCTCGACGCTGGGTATTAGGGTCGATTCGCTAACGGGTTAGTCTAGCCCCTCCCCTTCAGGGGAGGGGTTGGGGTGGGGCTTCTCCTCAAGCCTCGCGTATGTGGCAATGCCCCACCCCCAACCCCTCCCCTGAAGGGGAGGGGCTTGAGAAGAGTCATGCCCGCTCGCCTACCCCGCCACGGCGAGGACCGCGAGGGTGAGCGTCCTGATGCCGGTCGGGATCGCCTTCTCGTGGTCGGGCGCGAAATAAGGGGAGTGGTTGGTGGGCACCGGCTCGCCCTTCGCCTTGTACGCCGCGATCACGGCCGGATCGTAGCCACCGATCGAGAAATAGACCCCGGGAACGCCGGCTTCGACAAAGGCGGAGAAATCCTCGCTCGCCGACCAGCCGGGCACCGTCGCGGGGACCAGCTCGATGCTGTCGGTGGCATCGCCCGTGCGCAGCGCCGCGCCGACTTTGTCGACCAGCGCATGATCGTTGACCACAGCGCTGGTGCCCCCGCCCCATTTGACCTCGGGCGCGGGCGCCGCCGCCATCGCCGCCACGGCATTGGCGGTGCGCGTGACGCCGTCGCGCAGCAGCGCGCGGATCTCGGGCGTGAAGGAGCGCAGCGAGAGCTTGAGGATGGCGGTGTCGGGGATGATGTTGCCGACGGTGCCGGCCTGGAAACTGCCAACGGTCACCACGCCGAAGGTGCCGGCTTCCTTCTGCCGGCTGATCACGCTCTGCACGTCGCTGACGAAATGCGCGCCCATCACCACCGGATCGATCGATGCCGAGGGCATCGAGCCGTGCGCGCCGCGGCCGTGGAAGATCACCTCGGCAGCATCCGAGTTTGAACTGACCACGCCATCCTTGACCGAGACGGTGCCGACCGGCTCACTGCCGACATGCGCGGCAAAGGCGTAGTCGGGCTTGGGGAAGCGGGTGAACAGGCCGTCGGCGATCATTGCCTTGGCGCCCTGCACGGTCTCTTCCGAGGGCTGGCCGATGAACATCAGCGTGCCGTGCCAGCGAGCCTTCATCGCCAGCAGCGCCTCGGCGGTGCCGAGCCACCATGCCATATGGTTGTCATGCCCGCAGCTATGCGCCACGAAACTCTTCGTGCCGTCGGCCCCTGTCGCCTGCACCTGGCTGGCATAGGGAAGCCCGGTCTTTTCCTGCATCGGCAGGGCGTCGAGCTCGGTGCGGACCATGACCACGGGGCCGGCGCCGTTGCGATACAGCGCGACGATGCCAGTGCCGCCGACACCCTCGGTGACGGTGAAACCGAGCGCGCGCATCTTCGCGGCGAGCAGCGCCGCGGTGCGGCGTTCCTGAAAGCCGAGCTCGGGATTGGCGTGCAGATCCTTGTAGAGCGCGTCGAGCGCCGGCCAGTCATGGCGGATCGACGCCTCGATCGCCGCGGCGGCGGGCGTAGCCGGCGCTGCGGCATAGGCCGAGGACGCACAGCACAGCAGCGCCGTGGCGACGGGCAGCGACAGCGTCCTCATGCGGCGCGCGCCGGCACGGGGCCATGCGAGAAAAATCTTGCTTCGATCATGATTGCGCCGTGCTCCCCATCGTCATGTGCGAACCTAGGCCCTTGGCGGCGTGGGGTGCAACTGCGCGGTGGGTTGAATCGTGCGGCCGCCGGGTGGATTGCGGATCGGGAAGCTGCCTGGCGGGAAGCGCCCCACTTCTCGCCGCTAGCAAGAAGGTGGACTCCGACCCGATTCGTCCACCAAGGATGCTGAGATGCATCGACAGCTAACGTTTTCTTGGTCTGACCCTCAGGGCAATGGACGGTTCTGGCCCTAGTGTCATAGCGATACTCCATTGTCGTGCTTGTTGATGGATGATGGCGGTTTGAGCCTTGAGAGCGCCACGGCGTGGGTAGATGAAGGTCTCTCAAAAATTGATGCTGTGATTGCGGGCAAGGTTTTGTCGGATGACTGGGATCGAGAGGAGTGGGGCGCGTACTTCGCCCTCGACCGAGCAGTGATTTATTCCCTCTGCGATGAAACTTGCTCCGAAACATTGCCGACGCCGGCTTTTTTTCGCTGCCTTCAACTATGGCGCAGTTTCTTGGGATCGGAGCAGACGAGCGGCAGCATCGTGACAATTGCGGCTAGTTAGGCGATCTCTAGCCAACGACCGCTTGCCACCACTTTCCCCCGTTCCGGCGCCATCGATCGACGCGACCCGCCTGAAAGCCGACCGGCAGGTATCGGGACGGAATGCTGACCGGCGGGAGCGCCCCATTTAGCGACCGTTGGTCCTCTTCTTGCCCCTCCCTTTCAGGGAGGGGTTGGGGGTGGGTTGGCGAGCGCAGCGAGCCATCCTAGGCTCGCGAAATGTCGCACCGTATCGATCCGGAACTGACCCGACGAGCGCGCGAGCTGCGCAATAATCCGACACCTGCCGAACGGGCGATCTGGCATCTGGTCTCGCGATATCGGCCAGCCTTTACCCGCCAGTTGGTAGTGCCCCCGTTCATCATCGATCTCGCGTGCCGCGCGGCACGGTTCGGGGTCGAGTTCGACGGTAGTCAGCATGCCGAACAAGCGTCAGCAGATCAGCGCCGCACGGTCTATCTGGAGCGCAAGGGTTGGCGAATCATCCGCCTCTGGAACTCGGACGTGCTGACGAACGCCGAGGGCGCCGCCCAGCACATCCTGTCGCAAGCCGCCGAGTGCCTCGGCGGCACCCACCCCCAGCCCCTCCCTTCCAGGGAGGGGAGAACGAGAACGGCGCGCTACCACTAAACATCGGTAATTCAACACTTTTCCCCGTTCCGACGCCATCGATCGAGGCGACCCGCCCGAAAGCCGACCGCCGCAACATCTTCGCGCCTCCGCGTGAACGAGTTCTTGCAGTCTCACCGGATGCCGTAGCGGCGCGAAGCGGGGCGTTCGTCTTGAAGCGCGGTGGAGAGCGGCGGGTCGCGGCAATGGTGGACCCATTGCAGAAATGGCCATCCCGCTTCGTTACAACGACTATCCCAGCTCGGCCCCGGCCTTTGCCGGGGTAGTAAGGGGTCGCTTCACCTTGCCGCGGCCATATGGCTGTCGATCACCGCGTCGATCGTCGCGTCGTCGAGCGTCACCTGGCGGTCGAGGATCAGCATCGCCAGGCCGTGCGCGATCGACCAGGATTGCAGCGCGAAGATGCGCGGATCGGTGCCCGCCGGGGCGAGCGCGGCGGCGTTGGCCTGGAGCATCGCCATCGCGTCGTCGGGGGCCGGATCGTCCGGCCCCTTCGCTTTCAGGTCGATGGGCATCGGGTTGGCGAAGATCAGGCGGAACAGCGCCGGATTGGCGAGCGCGAAGCGGACATAGGCCGAGCCCGTGGCATTGAACCCCGGCGCCCCGCCGCCGGCGGCCTCGCTCGCCGCGCGCTGCGCCACGCCGAGCAGCCTTATGCCCTCACGCGCCAGCGCGACGAGCAGCGCGCCTTTGTCGGGGAAATGGCGATAGAGCGCGGTGGCGCTGACGCCGACCGCGCGTGCAACCTCGCGCAGGCCGAGATCGTCGGCGGTGCGGCTCCGCAGCAGGTCGAGCCCGGCGGCGATCGCAGCGGCGTGCAGATCGCCATGATGATAGGAACGCTTTTGCGATGTTGACACTGTTACCATTGGCGTTATGTTGATGCCGTAAACATCTGACATCGGAGAGTCGTCGTGGCAAGCAGCGTCGAAACCATCATCCGCAAGACCGTCGGGCTGGGCGTGAGCGCGCTGGCCGATTTCAACCGCAAGCGCCTGCCCGAACCCAAGACGCCGCATCCGTTTTTGACCGGCATCCACCGCCCGATGACCGAGGAGAAGACGATCGAGACGCTGGCCGTCACCGGCACGATCCCGGCCGGGCTCGACGGCCGTTATCTGCGCATCGGCCCCAACCCGATCGCCGCCGACCCGGCGAGCTATCACTGGTTCACCGGCGACGGCATGGTGCACGGTGTCGCGCTGAAGGACGGCAAGGCGCTGTGGTATCGCAACCGCTGGATCAAATCGCGATCGGTCGCCGCCGCTTTGGGCGTGCCGCCGGCGCCGGGGCCGCGCCATGGCGGGTTCGACACGGTCAACACCAATGTGCTGGGGATCGCCGGGCGCACCTTCGCGCTGGTCGAGGCGGGGAGCTATCCGGTCGAGCTGAGCGACGCGCTGGACGAGCAGACCTACAACCCGTTCGACGACACGCTGGCCGGCAGCTTCACCGCGCACCCGCACCGCGACCCGCTGACCGGCGAGCATCACGCCATCGCCTATGAGGCGACCAATGCAGACGAGATCCGCCATGTCGTGCTGTCGCCCGAGGGGCATGTCGTGCGCGAGATACCGATCGCGGTGAAGCATGGCCCCTCGATCCATGATTGCGCGATTACCGCGCGTTACGTGGTGATCCTCGATCTGCCGGTGACCTTTTCGATGAAGGCGATGATCGCCGGGCATCGCTTCCCCTATGGCTGGAACCCGCAGCATCAGGCGCGGGTGGGATTGTTGCCGCGCGACGGCGGCAATGACGATGTGATCTGGTGTGACGTCGACCCGGCCTATGTCTTCCACGTCGCCAACGCCTTTGACGCGCCCGACGGCACGGTGGTGATGGACGTCGTCGCCTATGCCACGATGTTCGCCGAGAGCCGGCAGGGGCCGGATGCGTCGGGCCAGTTCGAGCGCTGGACGATCGACCCGGTGACGAAGCGCGTGTCGCGGCGCGTGATCGACGCCGACAAGCAGGAATTCCCGCGCCCCGACGAGCGCCGCTTCGGCCTGCCCTATCGCTATGCCTATACCATGGCGCTGCCGGCGGACGATTTCGCGATCGGCGACACGCGGCTGTACAAGCACGACCTCGCCGCGGGCACGCGCGAGACGCATGATTTCGGCACCGGCCGCCACCCCGGCGAATTCGTCTTCGTGCCGGCGCATGACGCGGCGGGCGAGGATGAGGGCTGGCTGATCGGGCTGGTGGTGGACCTGCCGCACGAGACGACCGATCTCGTCATCCTGAACGCGCGCGACTTTGCGGGAGAGCCCCAGGCCAGCATCCGCATCCCGCACCGCGTGCCGCCGGGGTTTCATGGGAATTGGGTGGGGGATCAAGCGAGCCCACCGTTCAAAATGGCCGATTAAAAAGTGCCGACCCACCAGGTCGATGCGACCGACAGGTCGATACTCTCGAGAAACCGGGTCTTGGGTAGGTCGGCTGCGGCATTGACGACGACGAGTTGACGCCAGCCGCGTCGGCATCCGATCGCGCGCAGTCGATCGATCAGCGCGCCGCCGACCGCCGACCAATCCGCCTCATCCGCCATGCAAAAAAACCTTCGACGGTGATCGTCGGCCCGCCCGGGTCGAACACCGGCGGCGCGGGCGTCCACAACGCGAACAGGCAGCCCACCACGAGACCGTCGCGCTCACAGACGAGCGCCGTCGTGCGCGGATTGACTATCTGGAGCGTGATGCGAAAAAGTGGGAACCGGTTTTTCGCAATAAATCACGCGACAACAAAGAATTATAAAGCGGGATCCGATTCAGCTTAATCGCATCCCGCTCTGGAACCTGAAATAGAGGCGTGACCGCGCCACCCGCCGCGCCGCGCGCCGCCAGAACACCGGCTGGTAGGTCTCATATCGAGCCCGCATCCGCTCGACGAGTTCGATGATCACCGTCACGTCGGCCAGCCGGGCTACCCTGACGTGCAATGCCCTTGCTGATCCTCGTTTGTCGCCGCGGGATTCTTCCGCAGCCTGTTGGAGACAGGTAGGGACCGACTGCCCGGACATGAAAAGAGCTTGCCGGGACCGCAGTCCCGGCAAGCTCCCAACATGGTCAGCGGCCGGAGAGCTCCAGCCCGGGAGACCATGCGAACCGCTCATCCTATGGGTGACGCCGCGTTGACTGGGGGAGAATACCCCCCGCGCGCACCCGGCGGATTTAGCGGCGCGTCTCCCGAACGAACTGAACCGACCCCACTGCTGAACCATGAGACATCGGATCACCTCCTTTCGCTAGTTGAAACGTTACACCCGGCATCGGATGCACCCGCAATGTGAGTCATCTGAATCTACGATGCAAGTCTTGTATTATGAATTGTTTTGGACGATTCTCTCCCGCCTGCGCCGCGCCGCCCGGCCCGGCGGACTCAGTGTCGCTTGAAATATTGCACCTCGCGCTCATGCTTTTCCGCTGCGGCACGGCTGTCGAACGTGCCGAGGTTGCGGCACTTGTTCGTGTCGGCATCGACCTTGCGCGAATAAAGCCGATATTCGCCGGATTTGAGCTTGCGGATCATGGCTGCCTCCTGCGTCGAGAACGCACGAGGCGCGACGCCTATCCCCGACAATCCTCAACCACGCGACCGAACTCCGCCCAGGCCGGCACGACGAGCGACGGCTGTCCGGGCTGCTCGACGATGAACCGCCCGCGGCTGAATGCCATCGCGTCGAGCAGCGCGTCGCGCGGCGACAGTGACACCGCGATATAGGGTTGCGTGCCGCCGGTCGGCTGCGCGGCGAGCGTGCGCAGCGTGGTGCTGGTCCGTACGGTGATCGCTGCCGCCGTGCCCGCGGCATCGCGCTTCGACAGGAAGATCTGCGCCGCGGCACGGTCGCACCGCAGCGTCAGCGTCGCGTCGCTGCCCGGCACGCCGTAAAGCGCGATCGAGCCGCGCGCATCCTGGCGATAGACCCAGTCGCCCGGCGTCACCGGCCAGTCGCGCCAGTCCCCGGAGACCGGTGTCGCGCTCGGCCGCGGCACGGGCGCCGGGACATAGGTCGGCACCGGACGCGGCGGCACCGGCGCGGTCCTGGGCGGAGTCGCGCAGCTACCGACGATCAGCAGCAGTCCGGTTGCGGTGAGGAGACGTCGCATGCGGCATCCATGCCCGATGCCGGGGCGGTGCTCAACCTTGCTGACAACGCCCTGCCCTATCTGCCCTTCCGCGCGCCGCCCATCCGCATCTTCTGGCTCTTGCCGTAGCGCGTCTTGCGCGTGCCGGGCTTGCCCTCGTTCGACCGGCCCATCACCGGCGCGCGTTGCTGGTCGACCGGCAGGCCGAGTTCCTCCTGCTCGAGCGAGCGGATCTCGTCGCGCAACCGCCCGGCTTCCTCGAATTCGAGATCGGCGGCGGCGGCGCGCATCTTCTTTTCGAGCTCCTCGATATAGGCGCGCAGATTGTGCCCGACCATGTGCGGCCGGTCGTCGTCGATCGCGATCGTCACCTGGTCGCGGCTCGCGACGTCCTTGATGATGTCACCGATGTTGCGGCGGATCGTCGTCGGGGTGATGCCGTGTTCGGTGTTGTACGCCACCTGCTTCTCGCGCCGCCGGTTGGTCTCGTTGATCGCCCGCTCCATCGAGCCGGTCATGCGGTCGGCATAGAGGATGACGCGTCCGTCGACGTTGCGCGCGGCACGGCCGATCGTCTGGATCAGCGAGGTCTCGGAGCGCAGGAACCCTTCCTTGTCGGCGTCGAGGATCGTCACCAGCCCGCATTCGGGGATATCGAGCCCCTCGCGCAGCAGGTTGATGCCGACCAGCACGTCGTACACGCCGAGCCTGAGGTCACGGATCAGCTCGATGCGCTCGAGCGTCTCGACGTCCGAATGCATGTAGCGGACCTTCAGCCCCGCCTCGTGCATGAACTCGGTCAGGTCCTCGGCCATGCGCTTGGTCAGCGTCGTGACGAGCGTGCGATAGCCCGCCGCCGCGGTCTTGCGGCATTCCTCGATGCAATCCTGCACCTGGTCCTCGACCGGGCGGATCTCCACCGGCGGGTCGATCAGACCGGTCGGGCGGATGACCTGCTCGGCGAACACGCCGCCGGTCTGCTCCATCTCCCACCCGCCCGGCGTCGCCGAGACATAGGTGGTCTGCGGGCGCATCGCCTCCCATTCGTTGAAGCGCAGCGGGCGGTTGTCGATCGCGGACGGGAGCCGGAAACCATATTCGGCGAGCGTCAGCTTGCGACGGTGATCGCCGCGCGACATGCCGTTGATCTGACCGATCGTGACGTGACTTTCATCGACGAACAACAGAGCGTTATCGGGTAGATATTCGAACAGCGTGGGGGGCGGCTCGCCAGGCATGCGGCCGGTGAGGAAGCGCGAATAATTCTCGATTCCCGCGCACGATCCCGTCGCGGCGATCATCTCGAGATCGAAATTGGTGCGCTGTTCAAGCCGCTGCGCCTCGAGCAATTTTCCTTCCGGCACCAGTTCCTTGAGCCGCTCCCGCAACTCGAACTTGATCGCCTCCATCGCCTGCTTGAGCGTCGGCCCCGGCGTGACATAGTGGCTGTTGGCATAGACCCGCACGGTGTCGAGGCTGGCGACCTTCTTGCCGGTCAGCGGGTCGAACTCGACGATCTCCTCGATATCGTCGCCGAAGAACGACACGCGCCACGCGGTGTCCTCATAATGCGACGGGAAAATCTCCAGCGTGTCGCCCTTGACGCGGAAATTGCCGCGCTGGAAGGCAGCGTCGTTGCGCTTGTACTGCAGCGCGACGAGCTTGCGCACGATCTCGCGCTGGTCGACCGTCTGGCCCTTTTTGAGGTCGAAGATCATCGCCGAATAGGTCTCGACCGAGCCGATACCGTAAAGGCACGACACCGAGGCGACGATGATGACGTCGTCGCGTTCGAGCAGCGCCCGCGTCGCCGAGTGGCGCATGCGGTCGATCGCCTCGTTCACCGAGCTTTCCTTCTCGATGAAGGTGTCGGAACGCGGCACATAGGCCTCGGGCTGGTAATAGTCGTAGTAGCTGACGAAATATTCGACCGCATTGTCGGGGAAGAAGCTCTTGAACTCGCCATAGAGCTGCGCCGCGAGGATCTTGTTCGGTGCAAGGATCAGCGCCGGGCGCTGCAGCGTCTCGATCACCTTGGCCATGGTGAAGGTCTTGCCCGAACCCGTCACGCCGAGCAGCACCTGGTCGCGCTCGCCGGCCAACGCCGCCTCGGTCAGTTCCTTGATCGCCGCGGGCTGGTCGCCGGCCGGCTGATATTCGCTGACCAGCGTGAACGCCTTGCCGCCCTCCCCCTTGGGCGGCCGCGCGGGGCGGTGCGGCACGAAATTCTGCCCGGTTTCGGGTTCGTCGAGCGAGGTGCGAATCTGGATTGCCATATTCGGGCAATATGGGAAGTTACGCGCCAACCCGCAACAAAGCGGGAACGGTCGCGCCGGCTCTTTTTTCGAGAGGATCTGACATGCCCCGCGTACCGCGTCTCGCCGCTCTGGCCTTGCCCCTCGCGCTGCCGCTCGCCGCGTGCGGATCGGGTGGCCCGACCGTCACCGCGACCAACGCCTCGATGGCCGAGGTCGCGTCCAAGGTCGCCGATGCCAATGCCGGTAGTGACATGATCTCGCCGGGCCGATGGGAAGGCACAGTGACGATGCACGACCTCAAAATGCCCAATATGGACAAGCTGCCGCCGGCGATGCGCGCGCAGATGGAGCAGCGCATGGCAACGGGCAAGCCCTTCATCAGCTGCGTTACCGAGGAGCAGATCAAGGCGAAGCACGGCCTGTTCAACGGCCAGGACAATGCCAACAACAACTGCCGCTATGATCATTTCACCATGGCCGGCGGCAAGATCGATGCGGCGATGAAGTGCAGCATGCCGACCGGCGCCATGGCGACGGCAATGACCGGGACTTATTCGCCCGACGCCTATCATATGGACATGGCGAGCAAGAGCGAAGGCAACGCCCCGATCGGCGGCATGTCGATGTCGATCGATGCCAAGCGCGCCGGCGCGTGCCGCGGAACGGCGGACGAACATTGAGCGTGGCGCTGTGCCGATCCGCCTTGCCTTCACGGCGCGTTGCAGGAATGAAGCGCGCATCGACCGGGGGAGTGACGACGATGCGGAGATATTGGCTGATCGCGGGCACCGCGACCTTGGCGTTGCTGGCAGCATGCGGCGCGAAAAGCGACGGACCGGTGCGGCGCGAGCCGGGCAGCTGGTCGCGCACGATCGAGATCGTCCGCTTCGAGGGGAAAGGCGCCACCCCGCAGGGGCGGGCCGAGATGCAGGGCCTGCTCGACGCAACCGCCGGCACGTCATTGTGCCTGACGGCCGATGCCGCCGCCAAGGAAGACATTCTCAAAAACGTTCAGGGCAGCAATATCCCCGGTCAGAATTGCGCCTTCGGCAAGCCGGCCTATGTCGGCGAACATGTCGAAATGTCCGGCACGTGCGCTGTCGCTGCCGGCAAGCTGCGCCTGTCGATCAAGGGCATATCGGGCGCGACCACCCAGGACCTGCTGATGACCACCGAACAGCTCGACGCGAAGGGCGCGCCCGAAGGTGCGATGGAAATGCGCATGCGCAGCCGGCGCAACGGCGACTGCAAGCCGGGCGACATCACGCCGCGCCCATGATCCGACAACCTTCGCCGCTGGAAAGGGATAAGCGATGATCGGCTATGCACTGCTCGGCAGCAACGACATGGAACGCGCCCGCGCCTTTTACGATGCCCTGTTCGGCACGATCGGGGTCGGGCGGCTGATGGAGTTCCCCACCGGCGCCACCGCCTGGGGCGCCAGCTGGACGACGCCGATGCTCGGCATCACCCCGCCCTATGACGGACAGCCCGCGACCGCCGGCAACGGCACGATGATCGCGCTGGTGCTCGACGAACGCGCCAAGGTCGACACGCTCCACGCCAAGGCGATCGAACTCGGCGGCAGCAACGAAGGCGCGCCGGGCGTGCGTGGCGAAGAGGGACCACAGGCGTTCTACGGCGCCTATTTCCGCGATCTCGACGGCAACAAGCTGTGCGCCTTCCGCGTCGGCCCGGCCTGACGACCGGGCGGGCCAGCTAGACCCGGCGGTAGGCGACCCGCCACATCGTCCAGGCGATGCCGGCGCAGAACAACGACAGCAGCAGGCTCGTCGCCGCGCCGCTGATCCAGTGGAACAGGATCGTGCGAGTGTCCATCGGCGGCATCGCGAACAGCCCGAAGCCATAGGTCTGGCCGCACAGGAACAGCGCGAAGCCGGCGAGCGCGCCGATCGTCACCGCCGTGCCCGGCCCGCGCCGACCGCTGGCATGCGCGACGACCCATAGCGGCCCGCCGATCGCCACCACCGCCATGGCCGTGATCACCGTACCGATGACGAACCCGACCGGCAGGGCAAACCATGACGATGGCCGTCCCGCCGCAACCAGCAAAACGGTCAGCACGCCGCCCAACACGCCGCCCGCTGCCAGCGACAGCCCGGCCCGGTCAAGCGACGTTTCGTAGCGGCGATCCATGATGGCGTCAGCCAAACCGATTCCCTCCCTGCAAGGCCTGATATCACGCCCGGCGCCACCGCCAAAGAGGGTGATGGGTTGCTTGTCGCGCGAACCGAGCGCGACAATGTCCTGTGACCCGTTGGCTTTTTGCCGCCGTGATCCTAGTCTGGCACACCTCCCGCCCTGCGTGGCGTGTCTCTCCCCGTGCTCCGATCCGGATGCCACGACAGCAAAGGAAATCGCCCATGCGGCTCGGCTTCGCGCTTCTCGGCACCATGCTCCTGTCCAGCGTCGCGATCGCCCAGACCGCTCCTGCGCCCGTCGCTGCCCCGGCCGGACCCGCGCTTGCCGTGCCGGGTGGCGACATTCCCGCCAAATTCACCCCGCCGACCGAGGCCAACGACTATATCAAGCGCGTCGAGATGATCCCGATGCGCGACGGCGTGAAGCTCTACACCGTCATCGTCATTCCGAAGGGCGCGGTAAACGCCCCGATCGTGTTGACGCGCACGCCCTACAACGCCGCCGCCCGCGCCAATCGCAGCGACAGCCCGAGCATGCTGGCGACGCTGCCGCTGGCCGACGAGCCATTCGTCAAGGCGGGCTATATCCGCGTTTACCAGGACATTCGCGGCAAATATGGCTCCGAGGGCGCCTATGTCGTGACGCGCCCCGTCATCGGGCCGCTCAATGCGACCAAGGTCGATCATGTCACCGACGCGTACGACACGATCGACTGGCTGGTGAACAAGGCCAATCTGCCGCAGTCGAACGGCCGGGTCGGTATGATCGGGTCCTCATACGAGGGCTTCACCGTGGTGATGGCGCTGCTCAAGCCGCACCAGGCGCTCAAGGTCGCGGCGCCGGAAAGCCCGATGATCGACGGCTGGATGGGCGACGACTGGTTTCATTACGGCGCCTTCCGCCTCGCCAACATCGCCTGGCTCGGTGCGCAGACGGGTTACAAGGGCGCGGGCAAGGCGCCACCGACCGGCGGCTATGACGATTACGACAATTTCCGCGAGATCGGCTCAGCCGGCGACTGGGCGAGGAAGTCCGGCTACGACCAATTGCCGTACTGGCAGAAGGTCGTCGCGCACCCGGCCTATGACGCTTTCTGGCAGGGCCAGGCGCTCGACAAGCTGATCCTGACCAATCCGTCCGACGTGCCGACGATCTGGGAACAGGGGCTGTGGGACCAAGAGGACATGTATGGCGCGATCCACACATGGCAGGCGCTGAAGGGCGCCGGCAAGCTCGGCAACAACCACCTCGTGATGGGGCCGTGGCGCCACAGCCAGGTCAATCGCGAGGGACGCAGCCTCGGCCCCTTTCAATGGGATGGCGATACCGCGCAGCAGTTCCGCGAGCAGATGGTGGTGCCGTTCTTCAACCAGTATCTCAAGGACGGACCGGCGGTCACGCTGCCCGTCGCGACGATCTACAATACCGGCGAAAATCGCTGGAACCGCTTCGCCGACTGGCCGCTCGCCTGCGCGAAGGATTGCCCGGCACCGCTCACCCCGCTCTACCTGCAGGCGGCCGGCGGCCTGGCCTTTGCACCGGCGGCGCCGGGCGAGGACAGCTACGTCTCCGACCCGGCCAAGCCGGTACCGCATCTGCCACGCCCGGTGAACTTCAATGACGGCCGCTGGGGCGACTGGCTGGTCAGCGACCAGCGCGGCGTCGATGGCCGGCCCGACGTGCTGACCTGGCAGACGCCGGTGCTGACCGACGCGGTGCGCGTTTCGGGCGTGCCGATGGCCGACATCTTCGCCAGGACCACCGGCACCGACGGCGATTTCGTGGTGAAAGTGATCGACGTCTATCCGGCCGAGAACGCCGCCGATCCCAAGATGGGCGGCTACCAACTGGCGATCAGCATGGACATCTTCCGCGGCCGCTACCGCCAGAGTTTCGAGCATCCCAGCGCGATCCCGGCCGGCAAGGTGCAGGAATACAGCTTCCGCCTGCCAGCGGTGAACCATGTCTTCCAGCCCGGCCACCGCATCATGGTGCAGGTCCAGTCGAGCCTGTTCCCGCTCTACGACCGCAACCCGCAGAGCTATGTTCCCAACATCTTCCTCGCCAAGCCGGGCGACTACAAAAAGGCGACCGTGTCGATCGAGCATGGCCCGGCCGGCGCGAGCGCGGTGTTGCTGCCGATCGTGGCGGCGGTGAAATAGTCCAACCTATTCCTCCCCATGCGCGGCATGGGGAGGGGGACCGCCGAAGGCGGTGGAGGGGAAGTCCGCACCCTCATCCCGACAAGCGCTGATGATGGCGCGCAAGACCCGATCGCGCGCGCCCTCGCCTCAGGCCAGCAACTTCT
>JBBRSN010000077.1:0-22782 GCA_038245375.1 Sphingomonadales bacterium | reverse complement strand
TCGGGCATGGGCTTCAGCAAGGTCGGGCGACACCGCAGCAAGCAGGTCGATCGCTGGTCGCAGGGGTCGATCAACCTCGTGGTCAACCGCGAGCAGCGCGGCTTCGCCCATTCCTACGACATCGTCCATGGCGCCGCAATCTGCGCGCTCGGCCTGACCGTGCCGAGCCCTGATGCGACGCTGCGCCGCGCCCGCGCACTCGACATCCAGCGCTTCGACGACGGCGCGCGCGTCGTCGCGGTGATGCCCGCGCTGCGCGGCGTTGGTGGCAGTCTCGTCTATCTGATGGAAAGCGATGCGGCCGATCGCATCTGGACGAGCGAATTCCGTCCGCTGGCAGGTGAGATCGAGAATGCCGGGCTCGGTCGTATCGACCATGTCGCCGCCTCGGTCGATATCGACGAGTTCCTGTCGTGGCAGCTTTACTGGACGGCATTGTTCGACGTGACCAAGCAGGCCGAGCTGGACATTCCCGATCCCGCGGGGCTGGTGCAAAGCCGCGCGATCGAAGGCTCGGACGGGGCTTTCCGCGTGACGATGAATGCTTCGGGCGGGCGCGGCACCCTGTCGTCGCGCTTCATCGACAATGTCTTCGGCGCCGGATTCCAGCACATCGCCTTCACCACCAGCGATATCTTCGCCACTGCCCGCAAGCTGGTCGCAGGCGGCGTCGCGCTGCTGCCGATACCTGCCAATTATTATGATGATCTGGTCGCCCGTTTCGGTATCGCCGAGTATGCTATCGGGGAGATGCGTGCGCACAACATCCTGTTCGACCGCGACGAGGCCGGCAACGAATATTGGCAGATCTATACCCGCGCCTTCGAAAAGCGCTTCTTCTTCGAGGTCATCGAACGTCGCGGCCACTATGCTGGCTACGGCGCGGCAAACGCGCCGGTCCGGCTGGGTGCGCAAAGCCGGTTTCGCGCGGATGAAAGTCGCTAGTTGAACCTCGCCGCAAATGCGCGGGTTTGAAGCGATTGGGCAAGCGATTGAATGATCACACTCGGGCCATCTTCAAATTTGAGACATACATTCGTCGATTTCACGTGGTCTCCATCAACTCCCATCGTTCACAGCGGGGTGACTGGGTGGCAATGCGGATGATGAATGAACGGCAGGAAACGGTAACCGGCCGGAGTTAGGTAAGCGACGCCATCGGGCGCGTTTCCGATCGTACTTAGGTCAGCGCGACCGACGGTTCGAGGGAACTCGGGCATGAACCACAAATGCCAACCATTGCTTCACCGAACCCCATTTATGTTGGAGCGTTGACCCGGCTCTTTGGAGATGAGCAATGGGACATTCGTCGATGGATCCCGCGTTCCACGAACTTCGTCCCTGGAACGAAGGCCGACTGCTCGGCGCCAAGCGTGCGCTTAAACCGCAGCAGGTATGGGCGATCCGTTTCTGGCTCGATCAGCATCGCCGACTGCGCGACCGGGCGCTCTTCGACTTCGCCATCGACAGCAAGCTTCGCGGTTGCGACGTGGTCAAGGTTCGCATCGGTGACATCGTCGCCGGCGGTCGCATTAAGGATCGCGCCGTCGTCGTGCAGCAGAAGACCAAACGGCCCGTCCAGTTTGAATTGGTCGAACCGGCTCGGAAGACCCTGCTCGCCTGGCTTGAGCGCCGCGGCGGCACGCTTACCGACTTCGTCTTCCCGAGCCGTAACGACTACATGGGGCACATGCGCACTCGGCAATACGCTCGGCTGGTCCGAGAGTGGGTGACCGGGATCGGCCTTCAAGCCGAGGATTACGGCACCCACTCGCTTAGGCGAACCAAGGCGTCGATTATCTACAAAGCGACCGGCAACCTGCGTGCCGTCCAGATTCTTCTTGGGCACGCGAAGATCGAGAGCACTGTCCGATACCTCGGCGTTGACGTCGAAGACGCCCTCGAGCTGTCAGAGCGCACGGAAATTTGATCGTCAGACTCGACCCAGTTGTGGACGCTCAGAATGCCTGAGCCGCTCGCCGGAACCGGACATTCGTTAAGGCACTGGATTTGACTTGATCTGGCAGTTGTGACTAGCGGCTTTTGGTGGGGGGAACGCGGCAAAGCATCCGTCGAGATCGGAGGTGCGCTGACCATTTTTTTGATAGCTATTTGCAATCAGAAGATAGGCAACATCCATCGCTGATAGCTGCGTCGTTCACCGCCCCAGGCAACTACGGCTGCTGTTCTGGCAATGGTTCGCCTTCATGCCGATACGCAAGGGCTTCGATCAGGACGAAAACGATGCGGCAGGTTTTCGTCATGCTCGGATTGCGCCATAGATGCATCGTGCCGCGCTGGACAATGATCGCGCCGGGGCCAAGTAATTGCGTAGCCCCGTCATCTACCTCGAGTTCAACTTGCCCGGCAATCACGATACCATAGTCGATACTGTTGCTGCGATGCATCGGCGACACCCCGCCCGGCAGCATGTCGACGATACGGATCACCGAGCCTTGGTGCAGCGTCAAGCCGGCTTCCCGTTCGCGTCCCTCGACGTCGTCATTATTGTCGGCCGGTACTGCTGCCGTTGTCCAAAGCAGGGAAAAGGCGGCATCACCGCCCGGTATCGGCATCGTGGTAAATTGTTCATCCGATATGAAGATCGCGCGACCGGCCTCGTCATGCCCCGTCACTACACGGCGGATCGGCGGTAGGTCGGTCATGGCTGCACATCGGCGGCCACGACGCGCTGATCGATGACGCCGAACAGCGTGCTGCCGTCTTGGCCGCGCGCCTCCATTCTCACCCTTTCGCCGAAACACATGAAGTTGGTGCGCGGCGCGCCCTCATCGATCATCTCGATCCCGCGCCGCTCGGCGATGCAGGAGGAGCCGACCTCGCGATATTCGGAGTTGGAGACCGTGCCGGACCCGATGATCGTGCCGGCCGGCAACGACCGCGTGCGCGCGGCGTGCGCGATCAGCTCATGGAAGCCGAACGCCATCGGCGCGCCATTGGCATTGCCGAAGCGCGCGCCGTTCCAGTCCACCGCGAGGTCGAGACAGACGCGGCCATTGCGCCACGCGTCGCCGAGTTCGTCGGGCGTGACGGCGAACGGCGCGACGCTGCAGGCCGGCTTGGCCTGGATCCAGCCGAACCCGGTCTTCATCTCGATCGGCGCGAGCGTGCGCAACGACCAGTCGTTGAGCTGCACGATGAGCCGGATATGCGCGAGTGCTTCGGCGGGCGTGACGCCCATCGGCACAATATCCGTGACGACCGCGAACTCGCCCTCAAAATCGATCCCGTCGGCTTCGCTCGGCAGCGGCACGTCTTCGCGCGGCCCGAGAAACTGATGCGACATGCCCTGGTACATCAGCGGAAGATCGGTCTCGATCGGCGGCAGGCCGAACGCCCGCTGCATCAGCGCGCCGTGGCTGGCAAAGGCCGAGCCGTCGAGCCACTGCCAGGCGCGCGGTAGTGGGGCGGCAAAGCGCACCCCAGCGCTCGGCTGGCCTTCGCCCGTGGCCAGTCGACCGGCGAGCGTGGCGAGGCGCGGCGCGACGGACGGCCATTGCTCCAGCGCGGCCTGCAGCGTCGCGGCGCTCCCGCCGGCCGACAGGTAGTGGCTCGTGTCGGCGGAGACGACGACCAGCGCGCCGTCGGGCGTGCCGTCGTGGAGGGTGGCGAGTTTCATCCGTTGCTGTCCTGTCCGGCGATGGTGGCGAGGGCGGAAGTGACCAGCTCGGCGGTCGTGCCGTCATGATGGAACCCGAGCTCATCGGCGCACGGGGTGATCAACCCGGGATAGGCGCCGAATGCGGCTTGAAGCGCCGCGTCCGGCGCACAGGAGACGCGCGCGCTATCAGCGCCGGTCTGTTGGGCGATCGTCGCGATCAGCTCGTCCATCCGCAGGCGCAAAGCGGGCAGGGTGACGGCACGGTCGGCAGGCAGGACGCCGTCGAGCGTCAGGGCGTGGACGAACGCGGCGACAACCGTTTCGACCGACATCAGCCACATTGTCGCATCGGCCGAGACCGGGCTGATGAACGACGCACCGATCCGCAACGCGTGGAACACGTCGCTCATAAAGGACGACTTCATGCCCGACGGACCGGGGGGGCGGGCGACGATGCCCGGCAGGCGCAACGACAAGGCGTCGAGCGCGCCGCGCCGCGAAAGCGTGGCGAGCCATTGCTCGATCATTGCCTTGTGCGCGCCATAGACGAGGCGCGGACGTAGCGGGGTCGCATCGTCGACCAGCGCGGGGAGCGGCGACCCTAACACCGCGATGCTGCTCGCGAAGACGAAACGCGGGCATGCGCCGGTGGCAGCCGCCGCCTCGCTGAGCACGATCGTCGCGTCGAGATTGATGCGGCCCGCAGCGACCGGATCGGCCTCGGCCGCGCCGCCCGGGACGGTGGCGAGATGCACCACCACGTCGCAGCCTTGCGCGAAGGCGCGGGCGATAACGGCGGGGTCGGCGATGTCGCCGGCGATAGCTTCAACATCGGGGCCCGTGCCGACACTGTGGTCAAGCGCCACCACGCGGTGGCCCTGCTCGACCAGACGCCGCACGAGCACTCGCCCGACAAAACCGCTCGCTCCGGTGACGATGACGCGCATTTCGCTCAGCTCCCATCGGTGATGACGGTGCCGCCATCGACGACGAGGTTATGACCGGTGACGAAGCCTGCCGCGGGCGAGGCGAGAAACAAGGCAGCGCCGGCGACCTCCTCCGGGGTGCCGGGGCGACGCAGCGGGGTCATCTGCATGCGGCGTGCCATGAAGCGCTCGTTCTCGAGCAGCGGGCCGGACAGTTCGGTAGCGATCAACCCGGGCGAGATCGCGTTGACCCGTACACCGCCCGAGCCCCATTCGACCGCGAGGTTGCAGGCCAGCTGGATCACGCCGGCCTTGGCGAGCGCATAGGCGTTGATCGCGCCATTGCCGCGCAGCCCGGCGATGCTCGCCAGCAGGATCAGCGAACCGCCGCGCTTGGCGAGGTGCGGCAGCGCGTGATTGGCGAGTGTCACCATGCTGGTCAGATTGACGTCGAACACGCGCGCATAATCGGTCATGTCGATCGTCGCGAACGGCCCCGGCGCGCCGGTGATGCCGGCGTTGCTGACGACGATATCGAGGCCGCCCAAAGCAGCGATCGTGGTGTCGATCAGCGCGGCGACCTCGGCGGCGTCCGTCACGTCGCATGGCACGCCGATCGCGCCATGCCCCAGCGCTGCGGCGGTGCTGGCTGTCGCGTCGGGGTCTTCGTTCGACACCACCACGTGTGCGCCGGCCTCGGCCAGCGCTGTGGCAATGGCGCGACCGATGCCGCGGGTCGATCCGGTAACGATCGCCAACTTGCCGGTCAGGTCGTACGGCGCGGACGTCACGCGGTTTCGGTTTCGCGACGCAGCATCGTGTCGATCAGGCGCCGGGCACGCGTGCCACCCTGATCGATGCCGAGCGACACAGGCTGCTCGCCCCAGAAGTCGCGCCCCTCGAGATTGGCGAAGGCAGCCTCGATGATGGGCTTGTCCTCACCCTCGAAAGCCTGGCTCATCAGCCGGCGCAGAAACGCGTCGCCATCGGGATCAACCAAGTCGCTAGACCGCGTGGTCGCCCAGAAATAATGCGCACTGGTCTCGCTTTCTGGGGTGAGGATATGCGCCTGCCACACGATGCAGCCCTCCCCGCGTGGCTGTCCCTTCAAGGTCGCTCCGACCTCGAGCAGCATGCTGGCCGGCGCGTTCCAGCGCATGTCGAGCCAATGGTCGCAGCGCAGATCGGGCGGATAGATGCCGAACGTATGCGCGGGCGCCGCGACATCGGGCATCCACCAATCGGAGTGCAGCGTCTCGCCGTCCTGGCGTACGCGATGTTCGCCGCCGAAGATCACCCCGGCACCGGCGAAGCTGCCGGTATGGACGAATTCGATATGGCTGAGGTCCATCAGATTATCGGTGCCGAACTGATAACCGGCGTTCATCGGCATCAGCCCGGAGAGCGGCGGCCCACAAGGCCGCATCAACGCGCTAAAGTCGGGGATCGTCGCGGTGTCGACATCTCCCGGCGCGCCGGCCCATAGCCAGACCGCGCCGTCACGTTCGACTGCGGGCCAGGTGCGGATTGTCGCACCCTTGGGCAACGTGTCGGAGAAGGGGTTGGCGACGCATGCGCCATCGGAGGCGAAGGTCAGGCCGTGATAAGGGCACCGCACGGTGTCGCCGTACCGCGTTCCCATGCTGAGCGGTGCGAAGCGATGGCTGCAGCGATCGGTCAGAGCGGCGACCGTATCGTCCTCGCGGCGGAACAGCAGGATTGGCTCGCCGGCGATGCGGCGGCGGAACAGTGCGTCGCCGATCTCCGACGACCACGCCGCCATGTACCAGACATTCTTCAGGAACGCCGCGCCCACCGCTTCAGTCCTCGAAGATCGCGACGGCGCGGGTCCAGCCGGCCGACCCCGCCTTCACTTTGTGCGGGAAGCAGCAGATGGTGAAACCGAACGGCGGTAGCGCCTCGAGATTATGGAGCTTCTCGAGGTGGCAATAGCCGATCTCGCGGCCGGCCTTGTGGCCTTCCCAGATCAGCGAGGTGTCGCCGGTCTCACCGACGCGCTGCGCGGTGTAGCTGAACGGAGCGTCCCACGACCAGGCGTCAGTACCCGTCACGCGCACGCCGCGCGCGGTGAGGTACATCGTCGCCTCATACCCCATGCCGCAGCCGATATCGACGAAGCGCGGATCGCCCAGCGCGGCGCCGGCGGCAGTGTTTATCAGCACGATGTCGAGCGGCTGGAGATCATGGCCGATGCGTGCCAGTTCCGCCGCGACGTCGTCGGCGGTGACGACATAACCGTCGGCGAAGTGGCGGAAGTCGAGCTTCACCCCCGGGCGAAAGCACCAGTCGAGCGGCACCTCGTCGATGGTGATGGCGCGCTCGCCGCCGTCCATCGTCGGGTGATAATGCCACGGCGCATCGAGATGCGTGCCGTTGTGGGTGCTCATCGTCACCGATTCCGCTGCCGCGAAGCCTTCGCCGCCGGGATATTGCTCGGCGGTCACGCCGGGGAAGAATATTTGTGCCTCCGGAACGGTCTCGCGGTGCGACTGATAGGTGATCTTCGGCCGCATGAACGGCGGGTCGGTGATGACATCCGGGTCGAGCGTGATCGAAAGGTCAACGAAGCGGCGGGTCACGGTCTTCTCCTGATCAACGTAGTGTGACGGCGAGGCCCAGCGCGGCGAGCTCCAGCTCGGCGTCGCGCTCGCGCGCGAGGGCGCGCTGCACCGCGGGGCGTTGTTCCATGCGGCGGGCATGATCGGCGATGGCGGGGAAGGGTGCGGCGTCGAAACCCGCGCCCGTGATGCGGAACCATACCCAGTGCAGATAGGCGTCGAGAATCGACCAGTCGTTACCCAGCAGCCATGGCGCCGCGGCGAGATCGCGTTCGACACCGGCCAGCTGAAATGCCATCGCCGCTTCCGCAAGCGCTCGCACCCGCGCTGGACCGTCTTCGAGATCGCAGAAAAACTGCGGCATGCGGATGCGCGTGACGAGCGGGTGAAGGTCGGCCGAGAACCACACCAGCCGCGCGAGCAGTCGCGCCTCGCGCAGCGGGCCAGTGACGACGGGCAACAGCCCGGCGTCGGGAAAGCGGCGCGCCAGATAGGTGAGGATCGCACTGTTCTGCGTCAGTACGCCTTCGTCGAGGATCAGCGCCGGTACCCTGCCCGCCGGGTTGAGGGCGAGGAATTCGGGCGCACGATGCTCGCCTTTCATGAACGCGATCAGCCGGGTCTCGAACGGCGCGCCGATCTCTTCGAGCGCGATCAGCGGCACGCGGGCGCAGGTCCCTGGAGCGAAGCACAGGGTGATCGTCATGCCGGCCGGGTCTCGATCGGAAGACTTGCGAGCGCGTGGCGCATAACGTTGAGACGCCGCAAGCCACCGATCGGACGATTAGCCGGGCGGTTCAGGCTCATGCGGTGTGCCCACTCAGCGTCTCGGCGAACCAGTCGGCGATGTAGTCGCGTCCGAAGCTCATATTGTCGGCGCCGACATGCTCGACCCCACCTTCTCGCGCCGTGAAGATCTTCAGCTCGCGTTGCGGAGAATTCACCAGTTGGTCGAAGCTCTGATGAGCGTAGTCGACCGAGATCTGGCGGTCCTCGGCGCCGTGCGTGACGAGAAAGGGTATGGTGATGCGGTCCATCACGCCGTTCAGCGTCATGCCTTTCGACTTTTCGTGGAAATCGTCCATGTCGCTCGCGCCGAACACCCACATGACATGCGACCAGTAATGCGGCACCGGGTTCTCGCCTTCGCGGCGCAGGCGCTTTTGCTGCACTTCGGCCCAATTGTGGTTGGCGCCCCATACCGCGCCGCTTGCGAAGCGCGGCTCGAATGCCACCGCGCGTGGCGCATAATGCCCGCCGAGCGAGATCCCGGTCATGCCGATGCGCTTGGCGTCGACATCAGGCTGCGCCTCCAGCCAGTCGACCGCCTTGGACGCCCAGCGCTCGCTCTCCGGGATCGCAGGCATGTTCTGCAGGCGCAGGGTCTCGCCGGTGCCAGGTTGGTCGACGCACATAGTCGAGATGCCGCGCGCGGCGAGCGCGTGGGGTAGGCGTGACCAGAACAGCAGCTCCTTGCAACTGTCGAGGCCGTTACAATAGACGACCACCGGCTTTGGCCCGTCGCCGGGCGCGCGCGTATAGAGCGCCGGCATCGTGCCGCCGTCGATCGGGATCTCGACCCGTGTGCAATCCTCGTGCGCGAAGGAGACGCCCTTGTCGAACGCCGCGCGCGCCTTGGCGAAGGTCACGCCGCGCCCCGGATGGCCATGCCCCTGCATGCGCTCGGCGGTGAACAGATACAGCGCGGCGCGTTGCAGCTTGGCGCCGGCCGAGAGCGTGCGGCCTTTGGCTTCATCTTCGTCGGCCAGGCCAATCAACTTGTCGGCCATCTTGACCCATTCGGCGAGAAACTCGGCCGTGCCGGCGTCGGTGCCGTTGTTCGCCGCGTCCTTGATCGGCTGGCACATGTCGACGATCTCGCCGATCCGGGCCCCACTTTCGAGCGCGATGGCAAGGCTGAGATTCCACACATAATTGGGGAAATACTGGAACAATGCCATCGGATCAGGCCTCCGCCGCCTGGAAAAGACCCGCGTCCGGGGCCGGGTGCGGCATGGTCTGTGGGCCACCGATACCGATGCCCCATTGGTCCATGACCAATGGCGCGGGCGTGTGCACGGTCGGCTGCCACGTCGCGTCGTCGACCTCCTCGAGCTCCGAGGTATATTCGACCGCGAAGCCGTTCGGGGTGACGAAATAGCTGAAGGTGTTGTTGCCGGCGGTGTGGCGGCCTGGACCCCAGGTGATGTCGACCTGCTTCAGCTTGAGATTGTGGATGCCGCGCATCATGTCGTCGACGCCGAGCATGTCATAGGCGACGTGATTGAGGCAGGGCGGGCCGGGCAGGAAGGCAATGCGGTGATGCCATACGTTGCAGCGCAGGAAACACATGAAGTCACCCAGCCAGTCGGAGACGCGAAAGCCGAGAATGTCGGTGAAGAATTTCACCGCGGCGTGATGGTCGGGCGAGTGAAAAACGATGTGGCTGATCTTCTGCGGCACCGCGTCCCACCGATGCATCTCTCTTGACGGGCCGCGCGCGACGTCGCTGGAAATCTCGAAAGTCAGCCCGTCGGGGCTGAAAAAGCGAAAGCCATAGCCGCCGCCGAAACCGTCGAGCTCCTTCGGTGCAAAGACGATGCGGCAGCCGGCGCCGACCACCTTGTCGTGCAGCGCATCGACATCGCCGCGCGTGTCGGCGGCAAATGCCACCACGTCGATGCGTTTGGTGTCGGAGGCGCGCAAGCGGACGACGAACAATTCGTCATGTCCCTCAGTCGCGAAATAGACCAGCCCGCCGCGTTCCTCGACCTGCTTCAGCCCCCACTTCTCCGCGTAGAAAGTGCGCTCCGCTTCGAGGTCGGGCACGCCATAGCCGACATAGCGGATTTCGGTCACTCGGCTCATCTTCTCTTCCTTCAATGCAGGGTCGCGGCCGGACGCTTGTGGAAGCGGCCGCCCTTCATGATCGCGGCGAGGTTCGCCTTGTCTTGCAGGATCGTCACGTCTTCGGTCGGATCGCCGGCGACCAGCAGGATGTCGGCGAGAGCGCCGGCGCGAATGGCGCCGACCGGCAAATCCATCAGTGCAGCGCCCTGTCCGGTCGCGGCGGCTAGCGCCTCGGCCGGGGAAAAGCCGAACAACCGCACAAACAGGTCGAGGTCGCGCGCGTTGCGGCCGATCGGATTGTAGGGAAAGCCATAGTCGCCGCCGGGCAGCACCCGGATGCCGCGCTTGCGCATTTCGGGGACAACCTGCTGCATCAACGCGAGGCCGGACGTGGCGCCCATCCGCTCGGCTTCGACCGTACCGATGCCGAAGTTTTCCGCCTCGTGGCAGCGTGCGTAGAGCAGGCCCGGGGCGGGGGCGACGAACAAGCTGTCGCGCCTGTCCTCTAGCATGTCGAGCGCCTCTTGATCCGCGTAGGTGCAGTGGAAAATCGCGCGGAACCCGGCGCGAACGGCGCGCTTGATCGCCTCCGACGCCTGGGCGTGGCAGGCCAGCCAGATGCCAGCCTCGCGCGCCGCTTCGCCGATCGCCTGTGCCTCCTCTTCCGAATACATCAGCACCTGGCTCCCGCCGGGCGAGAAACCCTCGTCGCTCGACATCAGGAACTTGATTGTGTCGCAACCCAGCGCCTTCATCTCACCGACATAACGACGCAGTCCGGCGATGCTGCGATCATGCGTCGGGTCGTGTCCGGCCGGCACGCCCATCACGCCCTCGGCACCCTTTTCCAGCGCCGAGGCGCGCAACCTCGGGCCGGGGAGGTGGCCGGCATCGATCATGTCGCGCAGCACCGGCTCGAAGCGCTCACCGAGCGAACCGGCCGAATAGGCGCTGGTAAAGCCGTGATCGAGCGTGATGCGGGCATTCTGCGCGGTGACGAGCAAATGCTCCTCCGCCGGCAGCTTCATCGCATTGACAACGCGCTCGACCGAGCTTGGCCAGGTGAGATGCGCGTGCGCCTCGACCATGCCGGGCATCAATGTCGCACGCTTGCCGTCGATCAGTTTGTGAATCGGCGTCCAACGCGGAACCCCATCAAATTTTTCTAAGGTATTGAGCTAACACGATTTGTAAGGGTGAGTTATCGTGAAATCGGCGCCGCTTGGGACCCCACCCGATCACGTCTTTCTCCCGGCTCCTCAGTCGCTTATCGACAAGTTCACAGAGGGTTCCGATTTGGACGCCGATTCACACACCGCAATGCACACGCGCCCCGGCGCGATGCCAATAATAGAATTGCTATTCTAGTCTAGCCATGGTCACGGGCCGGAACAAGAGCGGCTGGGGCGTCGGCGGCGCGCGAACCCTGATGTGCAGCTGACCTCAGGATCGTGGCTGGAATCAAGCGGCTGCGAGGCGCTTTCGATCTTGGCGATGACGGGTCGGCAGGGGGTGAGAGCGCGTCGGATGGACGCGCTGCTCCGCCCGGATTGCGGGGCCGGCTGCCGTGCCGGCCCGTGCGGAAACGGTTCTACGATGCCTTGCGCGATGGCGCCACGCAGGTGAAGCTGCGGGCGTCGTTTGGAGAGCCGCTGCCGCGATAGCGCGCATAGGCCGGATAGGCACAAATCGGGCGCTGACGTTCCGGCCATGGCGTTTGCGGTCCCGACGTCGCCGCCAGACTCGCCGGTCGCCTGTGTCCTTCGACCCAATCGACCAGCGCGGCGAACGCGTCATAGCGGTCGGTCGCGGGCCCGCCGCTGCAGTGATTCATCCCTGGCACAGGAAACACCCGCACATAGTCGGCAGCGCGCCCCTGCGCCGCGCGGTTGACCTCATCCCACCAGGCGATCGTGTCGTTGATCGAGAATACCGGATCGGAGACGCCTTGTGGCACCACCATCCTTCCACCGCGATTGCGAAATGCCGCAAGGTCGGAGGAGCGCGCCCCGACGTCCTGCCATCCCGAGCGCGGATAGCCATTGCCCGTCGCATAGATCGCGCGTGCATCGCGGTCGAAATCGAAGCTCAGATGATAGGCAAGCAGAGCATCCATGCCGGCACCCGGCGCCTTTGGTGGCACGGTGAAGGTCGTCGCGAGTGTCGGTGCGCCCAACAATATGTTGATCGCCGGAATATGGCCATCGGCCGAGCCGATCTTCCAGATCCGCCAGCCCATGTCCGACCAGCCCGTATCCCAGGGGAAGCCGGCGTAGAGCGGCTTGCCCGTCGCCGTGCGGACACCATCATGAACGCGGATGAGCGCGCGGACTTGCGGCACCGACAGGCAGGAATCCTGCTTGCTTCCCGAACAGGTGCTGCGCGCGAGTGCCGGCAACACCTTTGCGGAGGTGCAACGGCGGAAATCGCCAACCATGCCGTCCCGCAGGCCATCGTCGGCGTCGCATGCGTCGAGTACGGCCTTGCGGACGAGCCCGAGGTCGGCGTCGCTGAACGTCGCCGCCAGCGTCGCGGGGGTGACCTGCTGACCTTTCGCCCGGGCGACCTGCGCGAAGCTCTGCGTGTCCCACGCCTCGGCGAGGGCGGCGCGCGGCAGCGAGAAACCGGGCGCGCCGGCCACGATGCCGTCATAGAGTTCGGGATGGCGCTGGGCGAGCACCATACCCTCCTGTCCGCCCTTGGAACAGCCGACGAAATAGCTGTAGCGCGGCGCCGCGCCATAGAAGTGCGCGATGATTGCCTTGGCCGCCCGCGTTACCGGGGCGAGCGAGGCACCGCCAAAATCGGCGCGCGCCTGGGGATCGAACCCGAAGGCCGACGGGCCACCGCGGTCGGCAATGCTGTTGGTGGCATTGTCATGCCCCGCATCCTGCGAAAGCACCGCAAAGCCCTGTGCCAGGGCAGGGGTGACATTGCCCGACAGGCGGCCGATCGCGTCGCCAATCTCACCATCGGATCCCCCGCCGCCCTGGAAGAAGAAGCGCTTGTTCCACTCCGCGGGCAAACGGAGATGAAAGCGGATGGCGTAATGCTGCCCATCGCTTCCCGTGCGTTCGTGCATCGTACCGGTAAGGTCGCAATGCGCGGGCAGGGCGACCGCCGGCATCGCCATGCCGGGCGGTCCCGGCGTCGCGGGCGTGGTGCCGGCCGGTCGATAAGCGCTGCTGACGATCCTGGTTCCCGGTTCGGGCCAGGCGCGTTGCATCACGGTGCCGATCGCCGCGCAACGCGCTTCAAACGTCTCCTCGCCCGGCGCATTGGCGGGGGCGCCGGGCAAAGAGAGTTTTGCGTCAGTCGAGAACAGCAGGGCGCCCATCAGGACGCTGCCGGTCAGCAAGGCAGCGCGCATGACGATCAAAACTTCGTCGCGACGCGGACGCCGAATTCGCGTGGGGCGCCGTAAAACTCGTTGTTTCCGGATTGCCCGCTGACATAGGCCTTGTTCGTGAGATTGGTCGCATAACCCTCGATCGACCAATCATGGATCTTGAGCGTCAACTGCGCCGACAACAGGCCGCGGGCGCGCAGATAGTCCGTTGCCGGCACATAAAGAAGATTGGTCCAGCGCGATCCGACATAGGCATAGTTGAGCCGCGGCGTGATCGAGACTCGATCGCCGAGAACCGCCTCATACTGGATGCCGGCATTGTACGACCATTTGGGCGAGAACAGGTTAGGACCGCCACCACCCGTCACCAGGAATGGCGCATAGTTGAAGCAAACCGGCGGGTTGGATGGCGTGCCCGCTGGACATTGCGGCCCATATTGCGGGATCGAGGGGAGCGCACGGGAATTGACGATGGTGACTGCGGCAAGCTTGGAATCGACATAGGCGACGCCACCGTCGAAGCTGAACCCGCCGAACTTGGCCTGTGCCTGCAATTCGCCACCCTTGATCGTGGCGTTCGAAATGTTGATGACGCCGCTGAGGCCAGTGCTGGGTTCGACCGTGTCGAACTGGAAATCATGATAGTCCATGTAGAAGACGCCGATTTGCGTCCGCAGATGGTTGCCGAAGAAGCTCGATTTCCAGCCGGCTTCATAGTCCCACACCGTCTCCGGGCCGAATTCCGATGTGACCGAATTCGCGCCGCCCGGCTTGTAGCCGCGCGCGGCGAACGCATAGATCAGGCTCTCGCCGCCGAGTTTCCAGTTGATGCCGAGCTTCCCGGTCAGTCGTCCATCTTTATGGCTCGCGGCGAGATTGGCGACCTGCAGGCCGGTGGGTCCGAAGATCGGGCCACCAGCACCGATGACGACACTGCCGCTGCTCGTCACCTTGTAGCTCGAATAGCGAACGCCGAGCTGGACCTCGACGTCCGGCGTGACCTTGTAGCCGGCCTGCGCGAATGCGCCGAGCGTGAGCTTGTTCTGAAAGTTCCGGATGTCGGTCGGATCGGTCGGGGAGCCGGCGAGCGACTTGATGATGACATCGATCTTGTTCTTTTGCGCATAGCCACCGAGGATCCAGTTGAAGACCCCCGTCGTCGGCGAGATGATGTTGATTTCCTCGGTATATTCGCGCTCGCGGACAAACTGGTCCTGGGTCTGGTTCGGGCTCGCCCCGCCGGCACCGGCCAGGCTGCCGCCGTCGGTGTCGTAAAGATTGTTGATGCGCTTGTTGGTATAGCCGCTCACCGAACGCAGCACGACGCCGCCGTCCAGTTCATAGCGCAACTCCAGGCTCGCATTGGCCGCGCGCTCATGGTTGAGTGTGGGCGCGTTGTAGTTCAGCTCTCGAAAATCGGGCAGCCGGTTGTTGGCGAACGCGGTGGTGAGGATCGGGCGATAGGCGTAGCCGCCGGTATTCTTGTCGACCCACTCGACCTTGGCCAGGGCGCGGAAGTGCCCGGGATTCCACATGATGCCGATGCGCCCGGCCTGTTCATCGAGGCTGTCGGGCTTGTTATGGAACGGCCCGACGTCATGGTAATAGCTGTCGCGCCACCGCGTGACGCCGGCGAACCGCACGGCGAGCGTGCTCGACAAGGGAAGGTTGACCGCGCCCTCCGCGCCGACCGCGTTGTAGCTGCCATAGCTTGCCTGGACATAGCCCTTGATCCGGTCCGTCGAGGGGTTCTGTGTGTTGATGAAGATCGCTCCGCCGGTCGAATTCGATCCGACCAGGGTGCCCTGCGGCCCGCGCAGCACTTCCACCGTGCCGATGTCGTAGAAGCTTGGCGATGTGACGATCGGCGGCTGGAAAACGCCATCGACATAGGTCGCGACGCCGTTTGCGACCTGCGGCGAACCGCTCGAAATGCCGATCCCACGGATATTGACGGACTGGGTCAACCCCTGATCAGTGATCGAGAGTGACGGCGCGGCATATTGGAGGTCGCCGAGACGGCTCACCGCCTTTTCGGAAAGCGCGTCGGCGTTGAGCGCGGTCGCCGCAATCGGGACGCCCTGCAGATTTTCCGCGCGTCGCTGCGCCGTCACCACGATGTCGGCAACCCCGGTCTGATCTGTGGCTGGTGGAGGCGGTTCCTTGGTCTGCGCGACCGCCGGCATCACCCACAGCAATGTTGTGGCGATCGCCGTCACGGACGCGAACGCGCGATTTTCCTGCTTCATTCTATTCTCCCCATGTGCCCGTCTTTGTCGACCTGGCTTTGAACAATGATCTGCACGACAGCTTCAGCTCGAGTTGTCCGTTCAAGCGGAAATGGCCTCCTTCGCGGTCGAGGATATCGTGGACGCGATCGTCGGTGCCCCGGGGGCCGGTGAACGACCTCGCCCGATAGGCAGCGTCTCATCGATCGGCCTTGTCCGCTTCTGTACCGATCCGACGCGAGCGCTGAGCCGCCTCGGCGCTGGTCCGGCGATGACCATCATAAACCCGCTCCTCCCGAAGTCGCGTCTCGTGCGCGCTTTCAGGGCAGAGGCTAAGGCCTTGGTCGCGTTAAAACAGAGCCCGATTAGCGGGGCGACCGGTGCCGCGAATCTATTTGCCGGGCAAGCCAACGCCCTGGATCGCCTGCCCGGCGGTGATGTACCAGGTCACCAGCAACGCACACAGCAGGGCTGCGGGCAGAAGGCGCGCGGTGCGTCGAAAGGTGAAGACCGTGAGCATCGCACAAGCGCCGAGGATCGGCACGAACTGGATGGCGAGGATCGTGTACAGACCGGCGGTCGGCGTCAGGAGCGCGCCGCGAAGAAACAGCGGCACATATTCGGCGGCAAGGAAGACGATGAAGCCGCCGCACAGCGCGAGTACGACCTGGCCATATTGCCGGAGCGCGCTTCCCGTAGCGACGAGGCTGGCCCGAAGCGGCGAGAGCAGCAGGAGGACTAGCAGCACGTAAAAGGGCAGATAGGCAAGAAACAGCCCGAAGCGCTGTGCATCCAGCGGCTTCAGTCCCAGGATCCAGAAGCGATAGTCGACGGTGAACAGCCAGGCGGTTGTCGCGACGAGGATATAGGCGATGAGCAGGGTTGCGACCGCGAGTCCCAGCACCAGCGGGGCCTGCGACCGGTCGAGCAGGGGCCGTTTTGCACGCCACCGTGCAATCCCGAACAGCAGCGCCGACTGGACGATGCCCCAGAAGGCGGTGGCGGTCGTGAAGCTTTGCGTGAAGGGCCCGAAATTGGGGATCATCGCGCCGAGCATGATCAGCGGGAGGTAGAGCAGGGCCGTCAGCAGGATCGGTAGCGTGATCGACCATCGCGGCATTCGGGCCAGGTCGCCTGGAGCGCCGGGTTGCGCTCGCAACGATGCGAACGCCGGCAGCCTGAGACAGGTTTCGAACGCGCCCGCCACGAAGAGCACGAATCCGATCAGCGCGACCAGCGTGGCGGCTTCCTTCCAATACCAGATCTGACCCGCAACGGGCCGATCGGTACCCAAGGTACGGTCGAACCAGTCAGCGGCGAGGGCGACCGCTGCCGGCGAGAAGTGTACGCCCGCGTGGCTGACCGACGGTGCGTAATAGACGCGCGCGGTTCCCGTCGCGATCGATCCATAGATCTGGCCCGGGCGGACGGGTTGCGACGTGCCAAATAGCGCCATCAATTTGGGGGCGCTGCCAACCGCAAAGCCGCTCGCGGCACCCCACATCGTCGGCGCGAACTCGTCGAACCTGCCCTCGATCAGGGCGAGATTGCGCGGATAGGTCGCCGTGCCCTCGGGTGCGAACGGCTTGCCGACCGACGACCCGACGAGAACGAGCGCGCGATAGCCGTCCGGCAGGGCTTCAGCCGCACGGTCCACCGTCCATCCGCCCATGCTGTGGCCTTCCAGCCCGATCCGCGCCTTGTCGACAAAGGGCAGGCTACGCAGATAGCGGAGCCCGTCCGGGCCACCGAAGCCGTTCTGGAAGGCGCGGCCGCCGCTATAGCCGTGCCCGGTCTGATCCATCGCCAGCACGACGAAGCCGCGTCGGGCGAACTCGATCGCGAAAGCGTCCTGGGTTTCGCGCGAATTGAAGTAGCCATGCACGGCAAGGATCGCCGGTGCGGGCGTAGCAGCCTGGGCGCTTGCCGGCACGTAGAGCAGCGCGCTCATCCTGGTGCCGTCCTTGCCGGTGAAACGGATGTCGCTCACCCGCACGCCGCCGCTCGATTGGATCAATGCCGCTGCGGCACATCCCAGCACTGCCAGGACCAGGCCCACGATCAAAAGTTGTCGCCGCAGGAAATGCCCCAGCCCCGTCATCTCGCCTCTCCCGTTTTCATATGTGGCGCCGTCGTTGATCACCGACGGCCATCAGCGTCGCCGGGCAATGGACCAGCGGCGGCACCAATAAACAGGGCCCTGTTGACGCGAGCATACGGGCCTGCGCTTTCGCTACCAGCTTCGCATCATTGCGGCCTGGCAGCGCAGATGCGCATCACGGCTCGAACGCGGCGTGCCCTTCTTGACGTTGGCAACAATCGTCCGGCTGGCGGCCATCAGGGTGCGCGCCTGACTATCATCGAGGTCGGCGGCGCGGGTGCGGTGGAGGATGACGTGACCGGCAAAGCAACGAGCAAGCAGATGCAGCACCGGGTTGGCGCCGGTGTCGCACAGGGCGCGCTGCAGAAGATACCAGTGCATGCCCAACTCGGTCGAGGTCGCGCTGCCCTCCATGCGCGCCAAATGCTCGTCGAGGCGCCCCGCAACTCCAGGTGAAAACCGGATGTGCGCCAGTTCGATCGCGGCGGCGGTGGTCGCGCGGACCATCTGGTCGCACTCCGCAATGTCGGCGTGGTGGCTCGAAAGATGTGCGCTCACGATGCGCATCGCGAGGCTCGATCCCGCGGCGCGGAGGACGATGCCGCCGCCCCGCCCGCGCTTGCTGGTGGCGATGCCGTGATCCTCCAGGATACGCACGGCCTGGATCATCACCGGCAGCCCACAGCTGAATCGCTCGCACAGGTCATCCAACGATCCGATCCGCGCGTCTGCGGCGGTGTCGGGGCCAGGACAAAATTCGCGCGCGATCGCAAATGTAATCCGTTGCGCGCGTGTGTCGTCTTTCGGATGGGGAGCTGAAATGGCTGGTCCCGCCGAGGCCCCGATTTGTTGCAACCAGGCCCACACAAGACTGGCGCCAGGGCCGCGACCGGCAAGCAAGGTGGCGGGCAGCATGGCTCTGGCTTCGTTCGCCACACCGGGGAGGTTGGCGATATCGCCCAGCGCCGCGGAAAGCGCGCCAAGCGCTGCGTCCTGATCTACGCTCGAAACCAGAAACCCGCCGGCGCTGCCCCGTCGGATTTCCAGCGCGCCGCGCGCCGCGAGGATGCGCCCTGCTTGGCGGATCGAGCGCCGTCCGACCTCGAACGTGCTGGCCAATGCAGTTTCGGTTCCCATGAATTGGCCAGGGATCCATCCCGAAGCGCGGATGCGATCTTCGAGCATATCGGCGATCGTCGCGGCGCTTCGAATCTGTGTGGTGCCGGGTTGCCCTTCGATCACGCGAAAGATCTGGCGCGCCCGGGCACGAACGCGAAACTGGTTCAGCAGATGGCGTTCCGGACGCGTTCCGCAATCCGCTTCCAGGTTCGAATATGCCTCCCCCAACCTATTTCATCCTCCTCTCGTTTTGTCCAATATTACCGGGCGGGTTCTTCTTTTGTCGAACCGCATTCCGGAATGAACCGAATCACGTCAATCGCCGGCGGCGCTGGGTCGGCATCGGATTGCCTCCGATTTTGCTTCGATTGTAATAGAATTCTCGCCAGAAAACAGGGCCCGAATTGGGTCGAGAACGCCGACCGCATCCGCAGGAGTTCAAAGTGCCAGCGGAGCCCGTCTCCGACATGGGTGGGATGTGTTACCGCCAGCCAGCATCGGTCGCGACGAAAAAACTGAGCGGGCGATGCAACTTGAAGCTGAGATCCGCACCGATCCGACGCTTCGCGCTGATCGCTTCGTCGAGCGTTGGAACAAGCTTAGCGGTCAGGCCGATCGTGCCTATGTGACGGGCGACTTCGCGACCCGCAAATCAGCGCAAAATGAGATGGCGGGGATGGCGAAAAGCCTCGAGCGCGATCCGCAATTGGAGTCGCTGCTCGCCGCGCGGAAAGTCGAGCTTGGCATATCCATAGATACTGGGCGCAGGCTCGGCGCCGAGCTCGCATTCAATCATGGGATCGATTTCGGCCGTAGCCGCGGCTTTGGCCGCTGAAGCAAACATGGTCCGCTTCGCGCCCCAAGATCCGTCCTTCAGGGCGCTTGCTCCGGGGCGCAGAAGCGACCGTTCGTCCTGGCAGCGGGCTCTACGACGCCGATCGAGACCCATCAGGTGCACCGCCAGCCAGTTCTGTTGTCGCAGCCTATGATCATGAGGGCGGGGTCCGGCGGCGGAAAATGTCGCTCACCGGGTGTCCCTCAGATAGGTCGCGCTGGAATGGTATACGGTATTACGATATATTGTTGTAAGCCGAGTACATTGGGGGGAGCCGGGTGAGTGCAAACGATGGACCTTGATCAGAGCACTCTTGGCGAACTCTATGCAGCTGCCGAATGCCCATCCGGCTGGCCGAAATTGCTGGACGGCTTGTGTACCGAAGTGAGGATGCGGAGCGCGGTTGCTCAAGTGCTGGACGTCGGTGTGGAGCGGGCACGGCAGCTGTGGTGCGAGCGCGACGCAACCTCCCAAAGGAATGCGGACCTGCATGACCGGTTCATCAACACGGCGGGCAATCCCCGCTTCGACGCCAAGCTCCGGCGCGACAGCTACAAGAGCATCGGCAGCGACGCTCGAAGCTTCGGCGAAACGCCTCAGCTGTTGACCGATCTCCAGCAGCGCTTGGACCGCGGCGGCCTAGGCGCTGCAATCTGGTTGTCGTTTCCGATCGACTATCACCGGGGCTTCACGCTAATTCTTCATCGAGAGCCGGGCGATTTTCGTGATCTGAACTCCGCGGAAGAGCGTTATCTTGAGGCGCTATTGCCGCATTTGATGCGCGCGGTTCGGCTAAATACCAGCATTGGCCCCATGCGCGCACGCGCCGAAGGCTTCCAGTCCGCGCTCGACCGGCTCAATACCTCGATCATGATGATTAGAGTGGATGGCAGTGTCGACTGGCACAACGCCGCCGCCGAGCGCCTGTTGCAGCGCTCCTCCGCCGTGTGCATCCTTGCCGGACGCCTGCAGTGTGCCGAGCTGGGGGATCGCCAACGGCTTCGTGACCTCGTTGCCGAGGTGCAGGCGGGCGTGTTGCCGATGGCGATGCTGGCCGTAGGCCGATGCGGAGAGATGCCGTTGCACCTGCGCATCGAACCGCTCGGCGGCCGCTTCGCCGGGCTCGGAGAACAGGACGCCGATGGAGGTGTGGCCCTTTTTCTGTCGGAGCCGGGCGCCGCGGTCGCGCTGGATCCCGCTGCCGTCAGCGAGCTTTTCGGCCTGACACCGGCGGAAGCGCATCTGGCCGCCGCGTTGGCGGGGGGATCCTCGGTCGCCGAGCATGCCGTGCAACGTGGAATCTCGGTCGGCACAGCGCGCGTGCAGCTTAAGCAGGTGCTCGCCAAGACCGAGACCAGCCGGCAATCCGAACTGGTGCGACGATTATGCGGTTCGGTCGCGGGCATGGGAATCGCCAACTGATCGGCGATTCGGGGCGGCTATCCCAAATGGGAGATGAGCGCGCCCGCGGCTTCTGCTCAATGCATCGACAGGAGGCGGCAAAAGCCGCCGCGTCGGTGAGGGTGAAGCATGAAAGCACGATCGAGCATCGCGGGTATCGCGATCGCAGCGGCCCTTTGGTCGGCTACGGCAACCGCCCAACAGGTATTGCCGGCGCCGCTGTCCCAGGGGACACCGTCCGACGTTCCGGTCGCCATTCAGATTCTGCGTTGGCACGTGCTCGATGGTGATGTGAACGCACTCACCTTTCGAAGTATGGATACGTTGTTCACGACGCGTAGCGTGCCGCGCTCGGGCGATATCTGGCAATTGCCGCGCAACGATCACAGCCTCGACGTCACCTACAGCTTCCAGGGCAAGCAGTATGGCGCTCAGGATTTTCTCGAACGGACCTATACCAACGCGTTGCTGGTCATGAAGGACGGCCGGATCGTCTCCGAGATTTATCGCAACAATACCAACGAGCGGACGCGCTTCATGGGTTGGTCGATGACGAAATCGATCACCTCGATGCTCATTGGATGCGCATTGGCGGAAGGGCGCATCAAGTCGCTCGACGATCCGGTGACGAACTATTTGCCCGAGCTGAGCAAGGGCGGGTATCAGGGAGTCACGATCCGACAGATCCTGCAGATGCGCTCTGGCGTCGATTATCAGGAACGCTATGATTTCGACCATCCGGGCACGGCTGCGACCAACCACATTAATGCGCTGGTGAAGAACGTCACGCGCTTCGCCGATCCGGCGCGGACGATCGCCCGCGTGCATCCGCCCGGGGAGGTCTTTCAGTATAAGACGCTAGACACGGCCGTGCTCGGCTGGCTGATTGAGCGCGTTTCGGGGATGTCGGTGGCGGCCTACACCGCGCGTAAATTGTGGGAGCCGCTTGGTATGGAATCCGATGGTTTCTATATCATGGATGGGCAGCCCGGCGTGGGGCGCGAGTTCAGCGGCGCCGGGCTAAATGCCACGTTGCGCGATTGGGCCCGCATCGGGCAGACGATGCTCAACGGCGGAATGGCCAATGGACACCGCGTCCTGTCGTCCGAATGGGTGGCTAAGGCCTCCGCGCCGACTGCCGCCGAGGACGCGCGCGGTGGCTATGGCTTCCAGTGGTGGACGATGCCCGGATCGGATGCCTATTCGGCGATGGGGCTCCAGGGCCAATATGTATTCGTCGATCCCGCGACGCGCACCGTCGTGGTGAAGCTCAGCTATTTTCCCCCGGCTGGTTCGAGCGCGTCGGAAGAGACCGCCGCCTTCCTGGCGGCCGCGTCGGCCTGGACGCCGCGCTGAGCCCGATACGAAATAATAGAACAGATACGGGAGAGAGACAGATGAAGGCGCAATTCGCCGAAGCATCGCGCGCGGTGCTTATGATCGCCGCGACGATGCCGGCCCATGCCCAGCAGACGCCCGCTCCGCAGGCGGCGGACGCCGAGCCCGAGGATACGCTGGCGGATATCGTCGTGACTGTGAATCGGCGTCCAAATCGGAACCCTCTGTGAACTTGTCGATAAGCGACTGAGGAGCCGGGAGAAAGACGTGATCGGGTGGGGTCCCAAGCGGCGCCGATTTCACGATAACTCACCCTTACAAATCGTTCTAGCTCAATATCTTAGAAAAATTGATGGGGTTCCGCGTTGGATGCCGATTCACAGCCGGGCGCCCATGCCGTTATCGTCCTGGATGGCGCCGGCTTCCACATCGCC
>JBBRSN010000076.1:0-23787 GCA_038245375.1 Sphingomonadales bacterium | reverse complement strand
ACCAGCGCTTCTGGACGGTGTCCGAGCCTCGGCCGCGACCACCCATTCCGCAGACGAGCGAGAGACGGATGATCGACGCCGAGTCGGGCGACGAACGCACGAGCCCGGCGGTGGAAAAAACGGCAACAGCCTCCGTCGACGCGGGCGGGGTTCCAGCCGGTGCCGTCCAGTTCGTCCACGACGACTTCGGCCTCAGCGCCTGGACGGCTGAGGATGATCCGGGACAATATATCGCGCCGGTTCGGCTGCAGGTGAGCCTTGCAGGCAAGCAGGTCGCCTGCCCCGAGGCAATCTGCGCGCGCCGGGTCGGCGGCCTCTGGCTGAGAGGCGTGGGCGAATTGCTGATCCTGCGCGCCGGTGGTCCTGACGAGGGTGGCCGTGAATCGCTGTATCGCTGGAAGCCCGCGATCGAGGCGGCGCCCACGCTTGTGCTTGAAACCGCGGATGCGCTGATGGGATGCCGGCTCGTCGGCCGCGCCCTGATCTGCGCGCGCGAGACCGCGCTTCTGCCGCGCACGCTGGCGCGGATCGACTCCGACAGCGGCCGCATCGCCACGATCTTCGATCCGAATCCCGCATATACCGCTCTGCGCAAGGGCGTGGTCGAGCGGCTCACCTGGTCCGATCCGCAAGGGATCCGGAGCTATGGCGACCTTGTCCTTCCGCCCGATCACAGACCGGGACAGCGCCACCCGCTGATCGTGGTGCAATATCAGAGCCGCGGGTTTCTGCGGGGCGGCACAGGCGACGAATATCCGATCCAGCTGTTCGCAGCGCAGGGCTATGCAGTCCTGAGCTTCCAGCGGCCCGCCTCGCTTCCGGCGGCCGCCGGTGCGCGCGATGGCGACGCGATGCAGCGCGTCAACATCGCCGGCTGGGCCGAGCGGCGGGTCATCGTCGCCAGCCTCGAGGCAGGCGTGGACGCGGCGATCGCACGGGGTGCCGTCGATCCGGGCCGTATCGGCCTGACCGGGCTTAGCGACGGGGCAGCTACCGTCCAGTTCGTGCTCGCGAATTCGAGCCGGTTCAAGGCGGCGGCGATCAGCACCTGCTGCGATGATCCGACCGCCGATATGGCCAATGCAGGTCTTGCCTATCGCGATGCCTTGCTGCGCTGGGGATACCCGGCACCAGGATCTCGCGACGACAGTTTCTGGCGCCCCATGTCGCTGACGGCGGGACCGCTCATGACGCCAATGCTGCTCCAGCTCCCCGATGCCGAGTTCCGGCTCGCGCTCGGTACCTATTCGACACTCCAATACCGCGGCGCACCGATCGAGATGTACGTCTTTCCCGACGAGCATCACGTCAAATGGCATCCCGCGCATCGCCTTGCCATCTATCGGCGCAATCTGGCCTGGTTCGATTTCTGGCTGATGGGCAAGAATGCCGCCGACCCGGACCGCGCCGCCGAGCTGGCGCGGTGGGAGAACTTCCGCCGGATACTGGCGGCTCCTGGAATGGTCAGCGTCGCGCTTCCCACGCCCTGACCCACGCCTCGACATCGGCCAGCGCCAGTATCTGAACGATCGCCTCATCGTCCTGATCGCGGCCACCCAGCGCGCGCGCGACCGCATCCTTGTCGATCAGCCCCTGGCGCGCCAGCACGCCGTCTAGCAGCATGCTTCGCAGGACGTCGCGACGGGCGTCGATCAGCCGGACGGCAAAGCCATCGAATGCGCCCTTGCTCTGTCGCGCAATCACGCTTGCCGGCAGGAGGTCCGCAAAGGCATCGCGGGCAATGGCGCGATTGCGACCCCCGGCCACCCAGGCCCAGCTCGGGATCGAGAGGCAGAGCTCCATCAGCGGCTGCGACAACAACGGAAAGACGAGCGGCCCCAGATCGAGCCGGCCGAAGCATTCGACATGGTTCTGCACCCCGATCAGCGACATCACATGCGCATGCTTTCCCGGAAGGCTTCCGGCCGGTGGCTCGACCCAGGGATGGCCGAACGGCAGAGGCAATGACGCCGCCACCCCGGGCGCCAGAAAGTTGGCGCGCAGCTTCCAGAGCGGCTTCGGCCTCGGCCGCAGGCGGCGCCGTACGACACGAAGCAGCACCTGCCAGATGTCGGTCTGCGCGACCCGGGCAACGTCGTTCACCGTCGCGAGCGCGCCGCCGCCGAACCCCTGCCGCGCGAGCCGGTCGAGTACCGGCGCGATCGACTGGCTATAGCCAAACACATTGTCACCCCCGCCACCGCTGAAAAACGCGTCCGCCCCGGTCGCCGCCGCCAGCCGGGCGCTCGGTCGATCGAGCGCCTGAGCGAAATTGCGCGCGCACGGCCGCGGCAGCAGGCGGGCATCGGACCAGGTGACATCGACGTCGGCGAGATCCAGGACTCTGGTTTCCAGAGGCAGGCCGAGATGGGATGCGACGGCGCGCGCATAAGGCGTCTCGTCCGGATCGCCCGGGATCGGCGCGAAAGTCAGGCAAAGGGGATCCTCGTTGCTCTGCCGCACGATCGCTGCGACGATCGCGGAATCGAGCCCGCCCGATACTTCGACGATCGGTTTTCGGAAAACTCCGGCCCAGGCCGCCAGACAGAAGGTGGCGGTCTCGCGCACGGCATGGACAGCGGCAGCCGGCTCACGGAGATCCGGATTCTCCTCCGTGAAGGACCAGGGACTCCAGACGCACCGCGTCTCGAGCCGGTCGCCAGAAAGCCGCGCCGCCATGCCCGGCTGGAGTTCGCTGACCCCGCGCAGCGCGGTCCGGGCAGGCCGCAGGTCGCGCCAGGCAAGCGCCTGCGCGACGATTGTCCAATCCAGTTCGCACGCGAGCAGGCCTGCGTCGAAAAGAAGGTGGGGCCGTGACGTGAAGACATGGGTCCCGTCGACTGTCGCGTGATAGCAGGGGACTTCCCCCGAGGGATCGCGCAGGATTTCCGTAACGCCGAGCGATGTACGGATCACGAGATAGCCGCCCCAACAGGCGGCGACGAATGTCTCAACGGGTGCGTCGAGGCCGTTCTGCGTCGCCACAGCGGGCGTCCATCCCGAACCGCGGTTGAACAGATGACCCCAGATCACCCCGCCATTGTCCGGCAGGACAAGGTGTGGCGCACCGCTGACTCCGAATACGGCGAGCCCGGAACGCTCGTGGAGGACACTAAGGTTGTGGTCGGCCTGCATGACCTGAGCGAAGCGCGCAACCCGTTCGGACGGCGATCGATCCACCGGCCCCAGCAACACGACATAGGTGGCCGGATTCACAGGGCGAGGATCGGGGTGAAGCGTGATACCCGGTCATAACCGTCGTTGAGCACGGCCTGTGCGGTCTGGAGCCAGCAATGCGCGACGAAAGGTTGGAGCGTCACGCCGAACACGAGCTGGCACCCAAGATCTTCGCTGGCGAGCCAGGCGTCGAGCGCGAGCGAATCGAGCAGGCAGTTGCGTGCGACAGGCACCAGGGCGCGCGCCTGATCGTAAAGCTCCGCGCGGTCGCGGAGCCGCTCGAGTTTGCCGGGCGCCCGGTAAATTAGCCGCTGTTGGCGGTGCCGCAGAACCCGGGCAAGCGGCCTGGCGCGGAGAGCGAGCCGCGTTGCGATCACGAGCAGGGCGATATGAAATCGTTCACCAAGCGTCGGCACGTTGCGATGCGTTGGTACGGCCAGGCTGGCAGGGATCGAGATAGTCTCCGGCATGGTATTCGACGGGGCAGCGTCGCCCGATCGCGCGACACCGCTGCGATCGAACAGGCCGATGATCGGCGCGGGCGGCGCCTTGCCATCCTTTGCCTCGAGCCACGCCGCGAGCATCGGACCGACTGCGTCCGGCGCCAGGAAGTAGCGGTCCTGCCGGGTGTCGAGCAGGATCACCTTCCGGGATATGATCGTCGCGGTCGCGTGAGGCAGAATGCGCCAATACATGCCGGTGCGTCCTCGCAAGGAGGATGGCGCCGGCGCGGGTTTCGCGCCGGCGCCACCGGCTCAGTCGTCCGATAGGCCCAAGGGCACCTGCAGGTCGATGCCGTCGAACTTCGAGCCGCCAGGCCCCTGGGTCTCGACGCTGGCGACCCCGAGGTCGATCAGGGCGATGGCGTCGTTGGTGTCTTCGCGTTCCATGTTCCGTCTCCATGCTCGTCGCAGGTGTGCGACAGGGCCAAGGATCGGCGCGTGCCCGGGTTATAAAAAGTTTATAATCGGATTATAATCGAGGGGCTTGTTTCAGGCCTCGCCGCGCTCGCGGAGCAGCGCCGGGACGGCGCGCATCCGGCGAAGATGATAGCGCCTGATGGCATGCGGCTGGTCCGATCCTCGGACGACGAGTTGCTCGAGTTCGCCGTCGACTCGCTCCAGGAGTCGCTGCTCGATAATTCGAAAAGGATGAAGGCGGTCGCTTACACTCTCAATCGCCTGGCCGATCTCATGGTTCGGTGCCGCCGCCGCGATGCGGGCGAACAGCGCCGCAACGCGGTCGGCGCCGGCGGGCACCTCCCACAATGGTGTGATCGGCGCTTCTTCCGCGCCGGGCCGCATCGTTCTCGCTGCGATCGAGAGCAACGCTGAATTCCACTCGTAGAGATCGCGCAGGCCCGCCTCGCTGAAGCGCGGCACATGGAACCCTTCACGGCTGCTCGCTTCCACCAGTCGCTCACCGGCCAGCCGGTGGAGGACGTCGCGCACCGGTGTCATGCTCACGCCAAGTTCGTCGGCCAGACGGATTGCCTCAAGCCGCGCACCCGGCGCGAAGACGCCGTCCCGCAGCATCTGCTTCAGGGCCGCATAGCTGCGGTCCATCGCCTGGGCGGGACTCATGCGCCACCCTCTCGCTCCGCCTGCGCGCGACGATGCTCCGCAACTGCCTCGTCCTGATCCGGGCGCAGCGCATCGACGGCACCGAGATGATCGGGAATGTCGTCGCCCAGCAGGATCGACGGGCAGACGCCTTCGTAATTGCCGAGATTGGGGCGGTGCTGCCGGTAACCGACCAAGTCTGCAAGTTCCGGCTCGAACTGGCGAGCGACGCGCGGCGGATAGGCGAGCCACTGATTCTCATAGGGCTTGAGCCATCCAAGGCAGTAGCTGACGATCATGCCGCGCCGGGTCTCGATCGTCAGATTGGCGCCGGCGCCGTGCAGGGTCGAGCCGAGAAAAACCAGCGCGGTTCCCGGGCAACAGGAGGCGACGAGCGGCTCACCGTGACCGTCATCCTTCAGCGCCTCCGCACCATGCGTGCCGGGGTAGATCAGCGTTGCCCCGTTTGCGCGCGTGAACGAAGTCAGCGGCCACATCACATTGACGAGATATTCGAGCTCGCCCTTCGGTGCCGGCCACATATCCTGATCGCGGTGCGGAAACTGCAGCGGTGCGCCGGGATGGATCTCGATCGCCTGGGTGAGGTTCAGCTGGATCGTATCGCACCAGCGTCCGAGGGCATCCTCGACCAGCGCGGTGATCAGGGGATGCCGAACGAACGCGGCGGTGTGAGCCGACCGCTTCAGCAGGCTGCCGAAGCGCTTGGTTCGCGCGCCGTAGAAATCGCCTTCGCAAAACGGGGTGGCGGCGAAGACGGGATCGAAATCGGCGGCGAGGCCGGCGACCACGTCCTTGGGCAACAGGTCGGGCAGCAGACACCAGCCCTGGTTGCGGAGCGCGTCCGAGGCGGCATCGAACCCGGCGGGCACCGAGGTTTGGGAGACGGGCGTCATGGCCGTCACCCTCTCGCGCCGGAAGCGCGCCTTTCCTGGAAATCGGGTGCAGCGACCGGCGACCAGATGCCGGCGGCGCTCAGGCATGCCGGCGTGTCCGGTTCCACCGCGATCTTGAGCGCGCAAAGCATCGCGCCTTCATGTTCGCTCGGCAGGCCGAGCGGGCGGCAATCCCAGCCGAAGCTCAGGATCTGCTGGAACCAGCCCATCTCGGCGACGCCCGTGTAGGTCGCGATGCCATTTTCCAGCGCATGCTCGACGATCGCGGTCACGAGCTGGTCGCGGACCCGGCGACGGTCGACGGCTCTCAGGCTGCGGTCGAGACAAAAACGCGTGATCTCCATGATATCGGGGCCGTGCGGCGGCGCGCCCTCACACAGGTTCGGGAAGAGCGTATCGAGGATGTGCGGCCGGGTCGTCGGCAACAATCGGGCCGAGGCCAGATGGCGCCCGTCGTCGCTGAGCACGATCACGTACCGGGCATTGTCGTCGTCGAACTGGTCGATCTCGTGACGGCCGTCGCGGACCGGCACATTCCACCGCAGCAGATCGACGAACACACTCTTGCGCGCGGCAAACATCAGGTTGAGGGCAGCGTCACCCGCACTTCTCAGATTTGTATCAAGGACTTGCACCATTGTTGGCCTCCATCGGGATGAGGCCTCCAATGTCGCGCCGGCGCTCGCCGCCGCCTATACCAAGAACTTGGTATGGCTATCGCCGCCGACCGAGTTCAGAAAAAGCGATCAGGCCGTCCTGCAATGCCCTGACCGAAAGCTCGGCCTTGTTATGGACGTCGTAACGTTCGCGAGCGTGCTTCAGATGCTGGATCACCGTTCCCTTGCTGATGCCGAGAATTGTTCCTGTCTCCCAATCGGTCTTGCCGCGGGTGGACCAGAGCACGCAGTCGCGCTGGCGCTCGGTTATCGGCCGCTCGAGCGGGGGCCAGTTCTCGCGGATTCTCGTGATCCGCCGGGCAGCGTCGAACGCGATGCCGCCGAGAATCTGGGCGACCGAATGCAAATCCCTGGGAAAGAGCTCTCCCGGGCCCATTGCAAAGGAGCAGGAGCCGGTGAACTCGCCCGGAACATGAGCGGGGACGGTGTATCCGTCACCGATACCGACGATCCGTGCCTGGGCAAAGACGCTCAGATCGGCAGGGGTGAGCGTGATCATGCCGGGTATGGCCGACCAGGGAAATCCGTAGTTGGCGAGCTGGCTGGCGCGGTGGACCGGGTCGGAGCGTCCGAGCCGGTTTTCGTCGAACCAGTGCTGCCAGGCCCTCGGGTAGTTGTGCAGCCTGATCGCGGGTGCCGCTTCGACCCCGAAATCGATGTGATGTACCAGCGCGAAATAACGAATGCCCATCGCATTGCAGCACGCGGAGAGCAGGTCGAACAGTTCCTCCTCGCTTGAAGCTGCGCGGGCATTATCGACGAACGCGTCAGCGACCGCCAGTTTTGGCATAACAACCCAAACCGGTCGCAAGGGCGTTCCCACCGCTTGACCTGCGACTCGTCCTTACTCGGGCTTCCGGCAAAGTCGCTTCTCACGGCGACCGCTTGAGCGAGGTTTATCCTGCTGGATTTCTTCTGACTTAAATCTGTAATGTCAAATAGATGATGCGGTTAATGAGAAAAATAAAACCATCCATTTTGGTCTCTTTATTCCGGGTGTCGCGATATGGCTTTCCGAGGCGAGCAACTTATTGTGTCCGCCTCCCGCAGTGTTCCGGTTGTTGGTTGCTTGATCCAGGACAGAGCGACGTCAGCGTTCGGCAAGTCGGTCAATGATCGGGCAATCCGGCCTGACATTGCCGCGGCACTTCGAGGCCAGGTCAAGCAGCGTCGCCCGCATCGCGCTGAGTGCGGCTGCCTTGCGCCCGAGCTCTTCGGCGCGCGCCGTCGCCAGCGCCTTCACTTCCGCGCTCGATCGACCGGCATCGCGCCACAGCCCGAGCAGATCGCCGATCTCGGCAATAGGGAATCCCAGATCGCGCGCATTGGCGATGAATCGCAGACGGTGGACATCCGCGTCGGAATAGTCGCGATAGCCGCTCTCGCGCCGTGGCGGCGGCGGGATCAGGTCGATTGCCTCATAGTGGCGGATCATTCTTTGCGAGACGCCGCTCGCTTTCGAGGCCTGGCCAATATTCACGTCGCAATCCTCACCTTCGATCAATCAACCGGTAACCCGGGCCTCGCGCGGCCGTGAGCGTGGCGCAACCCCACGTCACCGGCCGTGTCGCCGCTCGCTTGCTCGAACCCATAGGTTGCCGCGCTCATGCGGAAACGGTGTCGCTCAGAGCTTCGCCCTGTTCAGGCGCAGTGCGTTGAGCACGACCGTGAACGACGACAGCGCCATCGCGGCGCCCGCGAACATCGGCGACAGCAGGATGCCCGCGACGGGATAAAGGACACCCGCCGCGATCGGCACCCCGACGCCGTTGAACACGAACGAGAAGAACAGATTCTGCCTGATGTTGCGCATCGTGGCACGCGCCAGCCGCCGGGCGCGGACCATCGCCGCAAGGTCGCCCTTCGTCAGTGTCATGCCCGCGCTCTCGATCGCGACATCGGTGCCGGTACCCATGGCGACCCCGACATCCGCTGCCGCGAGTGCCGGTGCGTCATTGACCCCGTCTCCAGCCATCGCGACCCTGGCGCCGGCGGCCTTCAACTCGCCGACGATCCTCGCTTTGTCTTCGGGCCGCAGATCGGCGCGTACCTCGTCGATGCCGCCGATCTGCCGCGCGACCGCATCCGCCGTCGCCTGGCTATCACCGGTCAGCATGACGATGCGCAAGCCTTCCGCATGTAGCGCGGCGATCGCATCGCGTGCCGATTCCTTGATTGGATCGGCCACCGCCAGCAGGCCGGCGAGTTTGCCGTCTACCGCGACGAGCATGACGCCGGCACCTTCGCCGCGGCGACGATCCGCAGAGCCCTCTATCGGCACCGGGTCGATCCCGACACGCCGCATCTGCGCGGCATTGCCGACGACGACCTTATGGCCGCCGACATCACCGGTGACACCAAGGCCGGTCTGAGACTGGAAGTCGCTGACGGGTTCCAGCGTGAGGCCCGCATCCTTTGCTCCCGTCACGATCGCTTGTGCGAGCGGATGCTCCGAGTGGACTTCGAGTGCCGCGGCGAGCGCCAGCATGGCATTTGCGTCCCCGTCTTGCAGCGGTTCGGTCGCGACGAGTTTGGGGCGCCCTTCGGTGAGCGTGCCGGTCTTGTCGATGACGAGGGTGTCGACCTTTTCAAGTGCCTGCAGCGCCTCCGCATTCTTGACGAGCACGCCGGCATGGGCGCCGCGGCCGGTGCCAACCATGATCGACATCGGTGTGGCGAGGCCGAGCGCGCACGGGCAGGCGATGATCAGTACCGCGATCGCGTTCAGGAGTGCGTGACCGAAGCGCGGTTCGGGCCCTGCCAGATTCCAGACGATGAAGGTGACGACCGAGATGGCCACCACCAGCGGCACGAACCATCCCGAGATCCGGTCGGCAACCGCCTGAATCGGCGCCCGGCTGCGCTGCGCTTCGGCAACCATCCTGACGATGCGCGCGAGGACGGTGTCGGAACCGACCGCCCGCGCCTCCATGAGCAGGCCGCCCGTGCCGTTGACGGTCCCGCCGGTGACCTGTGCCTGCGCTTCCTTCACGACGGGTGCGGGCTCGCCGGTCAGCATCGATTCATCGACTGCCGAGCGACCTTCGAGGACGACACCGTCGACCGGTACGGCCTCGCCCGGCCGCACGCGCAGGCGGTCGCCGGCCACGATCTCCGCAAGCGACACCTCTTCCTCGGTTCCGTTGGGGCCTAGCCGCCGTGCTGTCTTGGGGGCGAGGTTCATCAGCGCGCGGATCGCCCGGCCCGTTGCGGCGCGAGCGCGCAATTCGAGCACCTGCCCGAGCAGGACCAGAGTCACGACGACCCCGGCCGCCTCATAATAGACAGGTACGGTCCCGTGCATCCGAAAGGATGGCGGAAACATGTCGGGCGCGACGGTCGCCACGACGCTATAGGCAAATGCTGCGCCGACCCCGATCGAGACCAGGGTGAACATGTTGAGGTGCCAGGTGCGGATCGACGTCCAGCCGCGCTCGAAGAATGGCCATCCCGCCCACAGGACGATCGGTGCCGTCAGAGCCAGCTGAGCCCAGGGCGATATTGCCGGGGGAAGGAAATCGATGCCGAGCATCTCGGCGAGCATCGAGATGGCGAGAAGCGGAACCGACAGCGCGCCCGCGACCCAGGTCCGCCGCGTGAAGTCCACGAGTTCGGGGTTGGAACGATCGTCGAGCGACGGTTCCTCGGGCTCGAGCGCCATCCCGCAGATCGGGCACGTCCCGGGACCTTCCTGACGGATCTGCGGGTGCATCGGACAGGTCCAGATTGCGCCCGGGATCGCGACCGGCTCCTTGGTGGGTTCGTCACGCAGATAGGCGTCAGGGTTCGCCACGAATTTTGCGCGGCACCCGGCGCTGCAGAAATGATGGGCATGGCCGCTATACTCGGCATGGTGCGTCGTCGTCGCGGGATCCACGGTCATCCCGCACACCGGATCGATCGCGCCGGCCGCAGCCGAGGGTTCCTGGCCGGAGCAGCATTCATGGTTGTGATGGGCGTCGGTCATGGAAATAATCCTCCTGGCCCGACATCAGATGGGGTCTGACACCGTGTTAGAGTCAAGGGCGGTATCGCGCCCGACGAACGATCGTCTCGCAGTGCCTACGCGCGCCGACATCGCATCCCTCGTCCGTCGCAGCGAATTCCGGGTGTAAAGGCTTGCGCGAACACGCCCGATTCGAGGTTACCGTGATCCATCCGGCGCAGGGAACTCGGCGATCAGCTCTCGCGAACCGCGCCCTCGACCCGCATGCTATCAGGCTCATGGCAGCTTCGAAGCTTGGTCGCACGCAATCTATGTGAATAATCGCTGGCACTTGCGATCAGTACCCGTTCAGCAGGCGCCGCCTATCAAGGGATTGTCCCATGTAGGAGGATGACATGCGTAAAATGATACTTGCCGCAGCCAGCGCGGTCGCGGTTCTCGGCTTTTCGGCACCTGCGATGGCGCAGGACTGGCAGGGCCGACACGACTGGCAACACGATCGGCTCGATCAGCGCCATGACAATGTTCACGATCAGCTCGACGAAGAACATGACGCGGCCCATGAGGAGGGGCTGACACCCTGGGAGCATCGCCAGCTCCACCGCGACCTCCAGTATCAGCATGACGAAGCCGACTACCGGCTGGAGCGCCAGCATCGGCGGGAGCATCAGCGCGACTGGCAGCGGCGTCACCGCTACGGAAACTACGGCTATTACGGTTACTGACGACGGGCGGTCCGCCGCTCCGACAGCGGGGCGGCGGGTCCGACAACTGCAGCTGTATGGAATCGGCGGCAAGGCTCTTGCGTGCGCCGCCCAGATTGCCGCTACCTTGCGACCGGCCGGATGGCCAACGCGCATCTGTACTTCACGAGTTCGTGAGTGGCGCAAACCGGTACTGCTTGCCTTAAACCAGAGCCTGCTCAGGTTCGGCGAGAATTCGGCGAGAAGCTGATTGGACGGACCTCCTTCGCGAATCAACACAGGCCCGCGGCCTATGAATCGAGCGCACCAGCGCGATTGTGCCGGCGTCCTCTTGCCGGCGCCGTGACGCGAACCTCCAAGTATCCGTTATTGGTGCCGCGCCCGCACTACGCATCAGGAAAGCGGCTCCAGCGTTCCCAGCCAGGCCACCAGCCCGAGGATGATGATCGCACATCCGATTTCCAGCACCAGGCTGCGCCGCATGGCCCCGAGCGCCTGCCGATGATCGCCCGCCGCGATCGCCGTCTCCAGCGCGGGAACGAGGCGGAAGCGGTTGGCCGCCGCAAGCCCAAGCATCGCCACGAACAGCATCACCTTGGCCAGCAGCAGCTGGCCATAGGGCGAGGCAGGAAGGTCGAAGAAATGGGCCGGCCCAACAATCAGCCATGAGTTGACGATTCCGGTGACGAGAATCAGGGCCACGAGCAGGGTTCCCGTGCCGGAGAAACGCTCGAGCCCGCGATGGGCGACGGCGAGGCTCGACGGATCGGCCGCGACGGACGGACGCAGGAGCAGCAGGAGGGCCGCAATCGCCCCCAGCCAGCCGCCTGCCGCGAGCAGATGGATCACATCCGCGCCGAGATGGATCCAGCCCCGTCCCCCTTCGTCCATCGCGCCGTGTCCGGTCCACGCGAGCGTCGCGACGGCGATCCCGGACGACACGACCGCGAGTCCGAGCATCGCTGACGGACGCCGGCGCAGGGAGATCCCGGCGATCCCGAGCAGCACCAGCGCCGCCATGCGTGCGAGCCAGGCGTATCCGACCGCGGATCCCGCGATCAGATCGATGAGGGTTTGCCGGTCCAGGTTGAGCACGGCGACACCCGCCATTGCGGCGGCCATCGCCATGATCTGCGCAGCGGACGCGAGGAGACCCGCCACCGCCAGCCCGGCCAGAAGCGTCGGAAGGCGCAGCAAGGTGACGACGCCACGCTCAACCGGCCGCGCCGGCAGCATGCCGAACGCCGCCAGGCCGAAAGCCGACAGGAGCGCGGCATAGACCGTCCACCGCAGGCCGACGACCAGCAGGTCAGCGTCCACTCAGCTGATGCGGAAGACGAGGGTACCGGTGACGCGGTGGGTGTCGACCGAGACGATATGATAGTCGACCCGGTAGGTACCCGCCGGGAGCGGCCTGGCCGGACGTACGGACAGCGTCTTGCCGTCGGCGCCGACCTTGGCGGTTGCGGCCATCTTCATCGGCGTCTTCATCGCCATGCCCGGCATCGAGACCATCGCGAGATCGGCCCCAGACAGTTTCGCCATGAGGCCTTCCGAGAAATGCAGCTCGATCTGTCTCGGCGCGGCACCGGTCGATTGGGCCGCCGGCGTGGAGGAAAGCAGCTTGGGATGGGCCTGGGCGGCTCCGGCGAAAAACGTGGCGGCGGCAAACAAGGCAATGGTCGTCTTGCGGAACATGGTGATCTCCTCGACGTCGACGCAACCGCCGACCCCTGCAATACGCAGGGCCGATCTTTATCCCTCGCATCGATGGTAACGAGGGATGGCGCGGACAGGCGCGTAATGGTTCAGACAGGGGTGGAGGAAACGACATGCAGGACGATCTGGACAGGGCGCTCGCCCGCCTCGCGGCGGCGCCGGTGCATGCGCGCCTCGCCGATCTCGACACCTCGGTGTTGCTCCGGCTCGCCAGCGATGCCGGCGACGCGCGGCGGGGCTTCAGGATAGGAGCCGTATCGGCGGCGGGTGCGCTGGTAATGGGTATCGCCGCATCGACCATGCTCGCCGCGCCTGAACCGGCCCGGGCCGGGGCTCTGGCGCCCTTCGCATCTTCCGCACCCTTCGCGCCGTCAACCCTGCTGGAGGGCGACCGATGACCGCAGGTCGCCGGACCCTGCTCATCATCGCGGGGGCTTTCCTGGCGGCGATCGCCGGCGTGTTTATCGGGCGCGGACTCGTCGCGCAGCGCGAGGCGCCGAGCGCCGAACTGCACGCGGTCCTCCACGACCGCCTCGATCTCGATGCGGGCCAGAAGGCGCGGCTCGAGACGCTCGAGCGTCAGTTCGCCGTCCGTCGCAAGGCGATCGAACTCGAGCTGCGGGCGGACAACGCACTCCTGGCCGAGGCGATCGAGACTGAACACGGCTATGGCCCGAAGGTGGCAGCCGCGGTCGACCGGTCGCACGAGGCGATGGGACGGCTCCAGAAGGAGACGCTGTCGCATGTCTTTGCCATGCGGCAATTGCTGCGGCCGGACCAGGTTTCACGGTTCGACGGAGCGGTGACAAAGGCTTTGACCGACGAAGGTCGGTGAGCCTCGATCTCTCTATTCTCGCCGATGGCGAACTGGTGGCGCTCAGCATCGCGCGCCGCGATGCCGCGTTTGCCGAGATCGTGCGACGACATCGCGACGCGCTCTACCGACTTGCCCTGGCGAGTCTTGGCGACCCCGACGATGCTCTTGACGTCGTGCAGGAAAGCTTCGTCGCGGCGCACGGCGCGCTGCACCGGTTTGATCCCGACCGGGCGATGCGCCCATGGCTCGCGCGGATTGCACTCAACCGCTGTCGCGACCGCCTGCGCAGGCGCAGGGTCCGCCGCATCCTCATGCCGTTCGGCTCCGCCGACAACACTGTCGATCTGGTTGCTGATGACGCGCCCGGCCACGACACCGTAGCGGCTGATCGCCAGGAACTGGCACGGACGATGCTCGCGATATCCGAGTTGCCCGCCGCGATCCGCGAGCCAATGCTGCTCAGAGCGATCGAGGGTCTGAGCCAGGCCGAAACCGCCGAGGCGCTCGGGATCAGCGAGAAGGCGGTTGAAACCCGGCTCCGCCGCGCGCGCGACAAGCTGAAGCAGGCGCTGGCCGCCGGCTGACCGGCTATGCGGTGCCGGGGTCTTGACCCTGACATGATGTCAAACCCCATCTCTTCGTCTGCGACAAGAAAAATGGGAGGGCGGCGAGGGATCGGCGACCGGCCTGCGTAAACCCAGTACGGCCGGCATGCCGCCGGCGACGGAGCAGCAATGAACGATCTATTCGACCGCCGCCAACTGCTTCGCGGCGTTTCGCTCGGCGGTGCCGCCGCCGCGATGGCGGCGTGGATGCCCGCCTGGGCGCAGCCGGTGTCCGAAGGGCTGACGACGCCGCTCTCCGTGGTGTCGGGCGACGACATCTCGCTCAGGATCGCGCGGCAGACGATGATGATCGACGGCAAGCCATCGCGCGCGATCGGCGTCAATGGCACGGTGCCCGCGCCGCTGATCCGCTTGCGCGAGGGCCAGAATGTTCGGCTGCACGTCGTCAACGACCTCGACGAGGACAGCTCGATCCACTGGCATGGCTTGCTCGTGCCGACCCAGTTCGACGGCGTGCCCGGCGTGTCGTTTCCCGGCATCAAGCCGCGATCCACTTTCGTCTATGAATTCCCGATCCGGCAGTCGGGCACCTATTGGTATCACAGCCATTCCGGGATGCAGGAGCAACTCGGCCATTATGGCCCGATCGTCATCGATCCGGCGGGTCCCGATCCGATCCAGTCGGACCGCGAGCATGTGATCGTGCTGTCAGACCACAGCCAGATGTCGCCCGAGGCGATCCTGCGCAAGATGAAGGTCGATCCCGGGCACTTCAATTTTCAGCGGCAGACGCTGGCTGGGCTGCTCGCCGGGCGTGATCAGCCCTTGAAGGACCGGCTCGACTGGGGTCGCATGCGGATGGACCCGACCGATATCTCGGACACTACGGGGCCGGCCTATACCTATCTCGTCAACGGACACGGACCGGCGGATAACTGGACCGCGCTCTTCACGCCCGGCCAGCGGGTGCGGCTGCGGATCATCAACGCGTCGTCGATGACGACCTTCAACGTCCGGCTTCCTGGTCTCAGGCTGATGATCGTCCAGGCCGACGGCCAGAATGTCATGCCGGTCACCGTCGACGAGTTCCAGATCGGCGTCGCCGAGACCTATGACGCCATCGTCACCCCGGCCGATGACCGCGCCTATACGCTGGTCGGCGAAGCAGTCGATCGGTCGGGCATGGCGCGCGCGACACTCGCCCCTCGCGCCGGCATGGTCGCCGAGGTGCCGCCGCTGCGCAAGCGGCCGGTGGCGACGATGAAGGACATGGGCATGGACATGTCGGGCGGCATGGCCGACATGCGCGGCGTCGATCCGACAGTGGAGAAGAATCCGTCCGCGCGGCTCGCAACGGCAGGCGCGGTGGCGATGAACCCCGCGCCCGCTGCGGCAATGCCCCCGATGGACCAGGGGGCGATGCCGGGCATGGCCGGTATGGCGCCGGCGGGTGGCCAGATGGCCGGAATGGACCATGGCGCGATGGCCGGGGCGCCGGCGCAGGGTGGTGCGACGCCTCCCATGGACATGGGTTCGATGAAGATGCGCGATTTCTCGGCGGCGCCGCAGGTCGATAGGAACCCCGGCGTGCAGACGATCGCGCCGATGCCCATGGACCGTACGGGTGAGCCCGGGCAGGGCCTCGAGGATGCCGGTCACCGTGTCCTCGTCTACAGGGACCTGATGGTGCTGGAGCGCAATCCCGACATCCGCGCACCCGGACGGTCGCTCGATATCCATCTGACCGGCAATATGGAGCGCTTCATGTGGTCGTTCGATGGGGTGAAGATGTCGGACACGATGGAGCCGTTTCCGTTCGTGCTTGGCGAGCGGGTGCGCGTGAATCTGGTCAACGACACGATGATGGGCCATCCGATCCATATCCACGGCCATTTCTTCGAGCTGGTCACCGGGCATGGCGACCATGCGCCGCGCAAGCACACGGTCATCGTCCAGCCCGGCGCCAAGGTGACATTCGATTTTACAGCTGACGCGGTCGGCGACTGGGCGTTCCACTGCCATCTCCTCTATCACATGATGGCCGGAATGATGCGCGTCGTGAGCGTTCGTCCGAACGGAGGTGCGGCATGAGCCGGCTCCTGACCACGCTCGCGGTGGGCACCGCGCTTGGACTTTCGTTCCCCGCAGTGGCGCTGGCGCAGTCGATGCAGGGAATGAACATGCCGGGCATGAAGATGCCTGCGCCCGCCAAAAAGCCTCCGGCGCGCAAGCCCGGAGCCAGGCGGCCGACGGCCGCGACGCCGGCGGCCGCGACACCGGCGGCGAGAAAGCGCGCTGCGCGCAAGCCGGCGGCCAGGCCCACCGCCAGAGCGCCTGCGAAGCACCGGGCAGCGACTGGAGCAGCCCCAATGGCCGGGCACGCCGACCATGGAACGATGCCCGGGATGGACCATGGGTCGATGCCCGGCATGGACATGTCCGGCGCCAAGCCCGCAGCCCCTCAGAACGGCATGGCCGGGATGGAAGGCAGCGCCGGCCAGGGAGCCAAGCCGATGGACTCAATGCCCGGAATGGCGATGCCCGCTCCGGCCATGCCCGGCATGCCAATGCACGACATGGAAATGACCGGTACGGCGCTTGCGGCGGGCAATGCGCCCGCGCCGGCGGCGCCGATGGATCATTATGCCGATCGTTTCTTCCCCGCGAGCGAGATGGGCCAGTCCCGCTCGCTGATGATGCGCGAGCAGGGTGGACAGAATTTCCACCAGGTGATGTTCAATCTGGCCGAGGTCCAGATCCGCAACGGCAGGGACGGCTATCGCTGGGACGGCGAGGCGTGGTTCGGCGGCGACATCAATCGGCTGACGCTGAAGACCGAAGGCGAAGGCGTCTTTCGCGAAGGCGTCGACAGCGCCGAGCTCCAGGCGCTCTACAGCCGCGCGGTCGGACCCTATTTCAACCTGCAGACAGGCGTTCGCCATGATTTCCAGCCGTCGCCGACGCGAACCTATGCGACGATCGGGTTCGAGGGGCTCGCGCCCTATATGTTCGAGGTCGGAGGTGCCCTGTTCCTGTCGAACAAGGGCGATCTGCTCGGGAGGCTGGAAGGCTATTACGACCAGCGCATCACGCAGCGCGTGATCCTTCAGCCGCGGGTCGAACTGAACCTCGCGGCGCAGGACGTGCCCGAGACCCGCACGGGATCCGGGCTGTCGAATGCTGAACTGGGGCTGAGGCTGCGCTACGAGATAAGCCGGCAGTTTGCGCCCTATGTCGGTGTTTCCTGGGATCGCAAGGTCGGACAAACCGCCCGCTATGCCCGGATCGATGGCCGCGACGTCGAGGCCACCAGTCTCGTGGCCGGCATTCGGTTCTGGTTCTGAAGGCGATTATGAAGTGGTCCATCGAACCCATCGGACAGGACATGGATGATCAAGGGAGACGGCAATGAACCGGGATCGACTGCGCCACCATCTGCCAAGCCTGCCCTTTGTGGCGGCGCTGGCCGTTATGCTCGTGATCGCCGTCGGCGGCTTCCTGTGGTTCGGTGTCTACAATATCGGCGCGGACGCACCGCACACGCGCGGCGTCTATGCACTTCTGCAATCGCTGCGCGACCGCTCGATAGCGGTGCGCGCCCGGGACATCATGCCGCCGGCCGATCTTGGATCTCCGACACGGATTTCGGTCGGCGCCGGTCTTTATGCCAATATGTGCTCGGGATGCCATCTCGGACCGGGCGTCGAGCCGAGCGAGATGAGCCAGGGCCTCTACCCGCAGGCGCCCGAGCTGGCCAAAACCAATGACCTCAGTCCGCAGCAGCAGTTCTGGATCATCAAGCACGGCGTCAAGCTGAGCGCGATGCCCGCCTGGGGCAAAACCCATCCCGACCCGCTGATCTGGGACATGGTCGCCTTTATCCGGAAACTGCCGACGCTATCGCCCGACGCCTATCGGAAGACGGTGGCGAGCGCACCGGCCGACCATGACGAGATGATGAAGGACATGCCGGGGATGAAGTGAGGCATCGGGCCGCGCGCGCCGGGATGCCGTGGTTGCACGAACGGCGAGCACTGACGAACCGGAAGTGAAAGCGCGTGTGTGACGGGATCATCTGGTCACAGCGCCAGGAGATCGATCAGATGAAGGCGATCCTCGCCCGCAAATAGCGCTCGCGGCAAAGGGAACGACGTCGCCACAATAGACAACACTCCCTTCGGCCGACAAAATCAGGCGCCGGGGGAAAACGGAAGGAACCTGCATGGCCAGTATCCGCATGATCGCCGCCGCGCTTGCGCTGGCACTACCGGCAGCTGCTATCGCGGCGACGCCGATTATCGTACACCGCGATCCCGGCTGCGGGTGCTGCGAAAAATGGGCGGCGCAGGTGCGCGCTCAGTTCGGGCGACAGGTCCAGATCCTGGACGACGCGGGTCGGGCCGGGTTCAGCAAGCGCGCCGGCGTTCCTGCAGACCTTGTGTCGTGCCACACTGCGGTCATCGACGGTATGACTTTCGAGGGGCATGTGCCGATCCGCGACATGAAGCGCGTGCTGGCCCAGCATCCGAAGGGCGTTACCGGCCTCGCCGTTACCGGGATGCCGATGGGGTCGCCGGGCATGGAAATGGCGGGGATGAAAGCCCAGGCCTATGATGTCATCGCCTTCGGCCCCGGAGGGCGCCGGGTCTTTGCACATCACGGCTGAGCAATCCGCATCGGCGCGCCACTGACCCGTCGCCGAATCGCGAATGCGCCAACGGCCGCCTGGCGGGCATCATGCCGGCTTGCGCCCGGCGTAGAGCGAGATCGAGCCGGTCGGCGTGTGGACAATACGGACTTCCTCGACGCTGTCGAAGCCGGCGTCGGCGATGAGCTGTGGCAAAACAGCCTTTGCGTTGAAACCGGTGCGCTCCCAGCCGTCCAGCGCCTGTACCTGACGAAACAGCAATTTCATCAGCAAGGGCGCTGCAGGCCGTGATCGACGGTCGCGAGGAGGTCACCGGGCGGGGCGCTCGCGCGCGCGCCTGCAGGATCGTCGATTTCACCGGCGGGCCGCATTGATGCAGCACCAGGCTTCAGAGGAACTTGGCAAGCACGTCGGACGTCACGCCTGTCGGCGACGCTACCCAGGCGACAAAACATTGCCCTGCGTTGGTCGTGGTTCAAGCCTGTGTCGCAAGCGTGGCGCTCCTTCCGAGCTGTTCGGTAGCGTCAAACCCGCCTGAAAGCGCACCAGTTGAACACCTGTTTACCGCCGCCAGGCGTGGTGTGCTCCTCGCGCCAGGTTTCCACCAAACCGTAGTCCGGACCCATCTCCGCCCGCAGCGCTGGCGCATCGTATCTCTGAACGGGCAGGCCGCTGCAGCGCTCGGGACCGTCGAGCGCAAAGGTGGCGACGACGACCAGGCCGTTCGGGGCAACGCCCGCAGCCATCGCGCGGCGATAGCCGTCGCGCTGTTCGGCCTCCGTGAGGAAGTGGAACACGGCCCGATCATGCCAGACATCGTAGCTACGGTCCGGCATCCACCCGGTAATGTCGGCGACCTCCCAGCGCACCGGGTCGGCTGATTGTCCGAGCCGGGCTTTTGCGACCTCGAGCGCCGGTGCGGCGATGTCGAGCACCGACAGGTCGGACCATCCCCGGTCGATCAGGTGGTCGACGAGGCTCGACGCGCCGCCGCCGATATCGATTAGCGATGCGGTCGGCGGCACGTGGAACCGATCCATCGCCTGTAGCGATGGGTCCGGGGAGGGCTGATACCAGCTGACGCTGTCCGACGCTTTGGTGCGATAGACGTCGTCCCAGTGCTTGTCGGCCATTGGCGTGCTCCTTCCGATGCTCCGAGATAGGCGCCCGGTCATCGGTTTGCACCTGGGGTCCTCATCGTCTCGCGCCTGCTATCTCGCCTTCGCCGAGCCCCAATAATTGTAGCCCGACCATCGCGGCGCTCCGGCCAGATACGCAGTCTCGATCGTCTCTATCTCGAATCCTCCGGCCGCGACGATGGCGGGAATGTCCCTGCTCACATGGCATCCGCCGCCGATGATCCGCCAGATCGGTTCGATCCGGGCCTGGGTCCGCCGCACACCGTCGTCGGGCGCCAGGCCATGCTCGCAGAACAACAGGCGTCCGGCGGGTCGCAATGCCCGCCGGGCACGATCGAGCGCGGCTACGGCGTCGGGTATCGTGCAGAGGCTGTAGGTTACGAGCACAGTGTCCACGCTGGCCGGGGGCAGTGAGAGCGTCTCGGCAGTCTCGGCCAGGATCTCCACTGGAAGGTCCGTTCGTTCCACCGCGCGCCGCGCTCTCGACAGCATTCCGGGTGCCGGCTCCAGGGCGAACAGCTTCGTCACTCGCGACCTGTCATAGTGGGGCAGGTTCAAGCCCGCACCGAACCCGAGCTCAAGCACCACGCCTCGTGCGTGTGGCACGACGAGCGTGCGCTGATGGCGGATCGGCGCCGCGCCGCAGGCCAGGCTGGTGAGCGGCGGGACGATATAGCGGTCGTAGAATCCCATCATCCGGCCTCCTGCGTACGCCGGCCGCTACCGGTGGCGCCCGCGAAGCGCGCCAGATATTCGGGATGTTCCGTGCCCATCCAGCGGTCCCACCACGTGAAATACAAGCCATAGTTCCAACGGGCGTGGCCATGATGAAGGTCATGATGCGTTGTCGTCGTCATGAACCCGAGCAAGGGATGTCCCGCGCTGTTCGACGGATATACCTCGTATCCGCAATGCCCCAGCGTGTTACGCGCGATCTGATGTAGCATGAAGAGACCGACAACGGGCCAGCTCGTCGGTACGATCATCAGCCAGAGCGGCGCGAAGGCCGCCTGCACCGCCGCTTCCGACAGGTCGAAGCTGTAAGCGCTGAACGGCGAAGGATTATTGGACCGGTGGTGTCGTCGGTGGAACCACCGGATCAGCCCCGGGTCATGCATCGCCCGGTGGGTCCAGTAGAAATAGGCGTCGTGCGCAACCACGATCAGCAACAACGATACCGCGCCCCATGCAAATCCCCAGCCGGCGGCGCGCGCCGGGCCCGGCAGGAGACCGTTGCGTTCGAGGCCGAACATGATCACGCCAACCGTCGAAAAGACCGCCAGGGACCGGAGTGAAACGGCGAACTCGGTAACAAGTTGACGGGGTGCTGGAGTGGCCTCGCGGATCTTGCGGGACGCCATCGGTACGCGCAGCAGCACCCAGACGATGAGCCAGATCGCGACAGCGAAAGCTGCGTAACGTGAAAGATCATAGACGAGATTGGTGAGCCAGCGATCGACATAGGGCGCGATGGACGGATCGATTATCATGAGAGCCTCCTGACGGGTCGCGCCGCTCAAGCCCCTGCTGCCGCTTTGCGTCTCGCCATATTCGAAATCGGCCAGAGAAATTCGGAATCGGCGACTGTCGGAAATCGGCTAGCCGGCCAGAGCTTCCCTGCGCCAGGCGGTCGGTGTCTGACCCGTGTCGTCCCTGAAGGCGCGATTGAACGGGCCGAGCGACCCGAATCCGGTGTCGAAGGCGATGGTCGCGATCGAGGTTCGTGATTGCGACGCATCGGCCAGGATTCGCTTCGCGGCGGCGATTCGCCGCTCGTTGATGAAGGCGGCGAAGTTGCGGTAGCCCAGCCCCTCGTTGATCAGCTGGCGGAGATGATGCTCGGCTGCCCCCAGTCGGCTTGCGAGCGCGCTGATTGTCAGGCCTTCTTCGCGCCAGAGCTCTTCGTCGTCGATCGCCACCACGAGCCGTGCCAGCAATGCCTGGTCCTGCGGCTCCGCCTTCGCCACGGGCTTGCGGCCCGACGTAGCACCGAGCAACTGCGTATCGGCCCGGAGAAATACCATGCCGCCTGCCAGGCTCATCGCAAGCAGGTCGAAAGCTGCGGCCATGGAGAGCGCATCCGCCGGCCCGCGGAACAGTTCAACCGACTGCACGCCGACCACTGCCAGCGCGTAGAGCGCGGCCACGCCGAGCAAAGGGCCGCGCAGGCGCCGGCGGGCCTCGACCAGATCGCCGCGCCAACCGGTCCAGACGACCATCAGCACGTTGAGCATCAGGATCGCACCGAGCAAGTTATGCAGGAGCCACAGGGGCCGGGCCATCGCCGGCACGCTCGACGCCGCCAGGGCGATCGCGAGTAGCAGGGCCGCCGGCAGAAACCGCACAGGTTTAATCCGCTTGCTGTCCCCGAACAATTCCAGCGCGAATGCCCAGAACAGGCCTGCCGCTACTGCGGAGAGGGTCCAGACAGGTGCCGCGACAACACCGAGGGCCGCGAAGATCGTGTGCGACTGGGTCAGGGTGTGCGCCGCCGCCGCCAGGCAGAACAGGCTTGCGAAAAGCCGCGCTGGCGTTCGCCCGCCTGCGAAGATGGCCAAGCTGAGCAGGACGTAGCAGCCGGTTGCCGCGCCGCGGACCAGAATCTCGGGCAGGTCGATCGCGTGTACCGTCACAGCCGCTCCGTCAGAAGGCGACGCGGCGCTTCAGCGCCGACAGGAGCATTCATAGGCGCGTGCGCGTTTCTCCGAAATATAGCATAATGCCCGTCAGCCAAGGGGCGGGGTCCACACGCAGGCCCTGCTCGGCGATCTGGTCGACGCTGTTTCAGCCAGTTGTTCGTTGGTCAGGAGCGTGGGAATCCTCGCGCGCTACGCGTGTGACAGGTTGTAGCAGGATGGTCTTGACGTGGTCAGGCAAGCTGCGATCCGTGGTGGATCCTGGCTTTGCGCGCCAGGCCAATTTGGGGGGACGGGGTAGACAATGGACAACGTGACCTTCGTTCTGGGCATCCCGATTCCTTCTACCGATCCGGTCTTTCTGACGATTGTCGGGGTCCATGTCGTCTTCGGGCTCGCGGCCGTGGTGGCCGGCGCTATGGCGATGCTGAGCCATAAGGGGCCGGGCCGGCATTCGAGTTTCGGGACAGTCTATTTCTGGTGCCTGTCCGGGCTTTGCGTCACTATGAGCGTTCTATCATTCATGCGCAGGCCCGAGAATTTTCACCTGTTCATCCTGGGTGTCCTCGCGTTCGCGTCCGCCTCTCTCGGGCGTGCAGCTGCCCGCGGGCGCTGGCATCAATGGCCCAGGCTCCATCTGACCGGCATGGGCATGTCCTATGTCTTCATGCTTACCGCCTTTTACGTGGATAATGGCAGGAACCTTCCCCTTTGGAATGCTCTGCCACCCATTATGCTGTGGATTCTGCCCGGTGCGATCGGCATGCCGCTGATCCTTCTCGCTCTGCTTCGGCATCCCTTGGTTCTGCGCTTCGATCGCTCGCGAGGCTAATCATGCTACGCTGCAGCCGAACGCTGCCACTGGCGCGCTTCTTCAAATACAGCGCGTGGCCGATGGCGGTCCTCACCGTCGTGCTGGCCGGCGAGGGCGTCGCTGCGCTCCCGCTTGGCCGGCGCCGCCTTGCGCCACCGTAGCGGATGCATAGCACTCGAGGCGTTGGCGACCCCCGCCGCCAAAGGTGGCGGGTCCGCGCGCCGATGTGTCGGGTTCCGCTGAGATAAGGGCTTTACCCCCTCCCCCCTAGGGGTAGGGGGTGCCGATGTCACATGCATCCGATCCCGAGGTCCGTCGCGGCCTCAACTAGCAGCCTGTCGGGCTGGCATCTGCGGTGAGCAAGCCATGTGGGAAATATCGGGGCGATCGGTCGGTGTCGCGACATCGTCACCGGATCGGGCTTAAGAGCGGGTGATATTGCGCCCCTGGGGGTGGGTGCGGCGGATT
>JBBRSN010000075.1:0-24225 GCA_038245375.1 Sphingomonadales bacterium | reverse complement strand
GACGTCGAGGGCCAGGACGTGCTGTTCTTCGTCGACAACATCTTCCGCTTCACCCAGGCGGGTTCGGAAGTGTCGGCGCTGCTCGGCCGCATCCCGTCGGCGGTGGGCTATCAGCCGACGCTGTCGACCGACATGGGCGCGCTGCAGGAGCGCATCACCTCGACCCACAAGGGCTCGATCACCTCGGTGCAGGCGATCTACGTGCCGGCCGACGATCTTACCGATCCGGCGCCTGCCACGTCCTTCGCCCACTTGGACGCGACGACCGTGCTCAACCGCGCGATCTCGGAACTGGGCATCTACCCGGCGGTCGATCCGCTCGACTCGACCTCGCGCGTGCTCGAACCGCGCGTCGTCGGCCAGGAGCATTACGACACCGCCCGCGCCGTCCAGTCGACGCTGCAGAAGTACAAGTCGCTGCAGGACATCATCGCCATTCTCGGCATGGACGAACTGTCCGAGGAAGATAAGCTGACGGTCAGCCGCGCGCGGAAAATCCAGAAGTTCCTCAGCCAGCCGTTCCACGTCGCGCAGGTCTTCACCGGCATCGAGGGCAAGTTCGTTGCCGTCGAGGACACGGTGAAGAGCTTCAAGGCGGTGGTCGAAGGCGAATATGACCATCTGCCCGAGGCGGCCTTCTACATGGTCGGCGGCATCGCCGACGTGATCGCCAAGGCCGAGAAGCTCGCGCAGGAAGCGTAACTTTCACTCCCCTCCCCTTCAGGGGGGGGCTGGGGGTGGGGCCTATCCGCAGATGCCGCGTCTGAGGCACTGCCCCACCCCAACCTCTCCCCTGAAGGGGAGGGGCTAAGGAATTTAGACATGCTGCACTTCGAACTCGTCACGCCTGAAAAACTGGTCCGCTCGGAGGACGTCTATATGGTCGTCGTGCCGGGCACCGAGGGTGACTTCGGCGTGCTCGAACACCATGCGCCATTCATGTCGACGATCCGCGATGGCGCGCTGTCGATCTACCATACCGAAAAGGGCGAGCCCGAAATCCTCGCCATCGAGGGCGGCTTTGCCGAGGTCAGCAAGAGCGGCCTGACCGTGCTGGCCGAACGCACCGGCGAGGTCGCCGAGCATGACATCGTCGCGCGCACCGCGGCGGCCGCGGCGCAAGGCAAGGCACGCCTCCCCGATCGTTGATCGGCGTCGACGCCAGGTGACCGACGGCATCCCGTCGCTATGGCGCTGATTTCCCAAATCCACCTTTCCGCGAAATTTGGTTAGGCAATTATCAAGCCTTGCCCGCTAGCTCTTGTCGTCGACCATGAGGGATCGATCGGCATGAGTGCATTCGGACGCCGCAGTGGCGTGGGGCAAGGCCCTGGCGCCCGGCCGGCATTCGGTGTCGCACGCCCGATGCAGGGCAGCGGTCCCGCGCGGCCGGCGGACACCGATGGCGGGGATCAGTTCCCGTCGGTCGGCAACCTGCCGCTGCCCTCCGCGCTCGACTCCGATCCGACCGGCAACATGCCCGGCACGCAGCAGGACGCGATGGCGCGGCTGCAGGAACGCCAGAACGCCTCGGGCGATGCCGGCGCGAGCAAGATGGAGGGCTTCGAAAGCTCGATCCACAAGATCAAGGAACAGGTGCTGCCGCGCCTGCTTGAGCGCGTCGACCCCGAAGCCGCCGCCACGCTCAACAAGGACGAACTGGCCGAGGAATTCCGCCCGATCATCGGCGAGGTGCTCGCCGAGCTCAAGCTGACGCTCAACCGCCGCGAACAGTTCGCGCTGGAAAAGGTGCTGGTCGACGAGTTGCTCGGTCTCGGGCCGCTCGAGGAGCTGCTCGCCGATCCGTCGATCACCGACATCATGGTCAACGGCCCCGAGCAGACCTTTGTCGAGCGCAAGGGCAAGCTCGAACTCGCCAACATCCAGTTCCGCGACGAGGAACATCTTTTCCAGATCGCGCAGCGCATCTGCAACTCGGTCGGCCGGCGCGTCGACCAGACCACGCCGCTCGCCGACGCCCGCCTCAAGGACGGTAGCCGCGTCAACGTCATCGTCCCGCCGCTGTCGTTGCGCGGCACCGCGATCTCGATTCGTAAATTCTCCGCCAAGCCGATCACGCTCGACATGATGGCCGGCTTCGGCTCGATGAGCCCGAAAATGGCCACCGCGCTGAAGATCGCCGGCGCGTGCCGCTTCAACTGCGTCATCTCGGGCGGCACCGGTTCGGGCAAGACGACGATGCTCAACGCGCTGTCGAAGATGATCGACCCGGGCGAGCGCGTGCTGACGATCGAGGACGCGGCCGAGCTTCGCCTGCAGCAGCCGCACTGGCTGCCACTCGAAACACGCCCGGCCAATCTCGAGGGCCAGGGCGAGATCAGCATCCGCGATCTCGTCAAGAACGCGCTGCGTATGCGCCCGGATCGCATCATCCTCGGCGAAATTCGCGGCTCCGAGTGCTTCGACATGCTCGCGGCGATGAACACCGGCCATGACGGCTCGATGTGTACGCTCCACGCCAACTCCCCGCGCGAGGCGCTCGCCCGCATGGAGAACATGGTGATGATGTCGGACATCAAGGTGCCGAAGGAAGCGATCAGCCGGCAGATCGCCGACTCGGTCGAGCTGATCATCCAGGTCAAGCGCTTGCGCGACGGCTCGCGCCGGGTCACCAACATCACCGAGGTGATCGGCATGGAAGGCCCCGTCATCGTGACGCAGGAGCTGTTCAAGTTCGAATATCTCGACGAGAGCGCCGACGGCAAGATCATCGGCGAGTACCGCTCGATGGGCCTGCGCCCCTACACGCTCGAAAAGGCGCGCCAGTTCGGCTTCGACCAGGCGTATCTCGAAGCCTGTCTCTGATCGGCGAGCCGGCATCGTGTCGGCTCCGTTTGCGTACGGCCTTATGGGACTCGGGCAGGCGTCCGCGCGTCCATCGGCGCTGACATTGGCGACGCAGAGGAGCACCGTGTTCCTGCGAACGCAGGAACCCAGAGCCCCGAGCGCCGAATGTGTGGCCCTGGGCTCCTGCGTTCGCAGGAGCACGGCGCCACAACCGGATCGGCCGAACCAATGAAGCTGCTCTACCCCATATTGCTTGTCGCCGCCGCCATCCCGATCGCCGAACACGCAATCGAGACCTGGCTGGCGAACGACAGCGAGGCGCGCTGGGTGCCCTTCACGCTGACCGGCGGCAATCAGATCCGCTTCATCGCCACCGTCGATGGCCGCCCGGTCGGCGCGATCCTCGATACCGGGGTGAGCGATTCCGCCATGTCGCGCCGCCTCGCGCCACGCCTGCGCCCGCGCGGCGCGGCGCCCGGCACCGCCAGCGCGATCGGCGGCGCGGTGCCGATCGCCTGGGCGACTTCGCCGCGCGTCGGCTTTGGCGGGCTCGATCACAGGGGCGGGCGCATCGCCGTGATCGATGCGCCGGGCAGCGCGACCGGCGGCGAGAGCGTCGACCTGTTCGTTGGCCGCGACCTGCTCGCCGGCTTCGCGCTCGAGATCGATTATGACGCCGGGCGCTTCCGCCTGCTGCCCTCGGGCAGGATGCCGTTTCGCGGCGTCAGCGTGCCGCTGACCGTCGGTGGAGCCGCCCCGAGCTATGTCAGCAACCTGACGATCGGCGGCCGACGCACGCCGATGATCATCGACACCGGCGACGGCAATGCGGTGACCTTCTCCGCCGCGACATGGCGCCATCTCGCCTCGCCGGCCCGCGTCACCACGACATTGTCCTATGGCATCGGCGGCACGTCGGTGACCGAGCTGGCGATCGACCCGGCGCTGCCGCTCGGCCCGCTGCCGGCGCAGGCGACCGAGGTGGCGATCGAGCCCGATGGCGGCTTTTCGCAAGGCGCCGGCGTCGGCGGGCGGATCGGCAACGGGCTGTTGCAGCGCTATCATGTGCTGCTCGATCCCGGTGCCGGCCAGATGGTGCTTGCGCCCGGCCGGCTGGCCGGTGCGCCACCGCCGCGCTCGACCAGCGGCCTGTTGCTGCGCCGCGACGGCGACCGGCTGAACGTCGTCCACGTCATGCGCGGCGGCCCGGCGGCCGCGGCCGGCTGGCGCGCCGGCGAGACGATCTGCAGCGTCGACGGCGCGATTATCGGCCATGTGCCCGGCGAAGCCGCGCTGTCCTGGCCGATCGGCCCGCCGGGCCGCACCGTCCGGCTCGGCCTGTGCGACGGCCCAACCCGCGCGCTGACGCTACGCAACTTCTATTGACGATGCGTTTGCCGCAGCGCGCCAAACTTCACGCAAGCCCGCTTATTTCCCGAGCTTCTCGATCTTCTCGTTGAGCCGGCCAAGCTCTGCCTTGAGCGCGGCGATCTCGTCGTCCTTGCTGGGTGCCGCCGTCTCGCCCGGCTTGGCGCCGGGCTTGAACGCCTGCGCTGCCGCCTCGAACATCGCCATGTTGCGCTTGGCCAGATCGGCGAAGGGGGTGTTGGCGAAGGGCGAGCTGGCGAAGGCGCCTTCGACGGCCGACTTGAACTGCTCCTGATTGCGACGGAAGCTGTCCATCGAGGCGTCGAGATAACCCGGCACCATCGCCTGCATCGAATCGCCATACATCGAGATCAGCTGGCGCAGGAAATTGACCGGCAGCATCGTCTGGCCGCGCGATTCCTCTTCCATGATGATCTGGGTGAGAATGTTATGGGTAATATCTTCCTCGGTCTTGGCGTCGATGACCTTGAAGTCGCGCCCTTCGCGCGTCATCGCGGCGAGATGGTCGAGCGTGATGTAAGACGAGGTTTCGGTGTTGTAGAGTCGGCGATTGGCGTACTTCTTGATCGTCACCGGGCCTTCGCCCGCATTATGTTTCTTCATCGAGAAGGCCTCCGCCTAAGCCGTGTTTGATCCGCCTCTAACACCAAGCGATACCGCACCGCAACACGGGCCTCGGCCGCTGCCGCTGTTTCTCGACATGTTGCGCAGCGAAACCGCGACCTCGCCCGAGCGCCGCGCTGCCGCGCTCGCCGGACTGACAGCGTTCCAGCAGGCGAAGCGCGCGCGGCGTGGTCGACTCGCCCCGGCGCGTTACCGCAAGGGCCGTGCAAGGCTGCGCGACTATGGCGTGCGGGGTAGCGCCGGCCGCCCCGTCATCCTCGTGCCGTCGCTGATCAATCCGCCCTTCATTCTCGACCTTGCCCCCGACGTCTCGTTGGTGAAGTGGCTCGCGACGCAGGGTTTACGACCATATCTGCTCGATTGGGGCTGCCCGCGGCCGAGCGATCGCGACCTCGACATCACCGCGCATGTTGCGCAGCGATTGCTTCCGCTGATCGCCAGGTTCGAGCAGCCGCCGATCCTGATCGGCTATTGCCTTGGCGGAACGATGGCGCTCGCCGCAGCCTGCGCCGCGCGGGTTGCCGGCGTCGCGCTGATCGCCGCGCCGTGGCGCTTCGACGGCTTCGGCGATACGGCCCGCGCCGCCATCGCGGATCTATGGCGCACCGCACAACCGACCTGCGAGAAACTGGGGCTGGTGCCGATGGAAGTGCTGCAGGCCGGCTTCTGGCGACTCGACCCGGCCAAGACGATCGCCAAGTACGAGTCGTTCGCTTGCCTTGACCCCGCCAGCCCCGCCGCCGCATCCTTCGTCGCGCTCGAGGACTGGGCCAATGCCGGCGCGCCCCTGCCCTATGCGGCCGGACGCCAGCTGTTCGAGGATTTCATCGGCGCGGACCTGACCGGCACGGGCGGCTGGCGTGTCGCCGGCACGCTCGCCACGCCGGACGCGCTCGATTGCCCGGCGATCGAATTCGTCTCGCTCAACGATCGCATTGTGCCCGCCGCGAGCGCCGCCGACCTCGCCGAACGCCACGATCTCGGCGCCGGTCATGTCGGGATGCTCGTCGGGCGCGGCGCGCGAACCCAGCTGTGGACTCCCCTTATGGACTGGCTAAGGGCGGTCCCCGTACCTAGATAGTGCACTGCAATATTCATCCGGAGCCGAGCCATGCAGGACATCGTTATCACCGCCGCCAAGCGCACGCCGGTCGGCAGCTTTCTCGGCGCCTTCGCCGCAACCCCGGCGCACGAACTCGGCCGGATCGCGATCGAGGCGGCGCTCGCCCAGGCCGGCGTGACCGGCGATGAGGTCTCCGAGGTCATTCTCGGCCAGGTGCTGACCGCGGGCCAGGGGCAGAACCCGGCGCGCCAGGCGTCGATGGCGGCGGGCGTGCCCAAGGAGATCCCGGCATGGGGCGTCAACCAGGTATGCGGTTCGGGGCTTCGCGCGGTCGCGCTGGCGGCGCAGGCGGTCGCGACGGGCGATGCGCGCATCGTCGTCGCGGGCGGGCAGGAATCGATGTCGATGAGCATGCACGCGCAGAATCTGCGCGGCGGCACCAAGATGGGCAATCTCAGCCTGGTCGACACGATGATCAGCGATGGCCTGACCGACGTGTTCAACAATTATCACATGGGCATCACCGCCGAGAACCTCGCCGAGCAGTACCAGATCACGCGCGAGATGCAGGACGTGTTCGCGGTGCGCTCGCAGAACCTCGCCGAGGCGGCGCGCAGCGCGGGCCGCTTCCGCGATGAGATCGCTCCAGTGACGATCAAGGGCCGCAAGGGCGACGTGACCGTCGCCGACGATGAATATATCCGCGCCGGCGCGACGCTCGACAGCGTTTCGGGGCTGCGCCCGGCGTTCAGGAAGGACGGTTCGGTGACGGCCGCCAACGCCTCGGGGCTCAACGACGGCGCCGCCGCGCTGGTGGTGATGAGCCGCGCCGAGGCGGAAAAGCGTGGCAGCCCGATCCTCGCCCGCATCGCCAGCTGGGCCTCGGCCGGCGTCGATCCGTCGATCATGGGCATCGGCCCGGTCCCGGCAACACGCCGCGCACTCGAAAAGGCCGGCTGGAGCATCGCCGATCTCGACCTGATCGAGGCCAATGAAGCGTTCGCCGCGCAGGCCTTGTCGGTCGGCAAGGAACTGGGCTGGGACGCTGACCGCGTCAACGTCAATGGCGGCGCGATCGCCATCGGCCACCCGATCGGCGCGAGCGGCGCGCGCGTGCTGACCACGCTGCTCTACGAGATGGGCAAGCGCGACGCGAAGAAGGGCCTGGCGACGCTATGTATCGGCGGTGGCATGGGAATTGCGCTGTGTGTTGAGCGGTAACGCGCCATTCGTGAACAAAGGAAAAGGGGCGCCCGAACATCGGACGCCCCTTTTTTATGCCACCGGAATCGGACCGGTAGTCAGTGATGAGTGATTGACCGCTGATCAGAACTTGGTTTCTACGCTGACCGAGAACCGGCGACCCTGCAGATCGTTCAGCAAGGCGACGGGATAGAAGCCATAATATTCCTGACCAATCCGATCGAACAAATTGGTCACCGCCATTGTGAGGCGGAACTTCTTCTGCACATCGATTGAGATCGACTGGTTGACCGTAGCGTACGGGCTGATCTTGTTGAATTCGCGAAGATCCGCCGAAAGCCCGGTCCGCGTCGCGATTTGCTGCCCGACATAGTTGATCGACGTGCTCTCACTGAACACCTCGCCGACGTAGCGAACGTTGACCTGTCCCGAGAATTTCGGATCGCCGAAGGTGCCGTCGGTGCGCACGGGTGCGATACCGGTAATATCGACCAGGCGGCGACGAACGAACAGGACATTGCTGTCGATATCGAGACGCCCCGGAAGACCAAGGCCCGAAAGGCCGGTGCGATAGCTCACCGAACCCTGGATGCCCGAGAAATACACCCGGTTGCCGTTGACGAAGCCGAAAAAGACTCCCGGGTTTACCGGATCGTTCACGACCTGACCGCCACGATCTCCACCATTGACCGCGGTGCCGCCCTGCCCGGTACCATAACGCTTGATCTGCGAGCAGAAGCTGTTGCCGTTCGCAGGGTCGGCAGCGTTAAAGCTCGGGTTGTCGAAACAGGCGCTTGCAATCGTTGCCACGGTCAAACTCTGAATCGGGTTCGTGAGGTTGATATCCACATAGTCCGCTGAAATCGTCAGACCGGGAATGAAGCGTGGCTGGATCGAAACACCATAGGTGAAGCTGCTCGAAACCTCGTTCTTCAAATTGGGGTTACCGCCCGTCTGCGACGGCACCGTCGCTGCAGCCGCATCGAGCGGCGTTGCGTTGGGGTATTTGCTAAGAAACGCCGTGCAATTCGCCTTGCGGATCAGGGGAGCGGCACCACCATTGATATTAGCCGCCGAACAAAGGTCGGGAACTGCGGAGAACGCGTTGGATATTGGCAGGAACAATTCCGTTACGGCCGGAGCGCGGAACGATTTCGTATAGTTGCCGCGGAATGTAATATCGCGGATCGGCGAGAAGATCGCGCCCGCAGACCATGCGAAGAATCCGCCGTTGATGCTGTTGTTGACATGACGACCACTCGCCGTGACTTCGAGGCGATTGATGAAGCCAAGGCCGTTCCGCTCGGTCACGATCGGGATATTGACCTCCCCGAACTCCTCGTTGATGGTATATTTTCCGCTGACCGGTGTGATCGCAGTCGAGCGGCCAAGGCCTGCTTGCTGAAAGGCATCGGGCGTGAACGTGCCCTTTTCTTCGCGGTGCTCGAAGCCGACGTTGAAGCCGACACCGTTGCCGAACAGATCGAACGGCGTACCGCCGATGTTGATATTGCCGACCGCTTCCTCAAGCAGACTGCGCGCTACCGTCTGCTGGATCACATAATTGCGTGCCGCCTGCGAAGACAGGCCATAGCCCAGCAAGTTGAGCGGTACGCACGCGGCATCCGCAATCGGCGTGCCGCCGGGCGCGGCCTGAACGGCGGGCGTCGCAGTGCAAACCACATTTCCCGATCCGTCGGTCGTGACATTGACCGCGTTGATGAAATTCTGGCGATTGAGGTCCTGACCGGAATCGCGGATCAGCGTGCGCCCGCGATTGACGCTCGCTTCATAGTTGAAATGGCGCCCACCAACGGTGAAATCGCCACGCACCCCAAACACTCCGCGCAGCAGATAGGTCTGCGAGTAACCGGTCAAATCTGCGAGGTCGTCAGACGCACGCGAAATCTGGAAACGCGTGATGCCCAACGCGGCGAGTTGCGCCTTGGCTTGTGGCGTAAGGAAGGCGCTGGTGTTGGTGAAGGTCAACTGACCGCTTGAACCGCCAAAAAGATTGCTGTTGAAGGTTGGCTGCTGAACCAGTTCATCACCGCGAGAATTGAAATACTCCCCTTCGACGAAGAACTTCAACGCATCAGACACGTCGAAATGCGCAAAGCCATTGACGATGTTGCGGCTTAGCTTGCTGGTGATCTGGCTGTAATCGTTAAACCGGAAGCCGTCCCCGCCAGAGGCATAGATGCTGGGAAAAACGATCCCCTTGTTGAAAGGGATGAGATTTCCGCTCGGATCGAACTGGTAATTTCCTGCAGCCGCCGCGTTCCCGGTTGCGGAAGTGACCACGCCACCGCGATTCAGGTAATAGATTGAGAGATCGCGCACCTGGATCGTGCCGGGAAAACCATCGCTGGCAGAATCGTTGAAACCAAAACTGGTGTTGACGCGCCCGTCGTTGATCGCGGTAATGCCCGCTGCGCGACCCAGCGCCGCCGCCGCCGCCGTGGTCGGGTTGGTGGCATTTCCGAGGTTCGCGCGCAGATAATCACGGCTATTATACAAGATACCGTCTTGAAAATCGTGCTGATAAGCTACCGTAATGTTAGCGCGGCCATCAAGAAAATCATGACCAGCCAGTGCGGCAACGCTGTATCGGAATCCGTCGCCACGCCCGGTTACACCGCTCGTCGCGCGAATATCGATGCCCTTGTAGCGATCCTTGAGGATGATGTTCACCGTCCCGGCGATCGCGTCGGACCCGTAGATCGGCGCACCACCGATTGAAACCACATCGACGCGATCGGTCAGCAACGTGTTGATCACGTTGAGGTCGACCTGCGTACCCGGCGACCCCTGGTTGAACAATGACGCAACGTTCGATGTAACGAAACGGCGACCGTTGACCAGTGTCAGCGTGCGGTTGGAACCGAGCCCATAACCGTTCACGAAATTGACGCCCTGGCCAAACGACCCCTGGGAGCCATTCGGCGTGACACTGCCGCGGAAACCGGGCAATTCGTTCAGCACATCGGCGATGTTGGTGAGATTACGCTCTTCGATATATTGCCGACCGATGGCAACCGTCGGCGGCAGCGCATTCAGATTGGTCGAACGGATACGCGAGCCAGTGACGATCACTTCGTCCGGCACCTGATCGTCGCTCGTCGCCGCCGGTTGAGCCTGACCGCTTGTTGCAACCGGTTGCGTTTGCGCCGACGCGGCGGGCGACAAGGCGACAAGCATTGCCGCGAAGGAAGAGCCCGTCAGCAGGCGCGGATAGAGAGAATTGAAAAGTGACATGATTGCCCCCGAAATTTTAGTTGGGGGCGTTATTGTCCCGGGCCGCGGGAAATGAATACTCCCTTAAGGGTAGCTGAACATTAAATTCGGCCGCTGTAGCATTTTTGTCACATGGTACCGGAGCATCTTGAAAAGTTCCTCAGGACCTGTCGCACCACGTTTGTCGGGAAGCGAACGAAGATGCATCGCCCAGCTTCACAAAAAGCGACACGATTCCGGCAGTGAATGAGGCCGATCTGACCCTACCTGTCCCGAGCAGACCGCCCGCTTGCGAAGCGCTTTGGTCGTTGCGCTAAATTGTGGTCCCTTGCCTCTTCCCGGGAAGCCCCTATCCTTTCTCCGAACAGGGTGGGGGCAGGCAAAACATGGCAATCACTGTCTCCGCGATTCGCGCGGCACCCGTGCCGGCGCCGCAGGACATCCGCCTCATCATCACCGCCTCGTCGCTCGGCACGATCTTCGAATGGTATGACTTCTTCATCTACGGCACGCTGGTTGCCTCCGGCATCATCGGTCGGGTCTTTTTCCCCGCGGGCAACGAACTGGTGCAGACGCTGGCGGCGTGGGCGGTGTTCGCGGTCGGCTTCGGCTTCCGGCCGCTAGGCGCGGTGCTGTTCGGTTATCTCGGCGACCGGCTGGGCCGCAAATACACCTTCCTCGTTACCATCACCTTGATGGGCATCGCTACCGCCGGGGTCGGCGTGATCCCGTCGGCGGCATCGATCGGCCTTGTGGCACCCTTCCTCGTTATCGCGTTGCGCATCCTGCAGGGGCTCGCACTGGGCGGCGAATATGGCGGGGCGGCGATCTATGTCGCGGAACATTCCCCGCCGGGCAGGAGCGGCTTCTACACCAGCTTCATCCAGGCGAGCGTCGCGGGCGGGTTCATCCTCAGCCTTGTGGTCGTGCTGCTGACCAAGCTCGTGCTGCCCAAGGCGGTGTGGGACGAATGGGGTTGGCGCTTCCCGTTCCTGTTCTCGCTGCTGCTGCTCGCCGTGTCGTTGTGGATGCGCCTCAAGCTGTCGGAAAGTCCGGTATTCCAGGCGATGAAGGCGGCGGGCGAAACGGCCAGGAACCCGTTCGTCGAGTGCTTCACCTATCAGGGCAACCTCAAGCGGCTGTTCGTCGCGCTGTTCGGCATCGCCGCCGGCCTGACGGTGATCTGGTACACCGCGATGTTCACCGTGCTGTCGTTCCTCCAGACGACGATGCGTGTGCAGGAAACCACCGCGCAACTGATCGTCGGCGCGGGCGCGTTGATGGGGCTCGGCTTCTTCATCCTGTTCGGCAAGCTGTCCGACAGCGTCGGCCGCAAGACGCCGATCATGCTCGGCTATGCCATGACGCTCGCGCTGCTGTTCCCGATCTTCTGGGTGATGGGCGGCGCGGCCAACCCGGCGCTGGCGCACGCGGCGCAACGCGCGCCGGTCGTCGTGTCGGGCGCGCACTGCCAGTACGACCTGTTCCCGACGCAGCAGGCCAATGATTGCCGGCGGTTGATCGACTATTTCGCCAAGGCGGGGATCCCCTACACCAAGGCGGTCACGCCGGTGACCGTCGTGACGATCGGCCAGGTGCCGGTCGCCGACATGAGTAACGCGGGGCTCGACGCAGCCCTGGCGCGTGGCGGCTACAAGCTCGACAAGGTCATCCCGACGCCCGCCAACATCCTGCTGATCCTGGTCGCCATCCTCGGGTTGAGCGCACTGTCGGGCATGACCTACGGTCCGGTCGCGGCGCTGCTCGCCGAGATGTTCCCGCCGCGCATCCGCTACAGCTCGATGTCGATCCCCTATCACATCGGTACCGGCTATTTCGGCGGCTTCCTGCCGGTGATCGGCCAGTTCATCGTCGCCAAGACCGGCGATCCCTATGCCGGGCTGTGGTACACCTTCGCGGTGGTGGCGATGGCGCTGGTGGTGACCGGGTTCGGCCTGCACGAAACCAGGCCCGGCACGGCGAGCGCGGACTAGCGCGCGCCGGCCGACGCGGCTAACCGCCGCCCATGCCCGCTCCCCTCCGTCTGCGCCTCGACAGCGCCGCCCTGACCGACAACTGGCACACGCTTGCGGCGATGAGCCGGCGTGCGGCGTGCGGCGCGGCGGTCAAGGCCGATGGCTATGGCCTGGGCGCGATCGCGGTGGCGCAGCGGCTCGCGGTGGCGGGTTGTCGCGACTTCTTCGTCGCCGCGTGGAGCGAGGCGGCCGCGCTGGCGCCGACCGGCGTGGCACTGTCGGTACTGCACGGCGTCCGCGAGGCCGATCTTCCGGCGGCGCTGAGCGGCATCGCGCGGCCGGTGCTCAACACGACGGCGCAGGTCGCGCTGTGGAAGGCGGCGGGCGGCGGGGGGTGCGACGTGATGGTCGACACCGGCATGAACCGGCTCGGCGTCGCGGTGGACGAGATCGCCGCGGGGCTGCTCGACGGGCTGACGATCGACACGCTGATGAGCCACCTTGCCTGCGCAGACGAGGACGTCGCGATGAACGCCGTGCAGCGCAGCGCCTTCGCGGCGCTCGCCGGCAAGACGGGCGCGCGGCGCATGAGCCTTGCCAACTCTGCCGGTATCGCGCTCGGCGCCGACTATGCCTTCGACCTGACGCGCCCCGGCCTCGCGCTGTACGGCGGCATCCAGCGCCCTGAACTCGACGGCCGCATCCGCCAGGTCGTCACGCCCGAGGCGCAGATCGTCCAGCGGCGGCGTGTCGCGGCGGGCGGCAAGGTCGGCTACAACGCGATGTGGACCGCCGCCGCGCCGACCGAGGTAGCGATCCTCAACATCGGCTATGCCGACGGCTATTGGCGCGGCTTCTCCAACAAGGGGCTGGCTCGCGCCGGTGGGCGACCGCTACCCGTGATCGGCCGGGTGTCGATGGACCTGACGGCGATCGACGTCACCGCCGCGCCCGAACTGGCCGAGGGCGACTGGGTCGCGCTCGACTATGCCCTGCCCGAGGCGTCGGCGGTCAGCGGCATGTCGCAATATGAGCTGCTGACCGGCCTCGGCGCCCGCTATGACCGCGTCTGGTCCTGACCGAAGCTGCGGATGATGGCGGAGAAATCGAGCCCGCCATGGCCCGCCGCAGCGAACGCCTCGTAAAGTTCGGCGGCGCGCGCGCCCATCGGCGTGGCGGCCCCGACATCGCGCGCCGCGCCCATCGCGAGGCGCAGATCCTTGAGCATCAGCGCGGTGGCGAAGCCGCCCTGATAGTCGCGGTCGGCCGGGGTTTCCGGACCGACGCCGGGAACCGGGCAATAGCTCGTCATCGACCAGCTCTGGCCTGACGACACGCTGGCGATGTCGTAGAATTTCTGCAGGTCGAGGCCGAGCTTTTCGGCGAGCGCGAAGGCTTCGCAGGTCGCGATCATTTCGGCGCCGAGCAGCATGTTGTTGCAGATCTTGGCCGACTGCCCCGCCCCGCTGCCGCCGGCATGGATCACCGCCTTGCCCATGTTCGTGAGGAACGGTTCGGCGCGCTCGAAAGCTTCGGCGCTGCCGCCGACCATGAAGGTCAGCGTACCCGCATTGGCGGCGGCGATGCCGCCCGAGACGGGGGCGTCGACCATCGTCAGGCCCTTGTTGCGCGCGGCTTCCCCAACGCGCTTTGCGGTGGCGACGTCGATCGTCGAGCAGTCCATCAGGATCGCCGAGGGCGGTGCGGTGCCGAACACGCTCTCGTTATAGACCGCCTCGACATGGGTGCCGGCGGGCAGCATCGTCACCACCGCCTCGACGCCGTCGCACGCCGCGGCCGCGCTTTCGACCAGCAGGCAACCCGCGGCCCCGGCCTTGTCGAGCGCCTCGGCGGATAGGTCGAAGGCGTGGACGTCATGTCCCTTCTTCGCCAGATTCGCGGCCATCCCGCCGCCCATATTGCCCAGACCGATAAATGCGACGCGTGCCATGTTCTGCTTCCTTCTTGTTTCCCTCTCCCCTTGTGGGAGAGGGAGGGAGCCGCGAAGCGGCGGAAGGGTGAGGGGGACTAGCCCACGCGACCCGTCCGCAACTCCCCCTCACCCTTCCCATCGCTACGCGATGGGCCCCTTCCCTCTCCCACAAGGGGAGAGGGAATTGCCTACTTCCCCGTCCAGTTGCCCGGGCGCTTCGCGACGAAGGCGGCCATGCCTTCCTTCTGGTCCGCCGTGCCGAACAGACCGTGGAACAGGCGGCGCTCGAACAGCACGCCCTGCGCCAGGCCGTTCTCGAACGCGGCGTTGACCATCTCCTTGTTGGCCTTGACCGCGAGCGGCGCCATGCCGGCAATCACGCCCGCCACCTTCAACGCCTCGTCGAGCAGGTCGGCCGCCGGGATCACCCGGCTGACCAGCCCGGCGCGCTCGGCCTCGACCGCGTCCATCATGCGGCCGGTGAGGCACATCTCCATCGCCTTGGCCTTGCCGACCGCGCGGGTCAGGCGCTGCGAGCCGCCCATGCCGGGGGCGACGCCGAGCTTGATCTCGGGCTGGCCGAACTTCGCGGTGTCGGCGGCGAGGATGAAGTCGCACATCATCGCCAGCTCGCACCCGCCGCCAAGCGCGAAGCCGGCGACGGCGGCGATGACCGGCTTGCGCGTCGCGGTGAAGCGCTCCCAGCCGGCGAAGAAATTGGCGGCGTACATGTCGGCGAAGGACTGATCGACCATCTCCTTGATGTCGGCACCGGCGGCAAAGGCCTTGTCGCTGCCGGTCAGCACCGCGCAGCCCTGGCCGGGATCGGCATCATAGGCGGCCATCGCCGCGTTGAGCTCGGCGAGCACCTGGCTGTTGAGCGCATTGAGCGCCTGGGGGCGGTTGAGCGTGACGAGCGTCACCGCGCCGCGCTGCTCGACGAGCAGGGTTTCGTAAGGGGCCATCGAGTTCTTCTCCGTCATTGTGGCGTCCATGCCTCGTGGTCGGGCAAGGGTGCGAAAATCTGTTCGATCACATGGTCGGTGACGCCCTCGGGCGTCGCCGGATCCCAGCGGGGGGCGTTGTCCTTGTCGACGATCACCGCGCGCACGCCTTCGAGGAAATCGTGGCGCTGCACGACACGGCTGCCGACGGCATATTCCTGGCGCATCTCGTCGCCAAAGCTCGCCATGCCGGCACCGTCATGGAGCAGGCGCAGCGAGACTTTCATCGTCTGGGGCGACTTGGTCTTGAGCGCCGCCAGCGTGGTGGCAGCCCATTCGCCCGGATCGGCGGCGAGCGTGGCGAAGATGTCTTCGAGCGTGTCGGAGGCGAACAGGCGATCGATCTCGGGCTGGTGGGCGAGAATCTTCGGCACGGGCGCGGGCACGACGAGATCGTCGAGGATCGCGGCGATCGTCTGCGGCGCGGCGGCGATGCGGGCCTTGGCCTCGTCGAGACACTCGCCCGGCAGATAGTGCGTGGCGAGGCCGAGCGCGAGGCACTCCGCGCCGTCGAGCCGGTGCCCGGTCAGCGCGAGATATTGCCCGATCCGCCCTGCCAGCCGCGACAGATACCAGCCGCCGCCGACATCGGGGAATAGGCCGATGCCGGTTTCGGGCATGGCGAGGCGCGTCGCCTCGGTCGCAACGCGGAAGCGCGCCGGAAGCGCGATACCGACGCCGCCGCCCATGGTGATGCCGTGCATGAAGGCGACGACCGGCTTGGCATAGGTGAACAGCCGGTGGTTCATGCGGTATTCGGTGTGGAAGAACCCACGTGCTTCGACGCCGTCCTTAGCACCGCTGTCGGCGAGCATGCGGATGTCGCCGCCGGCACAGAAACCGCGGCCCTCGGCATGATCGATGATCACCGCCTCGACCGCGAGATCGCCGCGCCATGCTTCGAGCGCATCGAGCACGGCGGCGCACATCGCGGTGTTGAGCGCGTGGATCGCCGCCGGGCGATTGAGGCGCAGGCGGCCGGCCTTGCCGTCGATCCGGGTGATGAGGTCGGGGGTCATGTGGTTCTTTCGGATAGGATCTCCCTCGCCCCTGGACAGGGGAGAGGGATAGCGCAGCTTGGCAGCTTGCTGCCTAGCGGAGGTTGGGAGAGGGGTTGAGCGGTCGCACGCGACCGCGCGGCGCACGGGCGCCGCACACCCCTCTCCCAGCTCCGACTAGGGCCGCGCGGAAGAGCGCGACCCAAGTCTGCGCAACCAGTGATCGAACGCGGTCGGGTACGGAATGCCCCCGGCATTCCGTAGGTCATTCCGGGGGAATGACCGGCCCGACCGTGTTCAATCACTCCCCTCTGCGAGGGGCGAGGGAAAGGTAGGCGCCCGCTCACTGCCGGGTCAGCTCGCGGCCGATGATCATGCGCATGACCTGGTTGGTGCCTTCGAGGATCGAGTGGACGCGCAGATCGCGCCAGAAGCGTTCGATCGGATAGTCCATGAGGTAGCCATAGCCGCCGTGCAGCTGGAGCGCGCGGTCGACCACCGAGGAGCCGGTGTCGGTCGCGAGGCGTTTGGCCATGGCGGCGAATTTGGTCTTGTCGGGCGCGTTGGCGGTAACCTTGGCGGCGGCGGCGTAGAGCAGGATGCGCGCGGCCTCGAGTTCGGTCGCCATATCGGCGAGGGTGAACTGGGTGTTCTGGAAATCGGCGATCGCGGTGCCGAACTGCTTGCGGTCGCGGGTATAGTTCAGCGTCTCGTCGATGCAGCGCTGTGCGCCGCCGAGCGAGCAGGCGCCGATGTTGAGGCGGCCGCCATCGAGGCCCATCATCGCGATGCGGAAGCCCTCGCCCTCGCCGCCGACGAGATTCTCGACCGGCACGCGCACGCCGTCGAAGATCACCTGCCGCGTCGGCTGGGCATGCCAGCCGAGCTTGCGCTCATTGGCGCCGAAGCTGACGCCGGGCATGTCCTTTTCGATCACCAGGCACGAAATGCCCTTCGGCCCCTCGACCCCGGTGCGCACCATGGTGACATAGACCTCGTTCTCGCCGGCGCCGGAGATGAACTGCTTTGAGCCGGTGACGACATAATGGTCACCGTCGCGGACCGCCTTGGTCTTGAGCGCGGCGGCGTCGGAGCCCGAGGACGGCTCGGTCAGGCAGTAGCTGGCGATGCGGTCCATCGTCACCAGATCGGGGAGGTATTTGTCCTTGACCGTCTGCGACCCGAAACGGTCGATCATCCACGATGCCATGTTGTGAATCGAGATGAAGGCCGAGGTCGCGGGGCAGCCATAGGCCATCGCCTCCATGATCAGCGCCGCCTCGAGCCGGCCGAGATTGATGCCGCCACTTTCCTCCGAGACATAGATCGCGGCGAAGCCGAGCTCGGCGGCCGCCTTGATCGTGTCGCGCGGGAAGATATGCTTCTCGTCCCATTCAGCGGCGAACGGCGTGATGCGGTCCGCAGTGAACTTGCGCGCGAGGTCCTGGATCTCGCGCTGGTCGTCGGTGAGGTCGAACTGGATGGTCATGCTGGGGTCCCTGAGCGGCAAGATTCGGCGCGCGGTGACGGCGCGGGTGGGGTTAGGCGATGCGTGGTAGCGTAACGCGCGGCGCAGCTATCGTGCCGCGCGGCGAGCGGTTTGATCGGCGCGGCCGGCGTCGGTAGCGGTGACGGAGCGGCATTGGCGTGCAGGACGCGGTCGGCAAAGAGCTTGTCGGCAACGGGCAGGTCGTTGCGGTCGTAATAGATCGGCCCCGGAACGTGTTTCGCCCAGGCCAACGCCTCGGGCAAGGTCGCGTTGGCGGCGACCAGTTCGGGCCAGGGCTGGTAGACCGGATCGGCGAATGCCTGATCCGCGGTGACGATCTCCCACCCGTCATTGCGCAGCGCGCTGACAAGATCGCCGATGTAGCGCGCGGCGAGATCGGTTTCGTGGAGCAGCATGACGTGTACCGGCGAGCGACCGATCGTGCGGCGCATCACCTTGTCGGAAAGATCGGCGGCCTGGACCATCGTCTCGACATAGAGGTCGCGCAGCGCCGCCTCGTCGATCGGCTTGCCCGCCTTCCTGGCGTCGGCGGTCAGCCGTTCCATGTTCCAGTCCGAGCCGTCGACGGTGACCCAGGCGATTTGCAGCCCGCGCTGGGCAAGTCCGTCGAGCACGGCATGGCGCTTCTCGACATCGCGGCCACCCTGGTTGAGGCCGGGGAAGCGCAGCCACGGACGATAGCCCGGCCGGCCCTTGAGCCAGGTTTCGGCCTTGTCGACATCGGCGAGAAAATCGGCCGCCGACAGCGCCGCCACGGTGCGATGCGAAAAGGTGTGATCAGCGATGACATGGCCAGCAGCGACATAGGCGTCGATTCGCGCGGCGCCATCGTTGGTCGGGCCGATGCGCCCGGGATTGGCGAAGAACGCCGCCTGCCTGACATCGGCGGCACGCAGTGCCGCGATCAGCAGCTGGGCGCGCTGCGGCGGCGTGTAGAAGGCGCCGGGGCCGCGCGGCACGTCGTCGAAGGTCAGGGCGATCTTCTTCTCGCGGTGCGTCGGACCGCGCGTGCCGCGGCCGATCGGATCAATCGCGATCCAGGCCAGACCCGCCGCCAGCGCGAGGATGAGAATGGCGCGCAGCCGGCTCATGCCGAAGGACTCGCGTCGGTGCCGGGCAAACGCATCAGTCTGATCCATCCAATCGGCCGGAACGGCGATGCACTATGCCCTAGCCGTTCGGTCAGCCTTTTGGGAGCGGCGCGATGCAAAAAGCCTTTTCGGTCCTCATGCTCGCGCTGCTCGGCGGTTGTGCCGCGGACAATCTCAATACGCTGGCGGTAAGCGCCTGCCAGGACAGCCCGAACTGCACCGTGACCGACACGCGCACCGCCGGCGGCCCGCCGCAGCAACGCGCGATCGCGCCGGAGAACCAGCAGCGGCCGCATTGAACAGCGATGTGCTCCTGCGCAGGCAGGAGCCCAGGGCCGCAGGCGCTGCGCTCGGGGCTCTGGGTTCCTGCGTTCGCAGGAACACGGCGCCCTTGACGCGCGATGGACGCTACGCGCGCGCAGCGCCATAAGTGCGGCATGGACCGGCTGACGCTCATCGACACGATCCTGCGGATGCTGGCGATCGGCCAGTTGCTGCTGATCTCGATCGTGATCGGCCGCGGCCGCGCGCCGCGTGCGATCCGGCTGGCGACCGCGCTGCTGCTGTTCGGGGTCGCCAGTTACCTGACGATCGCGACGCCACTGTTCCGTCCCCTCCACGGCCCGCTCTGGGCGGTGGTCCAGCTGTTCGCGCAAGCCGTGCCGCTGATGCTGTGGGTGTTCGCCCATCTGCTGTTCGAACGGCCGATCGATCGACGGGTGGTGATCGCCGGGCTGATCGTCCTGTTCGGATGCTGGGCCGGGCTGCTCTTCGCGCGGCTGACCGGCTGGAACGACGGCTGGGCGATCGCGATCGTGCAGCGCCTCTCGTCGCTGTTGCTGGCCGGCCATGCCATCGCGATCGCGCTGGGCGAGCGCGGCGACGACCTTATCGAGAAGCGCCGCCGCCTGCGCGTCGGCTTCGTCGTGGTGGTCGGCGCGCTGGCCTTCATCGTCGTCGCGCTGGAACTGATCTTCGGCGTCCGCATGGGCGGCGCGCTGGCGATCGGCCAGGCGCTCGCCATCCTCGTCGCGACCAGCGCGATGGGCGTCGCGCTGCTGCAGAACGACCCCGATTTGCTGTTCGACCCCGATCGCCCTGCCCCGGCGCCGAGCCTCAGCCCGTCGGAGCATGTGCTGAGCGTCAAGGTGACCACGGCGATGGCGGGCGCGGTCCACCGCGAGCCCGGGCTGACGATCGGCCTGCTGGCCGAGCGACTCGGCGTGCCCGAGCACCGGCTGCGCAGCCTGATCAACCAGCGGCTCGGCTACCGCAATTTCTCGGCGTTCCTGAACCATCACCGCATCGCCGATGCCAAGGCATGGCTGGCCGACCCGGCGCGGGTCGACCTGCCGGTGCTGACGATCGCGATGGACCTGGGATATGGCTCGCTGGCGCCGTTCAACCGGGCGTTCCGCGAAGACACCGGCCAGAGCCCGAGCGAGTTTCGCCGCGCGGCCTTTGCCGAAAAACGAAAAATGCCGATCGATTCCGAAAACGATCGCTGTTTTCCGGGCGCGCGCAGCCAGGCGGTTGGGGACAGGATAGCAGATGGCGGGACAGCAACTCCCGATGGAGCCGCCTGATGTTCGATACGCTCTCGCTTCTTGCCCGGCATTGGGTGCACAGCTTCCAGATCGAGATGGTCCGCTATCTGATCGGCGCGGCCGGCGTGGCGCTGACCTATTGGCTGCTGCGGCGCTGGACCGCGTCGCGTCGCATCCAGCAACGCAGCGCGAGCTTCGCCGACCGGCGGCGCGAATTCCTGCTTTCGGTGCAGACCATCGCGGTGTTCGGCGTGGTCGATCTGATCGCCTTTGCCGGCATCGCATCGGGGATCATCGCGATCCATCGCGGGCCGGCCAACTGGGCGATCTTTACCGCGCAGCTGATCGTGATGATCGTCGCGCACGACACCTGGTTCTACTGGATGCATCGCGGACTGCACCTCAAGGCGCTGTTCCTCAAGGCACACGCCGCGCACCACAAGTCGCGCACCCCGACCTCCTGGGCGTCCTATGCCTTCGCGCCGATCGAGTCGGTGTTCGAATCGCTTTACGTGCCCATCCTGCTGTTCGGCGTCTCGCTGGTCACCCCGGTCTACCCGCTGGCGATCTTCCTGTTCCTCGGCCACCAGATCGCGCGCAACGCGATCGGCCATTCGGGGCATGAACTGGCCTGGCCGGGCTTCACCCGCTCGCGCTGGACCGGCTGGCTGACCACCACGACGCACCACGACCTGCACCATAGCGAGGGGCGCTACGATTTCGGGCTCTACTTCACCTGGTGGGACCGGATCATGGGCACGCAGCATCCGCGTTACCATGAGCGCTTCGAGGCGGTCGCCCGGCCGTGGATCGGCGCTGCGTCGCAGGGTCAGGCTGCGACCGAAGGCGCCTGAACGCGGCACCGGGCGAATTCCCTGCCACGCGGTAGCTGGCAGGGAATTTGGCAGGGAATTTCTACTTTTTTCCGGCGCGCCGGCAGGGAATTTTCGCGGCGCGCGGCAGAGGGGCGGAAGGTCGATTGTTCGCATCGGACGAGCCAAGCGCAGTTTGGCCGGGAATTGAATCAGGCTCGCGCGGCCGCACAGTTTCTTCGTCGCTGAAGCAGACCTGGAAATTGAGAGGATCAACGGCGAACTCCCGGAACCACTCCCCCCCGGTACGGGGAGGGGGACCGCCGAAGGCGGTGGAGGGGCTTGGAGCGCAAGGCCCGCGCGTCGCGCTCCAAGCCCCTCCACCATTTGCTGAAGAAGCAAATGGTCCCCCTCCCCAGCGGAGCTGGGGAGGAACTAGAAAGTCACCCCATGGTCGGGATGACGAAGGCGTTGGCGCCGTCGCCGACGCCGCCGTCGGGCCAGCGCTGGGTGACGGTCTTGACCTTGGTCCAGAACTTGACGCCTTCCATGCCGTGCTGGTTGGTGTCGCCGAACGCCGAGCGCTTCCAGCCGCCGAAGGTGTGATAGGCGACCGGCACCGGGATCGGCACGTTGATGCCGACCATGCCGACATTGACCCGCGCGGCGAATTCGCGCGCGGCGTGGCCGTTGCGGGTGAAGATCGCGACGCCGTTGCCATATTGATGCTCGCTGGGCAGGCGCAGCGCCTCCTCGAAATCGGCAGCGCGGACGATCTGCAGGACGGGGCCGAAAATCTCTTCCTTGTACGACTGCATGTCGGTGGTGACGTGGTCGAACAGGCTCGGGCCGATGAAGAAGCCCTGTTCATGGCCCTGCAGCGTGAAGTTGCGACCATCGACGACCAGCTCGGCACCTTCGTCGACGCCGGTCTGGATCCAGTTTTCGACGCGTTGCTTGTGCGCGGCGTTCACCACCGGGCCGTAGTGCGCGTCATTATCGGTCGAGATGCCGACGCGCAGCGCGGCGATGGCGGGGAGGAGTTTTTCGCGCAGGGCGATGGCGGTCTTCTCGCCGACCGGGACGACGACGGGTAGCGCCATGCAACGCTCGCCGGCCGAACCAAAGGCGGCACCCGACAGATCGGCGACGACCTGATCGAGATCGGCGTCGGGCATGACGATGCCGTGGTTCTTCGCCCCGCCCATCGCCTGGACGCGCTTGCCGGCGGCGACGCCGCGGCGATAGACATAATGCGCGATGTCGGACGAGCCGACGAAGCTGACCGCGCTGATCGCCGGGTGATCGAGAATCGCGTCGACCATTTCCTTGTCGCCGTGAACGACCTGGAGGATGCCCTCGGGCAGGCCGGCTTCAAGGAACAGCTCGGCGAGGCGCACCGGCACCGATGGGTCGCGCTCGGACGGCTTGAGGATGAAGGCGTTGCCGGTGGCGATGGCGACGCCCGACATCCACAGGGGGATCATCGCCGGGAAGTTGAACGGGGTGATGCCGGCGCCGATGCCGAGCGGCTGGCGCATCGAATAGACGTCGATGCCGGGGCCGGCGCCCTGGGTGAATTCGCCCTTGAGCACGTGCGGGATGCCGCAGCAGAACTCGATCACCTCGAGCCCGCGCTGCACGTCGCCCTTCGAATCGGCGATGACCTTGCCATGCTCGGACGAGAGCAGGGTCGCCAGCTCGTCCATGTTCGCCTCGACCAGCGCCTTGAAGTTGAACATCACGCGGGCGCGGCGTTGCGGGTTGGTCGCGGCCCAGCCCGGCTGCGCCTTTTGCGCGGCGGCGACAGCGAGATCGAGTTCGGCCTGGCTGCCGAGATTGACGGTCGCCTGGACTTGGCCGGTATTGGGATCGAACACGTCACCCGTCCGTGCGCCGCCACCGCCCGAATGGCCGACAATCAGATGATCGATGACGCGCATGACGTTCTCCTGAATTCCTTGCCCTTGGGGGCATTGGTTGCGGGCTCTATCCCACCCAGCATTTATGCATGCAAGGCCACATCTTTGCGGGTAGCATGTGCATTTTTGCGGGGGATCGATGCGGAACTGGGACGATCTGCGGATTTTCCTCGCGGTGGCGCGGGCGCAAAAGCTGGCGGCGGCGGCGCGGCTGCTCGGCATCGACGTGACGACGGTCGGGCGGCGGCTGGCGCGGCTCGACGCGGCGATGGGCGCGCCGCTGTTCGCGACGATCGGCGGCGAGCGGCGATTGAGCGAGACGGGCCAGGCGCTGCTGCTGCATGCCGAGACGATCGAGGCGGCGGTGCTGGCGGCGAGCGAGGGCGACCGCCAGGGATCGGCGCTGTCGGGGCATGTCAGGCTGAGCCTTGCCGAGGGGCTGGCGACGCATGTCGTGGCGCCGGGGCTGGCGCGGTTCCGCAGCGAGCATCCGCAGTTGCGGCTCGACCTGATCACCGCCTCGGGCTTTCTCAACCCGTCGAAGCGCGAGGCCGATATCGCGGTGATGCTGGCGCGGCCGCGCAACCGCCAGTTGCAGGCGAGCCGGCTGGCCGATTACCGGCTGCAGCTCTACGCGACGCGCGACTATCTCGACACGCACGGCATGCCGGCGGACGCGGCGGCGCTGCGCGACCATGCGCTGATCGGCTATGTGCCCGAGCATATCCATGCGGTGGAGCTGGACTATCTCAGCGAGATCCATGCCGGGCTGGTGGCGCGGGCGCGCAGCACGAGCATCAATGTGCAGCATGCGATGATCCGCACCGGGGCGGGGATCGGCATTTTGCCCGACTTCATCGCGCGCGGCGATGCGCGGCTGGTCGGCGTGCTGTCGGACCGGGTCTCGCTCGGGCGGACCTTCTGGCTGGTGACGCATGAGGACACGCACGCGACGCCGCGGATCGAGGCGGTGACGGCGTGGCTGCGCGCGGTGGTGGTGGGGATTGGGTGAGGGTGGTTGTGGTGGGTCAGCGGATTTTTGAACCCGCCCTTTCTCTGTCGAGCATGACGATCGCGATTGAGAGCGACGTACGACTTAACCTGGTGG
>JBBRSN010000074.1:0-24227 GCA_038245375.1 Sphingomonadales bacterium | reverse complement strand
GCGCACGTCGTCCTCACCGCCCGTACGGCTTCGGCGCTGGAGCAAGTCGAAGAAGCGATCTTCAACGCCGGTGGCTCGGCGACGATCGCGCCGCTCGACCTGACCCAAACCGATGCCATTGCTCGCCTGGCCAGTGCTGTCACCGAACGCTGGCAGGCGTTGGATATCATGGTGCTCAACGCGGCGACGCTCGGCAGCCTCGGTGCGGTGCCGGCGATCGAACCCAAGGAACTTGCGACGATCATGACGCTCAACGTCAGCGCACAAGCCGCGCTGATCACCGCGTTCGACCCGATGCTGCGCAAATCGCCCGGCGCGCGCGTGATCGGCCTGACCTCAAGCGTTGCGCGACAGCCGCGAGCCTATTGGGGCTTATACGGCGCCTCCAAGGCCGCATTCGAGACGCTGCTCGCGGCCTATGGCGCGGAAATGTCGCAGGTCAGCAAGGTCCGCACCGCGCTGATCGACCCCGGCGCCACACGCACCACGATGCGCGCGCGCGCCTATCCCGGCGAAGATCCCGCTTCGGTAAAGGAGCCGGCAATCGTCGCGGAACGCATTGCCGAACTCGCCGTGACGGGTTTCGCAACCGGCCATTTCGAGCGCATCGAACAATAGGTCTTAGTGCTGTCGAAGATTGGCCGGCACCGACATTTGCCGGCGGCCTCGTCCCGGCGTTTTCGGCAGCTTTTGTGTATTGCATGCATAATACAGCTATGATAGCCGATACCCTGTAGGGTGCAGGGGATATTGCCATGATGCCGCGTAAACTGTTGCTTTTGCTGGCGACGGTCTCGGCCGGCGCAATGGCGCAATCCGAGCCGACCGCGCCCTCGGCCACGCTGATCCGCAACGTCGCAGTGTTCGACGGCACCAGGAGCCTCGGCCGTCACGCCGTGCTTATCCGGGCCGGCAAGATCGCCGACATCGACTATCACGGCGCGCCCACGCCGGACATGAAGGTCGTCGACGGCACCGGGAAAACGCTGCTCCCCGGGCTGATCGACAGCCATGTCCACGCATTCCAGGGCCAGGACGACGCGCTGCTGTTCGGCGTCACGACGCAGCTCGACATGTTCAGCGCGCCGGTGTCGACGCGGGCGATCCGCGCGCGGATGGCGAGCGGCACCAACAGCAAGGCCGCCGACATCTTCACCTCCGGCATTCTCGCGACGGTGCCCAAGGGACATGGCACCGAATATGGCTTTCCGATCCCGACCCTGACCACGCCGGCCGAAGCCGATGCCTGGGTCGACGCACGGATCGCCGAGGGATCGGACTATATCAAGATCATCGACGAGCCCGGCACGACCGTCGGCCGGCCGTTCCCGACGCTCGATCGGGCGACGATCCACGCGCTGATCGTCGCGGCGCACAAACGCGGCAAGCTCGCGGTGGTCCATGCCCAGAGCCTGGCGACGGCGACCGAATCGATCGAGGAAGGCGCCGATGGCCTCGCCCATCTGTTCATCGATCTGGACGGCGGCATCGCCTTTGCCCAGCTCGCCAAGGCGCATCATGTCTTCATCGTGCCGACCTATAGCGTGTTCGAGGTGTTCAGCGGCCGCTCCGGCGGTGCGGCGCTGCTCGACCGGCCGGCGCTGAACGGCCTGCTGCCCAGGACAGCCGTGTCGACGCTGCACCAGTCGTTCGGATCCGATCGAAGCGCCAGGCTCGATGCGCTGGAAGCGGCCAATATCACGGCGCTGGCAAAGGCCGGCGTCCCGATCCTCGCGGGCACCGATGCCGGCAACCCGGGCACCTGGTACGGCCTGAGCGTCCACCGCGAACTCGACCTTCTCGTCAAGGCGGGCCTGAGCCCGGTACAGGCGCTGACCGCGGCGACCGCGGCGCCGGCGAGCGCCTTCCGCCTCGCCGATCGCGGGCGCATCGCGCCGGGGCTCAAGGCCGACCTTCTGCTGGTCGACGGCGACCCAACGAGCAATATCGGCGCGGTCCATGACATCGTCGAAATCTGGAAGGACGGCGTAGCCGCCAGTCCCTTGCGCGCCGCACGCCGCACCGAACTGGCCAATGCGGCGCCCGCGGCCCTCGCGCCGCCCGTCGCACTGCCGGCAGGCGGCCGGATCGAGTCGTTCGCCAATGTCGATGGCAGGCCGGTGCTCAAGGCGCCGTTCGGTACGGGCTGGCAGGTGTCGACCGATTCGATCGCCGGCGGCACGTCGCGCGTCTCGCTGTCGGTCGCCGGCGCCGCGCCCGATGGCAATGCGGCGCTGGTCATGAGCGGCGAGGTCACCGCCGACTTCGTCGCGCCCTGGGCCGGCGTCGGGTTCAGTCCCGGTGCACAGCCCTTCACCCCCGCCGACATCAGCGCGGCAAATGCGCTGCGCTTCTGGGTGCGCGGCGAGGGCAAGAGCTTCGCCATCATGGGTTTCTCGCCGGCCGGCGGTCAGCGCCCCGCCGTCGCGCCGATCGCCGTGGCGGGCGACTGGAAGGAGGTCACGATCCCCTTTGCCAGCCTGCGGAATTTCGATCCGCACAACGCCATGCTGCTACTCGTCGCGGCGGACCGGCCGGGCGCTTTCAAGCTCGAAATCGCCAATGTCCGGCTGATTCACACCGAATGAGCAGGACGGCCGAACGCTATTTCGTGGTCGCGTCGAACAGCTTTTGCGTGAAAGCGAATCGCGCCAGCGAATAGGCGCGATCGCTCGCGTGCGGCGCGGCTGCAGATATCGCGATGACGGCATGGTGTGCCGGATCGATCGTGATCCCTTGCCCGAAAATGCCCTGCGCGCCGAAGCGGCCCTGCGGATAGGTCCACCATTGATAGCCATAACCGAAGCCCGGGTGGCCGATCTCGGCATGGGCGGCAGTGGCCGAGGCGAACCAGCCATCGGGGACCACGCCCTTACCGCCGTCGAGCACGAACTGCCCCATCCGCGCATAGTCGCGCAGATTCACCGACAGGCAGCAGCCGCCGATTTCGTGCCCGGCCTGATCGACCATCCAGAAACCGTCGCGCTCCATGCCGTAGTGCTTGAACACCTTCTCGCTGAGATAGCTCGCCAGCGACTTGCCCGTCGCGCGCTGCACCAGCGTGCCGATCAGGTTGGTCTCGCCGGTCTTGTAGACCCATTTCGTCCCCGGCGCGTCGGCGCGCGGCAGCGTGCGCATATAAGCGACGGTCGGATCGGCCCCGGCCGGAACGGGCTTGGCGAACATCTGCGCCACGTCCGAGTTCGGATCGGTATAATCCTCGTTCCAGCGCACGCCCGAGGTCATTGTCAGCAATTGCGCGATGGTCACGCCGTCATAACCGCTGCCCGCCAGATCGGGGATGTAGCGCGTCACGGGCTCGTCGACCGACTTGATATAGCCGTCGCGGATCGCCGCGCCGACCAGCGTCGAGGTGAACGACTTGGCGACCGAGAAGGACGTCCAGCGCCCGTCGCGCCCATAACCGCGCGCGTAGCGCTCGAGGCGGATCTTGCCATCCTGCAGCACGATCAGCCCGGCGACATTCTGCGCCGCCATGAACGAGTCGACCTCGTCGTCGGCGATCGGCAGCGGCGTTCCCGTCGGCAAGGGATGGACCCGCCCGCCGGCCTTGACGACATTGCCGGGAAACTGCGCTTCCATCTTCGGAAAGTTCGTGTCGCGCTGCGCCTGCGACCAGAACAGGATCTCGGCCCCGGCCTGGCGAATGTGCGCCTCGGCCGCGGGATCGCGGGTCGCAACCGCAGCAACCGGCGTCGGGCGCGTATCCGTGTTCGCGCATCCGGCCAGCGCCAGCGCGGCAAGCGCCAGGATCGACTTGTTCATTACCCCTCCTTGACCAGCGTTACCTGCGCGACGTCGATACCGCCGCCGCGAAAGCCGCCTTCGCAATACATCAGATAGTAGCGCCACATCGCGACGAAGTTCGCGTCGAACCGCGCCGGCAATCGCGCTTCGGCGACCGCCGCATCGAACGCGGCACGCCAGCGCAGCAGCGTTTCGGCATAATGCAGGCCAAACCCGCGCCGATCATGCCACGCCAGCCCGGCGCGAGCTGAAATGGCGCGAAAGCGGCTCTCCGAAATCAACATGCCGCCAGGGAAGACGTAACGCTGGATGAAGTCAACGCTCGACGCATAGGCATCGAAGATCGCGTCATCGATCGAGATCAACTGGATCGCGGCGCGCCCGCCCGGCCTGAGCGCCGCAGCGACGGCGCGAAGATAGGCCGGCCAGAACTCCTCGCCAACCGCCTCGACCATCTCGATGCTGGCGACGGCGTCATAATGGCCACTGACATCGCGATAGTCGGTCAGCGAAACCGTCACGCCGGGCAGGCCGCAACCGTCGACAAAGGCTTTCTGCTCTTCCGACAATGTGATGCCGTGCACCATGATGCCGGCGGCAGAAGCAGCAGCCGCAAAGGAGCCCCAGCCGCACCCGATCTCGAGGATGGTATCGCCTGGCTTGGCGGCGGTACGTTCGAGGATCGCCGCAAGTTTCGCCTGCTGGGCGCTCTCCAGCGACTGCGCCGCCAAAACCGGCTCGGCGAACAACCCGCTCGAATAGGTCCGCGAAGGATCCAGCCACGTCTCGTAGAAATCGTTGCCGAGATCGTAATGCGCCGCAACATTGCGCCTGGCCCCTGCCCGGTGGTTGCGGCGCAGCCAGTGCAACGTCCGCCGTGCGAGCTTCGACAGCCCGCGCGCCCGCGCGGCATGGCCGAGCGTGCGACGGTTGAGCATGAACAACTCGAATAGAACGACCGGATCGGGGCTCGTCCACTCGCCCGCTGCCCACGCCTCGTACCAGCCGGCGGAACCGCCCGCCGCAAGCCGCCGCAACGCCCGCCAATGCACGATCCGAACCACCGCGCGCGGCCCCGGCGCATGGCCACCGAGGATACGTCGCTCACCGCCGGGGAGCGTCGCGTCGATCGATCCCTGTGCCAGTCCGCGGTCGATCCTCCCAAGCACCCGATCGCCAATCGGCGCTACCATTCGAAACCCCACATGCCGCGTACCGCGTACCGCTTATCGCGGCGCGCGTGCCGCCGCCAGCGCCCGTTCGCGGGCGGCGCGATGACCGATGATTTTCCCCGGATAACCGGCCGGACGGCAGCCAGCCTCTTCGGGGTCATGGATCACCGCGTCGGGCAGGCTGGCGAACTCCGGCACCCACCGCCGGATATAGCCGGCGGCATCAAATTTCTCCGACTGGCTGAGCGGCGCCATGATCCGCGCGAACATGTTCGAATCGACGCCCGACCCCGCAGTCCACTGCCAGTTGACCGCATTGCTGCCGTAATCGGCATCGACCAGCGTATCCCAGAACCATTGTTCGCCCTGCCGCCAGTCGATCAGCAGATGCTTGATCAGGAACGAGGCGGCGATCATCCGCACGCGGTTGTGCATCCACCCCGTCGCCCAGAGCTGACGCATGCCGGCATCAACGATGGGGTAGCCCGTCTCGCCGCGCTGCCAGGCACGCAGTTCCGCTTCGGCCGCGGCGTCCGTCCGCCACGGCAGATCGTCTAGCGCAGGCCTGCCATTGCGTGTTCCATAATCGGGAAATTGCAGGATGACGTTCTGCGCATAGTCCCGCCAGCCGATCTCGCCGAGAAAGGTCTCGACCGAGCCGCCCAGGTCGGCAGTACGATGCCACACCTGCGCAGCCGAAAGCTCGCCGAAATGGAGATGTGGCGACAGGCGTGAACTACCTTCGATCGACGGCAGGTTGCGCGTCGCCTCGTAGCGCGCGGCACTATCGCAGAAAGCCGCCAGCCGGGTCTGTGCGCCCTCCTCCCCCGGCGCCCACTCCCCGGCGAAGCCCGTTGCCCAGTCGGGGTTTCGCGGTAGCAAACCCCAGTCGCTTAATTCGTCGCTGACCGGCCATGTCGCGGGCGCGGGGAGCTCATCCGGCGGCTGTAGCGGTTCGGGCGGTGGCATCTGCTGCTGCAGAGCGCGCCAGAAGGGCGTGTAGATCTTGTAGGGTTGCCCCGCCCCCGTCGTCACCGATCCCGGCGGTACGAGATAGTTGCTGTCATGGCAGACGAGATCGAGCCGCTTCGCCACCGCACGCTCGGCATTGCGCCACCATGGCTCATAGTGCCGGATGGCGTGGACACACGTCGCGCCGATCTCGTCGGCGAGCGACGCCAGCACGTCCTCCACCCTGCCCCGCCGCAGGATCAGCCGCGAGCCCTTGTCACGCAGGCGCGCATCGAGCGCGGCGAGGCTGTGGTGCAGCCACCAGCGCGACGCGCCGCCCATCCGGCGATGCTTCGGCGTGTCGTCATCGAGGATATAAACCGGGACAAACGGTCCTTCCCGGACAGCCGCGCGCAATGCGGGCTGATCGGCCAACCGCAAGTCGCGGCGCAGCCAGAGGATGGTTGTGGCGCCCATCAGGGAACGAGGCAGCGAAACGGACGGGACCCACCTCGACCGTCATGGATGGCGCGCGACTTCCAGTGCGACCATTGCGGTACGATCTGGAGGTCATCCGCCGCTTCCCGGTCGAGGCAGATTTCGCCGCGTTCATCGGGCCTTTGCCACCATGGCGCATAGAGGCCGGGGGCATCCTTGGTGCGCACGACCGCCGCCAATATCGTCGTTCCTTGCGGAAATCCGAACTCGATGATCTTGTACCGCAACTTGCGCCCGCGGATCGATGGCGATCCGGCGATCCGCCGTACGATCTCAATCGGCGCGTCATGGACCGCCGACATGCAAAAGTCTTCCGGCTTGGAAGGTTCGGAATCGCCGGGACAGATGAGCGGGACGCCCTTATATTCGGACTTGCCGGTAAGTTCGATCAGCACGACGCTGAAATCGACGGGTTTGGCCGGTTCGGCCGCCGGCGGAGCATCCTGCGCAGCGGCGCTCGTCGCGATCAGCAAGGCGAGCGCGACGAGGCGCATCACATCTCGTGCGGTTGCGCTTCGACCATCCAGGTTTGCCCCTGGCTGAGCAGCTTTTGCAGATTCGGCGTCTTTCCCTGCGCGGCGGCCGCGTTCTGGGCGACCACCGCTTCCTCGAAGGTCGGTGCGGGATCGTCGTAGATCACGCCGAGCGCCATCGGGAAGGCACCGAACGGCATCTCGACCAGCATGTGTGCCAGCCCGCGATTGGTCTGGTCGTGCACTGCGACGCCGACCGACTCCCAATCGCCGTCGACGACGTCGACGACCTTGAGCGTCAACCGCGCGAGATCCATCGCCAGCCCCTTGGTGCCACCGGCGAACAACAGCGGCTTGCCATGTTCGACCCACAATTGGTTGGTCCCGGCGTTGGCCTTTTCGGTGAAGGCACCGAACACCTCGTCATTGTAGACGATGCAGTTCTGGAAAATTTCGACGAAGCCCGTGCCCTTGTGCGCATATGCCGCCTTGAGCACCGCGGGCAGGTTCTTGTTGATATCGATCGCCCGCGCGACGAAGCGCGCACCCGAGCCGAGCGCGAAGGCGCACGGCTTGGCCGGATGATCGACCGAGCCGTACGGCGTCGAGGGCGAGCGTGTGCCCTCGCGACTGGTCGGCGAATATTGCCCCTTGGTCAGGCCGTAGATCTCGTTGTTGAACAACAACACCTGGCAATCGAGATTGCGGCGGATCAGGTGCATCGTGTGGTTGCCGCCGATCGAAAGCGCATCGCCGTCGCCAGTGATGATCCACACGTCGAGTTCCGGATTGGCCAGCTTGATCCCCGTCGCCACCGCCGGCGCGCGGCCATGGATGGTGTGGAAGCCATAGGTCTCCATATAATAGGGAAAGCGAGACGAGCAGCCGATACCACTGACAAACACGGTGTTTTCCGGCCGTGCACCGATCTCGGGCATGGTGCGTTGCACCGCCTTGAGGATCGCATAGTCGCCGCAGCCCGGGCACCAGCGCACTTCCTGGTCGGTTTCCCAGTCCTTGGGCGTGGTCAGCTTCGCGATGGGGGTCATGTCGTTCATGCGAGCATCTCCTCGATGGCTTGCTCTATCTCGAAGATGCGGAACGGCTGGCCGGACACCTTGTTTAGCGGCTTGGCGTCGACCAGGAACTGGTCGCGCAGCACCGTCTTGAGCTGACCGGTGTTCATTTCAGGTACGAGTATCTTGTCGTAACTCTTCAGCAGGGCACCCAGATTTGCCGGCATCGGCCAGATGTGGCGGATATGGACATGGCTGACGTCGAGCCCCTTGCGCCGCCCGCGCCGCACCGCCTGGTGGATCGGCCCGAAGGTCGAGCCCCAGCCGACCACCACCAGCTTGCCCGAGCTGTCGCCCATCGCGACCTCCTGGTCGGGCACGGCGATATTGGCGACCTTGTCGTGGCGGATATTGGTCATCGCCTGGTGGTTGGCGGCGCCATATTCGATGTTCCCGGTGCCGAGCGCCTTCTCGATCCCGCCGATGCGGTGGAGCAGCCCCGGCGTGCCCGGCTTGACCCAAGGCCGCGCGAGCTTCTCGTCGCGGGCATAGGGCAGGAAACCGCCTTCCGGCGCGACGTCCATGAACTCGACCGGGAACGGCGCGAAGCTGTCGATCGACGGCACCTTCCACGGCTCGGCGGCATTGGCGATGTACCCGTCGGTCAGCACCATCACCGGCGTCATATATTGCGTTGCGATCCGCACCGCCTCGATCGCCACCTCGAACGCGTCGGACGGCGAACGCGCCGCGATCACCGGCATCGGCGCATCGCCATTGCGGCCATAGACCGCTTGGTAGAGATCCGACTGTTCGGTCTTGGTCGGCAAGCCGGTCGACGGGCCGCCGCGCTGCGAGTTGATGATGACCAGCGGCAGCTCGGTCATGATCGCGAGGCCCATCGCCTCGCCCTTGAGCGCGATGCCCGGCCCCGACGATGACGTGACGCCGAGCTGTCCGGCATAGGAAGCGCCGATCGCACTGGCGATGGCGGCAATCTCGTCCTCAGCCTGGAAGGTGGTGACGCGATATTCCTTCAACCGCGACAGATGATGCAGGATCGCCGAGGCCGGGGTGATGGGATAGCCGCCGAAGAACATCGGCAGATCGGCAAGCTGCGCGCCCGCCACTAGTCCCAGCGAGATCGCCTCAGCACCCGTGACCGTGCGGTACAGGCCCGGCTCGGCCGGCGCGGCGGCGACATGCTGCTGGTGCAAGCGCACCGCGCCGAGACCGCTGCCCGACAATTCGGCGGTTTCGCCATAGGCGTGGCCGGCATTGAGCGCCGCGATGTTCGCCTCGGCCAGCGTCGGATTCTTGGCAAACTTGGCCTTGAGCCAGGCGACGATCGGCTCGCGCCCGCGATCGAACATCCACAAGGCCAGGCCGAGCGTCCACATATTCTTGCAGCGCAACGCCTCCTTGTTGCCCAGCCCGAACGGCTTGACCGATTCGAGCGTGAGCTGGGAGATGTCGAACGCCAGCAGTTGCCACTTAGCGAGGCTGTCGTCCTTGAGCGGATTGGCGGCGTACTTCGCCTTGGCGAGGTTGCGATCGCCGAACTCACCAGCATCGGCGATGATCAGTCCGCCCGGCTTGAGCGCATCGACATTGGTCTTGAGCGCCGCCGGGTTCATCGCGACCAGCACGTCGGGCGCGTCGCCGGCGGTCTCGATCGCGGTCGAGCCGAAGTTGATCTGAAAGGCCGAAACGCCGAACAACGTGCCCTGCGGCGCGCGGATCTCGGCCGGAAAATCGGGGAAGGTCGCAAGATCGTTGCCGGCCAGCGCGGTCGACAGCGTGAACTGCCCCCCGGTCAGCTGCATGCCATCGCCGGAATCGCCCGCGAAGCGGACGACGATCGACTCGGCGGGTGGATTTGCGGACGCCTCTTGCGGCGTTGTCAGGTGGGCGGCGGTCGCCATCAGCATCTTCCCGTGGACTTCGTTACGCCGCCCTTATGCGCTGGACGGTGGTGGGCCAACCTAGTTTCATGCGCGGGTGGTGCAACCGCTACTTTCCCGACCCATGCTTCACCGAGGGTCAGAATGGCGCTGACGTGACGTCGCGCGACCGCCAGCACATCGTCACCATAGCCACCGCCGACGGTACTCGCGAGCGGAATGCCGCGCGCGACCATCAACCTGGCGACCAGGCGCTCGCGCCCCACCAGTCCCGCTTCGCTCAGCGCGAGCCGCCCGAGCCGGTCGCCGCCGAACGGATCGACCCCTGCCTGATACAGGACCAGCCCGGGCTCCTCACGGTCGAGCATCGGTGCCAGCGTCGCCTCCAGCGCTTCGAGATAGGCAGCGTCGCCGGTGCCATCGGGCAACGCCACGTCGAGCGTCGATCGCGCCTTGCGCAGCGGAAAGTTCTTCTCGGCATGGATCGAATAGGTCGTGATGTCCGAACGCCCTGCGAGCAGTGCTGCCGTTCCATCGCCCTGATGCACGTCGCAATCAACCACCATCACCCGCGCCACGCTACCATCCTCGACCAGTCGCAGTGCCGCGATCGCGAGATCATTGAAGACGCAATATCCCGCCCCGCTGGCCGCCAGCGCGTGATGGCTGCCACCCGCCGTGTTCGCCGCAAAGCCGCGTTCGAGGGCGATCCGAGCCGCCAGCCATGTTCCACCGACGACGTGGGGTGCGCGGTGCGCCACAGATTCGTTCACCGCGAAACCGATCCGCCGCTCCTTGTCGCGCGGTACGCAAGCAGCCAGCACCTCGTCTACATAGTCCGAATCGTGCGCCGCCTCGATCCATGCGCGCGGCGCCGCCGCAGGCTCATGCCAGACGATCGCCGCCCCCTCTGCTACCAACAGGTCACGGATCAGGCCATTCTTGTTCCAGCGATAGGCGCTGCGCGACGGCGCTTCGGCTATATAGCTGGGGTGATGGACGACAGCGATCACCCGCCTTACCTAGGCACGAACAATGGCTGGCGCCACCGGCCGATGCGAGAGGACCGATCATGACCGAACCCTATGTCCGCCCGGACACCCGTGCCTTTCTCGATTTCCTCAACGCGATGCCCGGCCCCAAGATGCACGAGATGGAAGCGCCGGCGGCGCGCCAGGTCTATCTTGCCATGCGCGACATCACCGACTTGCCGGTGGGAGAACTCGGCACGCGACTCGACCTCGCCATACCCGGCCCGGCCGGTACGATTCCGGCGACCCTGTTCGATCCGCGACCGTCGCGCGAGCCGGGCCCGGCGATGGTGTTCTACCATGGCGGCGGATACGTGATCGGTGATGTCGAGTCGCATGCCGCGATCTGCGCCGAGATCGCGCGCACGCTCGATCTGCCGGTCATCTCGGTCGACTATCGCCTCGCCCCCGAATCCACCTGGCCTGCTGCGCCCGACGATTGCAAGGCCGCGGCGCGCTGGGTGGCGGAGAGTCCCGCCGAACTCGGACGCGTCGTCACCTCGCTGGTGCTGTGCGGCGACAGCGCGGGCGGCAATCTGACGATCGTCACCGCCATGGCGCTGCGCGATGCACCCGCCAAGGTGCCGGTGATCGCCCAGCTGCCCTTCTACCCCGCAACCGATTCGACGGTCGAATATTCCTCCTATGCCGAATTTGCCGACGGCTATCTGCTGACCCGTGCGACGATGGAATGGTTCGAGGCCAGCTACGCTCCCGAGACAAGCGATGTCCGTGCATCGCCATTGCTCGGAGCGATGGCCGGGATGCCCCCGGCCGTGGTCGTCACCGCCAGTCTCGACCCGATCCGCGACCAGGGTCGCGCCTATGCCGCGGCGCTTGCCAAGGCGGGCGTGCCGGTGATCTTCCGCGAGGCGGTCGGCAACATCCATGGCTTCATCAACCTGCGCAAGGCGATCCCGTCCTCGGTCGGTGACACCAGCGCCGCGCTCGCCGCGCTCAAGGGGCTGATCATCGAGGCTGAGGGCGAGCGCATCATGGCGCAGGCGGCAGAATGAGCGACATCGCCAGCCTGCCCTATCGCCTTTGTGCCGGCGTCATGCTGCTCAACCGCCATGGCGAGGTATTCGTCGGCCAGCGCATCGATAGCAGCGTCGAGGCGTGGCAGATGCCGCAGGGCGGAATCGACGAGGGCGAGGATGCCGAAGCCGCCGCGCTGCGCGAACTGGGCGAGGAAACCGGCATCGCGCCCGGCAAGGTCGAACTCGTCGCGATCGCACCCGATGAATTCAGCTATGACCTGCCCGACGATCTCGTCGGCAAGGTGTGGAAAGGGAAGTATCGCGGTCAGACCCAGCGCTGGTTTCTCTACCGTTTCCTCGGCGAGGACCATGACATCGACATCGCCACCGCGCATCAGGAGTTCCGCGCGTGGCGCTGGCTCGCGCCGCAGGAACTGCCTGCGGTGATCGTGCCGTTCAAGCGGGTGCTCTATCAGCAGGTGCTGGCGGCTTTCGACGAACATCTGGGGCAAGTCGTGGCGACGGCGCGCTGAAAATCTTTCCATTCGTGTAACTTCGGCGATATTCAGCCGATGTGCGCCAATTTCCGTTCCTCAGCCTGACACCGATGTTGCTTGCCGCCGCCGCGCCGGCGCCGATCCCCGCCCCGGTCAGGGCGATGCTCGACGCGGCAACCGCTTCCGGCAACGACGCCGAGGTCGCGACCGTCGCGAAATACGCCCGCGCCGCAGCGCCCGAGTCGACCGAAGCGATCAACCTGCTGGTCGATCGATGGCACGAGGCGGTCGCAACGAAGCATGCGGAGGCCACGGACAGCGCCTCTGGCATCTGGAAGGGCAAGGTCGAACTGGGCGGGTTTCTTACGGCCGGCAACACCGACAATATCGGCGCGAGCACGAAAATCGACGTGGCGCGCGAGACGAAGCGCTGGCGCCACAAGCTCCATCTCGCCGCCGATTATCAGCGTAGCGCAGGCGTGGTCAGCCGCGAGCATTTCCTCGCCGGCTACGAACCCAATTTCAAATTCGGCCCGCGCGGCTATGTCTATGGTTCTGCACTGTTCGAGAGCGACCATTATCTTGGTTATGACGAGCGCTATGCCGCTTCGATCGGCGCCGGCTACAGCGCGATCAAGCAACCGCGCATGACGCTCGACATCGAGCTCGGCCCGGCGTTCCGTTACACCGCCTCCACCGACGCTACAGTCGAGAGCAGCGCGGCAGCGCGCGGCTCCGTCAATTTCGGCTGGAAGCTGACCCATTCGATGTCGGTCAGCCAGGTCGCCTCGGCCTATTTGCAGCACTATAACAGCACGATCAGCAGTACGACCGCGCTCAACGCGAAGCTGATCGGGCCGCTCGCCGCGCAGCTGTCCTACGGCGTGCAGTATGAAAGCATGCCGCCGGTCGGGCGGGTGGCCACTGACACGACCAGCCGCGCATCTTTGGTCTACAGCTTCTGACCGACCGCACGCCTCCGGCACGGCCATAGCCTCTATCTATCTGCTTCGGACCACCCCTTGGTTCCCAATCAAGCCGCATCCGGCTAACACGCCGCGATGACCAAACTTTCACCGATCGAAGTCTCCGCGATCGAGACCATCCACAGCCAGCCAATGCTCGATCAGGTCCAGCGCTGGGCGGAGATCAACAGCGGCACGCGCAATCTGGCGGGCCTGAAATCGGTCGCGGCCGCCCTGGACGACGCATTTTCGGATCTGCCGGGCGCGATCGACCTGGTCGACGGAGCACCAGTCGAGAGCGTCGCCGCCGATGGCACCGTGTCCCAACTCGACCATGGCCGCCATCTTCACCTGAATGTTCGCCCGGATGCGCCCGTCCGCATGCTGTTCACCGGCCATATGGACACCGTCTACCCGCTCGATCACCCATTCCAGACGCTGGTGATGCGCGACGACGGGTCGCTGCACGGCCCAGGTGTCGCCGACATGAAGGGCGGCCTTGCGGTGATGCTTGCGGCACTCAAGGCGGTCGAGGCAAGCCCGCTTGCCGCGCAGATCGGCTATGAGGTGGTGATCAATTCGGACGAAGAGACCGGCTCCTTCTCCTCGGCCGCGCTGCTGGCCCGCGCGGCGCGCGGCAAGGTCGCCGCGCTGACCTACGAGCCCGCCCTGCCCGATGGCACGCTTGCCGGCGCGCGCGGCGGCACCGGCAATTTTTCGATCGTCGTCCACGGTCGCAGCGCCCATGCCGGCCGCAATCCCGATGACGGCCGCAACGCCATCGTCGCCGCTGCCGATCTCGCGCTGCGCCTTGCCGCGGCGCGCGGACCGGGCCTCGCAGTGAACCCGGCGCGGATCGAGGGTGGCGGGCCGAACAATGTCGTTCCCGACTTCGCGCTGCTGCGCGTCAACTTCCGTCCCGCGACACGCGATGACATTGCGCGCGCACAGCTGCTGCTCGACACCGTCGTGACGGCCGTCGCGACCGAGCACGATGTGCGGATCGAGCTCCATGGCAGCTTCAACCGCCCGCCCAAGCCGATCGATTCGGGCGCTGCGAAGCTGTTCGATCTGGTGAAGTCGGCCGGTGCCGATCTCGGCCTGGCGATCGGCTGGCACGCCACCGGGGGCGTGTGCGATGGCAACAACATCGCGGCGTGCGGCGTGCCGGTCGTCGACACGATGGGCGCGCGCGGCGGCGCGATCCATTCGCCGGACGAATTCATGATCGTCGACAGCCTGGCGGAACGCGCCGCGCTCTCCGCCGTGACGATATTGCGCATTGCCGAACGAGGTGGCCTGTGACCTTTTTGATTCGCGCAGCACGCGATGCCGACCTGCAACCGCTTTATGAGATGGCCAAGCTGACCGGCGGCGGCTTCACCAACCTGCCGGCAGACCGCACGGCGCTGCAGGCGAAGCTCGACCGCAGCCGCGCCGCGTTCGAGCGACAGGACGATTCGCTGGTCGACGATCTTTTCGTGCTCGTGCTCGAGAACAGCGCAACCGGCGAGGTGCGCGGCACCTGTCAGATCTTCACCCATGTCGGCCAGCAATACCCGTTCTACAGCTACCGCATCGGCACGCTGACCCAGCACAGCCGCGAACTGAACCGCACCTTCCGCGCCGACATGCTCGGCCTCACCACCGATCTCGAAGGGTCGAGCGAGGTCGGCGGGCTGTTCCTCCACCCTGGAGAACGCGCCGGCGGCCTCGGCATGCTCCTCGCGCGGAGCCGTTATCTGTTCATCGCCGCGCACCGCGCGCGCTTTGCCGACCGCATCCTGGCGGAGTTGCGCGGCATCATCGACGAGGCCGGCGGCTCGCCTTTCTGGGATGGCCTTGCCGGGCGCTTTTTCGGGATGAATTTCCAGGACGCCGATCAGTTCAACGCGATCCACGGCCACCAGTTCATCGCCGACCTGTTCCCCAAACATCCGGTCTATATCGCGATGTTGTCGGAGAGCGCGCGCGCCGCGATCGGCCTACCCCATCCTTCCGGGCGCGCGGCGATGCGCATGCTCGAGAATGAAGGCTTCGCGTTCGAACAATATATCGACATTTTCGATGGCGGCCCGACGATGACCGCGCGCACCGACCAGGTCCGCACGATCCGCGAGGCGCGAACGCACGACATCATCGCGATTGATGACGATGGCGGCGAACCGGCGCTCATTGCCGCTGGCCGACTCACCAATTTTCGCTCGGCTTACGGGCTGGCCCGCGAATGCGGCATCGGCATCGCGCTGAACCGCGCCTGCGCGACCGCGCTTGGCGTGGTCGAGGGCGACAATGTCAGCCATGTCGTCCGCAACTAGGGCCGTCCGTGTCGGATTAACTTACAGCTAACCATCTTCGTTAAGGCGAAAGCGCGCGAATCCGCGCTTGGCCCGTTCATTGCTTTAACATGGGGATGTGGACCAGGATCGCCCGGCTGTTCGTCATCAAGACCAAGTTCGAGGCATTTGCCGTGATCTACGGGCTCGGCACGGGCGCGGTGGAACGCGGCGTTCATTATCTCCAGCAATATCCAGGCATCGGCGGCTGGATGCTGTTCGCGGTCTGCCCGATCGCCGTATTCATGGCCGGCGCCCGAATCCTCGATTCGGTCGAACGAGGTCACCGGCCATGACCGCGGCTTGGCGACCCGACAGGAATCGTTGGTCGCATCCGGCGCGAAGCACGCTATCAAGCGCGACCATGCCCAATCTCGCTCCCGCCGTCGATCATCGCACCGACGCTCAACTCGCCCGTGACGTCGCGCTCGACGCCGCTGCCTTGCTGCGCAACCTCGGCACGCCGGGCATGTGCCCCGATGGCGATCTGCGCGCGCGCGGCGATAGCGAGGCCAATACGCTGATCCTAGATCTGCTGCATGCCGCACGCCCGGATGATTTCATCCTGTCCGAAGAATCACATGACGATGGCGCACGCTGTGCCGCTCGGCGGGTGTGGATCGTCGATCCGCTCGACGGGACGCGCGAGTTCGGCGAGCGACGCGACGACTGGGCCGTCCATATCGGGCTTGCGGTCGATGGCGCGCCGACCGCTGGCGCCGTCGCTCTACCGGCGCAACACAAGGTCTTCACCACCGACGATCCCGCGCCGACCTTTGATGCACCGCCGGTACGGCCGCGCATGCTGGTTAGCCGTACGCGCGCACATGCCATGGTCAACGCGGTCGCCAGGGCGATCGACGCCGAGCTTGTGCCGATGGGTTCCGCCGGCGCCAAGGCAATGGCGGTGGTCGCGGGGCACGCCGAAATCTACTTGCACGCCGGTGGGCAATATGAGTGGGACAATTGCGCGCCGGTCGCGGTCGCCGCTGCGGCGGGCCTGCACACGTCGCGTATCGACGGCTCGCCGTTGATCTACAATTGCCGCAATCCCTTGCTCCCGGATCTGCTCATCTGCCGTCCAGAATATGCGACGGTGGTGCTCGCCGCCGTGGCGGCATGGATCCCGGCAGACGCGTAATGAGAATAAAACCGATTTGATTGTTTCGCACTGCTATCCACGCTAGCCCGCGTGGTGGCCTCCGGGGGGCGGCCATAACCAATGGGGGAATTGTCCGTTGCGCTTGTTCGCCGGCCTTTACGTACGCCTGACCGCGCAGGCGCTGCTTGCCGCGGCGCTGCCCGGCGCGCTCCTGGTGTGGAATCTCGGCCGCGGCCATGAAAGCTATGTCGCCGCGCAGGACAATGAGGCGCTCGCCGCGCTCACCACGTTGGTTGCGGCGGAGGTACGCGGCGGCGCTCCCTTGTCCGGCGCGCTCACCGCTGCGCAGCGCGATTTCCGCGACAACCAGCGCAGTGGCGATCCTGCCGCACCGCTGATCGGCCGCGTCGCGCTGTATTCACCCGCCGGCGGCCGCATCGCCGGCGCTACGCCCGATGCAGAGGGCGTCCGCGCCGTACGTCCTCTTCAGGTCAACGGCACCGAAATCGCCCAATTGCGTATCGTGCGTGCGCCGGTCGCCGATGACGCGGGCTATACGTTCATGCGCGACCAGGTCGTCGGGATCGTGGCGGCGATGGCCGCGATCCTGCTGATCCTGCTCGTCGCCGGCTACAGTATTGCCGCCGCCTGGACGCGCCCGCAGCGCGCACTCTACCGCGCCAGCCGCGCCATCGCGCAGGGCGATTATGATGCCGATGTCAGCGAGGAAGGTCCGGCCGAAACCCGTGCAACGATGCGCAACCTCGGCCGTATTGCCCGCTCGTTCGACCGGCTCGAAACCGCGCGCCGCACCTGGCTGGTCAACGTCTCGGAAGAATTGCGCAAGCCGGTCCAGTTGCTCGGCGACAAGCTGATCGCGCTGCATGAAACGTCGCCGGTCGACGACCAGGTCGCGTTCGAAGACATTGTCGGCGATGTCCAGCGCCTGTCGGAAATGGCCGAGGACCTGCACGCGGTGGCGATGGCCGATCTCGGCCGCCTCCCCGTGACCTTCGCGACGGTCGATCCGTGCGCGCTAATCCGCAACGCGATCTGGACGAGCAAGCGCCGCGCCGATGCGCAGCGGGTGTCGCTGGAGACAGGCCAGATGCCGACCCACACCGTACCGGTCAAATGGGACGGCGCGCGGATCGAACAATTGTTCACCGCATTGATCGAGAACAGCCTGCGCTACACGCCGGCCGGCGGCCGCATCGCGCTCGGGCTGGAGGGGCAGCGCGGCGCATGGCGCCTGATCGTCGACGACAGCGCGCCGGGTGTCGATATCGACCTCGCCCGCGAACTGTTCGAACCCTTTTACCGTACCTCGCTCACGCCGGGTGAATCGGTCACCACCTACGGTCTCGGCCTCGCTACGGCGCAATCGATCGTCGAGGCGCACCATGGCCGTATCGAGGCCAGCCCCTCGCCGCTCGGCGGCCTGCGCGTGACGGTCATCCTGCCGGGCGCGCCGCCGACGGCGTGAGCTCGAGGGCCGCGGGAAGGTTCATCCCGTTCTCCGGCGACAAACGATGCGGCGACGATAGCTGTAAAGAAAACGGCGCGCGTTCCGCAGGAACACGCGCCGCAAACCGTTCCAGGGAAATCAGGGTCCCTTAGAACTTTACCTCAGCCTGTATCGTGAACGAACGGCCGCGCGGATCGGCCACACGCGGCTCCCACGAGCTGCCCGAGCCGGTGTTCGAGTCATAGGTAATCGCAAATGGCGGATCGGTGTCGAACAGGTTCTTGACGCCCGCGGTGAGCGTAAGCTTGTTGCCGAAACGCTGCGAAATCGTCGCATTGTAGATGATATAGGGCTTCACGCGCGGGTTGTAGTCAGGTCGCGTCGAACTCAGCGGCAGCGCCTGGTTGATGTAGCCCCCGCGATAGATTTGCGAGAACGACAGGCCGAACCCGTCACGCTGATAGGTCAGAAAGAGGTTATATTTGAACTTGAGGCCGAGATCGCCCGCCTGGGTAAAGACACCCAGGATATTGCTATAGGCGAGGTTGGGCAGCAGCTTCTCTTTCTTGAGCAGCAGCAGCGTGCCGTCGAACCCGGCCGCGAATGTGCCACCCAGTGCGTCGATGTTGCCATTGGCGGTGAACTCGATCCCCTGGGTGCGACGCGAGCCGAAATTGCCGGTCCGCAAATCGACCTGGGTGATGATGCCGTTCGTGCGCGTGATACGGTCGGGGAACGCGGCGATATTGGCGAGCAACTGCGGGATGGTGATCGTGCCGATCACGTTATCGACATTGATCGACCAGAAATCGGCCGTCGCGCTGAAATGCCGCGAGGGCTGGAACACCGCGCCGAAACTGTACTGCTTCGACGTTTCCGGGCGCAGCGCGAGGTTGCCGCCGCTCTGTGACTCCGGGGTGATCGCTGCGCAACCTACCGAAGATCCGACGGTCGAACCCGGTGGACAAAGGGTCGGATCGACCAGCGTACCGCCCGGGTTAGGCGACGTGGTCACGCCGTTGAAGATCTGGTTGAAGCTCGGCACACGGAAGCCGGTATTATAAGACCCGCGGAACATCAGCCAGTCGACCGGCCGGAACTTGGCGGTGAACTTCGGATTGAAGGTCGAACCGAAGCCCGTGTAATCATCGACGCGGCCTGCTGCCGACAGTTCAAGCATGCTGAACACCGGAAACAGAACCTCAGCATAAGCCGCCTTGACGGTACGAGACACGCCGCTGAGCGCGTTCGTGTTGTCGAACGCGACGTTGAAGATATCTGGAGACTGGACCTGATCTCCCGAGGCAGAACCATTGAAGGTGTAGCTCTCGCGACGGTAATCGACACCAAGCGCGACCTTGACCTCGCCACCCGGCAGGTGGAACAGGCTGCCCGACACCGAAGCATCGAACTGACGGACCTCATATTTGCCGCCGTATAGCTTGACGCCCTTGGCCGACACCGCCTGGAGCGCCGCGAGTGCCTGCGGCGTCTGCGTCGCCGAGAAGGGATTAATGATGCCGGCATTGAACAGACCAACGATGCCAGGTGCACTGGCACCAGGTGCGGTCGGCGCACGCAGATCAGGCAGACCCACCTTCACGAGATTTGGATCAGCGCCCGCCAGCACGAGCTTGGCTACGGCAGTCGCATCTGAATAAACGCCGCGGTAGCTGTAGCCCGTTCCCAGCGTCGAAACCGCGGAACTGCTCGCATAGGACGCACCAGCACGGTAATCCCACCCCGCAAACAGTGGCCCGTCAATGCCGATCGCCGCCCGGAACGTCTTGGTGTTGGTGTCATATTCGCGCGGGCCGCAATCGGTGCAGCGCCAACGAAACGCGATCGGCTTGCCGTAGTTTCCTGCAACACCAGGTAAGACTGATACGATGCTGTTGTAGACAGCGTTGTACGTCGACGCCGTCAACGCATTTAGCGGATAGGCGATAGGCATGCTCGTATTGTTTGCACTGTACTGGTTGTTCGAGAAGATTTTTTTCGAGTTCGCGTCGGAACCGGTGACTTCGACAAAGACTTCATGTTGCCCGGCGATGCGCGCTGTCGCGCGACCATAATAAGTCAGTGTCGAGATCGGCTGCTGTAGCGTCGCCGCGCGGCCTGTGTCCCACGAACAGGCGAGCCCGGCGGTGGGATTTGCCCACAGCACGGAGTCATAGTTCATACCCCCATCGACCGAGTCGCACCCCGCACCGCCCGGCAGGCGAAGTGGATTGACGCCGCCAGAGGCGAGGGCCGAGGTTCCGGGGATGGTGAAGCCCGCCCCGGTTAGCGCATTCGCTCCGGTGCCGCCGAGCAGAGTGCCGCCTTGGGTGATTCCCACGCCCGCCGCTGTCGGGTTAATCGGAAACGCCGTGGCGATCGGCGTACCGCGCGTGTCGATCGAGAGGCCACGATTGGGCTGGTTGCCGTTGACGAAGTCACGCTGGTTGCCGAACAGCGCACTGTTCCAGCTCTTGCTGACGGCGCCCATCACGTTGAAGCCCTGCTCGTCTAGCTTGCCCCAGCCGGCCGTTGCCGACAGGCGATAGATCGGGGCGTCGCCGCGCTGCGTGATATCGGAAAAGCCGCTGACGTCGATGCCGGTGAAATTGGTCTTGGTGATGAAGTTGATCACGCCGCCGACCGCGTCGGTGCCATAGATCGCCGAGGCGCCGTCCTTGAGGATTTCGATGCGCTGGATCGCCGCAAACGGGATCTGGTTCACATCGACCGCCGAACCCTGCAGGCCGTGCGCCGCGATGCGACGCCCGTTGAGCAGCACCAGCGTCGCCGCACTACCCTGGCCGCGCAGGTTGGCGGCGGACAGGCCGTTGGTGCCGCGCGCGGCACCGGAAACGACGTCGGAGTTCGATGCGAGATTGTCCGCGCCGTTGCCGTTGGCGGAAAGGAACGAGATCAGCTGCTCGGGGCTGTTGATACCCTCGCGGCTCAGATCCTGACCGGTAATGATCTGCAATGGCAGCGCGCTGTTGTTGGGGTCCTGCTTGATGCGCGACCCCGTGACGACAACATCGGTTTCGGCCGGCGCGGCGGCCTCGGCCGGCTTATCCGACGGCAAGGTGGCCTGAGCGAAAGCGGCCGCCGGCACCATCAGCGCGGCCAGCGCGGTTCCGGAAGCGAGCATGAACTTTAAATGCGTCGAGCCAAGCATATTACAACCCCCTGTGGCGCAGCCCCACTGCGAAGCCGGCATTAAGTAACAAGACTGTCATGGCGCGCCATAGTTTCTGTTGGTCGGTCCATAACCTGATGGCATCAGCAGCCCGGAAAGGCGTGAAAGCGTGGCGTCCGCGCAACACTGCCGGACAGGAACGCCATTGACCCGCGTCGCTGGCCGGTCGAGCGTAGCGATAGGCGCACTTGGGGGATGGGTGAATGACAGCTTTGGCAAGCGACCTGCCGACCACGATGAGCCCAGATATCGCGGCGGCACCGCGTGCACCGAGGTCGCGGCTGCTGCTCTATCTGCTGCTCGGCTTTTCCGCCGGGCTGCCTTTCTACATGTTCTCGACCGTGCTGTCGGCGCGGCTGGCCAAGCACGGCGTGGATCTTGTCCTGATCGGCTTTTTCGGCTGGGTGTCGCTGCTGCCGACCTTCAAGTTCCTGTGGGCGCCGCTGCTCGATCGCTTTCCCGTGCCCGGCTTCGCGCGGTTCTTCGGCAAGCGGCTCGGCTGGATCATGCTTTCCCAGTTCGGCATCTTCCTGTCGATGGTGGCGATGGCCTTTACCTCGGCCGACACCAACCTGCCGGTGGTTGCGCTGTTCGCGGTCTTGCTCGCCTTCTGGACCACGACGCTGGAGGTTTCGGCCGATGCCTGGCGCATCGAACTCGCGCCGACGGCCGAGGAGCAGGGTCCGCTGACCGCAGCCAATCTGTGGGGTTATCGCACGGCGATGGCGGTGTCGTCGCTGGCGGCGCTGGCGGTGGCCGATCATGCCGGCTGGGTGTGGGGTTATCTGGCGGTGGCGGTGGGGGCGTTCATGCCGCTGCCGATCCTTGCCAGCATGCGCCGCGTCGATATCGCCGGCGAACCCGGTGGCGGTGGACGTGGCGTAGCGCTCGCGACGGGGATGGTGGCGAGCACGATTGTGCTGGCGAGCTCGCTGCTGATCACGCTCGTCATCGGCTGGCTGGTGCTGTCGGCCGCGGCGGCGATCGGTATCAGCGCCAAGACCGATGTGAAGAGCGCGGTGCTCGTCCTGTGCCTGCTGCCCTTCGTCATCATGGCCGTGGCGTTGCCGTGGATCGTCGCGCTGCCACCCGGCCATTGGGCGCGCCGCTCGAGCTGGCTTGGGCCGTACATCGATATCTTCTGGCGCTTTCGCTACACCGTGTTGCCGCTGCTCGGCTTCGTCACTTTCTACCGCATGGGTGACGTGTTGACCTTGTGGGGGGTCAAGCCGCTCGAGATCGCGGCGAAATATGACCTGACCACAATGGGCATTGCCGACGGCTTCATCACCACGCCGTCGAGCATGGTCGGGGTCGCGCTCGGCGCCGTGCTGGCGGTGCGGATGCGCATGGTATGGGCGCTGGTCATCGGCGCGGTCTGCTCGGCATTCGGCAACTGGATCTTCGTGTGGCTGTGGTATGCGCCGCCGAGCGACCTGGCGATCTACACCGCGACCGCGCTCGACCAGTTTGCGCACGGGCTCGAAGGGGCAATCTTCGTGGTTTACCTCTCGCTGCTGGTGAATCCCAAATATCCGGCCGCGCAATATGCCTTTCTGTCGGGCTTCGCTTTCCTGTTGCCGCGCCTGTTGCAGGGTGCCGGCGGCAATATCGTCGAGGCGGTCGGCTATGACGGCTTCTTCTGGCTGTCGGGCACGCTCAGCCTGGCGGCCGTGGTTTTCCTGCCCTTCATCGCGGGGGCAAAGCCCCGCCCGGACGACTCATGATCGACATCGACCGCGCCTTTGCCCCCACCGCCCGCTACGTTGCCGAAGGCCGGATCCCCGGCGCGACGCTCGGCGTGGTGGCGGCCGATGGCCGGCGCGCGGTCAAGGACGTCGGCCACGCCGCGCTGGTGCCCGAACCCGAAGCGCTGACCGAGGATCACTGGTTCGACCTCGCCTCCGTATCGAAGGTCGTCGCCACCACGACGATGATCCTGCAACTCGCCGACCAGGGCCGTCTCGATCTCGACCGCCCGCTCACCGACGCAATCCCCGACCTGCGCCAATATGACGTTGCCAATGCCGCGGAGCGCAGGCTGACCTTCCGCGACTGCCTGTCGCATCGCACCTTTCTGCCCGCGGTCGAGCCGGTATACACCTATGGCGACGACCCGCAGCGGCTGCGTACCTTCGTGCTGCAGCGCGAATGGAAGCATGGCCCGCCGGTCTATTCCGACATCAATTTCATCCTGCTCGGCATCGCGATCGAGCGACTGACCGGTGCATCGCTCTCGGCCTGGCCGCTCGGCGAAGGCCTGAGCTACGGCCCGCCCCCCGGCCCCGCCGTCGCGACTGAGCACTGCCCGTGGCGCCAGCGCGTGCTCAAGGGCGAGGTGCATGACGAGAACGCATCGGCGCTTGGCGGCGCCACCGGCCATGCCGGGCTGTTCGGCACCGTCGCCGGCGTGCTTGATTTCGCGCAAGGCGTGCTCGACGGCAGCGGTGCGTCGGAGGCGATGCAATGGGCAATCCGCACGCCCTTCTACGAGCACCGCACCTGCGGCTGGGAACGCCGCTTTGCCGGCTGGTCGGGCGGCCAGGCCTGCTCGGCCGAGACGATCGGCCATACCGGCTTCACCGGCACCGGCCTGTGGATCGATTTCGATCGTGGCATTGCCTGGACGCTGCTGACCAACCGTGTCCATCCGACACGGCATTTCGACAGCGGCATCTTCACGTTGCGGCCGGAAACGGGCGATGCGGTGATCGCGGCGTTCGATCGCCCCACTTATACCAACGGCCTTAAAGATTGACCTGTGCCCAGCTTCGCGTTGTGACAGAAGCGACGCGGGCGAGGTCGTTGGCGAAGAAATTCCAGGCATCACAACATTTTGAGACGACATGATCGTAGTCATCGAAGACGGTGTT
>JBBRSN010000073.1:0-24591 GCA_038245375.1 Sphingomonadales bacterium | reverse complement strand
GTATCAGAGCATGATCAACCGTCGTTTTGAAGTCGTGCCTCCTACTCTGCCCGGGCGCAGACCCGGCCGACCAATTTCTGCCAAACAGGCAGGAAAGTATTTCGCGCGCTCAGCCCTTGAACAGGCGATCATGAGAGTGGTAGGTCGTCCAACGCTTATTGCCGAACGTGTCTTCGTATTCGATCCGCCCCCGTGCGGCGAAGGTAAGGCTACCCGCTCGAACCCCCCTCAACTCAACAGCAGTGAGTTTGCGTCCCAAACCCCTGATAGCGGTAAGTCCGCTACCGGACGGGATCGCTGTAATGGAGATGTTCTCCAAGTTTTCGGGGATGGGGCCATGGTTTGGGTTTTGGGTAGCGACCAAAACAACAACGCCGTGGTGGAGAACCCGATAAGCTGGTGTCTGCCCAAAATTTTTTATCTTTATCACGCCGCCGGGCTGTCCTTTGGCTGGGCCTGCATTGGCTACCCCCAAACCGATACTTTCAACAAAAAGATAGGCGCGTAATTCTCTCCGCGAAGTGCTTCGCGTTTCCCAGAAAGTCCAGCCAACGAAGGCAGTTCCGACAAAAGTCAACATGGAGATGAGCAAGGCCAGCTTGACGTTGACACTAGCGAGCCGATTGGACTCCACTACCTGATCTACCGCGCCCCATTGTGCGCAGAGGTCAGCATTGTCCTTGCCCTGGGGATTGTCGCAATTGGGCTGATAGCCTTTTGGATACGCCTTGGCCGGAAGGATGATCAATCGGCTTTGTTCGCGGGCCGGTTGGTAATGATAATAGGCGCGCTGCTGCTCGCTTGCATCGTAGAAACGGTAGCTGACGAATAGTAACCCAATGCCTAGGATTCCGAGAGCGGTAACGATGTAGCGTCGATTGCTTCCAGACATTGGACCAGGAACACCGCTGTAAATTTACCCCGTCCCAGCTTGTTCCTGATATTCGGCTCAGAGTCCACGACGCCAATCACTGTCAGATTTCCACGAACTGCGCATAGGTCACGTTCCGGCGCTTCAATTCCGCTTTCATTTTCACCAATCGGAAGGCGGACGGCACACCAGTCTGGCGTTCTCAAGCGCAAAGTAAGGCGCCACGATCCGCCGCGTTGCGTCGATATGCGCGGGGCCGCCACTAGCTTACCGGGACGGCGTCGGTCGTCACTCCCACCGGCGCGGCCATTGTAACCTTTTCGCGTCTCACGCATTCCTGCCGCACATGCCCGACCGCCCCTCCCTGTTCGCGCCCGACGACAATTGCTGGCGCGTCGCGCGCGCCGGGCAAGCCGCCGTCATCGTCGATGCCGCGGACTATTTCCGCTTCGCGCGCGCCGCGATGCTGACGGCGAAGCGACAGATCCTGCTGATCGGCTGGGATTTCGACGCGCGGATCGAGGTCGAGGCGCAGCCCGGCGACGAAGGCCCGGCGCGGATCGGCGATTTCCTCGCCTGGCTGGCCGATCGCTCGCCCGGTCTCGACGTCCATCTGCTGCGGTGGGACATGGGCGCGCTCAAGACGCTGACGCGCTTCGCCACGCTGCTTTCGGTGCTGCGCTGGCTGCGGCGGCGCAACCTCCATATCCGGCTCGACATGCGTCATCCGACCGGCGCCTCGCACCATCAGAAGCTGATCGTGATCGACGATTGCATCGCCTTTTGCGGCGGCATCGACATGACCGCCAACCGCTGGGACACGCGCGAGCATCGCGACGATGATCCGCGCCGCGTCCAGCCCGACGGCACACCCTCGCCGCCGTGGCACGACGCGGCGTGGGCGGTCGATGGCGACCTCGCCGCCGCGCTCGGCGAACTCGGCCGCGATCGCTGGCGCCGCTCGGGCGGCAAGGCGCTGGCGGTGCCGCGCGGTGGTGACGCCTGCTGGCCGAACGGGCTACCGATTGATTTTACCGCCATCGACATGGGCATATCGCGCACCATGCCCGTGATGGACGATGAGGCGCCGGTGCTGGAGATCGAGCGGCTCTATCGCGACCAGATCGCGCGCGCGACCCGGCATCTCTATATCGAGAGCCAGTATTTCGCCTCGCGCCGGATTGCCGAGTGGATCGGCCTGCGGCTTGACGAGCCCGACCCGCCGGAGATCATCGTCATCAATCCCGTCACCGCCGAGGGCTGGTTGCAGCCGCTGGCGATGGACAGCGCCCGCGCGCGGCTATGGGATGCGCTCAAGGCGCGCGACCACAAGGATCGGCTGCGCGTCTATCACCCGTTCACCGCAGGCGGCACGCCGATCTATGTCCATGCCAAGATCCTCGTCGCCGACGACCGCATCCTGCGCGTCGGCTCGTCCAATATCAACAATCGCTCGCTGCGGCTCGATACCGAATGCGACCTGTCGATCGACGCCGACACCCGGCAAGATCGCGCGCGGGTCGTGGCGGTGCGCAACGAACTGATCGCCGAACATCTCGGGGTCGATGCCGATGCGGTAACCGCGCGGATCGAAGCCACCGGTTCGCTGATCGAGACGATCGAGGCGCTGCGCGGCCGCGGCAAGACGTTGCGCCCCTATGAAAGGCCCGCTCTCTCCGAAACCGAGCAATGGCTCGCCGACAATGAGGTGCTCGACCCCGAAGGCCCGGAGGAAATGTTCGAGCCACTGGCCAAGCGGGGCCTGTTCCGCCGCGGCTGGTACCGGCGGAGACGGCGAGGTTAGGTTGAGCGGCGATCCAGCAGGCCGGCACTAACCGCTGCATCGCTCACAAATCCGGCAGTCGTCGTTATCGCGTGGAAAGCGCCGTACGCGCCGCGGGAGCCTATAATGAAGGGGGCGTGGCGCACGCTCGCATCGGCTATGGAATGTGATGGACGGACAGCATCATCGCGGGAGCGTCGCATTGTGAGCGGCAGCAGCGGGCCGCGAGCGGCATCGGAGACCCAACGCGTTCTGAAGCGGATTTCCGTGCGCGACGTGAAGCTTGGCATGTACGTCCACGCCATCGAAGGCCCATGGCTGGCCCACAATTACTGGCGCTGGCACTTTCTCCTGACCAGCGCCGAGCAGGTGGCGACCCTTCGCCACAGCGGCGTCCCGGGTGTGGTCATCGATCTTGGCCGCTCTATCACGCTCGCGGCACGCAAGCGCCCTCCCGGCACCTCCCGCAAGGATACCGACCGCAACCGCAACGAACAGCAGGCGAAAGACATGCGGGCGGCAAAGCGCGTCACCGACGATGCCAGGCGCTTCATGAAGAAGGTCTTCGATGACCTGGGCGCCGGAGAAACAACCGCGCTCGGTGAGCTCGAAGCGGTCGTCCAGTCGATCGAAGCGGCACTCGTTCACAATCGTTCGACGCTGCTCAGCGTCATGCGGCTGAAGACGCGCGATACCTATACCTATTTCCACTCGGTCGCCGTCGGCACCCTGATGATCAACTTCGCCCGCGAACTGGGCCTGCCGGAAGACCAGGTCAGGCTGATGGGGCTAGGCGGCCTGATTCACGATATCGGCAAGACCCAGATCGCCAAGGCCATCCTCGAAAAGCCGGGAAAACTCACCGATGCAGAGTTCGACGAAGTCCGCCAGCACCCGGCGCGCGGCCACGCCATGCTAATTGGCGGCGATGTCGCATCGGTCGCGCTCGATGTCTGCCTCCACCACCACGAGAAGGTCGATGGCAGCGGCTATCCCTTCGGCCTGGCCGGCGACGACATCAGTCTTGCCGCACGGATGGGCGCGATCTGCGATATCTACGATGCCCTGACATCGGATCGCCCCTACAAGGATGCCTGGTCGCCGGTTGCAGCGGTTGCCGCCATGGTCAGTTGGCAAGGCCATCTCGACCAGAAACTGATGTTCGTGTTCATGAAGAGCATCGGCGTGTTCCCGGCCGGCATGCTCATTCAACTGCGCACCGGCCATCTCGCGATTGTTCGGGACAATGGCCGCAACACCGGCCGCGCTCGCTTGGCGATCTTCTATGATACGGAAAACCAGCGATTTCTATCGCCGTACGAGCTCTATTTGTCCGATATAAACCCAAGCGAGTTGATGGCGGAAGCGCCGGATCCCGCGGCGCTCGGCCTGGGCAATTGGCCCGAGCTGAAGCAACAGCTGCTGGCGGGTGTCGATCCAACCGTCGGCACTGTCGCGCAGGCAAGGGATGCGAGCAACTGCGGGGCGTGACCGCCGCTTGATCGACCCATGCCTCGGAACGGCTCTGACGCGGGCTGAGGGAGCCGAAATCCAGAATCGACGGCCGGGTCCGAATCAGTTCATCAGGTTGTCAAAATTCGGGTTTGCATTGTCCATACAAACTTTCTGCGCCGCATCGTTCGCCGCACGCTGGTCCAGCGATCGGCGCATGTCTTCCTGGCCGTAAGGCTGTATCGCTACCGCGGACGCACTATATTTCATGGCGTAGCCGGTAAGTTCCATATTGGTTATCGAACGCAGGCTGCGGACGACATCTTCAAGATCCTGTTCATCCTCGCAGTGGAAAATGCCCGCAACACAGCTACACTGTTTGTCCTCGCTGTGAATGGCCATCGCTCGGTCCATGCGGACAACCCGTTTCACATTTTGCCCTCGTACGCGCGATCCGGGGGCGTATGAACTGACGATTACGCTCGATACCGGGTCGGACGAATCGATGTTCCAATCAATTGCTTCGTAAGACGTCAACCAAAGTACGACCGGTTTTCCGGTAGGCGGAATTGTGACCGCAACACTCGTGTCTTTGGACGCACTTTCATAAAGTCCAATGTAATACAGATTCGAATGCAGTTGGCCATATTTACTAATATAGTCTGAGACTTCACTTTCATTTATCGTGTAAACTGCATCATCAATCGTCACTTTATATTCAACTGTATGCCAATTATTGATGTACTCAACCTCAATTATATGCTCGCCTGCGGAAAATTGGTAGATAAACGTTTTGCTGTCATTGTTCCCGTCGAACACGATTTTGCCATCGATAAGAATACGCGACTTGGCCCAACTCTGGCTGACGCTGATTTGCTTTGCCGCAGGTTTGGAAAAATTTAGCTCGCCAACCCAATAGGCACCAAACTGGGGAGAAGCTATATTATGCAAGTCGGACCACGCGTATTTGATGGCAATGCTGTCCACGTTTTCTTCGAACACGGCGTTGCCGGGGTTATCCCGGCTGAAATAAAACGCCTTGAAGCCGCTGTTCGGGATTGCGCCTCTTGGATCGAGTCGCTTGCCCCAGTTGCTGTGAATTTTCTCCGGCGCGAATGTCTCGCCTACGTTTCGATGCAGCGCCCCCGAACCAGTTGTGCGATTGACCGCTTGCGACGCGATCGAATCGGCTGACGTGCCCACGAGCAGGATCATCAGCCAGCGCCACATGGTCATATCCCTTCACGATGTGACGGCAACGGTAGTTTCTGTGCGTCGCCAACCGGTTAACATTACGGGCTGATTGAAGCTTCGATTGGCATTGCGAACCGACATTCACGTTTTCATGGCTCCGGCGCCCGTCAGGCGCGGCTCATCCGTCGACTTGGCGCGACCGATGCGCAACTCGCCGGGATCCTCGACGTGCATCCCGATACGCTGCGCGCGTCTTCCTGTGTCGCTGCAAGGGCGATCGCAATCGAGGTCACGCGTCACAAGCCGGTGCAGACTGCCGCCGCGGTGTAATGGCTGCGCAGGCAGGAGCCCAGGGTTTCGGCGCGTAGCGGTTGGGGCGCTGGGTTCCCGCGTGCGCAGGAACACGGGCGATGGCTGCGGCGACTTGCCATCTCGCCAAGGTCTCCCGGATGCGCTCTACTGCCCCGATTCCGCGCGTCCGTCGCGGCGGCCCAACGGTGCGAGCAATTGAGAGAAAATATGCAATATCCACGTAAATATTCGCATAATTATCAAGTCCCGGTAGCTGAAGATGGCCGATGCGGTGCGCCTGGTGCCGCGCGACCCATTGATATCGTTATTTCCTCACCGCCATCGCCCACACGAATATTGCTACAATACTTGTCGGCCGAATCCCTTATCGCTCAAAATCACACCGCTAACGCGTACCGCAAAACCCCCGTCGCGTCCCGCCATTGCTGGCGCTTCCCGCTCGCTGCACTGCCGCTGTTCCTGCTCGCCGCCGTCGCGCCTGCTGCGGATACTTCACCTGCTTCCACCCCCTATGACGCGGTTGACCCGTTCATCGGCACCGGCGGGGAAGGGCACACCTATCCCGGCGCCGTCGCGCCGTTTGGCATGGTCCAGCTCTCGCCCGATACCGACACGACCTGCGTGATCCGCGCCTGCTACAGCCACGCCGCCGGCTATCGCTATGAAGACCCGACCATCCAGGGCTTCAGCCACACCCATTTCTCGGGCGCCGGCCACAGCGATCTCGGCGACATCCTCGTCATGCCCGCGGTCGGTGACGATGCCGCCGTCGCGCTCGAACCCGGCGATGCCAAGGTGCCCGGCACCGGCTATCGCTCGCGCTTCGACCACGCCAGCGAGGTCGCGCATCCCGGCTATTACGCCGTCACGCTGAGCGATGCGCAGGTTCGCGCCGAGCTTACCGCCGGCACGCGCATCGGCGTCCACCGTTATACCTTCCCGTCCGACAAACCCGCGCATCTCGTGCTCGATCTGCGCACCTCGCTCTACACCTATCCCGGCAAGATCCTGTGGTCGTCGGTCAGCGTCACCCCCGACGGTCTCGTCACCGGCATGCGCGAGACGCGCGGCTGGGCGCCGGCACGCAAATTGTGGTTCGCGATGCGCTTCTCCGCGCCGCTCACCGGCCATGCCTTCAGGAGCACCGAGAGCGACGTCGCCTACAAGGGTTTCCAGGGCCCCGGCCGCGGCGATGACGGCGTCGCCATGCTCGCCGGCCGCGCGCTCGTCGCCCGGCTCGATTTCGGCACGTTGGCCGCCCCGTTAGAGGTCAAGGTCGCGCTGTCGAGCGTCGATGAGGCCGGCGCGCTTGCCAATCTCGCCGCCGAACCCGGTGATTTCGACGCCGTCCGCGCCCGCACCCATGCCGCCTGGGATCAGGCGCTTGGCGCCGTCTCGCTCAGCGCCGCGCCGGCGATGCGCCGCACGCTCTACACCGCGCTCTACCACAGCCTGCTCGCGCCCAGCGTCGCCGGCGATGTCGATGGGCGCTACCGCGGCCCCGACAACGAGGTCCACAAGGCGGACGGCTTCACCTTCCGCTCGACCTTCTCGCTCTGGGATACCTTCCGCGCCGAGCATCCCCTGCTCACGCTGCTCCAGCCCGATCGCACCAATGCCGATATCGTCAACTCGCTGCTCGCCAGCCAGCACGACAGCCCGTTCGGCATTCTCCCGGTCTGGCAATATCAGGGCCGCGAGACCTGGACGATGATCGGCTATCACGCCGTCCCCGTCATCGCCGACGCCTATCTGAAAGGGGTGCGCGGCTTCGACGCGAACAAGGCGCTCGATGCGATGGTCGCCAGCGCGAGCTACGCGCCCTATGGCGGCCTCGGCGACTATATGAAGCTTGGTTATGTGCCGATCGACCGCGAGCCCGAGGCCGCGTCGAAGACCGTCGAATATGCCTATGACGACTGGACCATCGCCCGCATGGCGCGCGCGCTCGGTCGGCTCGATATCGCGGCGACGTTCGACAAGCGCGCTCAATATTGGCGCAACAGTTTCGATGCAAAGACCGGCTGGCTCCGCGCGCGCAAGGCCGATGGATCGTTCCGCGTGCCGTTCGATCCCACCGCGATCAACTATGGCAGCGACTATACCGAGGGGAATGCCTGGCAATATTCATGGTTCGCCCCGCAGGACCAGGGCGGGCTGGTGCGCCTGCTCGGCGGCGACGCGGCGACGGTAAAGAAGCTCGACGCGATGTTCGATTTCGACAATTCGAAGGTCGATTACAGCCATGCCGAGGACATTGCCGGGCTGATCGGCCAGTATATCCATGGCAACGAGCCGAGCCACCACGTCGCCTATCTCTACAATTATGCCGGGGCGCCGTGGCGCACGCAGGAGCGCCTCAAGCAGATCGTCGACAGCCAGTACAAACCGACCCCCGATGGCCTCGCCGGTAATGACGATCTCGGCCAGATGTCGGCCTGGCTGTTTTTCACGTCGCTCGGCTTTTATCCGGTCACCCCGGGCTCGGGCGAATATGTCATCGGCCGCCCGTTCGTCGATTCAGCGACATTGAATCTACCTGATGGCAAGCACTTCCACATCATTGCTGACGGACTGTCCGAGAAGAATCGCTACATCGGCAACCTCACACTCAATGGCAAGACACTGACGCACGGCTTCATCCGCCACAGCGAGATCATGGCCGGCGGCGAGTTGCGCTTCACCATGCAGGCGACGCCCAACAAGAGGCGGGCCACCGCCCCGGTCGACCGCCCCTATTCGATGACGCCGTATCGGTAATTCCCTCTCCCTTTGGGAGAGGGAGGGAGCGGCGAAGCCGCGGAAGGGTGAGGGTGGGGTCTTCAAAGGAGCTTCGGCGACAATAACCTGGCCTCATCCGGCGCTGCGCGCCACCTTCTCCCAGCGGGAGAAGGATTTAAGTGCGCGGCAAGACGATCCGCGCCTCGAGCCCGCCCGCCGACCGGTTGGTCAGCTTGATGTCGCCGCCCGCCTCGCGCACGATCGCGCCGGCCAGCGCGAGCCCGAGGCCGATGCCGCCGGTGTCCCGGTTGCGCGAGGTCTCGATCCGCGTGAACGCCTCGAACACGTTGGCCATATGCTCCTCGGGAATGCCCGGCCCATTGTCCGCCACGATGATCGCCACGCTGCCGCCCATGCTCTCCAGCGCGACCTCGGCGCCGCCGCCATATTTGATCGCGTTCTCGATCAGGTTGCGGACCGCGCGGCGCATCAGCGACGGCCGCAGATGCATCGTCAGCCGCGGTGCCTCGGTAAAGCTGACATTGGCATCAAGATCGCGAAAGTCCTCGACCACCGCATCGACCAGCGCCGACAGGTCGACCTCGGTCAGCGCCTCGCTCGGCCGGCCCAGCCGCGCCAGCGACAGGATGTCGTCGAGCGTGCGGTTCATCTCGGCGATCGTGTCGGCCATCCTCGCGCGGTCCTGCTCGTCCTCGACCGACTCGATCCGCACGCGCAGTGCCGCCAGCGGCGTGCGCAAGTCGTGCCCGATCGCGCCGAGCATGCGGTCCTTCTCGTCGAGCATCGCGGTAACGCGCAGCCGCAACGCGTTGTACGCTGCGATCACCGCGCGCACATCGGGCGGCCCGCGCTCCTCGACCGGCGGGCCTTCGCCGCCGGGGCGAAAGCGCCGCGCATTCTGCGCCAGCTCGCGCAGCGGCTTGGCCAGCCGCTGCGTCACGAAAACCACCGGCAGCAGCACGATGACGTACAATATGAGCGTCTGCCAGATCAGTCGCCACACGATCGGCGCATCGCTGCGCGCCCAGGGCGCCGAGGTCACCAGCCAGCCATGGCCGGGTTGCTCGACCGCGATGACCAGTTCGCCGCCGACGCGCATCATGCGGTCGACGCGATATTGCGGCATATGGCGCAGCCGCGGGTCGCCGGCGCGGATCGGCCGCACCTCGGTCTCGACGCGTCCGGCCTTCACGCCGGCCTCGGCCAGCGCGCCGACCAGCGCGCGCTCGACATCGACGCGGTGTTCGCCGCCCGGCGCCACCGGCGAGATGTCGGCACGCTGCACGCGACCGATGTCGACGCGGATCGGTCGCCCGGCCGCCTCGCGCTCGATCGCGTCGGCGATGCGCGCCACCGCCGGCCCGGTCGCGGCATCGATCTGCGCGTTGCGCCGCTCGGCCAGCAGCAGCGTGAAGTTGATGCCCTGCGCGACGAACAGCGCGACGGCGACCAGCAGCGCCATCTGCCCCGAAAAGCTGCGCGGCCACAGCCGAACGCGGCTCACAGCCGTTTGACCTCGGCGGCAAGTGTGTATCCGCCGCCCCACACCGTCTTGATCAGCTCGGGCGCCTTGGGGTCGGTCTCGATCTTGCGCCGCAGCCGGCTGACCTGGTTGTCGATCGCGCGGTCGAACGCCGCCGCCTCGCGGCCCTGCGTCAGGTCGAGCAGTTGATCGCGCGTCAGCACCTGGCGCGGTCGCGTCACCAGCGCGAGCAGCAGATTATATTCGCCGGTCGACAGCGGCACCGACACGCCCTCGCGGTCGACCAGCGCGCGCTCGCCCGATTTGAGCAGCCATCCGGCAAAGCTGTATGAGGCACTATCGGGCGCATGCTGACGCACGCCCCCCGCCGCCGCGCGTCGCAGCACGACCTTGGCGCGCGTCGCCAGCTCGCGCGGGCTGAAGGGCTTCACGACATAGTCGTCGGCGCCCATTTCGAGCCCGACGATGCGGTCGGTCTCTTCGCTGCGCGCAGTCAGCAGGATGACCGGGATGTCGCTGGTCTCGCGGATGTGCCGCGTCAGGCTCAGCCCGTCCTCGCCCGGCATCATGATGTCGAGGACGACGATGTCTATGGCATAGGCCGACAGCCGCGTCCGCGCCGCCTCGGCGTCGCCCGCCTGGGTCACGCGAAAGCCCTGCTTGCCGAGATACATGGCGAGCGGTTCGCGAATCGAACGCTCGTCATCGACCAGCAGCAGGTGTGGCATGTCTCCCATCGGTGGGGCGTCTAGCATGGGCGGATGCTCATGGGGAGGATATGCCGGGCGGGCGAGGAGGGGGAGTGCCCGCCCGGCGACCTGGCCAGGGGGATTACTGGCCAGGAGTCTGTTGGGACGGGGGTGGATTGCCCCCGCCGCGTTGCATCATGCTGCGGGCGCGCTCGCGCATCGCGGCCATCTCTTCCTGATCGAGAAAACCATCATGATTCACGTCCGCACGGTCGAAACGCTCAGCCGCCTGGGCGCGAAATTCGTCGCGGCTGATCATGCCGTCATGGTTGGTGTCGAGCCGATCGATCATGCGACCGCGCATCTTTTCGCGCATCCCGCCGCCGCGCCCGTTCGCTGTCGGTGTATCGCTGCCAGCCGGCGTCGCCATGTCGCGACGTTGCGGCATTTCGTCGGGTGAGAGCTGACCGTCGCCATTTTTGTCGAGCCTGGCGAATCGCTCGTCGGCGCGCGCGATGAACTCGGCCCTGGAGACGCGGCCATCGCCGTCGCCATCGGCTCGCGCCATGCCGCCGACGGGTGCGCGCGGCGCCTCGGGCGCGGTCTGGGCGCAGGCCATCCCTGCGATCGTCGTGCCGGCCAGCGCGGCGGCGAGCAGAAACTTTCTCATGCCACTAATCCTCATGGACGGGCGCGGACGATCCGCGCCTCATTCCATGTCGCTCTGCCGAATAGCTGTCGCTCGCCTGTGTCATCAACCCGTGAATGTGTCGCAACGTGTCGCAACGACGATGAACGGTGCTCAGCCGAACAGCGCGACGCTCTGCATGCCCTGCGCGACGGGCTCGCCATCGGCGTTCCACATCGTCATGACCTGGCTCGAGCAGCCATGCTGCGCGCGGTCGGTAACGGCCGAGAGCAGCCACCAGCCATCGCGCGTCGTCGGTGTCGGGGTGAGCAGGTTGACGATCCAGGTCAGTGAGCTGATCGGCACCGGCTCCTTGCCGAACAGCTTGAACGCCGCCGGCGGCAGCGCGTCGCCGACCGCCATCAGCTCGACCATCGGGTCGAGCCCGGCAGGATCGCGCAGCCGCGCCCAGCGCAGCCACTCCGCCTCGCCCCTCGCTTCCGCCCTGAGGTCGAGGAAGTTGAAGTTGCCGGTGAAGAACTCGTCGGTCCCGGTATAGACCCTGGTGTCGGGTGCCGGCGGCCGCAGCGTGTTCGGTTGCCCGCCGATGAAGTCGACCCGCGACTTCTGGTCCGCCATGAACACGAAGGTCGCGCGAAAGCCGAGGCCGGCCTGCGACACGATATCGGCCTGGATGAAGGCGGCGTTGCGGCCGCGCCGCAGCCTGGTCGCGGTGACGCTCACCACGCCGGCCAGCGGGCCGATGAACGAGATCTGCGCGCTGCGCAGCGGCGGCAGATCGGGCTCGATGGCTTGCGCGGCGTGCAGTGCCAGCGCGCTCGACAGCCCGCCATAGGCGGTACGGCCCTGCAACCAGTCGGCCGGAATGTCCGTGCGAAAGCCGCCATCGATCGGCGTTGCGGCGGCCAGGATGTCGCGCAGCGGGGTCATGCGGTCTCCTTCAGCATATCGCGCAGTTCGCGCTTCAGAACCTTGCCGATCGCGCTGCGCGGCAGTTCGGATATCGCGTGCAGGGCCGAGAGGCGCTGCGTCTTGCCGAGCTGGGCATTGGCCCAGGCGAGGATCGTCGCGGCGTCGTCGGCGGCATCGGCATTGGCGACGTAGAAGCCGACCGGCGTTTCTCCCCACGCTTCGGACGGCATGCCGATCACGCTGCAATCGGCAACCGCCGGATGCTGCGCCAGCACGCTTTCGAGGTCGATCGGATAGATGTTGAAACCGCCCGAGATGATCAGGTCCTTCTTGCGGTCGAGCAATGTCAGGAATCCATCGGCGTCGAAGCGCCCGACATCGCCGTGCCGGATATAGCGATTGCCCTCGGCATCGAACCATTCCGCCGCCGTGGTCGCGTCCTTGCGGCCGTGATAGCCCGTCATCATCGCCGGCGAGCGGCCGACGACCTCGCCGGTCTCGCCCCGCGGCACCTCTCTGCCGTCATCGTCGATCAGCCGGATATCGTGGCCCTCGACCGGGCGGCCGACGGTGTGGAGCTTGTCGGGGAACTGGTTGGCGACCAGCAGGCAGGTTCCGCCGCCCTCGGTCATGCCGTAATATTCGACCAGCAGCCCCGGCCAGCGCGCCAGCACATCGGCCTTCAGCGCGGCGGAAAAGGGCGCGCTGGTGCAGGTCTTGAAGGCGAAGCTCGACAGGTCGAAGCTGGCGAAATCGGGCAGCGCCATGATCCGCTGATACTGTACCGGCACGAGCATGGTGTGCGTCGCGCGGTGGCGCGCGACGAGCGTCAGGTATCCGCGCGCATCGAACTTGTTCATCAGCACCGCGGTGCCGCCCCAGCCGAGCGTCGGCAGGAAGCTGACCAGCGTCGTATTCGAATAGAGCGGCGTTGCGATCATCGTCACCGCGTCGCCGAACCCGGCATTGGCGTTGCGGCTGATATGCGCCCAGCGCATCTTGTGGCTCTGCACGATGCCCTTGGGCGTGCCGGTGGTGCCCGACGAGTAGATGATGTTGAACCCGTCTTCCGGCGCGATCGTCACCGCTGCGGGCCGGGCATCCTCGGGCGCGAGCCATTTGGCGAAGGCGTCGGTGTCGAGCCGGATGACGCGCGTGGCGAGTTTGAATGGCTTGAGCGTCTGCGCCGCGTCGCCATCGAGGAAAAGGATCGGCGCGCCGCAATCGGCGATCATCGCCGCGATCGCCTCGCCCGTCGCCGACGGTGCCAGCGGTGCGGCGACGCAGCCGGCGCGCAGCGCGCCGAGGAACACGGCAGCATACTCGATTCCGGAACCCGCGACGATCGCGACCGCCTGGCCCTGCGCCACGCCATCGCGTTGCAGCGCGGCAGCGATGCGGTCCATCAACCGGTCGAGCGCGGCGTAATCGATCGCGCCGTCTCTTGCAGCAAGCGCTTCCTTGTCGCCGCGCTCGCGCGCATGCGCCTTGATAAGGTCGGGCAGGGTGGCGAAATCACCGGCGAGCATCGTCGCGGAATCGAGGTCGGGCATCACAGTCCGCTAGGCGAGCCGCTTGCGAAATGCCATACGCGATGTTCGAAAATCTGGGTTCGAAAAACAGCGAGAGGGTGTCGATGCTCTTATATGATTCCGGCAACCCGGCGCCCAATCCGCGCCGCGTGCGCATCTTCCTGGCGGAAAAGGGCATGCGCGTGCCGACCGCCCATGTCTCGATACCAAGCGGCGAGCATCGCGGCGAAGACTATCTGAAGGTCAACCCGCTGGGCCAGACGCCGAGCCTCGCGCTAGACGACGGCACCGTGCTCACCGAGAGCATCTCGATCTGCCGCTATTTCGAGGCGCTGCACCCGGAACCGCCGCTGTTCGGGATCGGCGCGCAGGACATTGCCGAGGTCGATATGTGGAGCAGGCGGGTCGAGATGCGGCTCATGGTGCCGGTCGGGCTGGTGTGGCTGCACACCCACCCCTTCACCACGCGGGTGGTAAAGCCGCAATTCCCCGAATTCGGCGAGACGCAGCGGGTGCGCGCGCTCGCGGTGATGGGCGAGTTCGACCGCGCGCTCGACGGGCAGGAATTCCTCGATGGGCGGCGTTATTCGATGGCCGACATCCTGTTGCTGACGACGATCGATTTCGCCGCCTTTATCGGCCTCGAAATCCCCGAGGAATATGAGGCGTTGCGCGCCTGGCATGATCGCGTCTCGGCGCGGCCGAGCGCGGCGGCATGAAGGGCGCGGTCGCCATCGTCACCGGCGGCGGCACCGGAATCGGCGCCGCGGTGGTACGCGAGCTGGTCGCGCGCGAGGTGCGCTGCGTGGTCAACTATGCGTCGAGCCGCGACGCGGCCGAGGCGTTGGTCGCCGATCTCGGCGATATGGCGATCGCGGTGCAGGCCGACATCGTCGAGGACGATGCATGCCGTGCGCTCGCTGCCGCAGCGGCGGCGGCGTTCGGGCGGGTCGATTTCCTCGTCAACAATGCCGGCCGCACCACCTTTGCCAACCATGAGGACATGGACGCACTGCAGGCCGAGGATTTTATCGACATCTACCGGCTCAACACGATCGCGCCGTTCCAGATGATCCGCGCCTGCGCCCCGGCGATGCGCACGCACGGCATTGGCGCGGTGGTCAATGTCGCGTCGGTCGCCGGGGTGTTCGGGATCGGCTCGTCGGTCGCATATGCCGCGTCGAAAGGCGCGCTGATCACGATGACCAAGAGCCTCGCCCGCGCGCTTGCCCCGGCGATCCGCGTCAACGCCGTGGCGCCGAGCTATGTCGGCACCGGCTGGTTCGAGAAAAGGTTCGGCGCGGAGGGCTTTGCGAAGCTCAACCAGCGGATCGCCGCCGCGACGCCGATGGCCATGGCTGCCGGGCCGGCCGACATCGCCGGCCCGGTGGCGATGCTGCTCGACCCGGCGATGCGCGCGGTGACCGGCGAGGTGATGCTGATCGACGCCGGCGCGCATCTCGACGTCGGCTTGTCGCGACGGCCGGGACGGGAGATTTAGCCGGCACCGGGTGCATGCGCGAGGGCAAGGGCGCATTCGCCGAGCCGGCGATCGTCGAGATCGATTTGCGTTCGCTTGCGCTTGGCGCGCAGGTATTGCCGATTTCGGGTTATTTCCGACACGACGGGCGCGACAACAACATGGTGATGACCGGCGCGGTCGCACCGGTCGGAATGCTGTCGGGTTTCGTCAGCGGGCATAGCGCCAGCTCCACTCAGGGTCGCGAACTGCGCGCCTTTACCCGGGCAACTGTGCCGGTGCTCCTGCCGCCCGATCGCAACTGATCCGGCCAGGGCAAAGCGGTCCGCTCAAGCGGGCGCGGACGCCGTGCCGGGCCGTGCGACCTGCCCCAGCACGCGCGCAACGACGATGATCAGCGCAGCGCCCGCCAAGGTCGAGGCGAGCAGGAACGCCGCGCCGGGAAAACCGTGTCGCGTGCCGATCGCCAGCGCATTGGTCATCATCAGCGGCGTCACGATCATCACGATGCTGCCCATGCTCGACACGCCGCCCTGCAGCGCACCCTGCCGCGTTGCATCGACCATGCGCGACAGCAGGCCCTGCATCGCGGGGAAGACGAAACCCGAACAGCCGCCAAGCAGGAACAGCGCATAGGCCTGCCAGCCGGCCGACACGAAGGCGAAAAGCAGGAAGACGCAGGTGCCCGAAGTCAGGCCGACCACCACCGCGCTGCGCTCGCCGATACGCGCAATGACCTTGCCACTGAGTCCGCCCTGGACGATCGCCATGACCATGCCCGAAAAGGCCAGGCTCCAGCCGATCGCGGTACTGTCCCAGCCGAAGGTGATCGCCGCCCAGAACGACCAGGTCGCGTAATAGACATTGTGCGCCAGTTGCCACAGCAGCCAGGCGAGCAGCAACGGACCGGCCTTGCCGGCGGCGAAGAGCGGGCGGAAGGCGCCGACGATATGCGCGTCGCGCAGGCGGAACGGGCGGCGGTTCTCGGGCGCCAGCGTTTCCGGCATGATCGTCGCCATCACGGCGGCATTGGTCAGCGCCATCAGCGCGGCGGCGACGAACGGCGCGCGCGGCCCCAATTGCGCGATCAGGCCGCCGAGCGCGGGGCCGAGGATGAAGCCGATGCCGAACGCCGCGCCGATCAGCCCGAAGGTCGCGCTGCGCTTTTCGGGCGGGGTGACGTCGGCGATCATCGAGGCGGCGGGGGCGTAGATCGCGCCCGCCACGCCGGCGATGGCGCGGCCGACGAACAGCCAGGCAAGCGTCGGTGCCCAGGCCATCAGGCCATAGTCGATCCCGAAGGCGAGCATGGCAGCGAGCAGCACCGGCCGGCGCCCGAAGCGATCGCCGAGATTGCCGATCACAGGTCCGGCAAAGAACTGCGTGATGGCGAAAGTGGCGAGCAGCCAGCCGCCGATCGTCGCGGCGTGCGCCAGGTCGACATGGCCGAGTTGCGTGACGAGTCGCGGCAGGACGGGGATGACCACGCCGAACCCGATCGTATCGATCAGGACCGCGGCAAGCGCGATCGGGATGGCACGGTGCGAGAAGCGCGGCATGGGACGGGGTTCTGCACGGCTTTTCCCGTAGTGCAAAGTCCCCGGCGGTGCGCCGCTCGAATGCGGGCTAGGCGATCACCCCAGCCACGCGCAGACCGCCTCGATCACGCGCTTGGTCTCCTCGACGTCGCGCACCCTGACCGTGTCGATGCCGGCGGCCTTGACCGGATAATCGTTGCCGCCGGGGAAGATCGCGTCGCCGAGGAAGAGCATGTCGCCGCGGTCGATGCCGGTCGCGTCGGCGAGCTTGCCGATCGCATAACCCTTGTCGACACCCTCGCGCGTGATGTCGATCGACGACGAACCGCCGATATTGATCGCGAAGCCGGGCAGCATCGGATGGAGCAGCGCCTTCAATGCCTGGCGCTTGGCGGCGTCGGGATCCCATTTGTCCTTCACCGCGAGCGGCGCCTGCTGGCCGAGCGCCGAGAAAGTGATCTGGCTGCCGCGATCCTCGATCTGCTCGCCATAGGGCTCGGCCACGCGCAAGCCCGCTTCGTCGACCGCGCGATTGAGGCTGTCGAGAATGCGCGCGCGTTCGTCGCCGCTAAACAGTTCGGCATAGACGCGCGTCCATGCGTCGTTTTCGAAGCGGAACAATTTGGTGCCGGTCGTCGGCATGACCATGAAGTTCTCGCGCACCGCATCGGCGGGCAGCGCGCCGACCAGCTGCTTTTCGAATTGCGGCCAGTCGCCGCCCGAGATCACCGCAACCGTCGTCAGGCGGGTGAGCCGCGCGAGCAGCGCGCCCATCTCGTCGTCGATGCGCTGTTTGCTCTCGGCCAGCGTGCCGTCCATGTCGAAGGCGATCAGTTTTTTCATGCGGTTGGTTCTCACAGAATGGGAAGGGTGGCGCCAGCCCGAACGTGCGATGCGCCAGGCCGTTGCAATGCGACGACGATAAGTTCAGCCTGACGTCATGTCGAAATGGATCACCTCCATCCTCGCACTTTGTCTCCTGGTGCCCGGCAGCGCTCTCGCTGCGACTGACCCGACGAACGATCCGGAGATCGAGCGTCAAATCTACAGGGCCGTACTCGACGTCTATGCACCGCGAGGTCGATTGTGTGTCGTTCAGAAGCCCGAGGATTTCGGCGCAAATATCCGCAAGCCGGGTGTCCGTGAACTCATTCTCGGCAGTGCCGATTGGCATGGACAACATGACGCCGCCGCCGAAATGCGGGCCGAGTTGGGTGTCGTCCGCAAGGACTTTGCCGCGTTGATCGCGAATATGGTTTCGCCGATTACCGGCCACCATATCGGCCCAGATTTACTCCCTGCCGAGATGAGCCTGGTCGACGCGCTTGAAGATTGCAGCAACACGCTGGTGCTTTCCGCGCCGGCGCTGTCCGGCTCGACCGCATTCATCGATGTGAACTATCGCTGCGCCTTGTGCGGTCACGGCTATAGTTACGCATTGCGCCAGCACGCCGGGCGGTGGCGGGTCGTCGCGACATGGTTGGTTTGGATCAGCTGATGTCGTGCTGATGTCGGGGCTTCCCGCCCACGCCGATTTGTGCGAAAGCGCCGCCATACCCGATCTTCAGAATCGGTTTTCGTTCGCAGGAGCTGCCCATGGCGACCGCCGCCGATCTCGACCGCCCCGCCGATGCGCTGGACGCCTTTCGCGCCGAGGCGCGCGCCTGGCTCGAGGCGCATTTCTCGCCCGCGCTGAAGGGCAAGGACAATCCCTTGTCGTCGGTCGACGGGCCGACCGATCTTTCGCCCGAGGAAGCCGCGTGGAAAAAGGCGATGGGCGACAAGGGCTGGGGCGTGCCGACCTGGCCGGCGGCTTATGGCGGCGGCGGGCTCGACCGGGCGCAGGCGCGCGTCCTGCAGCAGGAAATGGACCGGATCGGCGCATGGAACCCGATCGGCGGCATGGGCGTGATGATGTTCGGCCCGACGCTGCTCGAATGTGGCAACGAGGCGCAGAAGCAGGAGCATATCCCGGCGATTGCCAAAGGGGAGGTGCGCTGGTGCCAGGGCTATTCGGAGCCCGGCGCCGGGTCGGATCTCGCCAGCCTGCAGATGTTCGCCGAGGACATGGGCGACCATTATCGCGTCAATGGCCAGAAGACCTGGACCTCGGGCGGGCAATGGGCCGACAAATGCTTCGCGCTGGTGCGGACCGACAAATCGAAAAAACATGAGGGCATCAGCTTCCTGCTGATCGACATGACCTCGCCGGGCGTTGAGGTGAAGCCGATCCGGCTGATCTCGGGTTCGTCGCCCTTTTGCGAGACCTTCTTCACCAATGTCGACGTGCCCAAGGAAAATCTCGTCGGTCGCGAGGGCGAGGGCTGGACGATCGGCAAGCGCCTGCTCCAGCATGAGCGGCAAAATCTGTCGGGCGGCGGTGCGAGTGTGGCGCGGCTGTTCGCCGGCAAGCCGCTGTCGCAACTCGCCAAGGAATATCGCGGCGAGGATGATGGCAAGATCGCCGACAGCGACCTGCGCATGCGCATCGTGCGGCAGGAGATGGACAGCCGCGCCTTCGCGCTGACGCTGCGCCGCGCCGCGCTGGAGGCCAAGTCGAACCAGGGGCCGTCGGCGACGACGTCGATCATGAAGAATGTCGGCGCGCGCATCACCCAGGACAAGGCCGAACTCGCGGTCGAGATCATGGGCATGAACGGGCTGGGCTGGGACGGCGAGGGCTTCAGCGAGTCCGAACTGGCACAGACCCGCACCTGGCTGTGGGGCAAGGCAGTTTCGATCTATGGCGGCTCGAGCGAGATCCAGAACAATGTGATCGCCAAGCGCATCCTCGGGATGCTGGATCACCAGTAATCAACGTTAGCCCTCACAGGAGGAGGGCGGAGAGGAGCGGCGTGGGGATCGGTCGCAGAGCCGGCCCCACGCCCCTTTCCCCGGACAACATACAGAATTGGGCAGGGAAGCGAGACGATGGCCGTACTCAACGACGAACAGGTGATGTTGCGCGACATGGCGCGCGAATGGGCCGACAACGAGGCGCCCGTCACCGCCTTCCGCAAGCTGCGCAACGCCGCCGTGCCGGCCGGCTATGAAGCCGAGGCATGGCGCGCGCAGGGCGAGATGGGCTGGGCCGGCGTCGTCGTGCCCGAGGCGTATGGCGGGTCGGAATTCGGCTTCCTGTCGCTCGGGCTGGTGCTCGAACAGCTTGGCCGCAATCTCGTCGCCACCCCGCTGGCATCGACCGCGGTTGCCGCGATCGCCATCGCGCTCGGCGAGGACGAGGCGGTGAAGCAGCAATGGTTGCCGCGGATCGCATCGGGGGAGGTCGTCGCGACGCTCGCCATCGATGAGGGGCCGGTGCATAATCCCGCGAAGATCGCCAGCCGCGTGACGGGCGGCAAGCTCAGCGGCACCAAGGCGTTCGTCGCCGAAGGCGACAGCGCCGGGCTGTTCGTCGTCGCGGCGGCCGATGGGCTGTACCTCGTTGCTGACGGCGAGGGCGTGACGCGTTCGACCCGCCACATGGCCGACGCGCGCAGCCATGCCGAGATCGGCTTTGCCGATGCCGCGGCGACGCGGCTTGGCGGCACCGACCTCACCGCGCAGATCGTCGATCGCGCGACCGCGGCGAGCTGCGCCGAGATGCTCGGCCTCGCCAACCAGGCGTTCGAGACGACCAACGACTATCTCAAGACGCGCGTCCAGTTCGGCCAGCCGCTCGCCAGTTTTCAGGCGTTGCAGCACCGCATGGCAAAGATCTTCACCGAGCTCGAGCTGATGCGATCGGCGGTTGAAGGTGCATTGGAGGCGATCGACGCCGGGCGCTCGGACACCGACCAGACGGTGAGCCTCGCCAAGGCGCTGGCCGGCGACACCTTGCACCTCGCCAGCCGCGAGATGGTCCAGTTGCACGGCGGGATCGGCATGACCGACGAGCACGATGCTGGCCTCTATGTGAAGCGTGCGGCGGTGCTGCAGGCGATGTGGGGCAACGCGGCCTATCACCGTGAGCGCTTCGCACGTCTCAACGGCTATTGATCCGCCGGTTTTGAAGCGCCGTTTTGAAAACACGTTCTGGCCGATCCGGTGGTTTTAGAATGTTGTCATTTTGGCAACAGCCCGAAAGATACGCTGCAAACCGGCCCTTTCGACGCTTGACCTTACGGCAATAGCACGGCAATTCGATCCTTCGGTACGGTGACAAGCAATGTCGCGACCGTGGGAGAGGATCATGCTGAACTCGCGTTTTCTTTCGATGTGCGCCCTGTCGACACTGGCCGTCGCCCTGGCCAGTCCGGCACTGGCCAAGGATGCGCCCGCCGCGCAGCCGGCGGCCCAGCCCGCCGCACAGGACGAACAGGACACCCCCGACACCAGCCAGGATGTCATCGTCACGGCGCAGGGCCGCGCGCAGATACTTTCAAACGTGCCGCTCGCCGTATCGGCGATCAACGCCGCCAGCCTCGAACGGTCGGGCGCCAGCGACATTCGCCAGCTCGCCCAGATCGCGCCGTCGCTGCAGGTTTCCTCGACGGGTAACGAGGCCAATGGCTCGGCCCGCCTGCGCGGCATCGGTACCGTCGGTGACAATCCCGGCCTCGAAAGCTCGGTCGCTGTGTTCGTCGACGGCGTTTATCGCTCGCGTTCCGGCATCGGCCTCAACGAACTCGGCGATCTCGAGCGCGTCGAAGTGCTGCGCGGTCCGCAGGGCACGCTGTTCGGCCGCAACGCCTCGGCCGGCATCATCTCGATCACCAGCAAGATGCCCGACCTCAACCGTCTGAGCGCGGGTGGTTCGGCGAGCTACGGTAATTACAATTACATCCGCGTCGACGGCAATGTGAACGCGCCGCTCAGCGATACGATCGGTGCGCGGATCGACGGCGTGTACGTCAAGCGTGACGGCTTCTATCACGACGTGACCAACAACACCGACATCAACAACCGCAACCGCTTCTTCCTGCGCGGCCAGTTGCTGTTCCAGCCGTCGAGCGACCTGTCGATCCGCCTGATCGGCGATTTTACCCGGCGGACCGAGGATTGCTGCGCGGCGGCCTATATCGATCAGACGGTCGCCTCTGCCAACCAGAACCTGTTGACCAATGCGAACTCGATCATCCCGGTGCTGACGCGGCTCGGCGAGCCGGTCGCGGCGTTCAGCAACCCTTATTCGCGCAATCTCTATGTCTCGCCGGGCCGCTCCTATGCCGGCAAGACGCAGGATTGGGGCGTGTCGGGCCAGATCGACTATAATCTCGGCGGCGCCAAACTGACCTCGATCACCGCCTATCGCGGTTATTACAACTATCAGGCGTCCGACACCGATTACAGTTATGTAGACATCCTGTACCGCGCCCCGGGCCCGGATGCGGGGCGTCGCGAATTCAAGACCTTCTCGCAGGAACTGCGCCTGCAAGGCGAGGCGCTCGGCGGCAAGCTCGACTGGCTGGTCGGCGCATTCTTCGCCAACGAGGACCTGCAGGTTCGCGACAATCTGAAGTTCGGATCGCAATATGGCCGTTTTGCCGCGTGCCGTATCATCAATGGCGGCGGCCTCGCCTTCGCCTTCGATCCGACCTCGTCGGGCTGCATCAACCCCGCGCTGCGGGCGACCGTGTCGGGCGCTTTCGGCGCCGCCGGCCCGTCGATCCTGGCCGGTTTCGACCGCCTCGACACCGTCAACAATGTCGGTGACACGCCGTCGGTCTATAACCAGAACAGCAAGAATTATGCGTTCTTCACGCACAATATCTTCGAGATCACCGAAGGGCTGAAGCTGACGGTCGGCCTCCGCTGGACGCACGAGACCAAGAAGCTCAACACGCTGTTCGGCAACAACAACGTGGCCTGTCCTGCACAGCAGGCCGCGCTCGGATCATTCCTGAGCAATGCCGGCCTCGCGGCGGTCGCCGGCGGCCTGATCAGCCTGACCTGCCAGGGCAACTCGACCTCCGAGCTCAACGGCGTGTCGATCAACGACCAACGTAGCGAAAGCGAGCTGACCGGCACGGGCATCCTGTCGTACAAGATCACACCGCGCCTGCTGACCTATGCGAGCTATGCGCGCGGCTACAAGGCGGGCGGGTTCAACCTCGATCGCTCGGCGCTCAAGAGCCCGCTCGGCAGCTTCGCGGCGGCCGGCGGCGCGCAGGCGCTGGTCCACAACCTGCAGTTTGCGCAGGAGATCAACAACGCCTTCGAAGTCGGTGCGAAATATTCGTCGCCGACCTTCAGCCTGAATGTCGCGGCGTTCCACCAGGCGTTCAAGAACTTCCAGCTCAACACCTTCAACGGCTCGGTCTTCCTCGTGCAAAACATCAATGGCTGCAAGACCGACCTGGCCGGCGGTGATCGCGATCTCAGCGCGGCGACCGGTGCGTGCGCGCCGGGCGACGTGAAGGCGGGCGTGATTTCGCAGGGCGTCGAACTCGAGGCCGTGCTGACCCCGATCCGCAACTTCAGCGTCAATGCCGGCTTCACCTACTCGAACACCAAATATGCCAAGAACCTGGTCGGCAATTCGAGCGGCGCACCGCTCGATCCGGCACTGCGGCTGCTGCCGGGCGACAATCTGTCGAATGCGCCGGAGACCGTGGTGACCACCGCCGTCACCTGGACGCCACCGCTTGGATCGAGCGGCCTGTCCGGACTGTTCTATGTCGATGGTCGCCTGTCGGGCGACTATAATTCGGGGTCCGACCTGTTCCCGCAAAAGGAGCAGGACAGCTTCTTCGTGATGAATGCCCGCATCGGCATTCGCGGACCGAAGCAGAAATGGGCGATCGAGTTCTGGGGCCAGAACATCCTCAATGCCCAGTACACGCAGGTCGCGTTCAGCTCGCCATTCCAGGCCGGCGGCGCCAATGCGATATTTACGCCGGACTCGCGTTATCCCGGCGGCGCGCAGATCTTCTCGGCCTTCCTTGCCGAGCCACGCACCTATGGCGTGACGATCCGCGGCAAGTTCTGATCTTCGACGCGATATGAGGGCAGGGGCGTGGCGCGATGGCGCTGCGCCCCTTTCCCATTCGCGGGAATGACATTCGCGCGCGCGGCGCGTATCGCTGGGCGATGCCCAAACGCCCCCCTGCCGGCCTGCCGACCCGGCAGCAGATTCTCGATTTCATCGTCTCCTCCGATGTCCCGGCGGGAAAGCGCGAAATCGCGCGCGCCTTCGGGCTGACCGCGCAGGAGAAGATCGCGCTCAAGGCGCTGCTCAAGGACATGGCCGATGAGGGGCTGATCGACGGCGCTGCGGGGCGCGCCTTCCACAAGCTTGGCGGCCTGCCCAAGGTCACGGTGCTGCGCATCGTCGATGCCGACGACAGCGGCACGATCTGGGCGACGCCCGAGCGCTGGGAGGCCGATACACCGGCGCCGCGGCTGCGCGTGCGCGAGCGCAAGTCGGGTAGCCTTGGCGTCGGCGACCGAATCCTCGCGCGCACCGAGGAAGCCGGCAATGGCTGGATCGCGCACCCGATGAAGCAGCTCGCGCGCGGCGAGGAACTGGTGCTCGGCGTGCTGCACGAGGAAGGCGGGCGGCTGTGGCTGCAGGGCGTCGAGAAGCGCGAGCGTCGCGACTTCCAGGTCTCCGACGCCGGTGGTGCCGAGCCGGGCGATCTTGTGCTGGCGGAGAAGGCAGGGCGGCCGCCGCGGATCACCGTGCGCGTGACCGAGCGGCTCGGTGACCCGGTCGCGCCGCGCAGCTTCTCGCTGATCGCGATCCACAAGCTCGGCATTCCCGACGTGTTCGCGCCCGAGACGATCGAGGAAGCGGAGCAGGTGGCGCGGCTTCCGCTAACTCCTCCCCGGAACGGGGAGGGGGACCATCCGAAGGATGGTGGAGGGGCTTGGCGCGCGTTGCCCGCGCCGCTCGCTCCAAGCCCCTCCACCGCTTCGCGGTCCCCCTCCCCCTCCGGGGGAGGAGCAGAAAGAGAGGACCTGACGCATATCCCGATCGTCGCGATCGACCCGGCCGATGCGCGCGACCATG
>JBBRSN010000072.1:0-24685 GCA_038245375.1 Sphingomonadales bacterium | reverse complement strand
CCGCTCAGCGGGGGCCTTCACCGGCAATTTTTTCAAGGAGGGTTGGGTCTTCATCTTCGTTCCTTCGTCACTGCGACGAAGACCCAACCCTCCTTAAATCACAACCTCAAATCTGTGCCATGAGTGCTGACGGGGAACAGTTCCGGCTGGCACTCTGTTACTGCGGAATACACCACCCTCCGCAACTGCTGTTTCTATCATACCTTCCAAGGCACGGTTGTCGAGAATGAGCACTCGACAAAGCGTATCAAAATACCCGTTGCGCAACTTCTGACTGCGGAAAGCCTCACTCAACTGCTGGCTGCAGAAAAGTCGCGGCGGGAGAAGCAGGCGGCATGATGGATTTTCGGGAAACTGGGCCTGGAGCGGTGCCCTTGGAAATGTTGCGGCGCTACCTCGTAGCGACGGGTTGGCACGTTCGCAGCTCCGCGCAGGATAGCGCGCCGCTCGACAATCCGGCGGCGAAGGCGCTGCTGGAGAGCCGTGCCGGCGGCGGCCGAAATTTTGAGGTGTTCGTGTCCGACGTCTCAGATCTGACAGGCATTGAACTGGTGGTGCCGAACAGCATCCGATCTTCGGAGTATTCCTCTCAGGTCGCCCGTGTGATTGATGCGATTTCCGCTGTTGAGGACCGCGCTGAGCTGGATGTGGCTCGAGCAATCCGAGAGGTCGCCTTCGATGTCGTCCGCTCCCGTATTCCCGACGCTATGGTCGTGGATGACTCCATTCGCCTTGAAATGGCTCAAAGCTTCGTCTTGGGCATAAGGGGGGTACTGGCGGCGGCTGCCAACACGGAGCTTGATCCGCAGGCCTACTTTCTGAGGACAAAAAAGGAGGCATCCGAGTACGCGAACCGATGCCGCTTTGGTCACACTTTTCGGGGAAGTTTCGGATTTACTGTTGAGTCTCCACTTGAGCCAAACAGCCAAGACGCCCTGCCAGGCTTCGAGCCCGTCCCGCCGTTCGAGCGGCGAGTCATTCAGCGCCTTGCCCGCGGTCTCAGGGCTGTCTCTGCCGCCGTTGCCGCCGACAGTACCGATCCAATAACCGACACCGTCAAGACGGGCTTTAGCGCGAACGTATGCGAGCAGCTTGCGGCATTGGTCGATGGCACATCTCCCAGCGGGATCGTTTTCGACTTCTCCTTTAGCCCAGAGTGGAAGGGCGCGCGGTCGGACCCGGCGCGGGACGCGCATTTCGAACTCGATCGCCCGCAGGTCGAGTTCATCCGAGCAGCTGCAAAGGTGCTTCGATCACGCGTCACCGCGTGGGAGGAGACGGTTTTCGGCCGCGTCATTCGGCTCGCCTCACAGGCGGACCCTTCGGACCTGATGGATATGATGGGGGAGCGGGAGGTTGCTATTCTATGGTCGAGCGACGCAACTGGCGACATCACGGTTCGCGCTTCTCTGACCCCTGCTGATTACCTTCAGGCCGTAGAGGCGCACGCCGCAGGTCGCACGGTGGAGGTGGGAGGCACCCTGGAGCGCCGCGGGCGCCGTTGGGTATTGTTCAATCCGACCAGCTTCCAGGTCCATACCTAGAAGCTCCCCTGCGACGCCAAGAAAGGTGGTTCCAGTGCCCTTTCCAGTTACCGTCGATCTCTTAGCGATGGCCCGCGCGCTGGAATCTCGTGGGGGCAAGCGGGATCTCTCGGACTCACTGCGGGCAGCGTGGCGTGCGCAATCCTGCTTAGCCGACCTGCGGAACGCCAGTGAAGTTTGCGAGGTTTTCGATCAGCTTCCACCGGGCGCTATAGGACCGGGCGGTATAGGACCGGGCGGTATAACGCACATAAAGAGCGCGCTGCTTACCTCGGCGATACTTCTATACGTTCGCGCGACTGCAACCGGCGGCTCGAAAACCGAGCGGGGGTCCATTCAGCTGGACCTGAAAAAACTCAATCTTGAGCAACGCAACGACCACAAGACACTGATCAACATTAGAAATGGCGCAATAGGCCATGTAGAGGCAGGCGCCACCATTGGAGGCGACCTTTGGCACGCCGATTATCTCTTTGCCAAAGAGGCATCGAAAAGCGCTTGGAGAATAGCCAGCGGTTCAACGAGCATAGGGTTCAATGTTGATACGCTCGCCGCTCTGAAGCGCCAGCTTCCAGTTGCGCTAGAAGCGGTTGGGGCGAAATGCCGCCGACGATTAGACCATATTCATAAGACGCTGGACGCTGCCAAGGTCAGCCGTTCCACCATGTTGCGCTACTCAGTTGATCCAATCGACTATTTCGGTTCAGTTGAATCCGCGCGCATGATGTTGAGCGGCAACCCCGGCGACGAGATGTCACAATGGATGCCGCTCCGATGACGCTGCAGACATCCCGACCGCTGCGTGGGCGTTTCAATATCGATCAGACGGCTGAGCAAGCGCTTACGTCGGCGTAATTTCGCCTCAACGCCGCCTTCTGCCGTCGGTACCCTCAAAGCTAATTCCGTCAGCCCACGTCTGTAAGATGTCGTTGGGAATGGCGTAGCTAATCGGAGGGCTGGTATAACCTTGGGTGCCCCCACTTGTGACAAAACCAATATTGAACCGCAATATCGTTCGCTTGCTACGCAGGTCTGAGCTACATCCCAGCGAGGGAGAAACGGGATGAATATTAGTATCGCCTACCCGACTGTGGAAGGACTAAACTGGAGCAAGTTAGCGGAAAGCCTGGGTCCGCATCTCCTCTGGGCGGTCCTCATCATTGGCGTGATCCTGTTCATCGGTCCGCGGAAGATCGCAGCCGCACTTCTCAACGCGCGCAAGATCGGTTTCGCTGGCGTCGAGATCGAGTTCAAAGGCTATCTGGCGGAGGCGGCGGCAGCGAAGAATATCGACCTGCCGCTTCAGTCGCAGGATCAGGTATCTCGTCGAATCCAGCGACTCTGCTTACTTTTTGCCGGTTCGCGTTTTCTCTGGATTGACGACAATCCCGCCAGCAACGTCAACGAGATCCGGCTGCTCCGACGGCTTGGTGCGATGATCGACCTAGCGACGGATGATGCGGAGGCGCGACGCCAGTTCTCTGGCGCTGTCTACGACATAGTGATCTCCGACATGGGGCGCGGTCAGAATCCTGACGCTGGCGAGATGCTTATACCCGAAATTGGGCGCGCAATCCTCGCGCCGATTCTAATCTTCTACGTAGGGCAGGATCGCCCGGCGCCGCCCGGAGCACTTGGCCTGACCGTACGACCAGACGAACTCTTTAACCTGATCTTGGACGCGCTCGAGCGGCGGAGGGCTTGATATGTACATTCAGCGCTGCGTGAAGGGGATCGTCGGCAGGGTCGAGGATGAAGGCGACGGCATTTCGAAAGGAGAGGCGGCGAACCGCGCCCTTCGAGGCATGGGCCTGGAATCGAACTGGTGGCGCAAGCGAGGAGTGATCTCGCCAGCGGACATCGAGAATGTTCTTACTGAGTCTAATCTCGATCGACATCTCCACGATTATGACGCCTTCAAGGCCGATACGCCCTTCATCTCGCTCGCCTGCGGCGCGGTTGAGCGCGATGCCTTGGTCCAGCGGAACTTCGTCTATTCGGCACGCGATACTGCATTGATGTTCGCCACTGAGGATTGGACCAGACCTGGGGCCTTATTCTATCTCTGGGTACCGGTCAGTTATCATCGCGCAGTTCCCCTTTCCGCAGTTGCGGAGCCGGTACGTGACCTAAATATCTATCAGCGTTGGTCGCCCTACCAGCTGGAAGGAGAAATCACCGCGAAGGTCGGTATTCCGGCTAATCAGATCGAGAAGGTCGAGTGGTGGGATGCAGCTTACAGCAAAACAGTGCCGCAAACTGTTTACCCGAACCCCACCTATGTGGAGCCTGATGCACTAAGCAATATCCGGGATCTTTTCTAATGCGCATCGACGTTCCCGGTATCTCACCCGAAAGGCTGCGGCGGCGGCAGGTCTTTCTTCAGGATCGCGCGGAAGCTCATCTCGGCACTCTCAAAAGTAAGGCAGATGTTACGGGCGACGGAGCCATGCTGAGCCACGCCTGCGCTGCGACGCTGCTGCGCGATGCAGCGTGTATTGCATTACTGTTGGGGGCGACGGATGATGCGCGGCACCTTCTTTTGAAGGCGGGACGTCATTTTCTCACCTTAGGTATGCCCGTAGGCGCGGGCCTCGTGGCGCTCGCGGATATCGATCGCGCGGCCGAGCGACTGTCGGCCTACGATGACGTGTTGCAGGGAGCTCGCCAGCAATGGGGGCCCGCAGAAACTCGTGAGCACAAAGATCGACGCCGTCCGATGAGCGAGCGGGCGCGCGGCGAGCCGCGCCAGTTGCTTGGCATCATGCAGGCAGACTGGTTGATGTGGGAAAGCGGCCAAACTCCCAAAGCTTTCGCAGACAGCGAGGGCATCCGTATCACGCTAGATCGTGCCGGAGGCCATGCGGCCGGAGCGACCGGGCTGTCGATCGACAGCTATGTGCGCTTAGCGGACGCTTTTGTCGGGCACCCGGAAGTGCTTGCGTCCGAACAGCCCTGGATCGACCGTAGCTTGACGACTTGTTACGCAGCGAGATCGGAAAATATCGATGCCGCCAGGAAAGACGCTCTTCACTGGCGCATGCTGCCCCGGCCTGCCGAGTTGGTCGATCTAGACGCCACGATTCTGATGGTCTTGGCGCTTGGAACGAATTTGGGCCCGAAAATGCTGGAGGAGGCGAAAAAAAGAGATTTCCCTATTCTCGATGCACCGCTTCACATCGCGCGGGCGCTGCGAGGCGAGCAAAATCGCGCCCGCCGTTTATAGACGACACAAGCTAACAGAGGGCAGCTCACTTGGTCTTCTGACTAGAACCTACCTGTCCGCAATAGGCCAGTCTTGCCCGTTCTCTGCCATCGCCCGCTCATCCCCGGAGCGTCCATCGCTCCCCAGGAGGCCCGCCGCAAACCGCTCTAAACGGAACGACGGGAATTCCCAAACCCGCCCACCCCCTCCGCAACGCTGGCTCAGCCGCACCGCCAACCCGACACCCCCGCCCCCAACCTCACCCCGCCGCCCGCTCCCGCAACCGCCGCCGCACCGCGCGCGCGCTGCCCAGGATCCGCGACAGGATCAGTTCGTCGATCCCGGCATAGCCCAGCCCGAGATGGTCCGGCCTGACCGCGGCCGCATCGACCAGCCCGAGCGTCCCGCTGCGCAGGCCGATCTCGCCGATCCGTGCCCAGCGTCGCGCGGTTTCCCAGCGGATCAGCGCGCGGCTCTGCGGATCGGGGCGCGCGCGGGCCAGAAAATCGTCCTGCAGCCGGATGATCGCCTCGCCGACCAGGCGCAGCGTCGTGCGGTCGGGCACCGCCATCCGGCCCATCACATAGCGCACGATCAGCGCGGCATAGTCGGCCGCCTCGTCGCCGAACACGTCGGCATAGTCCGCCGCCAGCACGTCGGTCGCGCGGTCGGTCATCGCGCTGATATGCGTGTGCGAGGCGCTGCCCGAATGCTTGCGATACGTCACCAGCACATCGTCGAGCCGCGCGATGCGGCCGAACTTCGCGATGCGGTGATAAAGGTCATAGTCCTCGGCAAACACCATTTCGGGGCGCTGGAACGCGTCCATCCGCCGCGCGGCATCCGCACGCATCATCACTGATGACCACACCAGCGGGTTCTCGATTCTGAGCAGCCATTCGACCAGCGGCGGCGTGGTCAGCGGCGCCAGCGTGGAGGGCGAGATCACCCCGTCCTGCAAATTGTTCGAGGCCGTGCCGAGCAGCACCGTGTCGGGATGCGCGTCGAGATAGGCGACCTGCTTCGCAAAGCGCTCCGGATGGCAAAGATCGTCATGGTCGAGTGCAGCGATATAGCGCCCGCGTGCCGCGGCAAAGGCGCGGTTGCGCGAGCGCACCACGCCCTGGTTGGTCTCGGCGGCGATGACGCGGAAACGCGGATCGTCCCACGAGCGCAGCACCGCGAGCGTGTCGTCGGGCGAACAATCGTCCACCACCACCAGCTCGAAATCGGTCAGCGTCTGCGCCTGCAGCGACGCGAGCGTCTCGCCGACCAGCGCGGCGCCCTTGTACGCCGCCATCACCACGCTGACGGTCGGCGCGCTCATGCCGCGACCGCCGCGCGTTCGCCGAGCAATTGGTGCACGATCATCAGCCCGACATCGTTCTGCCATTGCCACAGGCCATTGGCCTGGCCGCGAAAGCTCGGCTCGCCGCCCATCGCGCCCCAGGGCACGAAACCGGCGGCCAGGCCGATGCCGAACAGCCCGGGGAGCGGGGCGCCCCCCGCATCGACCACGCGGCAATGGCGGTCGACCATCGCCTCGCCCTGTTCGGCGGCGAGCGCGATGGGCGCGCCGTCACGATCGGCAACCGGCAGCGCGAACGGGCGATAGCCGAGCGCGCCGATCACCACGTCCGCCCCCGCGATCAGGTCGCGCGCCGCTTCGTCATCGTCCCCGGCGATGCGATGTAGCCGCACGCGCGGGTCGGGCGCGCGGCCATCGACACCGAGCATCCGCAACACCAGTTCGCGCGCTTCCAGCCGGAAGCCGGCGAGGCGATAGACGAAGCCCGACACCGGGCACACATCGTCGGGGCCGAAATCGCTGAAGCCCTCGGCCCGCGCTGATTCAACCGATGGATAAAATGGCCGAAGCGGGCGACGATGAAGCAGGGTCACGCCCCCCGCGCCGAACGCGATTCCCGGCCGGCTGCGCAGCAGCAGCGCGACCGTCGCCAGCGCGCTGGTCGATCCGCCGACCACCGTCACGCGCGGGTTGCGCCTGCTGGCGAGCAACGCGGCGATACGCTCTACCCCGCCCAGCGCGAGTACATCGTCCGAGGCGTGCAGCCGGTCGCCGGCAAGCTCATTCAGCGCGGCGCCCGCGACCTGCGTCGCAGCAAGGCGGTCGAAGGGCTGGTGCCCGCCGGTGGCGATCACGACGTTGCGCGACAGCCGCTCGACCGTCGTGCCATCGGCGCGGCGCAGCGTCGTCGCCCACAGCCCCGCCGCGGTGCGTCTGGTGCCCAGCGCCTCATGCCCGGTCAACACCGTGCCGCCATGGCCGGTGACGATCCGCCCCAGCCGCGCGCCCGTCTCGCGCAGCAACGGCCCGGCCTCGTACAGCGGCACGCCCAGCGCGTCGGCATAACCGGCGACCGTGCGGCCGACCGGGTGGTGCGCGAGCGCCGCGAGTTCGGGATGCGGGTTGTCGACGACCGCGCTGAGGAAGGTCTGCGCCGTGCTGTCCGAGGTGATGGCATAGCCGCCAAGCCGCCCGCCGCCGAGCGCGGCATCGCGCTCGACCAGCACCAGCCCGCGCGCCAGTTCCGCGATCAGCCCGTGCTTGCTCGCCGCGGTCAGCAGCGCCGTCCCGGCCGGCCCGCCGCCGACCAGCAGCGTCTCGGCGACCGGCGTCGTCACCGTTGCCGGCGCGGCTGTGCGCTCGGCGCGGCAGATGTCGGCCAGGGTGCGCGCGACATGGACCGCGTCTTCGGCCACCATCGCGTCGGTGATCGGCAGCGACAGCAGCCGCGCGGCGAGTCCATCGGCGACCGGCGTCGGCTCGATCGTCGCGACCGACTGCACCCAGGGCTGCTCGCCGAGATGCGGGCTGAAGTAGCGGCCACTGCCGATGCCGCGCGCCTCAAGCGCCGCCGCGATGGCGTCGCGGCGCGGGGCGAGGCGTGCGGGCAGCGCGACGGTCATGAACGCGCTGGCGCGACGCCGGCCCGCCACCGCCTGCAGCTCGACGCCCGACAGCGTGTCGCGATAGGTCTGCTCGATCGTTGCGCGGTGGTCGCAGGCGGCGTCGAACCCGCCGAGCCTGGCACGTGCCATCACGGCGATGACCTCGGGCAGCTTGGCGTTGAGGCCGGGCAGCGTGGCGCTGCGCCCCTCCTCGAAGCCGAAGCCCGCCATGGCGCGCAACCGCGCGATCAGCGCAACGTCGCCGGAATGGATCAGCCCGCCCTCGGCCACGGCGAAGGGCTTGGTCGCGTGCATCGAGAAGACGCAAGGAAAGGGCGCGCCGGCGCCGAAGCCGCCGCCCCGGTCGTCGCGCGTGCCGAGCGAGGCGGCCGCGTCGACCACCACGCCGAGGCCGTGGCGCCGCTGGAGCCAGGCGTAGCGGTCGAGGTCGATCGCGTTGCCGAAGGTCGCATAGGGCAGCAGCACCGCGATGCGCTCGCCGTGCCGCGCGAGCAGCCGCTCCTCCTCGCGCGCCGCCATGCCCCAGTCGTCGGGGTCGACGTCGCACACCAGCGGGGTCAGGCCCGCCCAGTGCGCCGCCTGCGCCGTCGCGGCGAAGGTCAGCGCGGGCATCAGTGCGAAGCGCCCCGGAGGCTCGGCGGTGCCGGCCGCGTCCTTGAGCGCGATCATCAGGCCGAGCGTGGCGTTCGTTACTGCGAGGCTCGCACCACGGCCGTCGAACAGCTGCGCGGTCGCTTCGGCCTCGAACGCGCGGACCTCGGGGCCGTTGTTGGAGAAGATGCCCGACGCCTCGACCCGGCGCAGCTCGTCGCCGAGCTCGCTCAGCCGTGGCGCATTCGGGGCGATCAGGGGCAGCTGGCGCATCGCGCACCATCTAGACCGACCGCCCCTAAGAAGCGGTTACGCGAACTCCTCGGTCGACACGGTGGCCTGCGCGGCGGGCGGGTAGCGCGGGCCGGCGATCGCCTCGGGTGCGAACAGCGCGTCGATCCGCGCCGCGACCTCGCTCGGGATGACCCAGTCCTTGCGCGCGATATTCTCCTCGAGATGCGCGATCGAGGCGGTGCCGGGGATGACCACGACATGTTCGCCACGCGACAGCACCCAGGCCAGCGAGAGCTGTGCCGGGGTCACGCCCTGTTCCGCAGCGATGGCGTCAAAGGCGTCGACCAGCGCGAGGTTGGTAGGCCAATTGTCGGGCTTGAAGCGCGGCATGCCGCGGCGCAGGTCCTTGTCGCCCAGCGTGGCGGGGTCGCGCACCGCACCGGCCAGCACGCCCCGCGCCACCGGCGAGAAGGCGACGAAGGTCGTGCCGAGTTCGGCGCAGGCGTCGAGCACGGCGATTTCGGGGTTGCGCGTCCACGGCGAATATTCGGTCTGCAGTGCCGCAATCGGGTGGACCGCGGCGGCGCGGCGCAGCGTCTCGGCCGACATCTCGCTCAGCCCGATGCTGCCGATCTTGCCCGCCTCGACTGCACGGGCGAGTTCGCCGATCGACTCCTCGATCGGCGTCGCGAAGTCGGGGCGGTGGAGGTAATAAAGGTCGATATGGTCGGTCTTGAGCAGCGCGAGGCTCTCCTCGATCGCGGCGCGGATCGTCTCGGGCCGGCAGTCGATGCGGCGCTTGTCGCCATCGACGATGATGCCGGTCTTCGACGCGAGGAAGAATTCGTTGCGGCGCCCGGCGAGCGCTTCGCCGATCAGCATCTCGTTATGGCCGACGCCGTAGATCCGCGCGGTGTCGAGATGGGTGTAACCGAGGTCGAGCGCGCGATGCAGCAGCTGCGCGCCGTCCTCGTCCGAGGGTGGTGTGCCATAGGCCCAGCTGAGGCCCATGCAACCAAGGCCGATCGCCTCGACGTCGCGGCCGGCGAGTGTGCGCTTCATGACGGTGTCCTTGTCGGTGTCGGGTCTTGTTCGGCATAGCGTCGTGCGATCACCGCGCAAGCGATCAGCTGGATCTGGTGGAACAGCATCAGCGGCAGCAGGATCACGCCGACCTGGGCGGCGGGAAACAGCACGCCGGCCATCGGCACGCCCGAGGCGAGGCTCTTCTTCGAGCCGCAGAACAGCAGCACGATCGCGTCGGCGCGCGGCCAGTGGAAGATGCGGCCGAGCGCCCAGGTCGCCGCCAGCACGATCGCCAGCAGCACCGAGCAGAGGATCAGGATGACGCTGAGATCGAAGCCCGAGACGCGGTGCCACAGTCCCTCGACCACCGCCGCGCCGAACGCGGTATAGACGACGAGCAGGATCGAGCCGCGATCGACGATCGTCATCAGCGGCTTGTGGCGCGCGACAAAGCCGCCGATCAGCGGTCGCATCAGGTGTCCGGCGACGAACGGCACGAGCAGCTGCATGATGATCTTCTCGACCGCCGCCAGCCCGCCGCCATTGGCGCCGCCGAGATGCATCAGCAGCGCGACCAGCGCCGGGGTCAGCACGATGCCGAGCAGGTTGGAGAAGGACGCACTGCACACGGCGGCCGCGACATTGCCGCGCGCGATGGCGGTAAAGGCGATCGACGACTGGACGGTCGAGGGCAGCAGCGTGAGGAACAGCAGCCCGGCCGCGACCGGCGCGGCGACGAACGGCAGGTGGCTCAGGCCGAGGCCGAGCAGCGGGAACAGCCCGAACGTCACGGCAAGCACCGTCACGTGCAGCTTCCAGTTGCGCATGCCGTCCCAGATCGCCTGACGCGACAGCTTGGCGCCGTGGAGGAAGAACAGCAGCACGATGCCGGCGGTCGCGGCGACGTTGAAGATCCCGACGAAGCTCCCACGCGGCGGCAGGAAGGTGGCGAGCAGCACCGTGCCGAGCAAGGTCAGCACAAAGGGTTCGAAGACCGTCAGGAATTTCTTCAGCATGGGGTTCCTTCATGGCGCACATAGGTGCGCTTGCCGGCAAGCCACGTGCCGGCGATGGCGCGATCGTCGCCGAGGATCTGCAGCGCGAACAACCGGTCGAACAGGCTCGCGCCGGCCGTGCGGCGGGCGAGCAGCGGCGTCGCCCTGTCGTCGAGCAGGATGAAGTCGGCCTCCTGCCCCGGCTGGAGCGCGCCGATGCTGTCGGCAAGCCCGAGCGCGCGGGCGCCGCCGGCGGTGGCGAGATGCAGCGCACGAAACGGGTCGAGGCTGGCGCCGCGCAACTGGCAGACCTTGTACGCCTCGGCCATCGTCGCGAGCAGCGAGAAGCTGGTGCCGGCGCCGATGTCGCTACCCAGCCCGGTCTGGACGCCGTGGCGATCGGCGGCGGCGAGATCGAACAGGCCCGAGCCGAGGAACAGGTTGCTGGTCGGGCAGAAGGCGATCGCGCTACCCGCCGCGCCCATCCGCCCGAGCGCGCGGTCGCTCATATGGATGCAGTGCGCGAACACCGAACGCGCGCCGACCAGCCCGAAGCGATCATAGACGTCGAGATAGTCGGCCGCATCCGGAAAGCGCGCGGCGACGGCGGCGCATTCGCCCGCGTTCTCGGCAAGATGGGTGTGGAGCAGCGTCTCGGGGTGCGCCGCGAGCAGCGTGCCGGCATCGGCGAGCTGCGCGTCGGACGAGGTCAACGCGAAGCGCGGGGTGATCGCGTAGCCAAGTCGCCCGCGCCCGCGCCAGCGCGCGATCAGCGCCTCGCTGTCGGCGCGACCCTCGGCGACGCTGTCGCGCAGGGTCGCAGGCCCTTGGTCCATCAACACCTTGCCCGAGACGATGCGCATGTCGCGGGCCAGCGCCGCATCGAACAGCGCGTCGACCGAGGTCGCATGGACGGTGGCGAAGACCAGAGCGCTGGTCGTGCCGTTGCGCAGCAGCTCGTCGAGGAAGAAGGCCGCGACGGCGCCGGCATGGGCGCGGTCGGCGAAACGCGCTTCCTCGGCGAAGATATGGCGTTCGAGCCAGTCGAGCAGTTGCGCGCCATGCGCCGCGATGCGGTCGGTTTGCGGATAGTGGATATGCGTGTCGACGAAGCCCGGGACGAGCAGGCCGTCCAGTCGCTCGATCGCGAGGTTGCGGTAGCGCGGGGCAAGATCATCATACGCGCCGAACGCGACGACGATGCCGTCCTCGATGACGAGCAGGCCATCGGCATGGTGCAGCGGCGTGGCGCCGGTGATCGGGTCTTCCGGCACGCTGAGCAGCTCGGCGCGGTAGGCGGTGAGGGTCATGGTGTTTGATCAACAAAGAGCAGTTCCCCGGCGAAGGCCGGGGCCCAGTTGCGAGCGGCCCGTAACTGGGCCCCGGCCTTCGCCGGGGAGCAAGGAAAGTGCAAGACCGCGGACGTCATGCGACCGGACCCAATGCAAGCAACTGGGCCAGCGTCGCAACCGCGATCACCTCGGGGGCCTTGCCGGCGATGCCGGGCTGGCCGATCGGGCAGGTGAGGCGGGTGCTGTCGACGCCGTCGGTCGCGAGGCGCGAGAGGAAGCGCGCGCGCTTGGTCGCCGAGCCGATCATGCCGACATAGTCCGCCCGCGAGCCGAGCGCCGCTGCGGCGAGGCGGTAGTCGAGTGCGTGGTCGTGGGTCAGGATCAGCACCGCCGCGCCGGCGCCGGCCTGGGCCGCGCAGGCGACCAGCGCGTCTTCGCTGTCGACCGTCACGCCGGGGATGTCGGCGAGCTCTGCACGGTTGTCGAACCAGGCGAGGTCGAAGGGCAGGCCGGGCAGCATGCGCGCGATGGCGCGGCCGACATGGCCGGCACCGAACAGGATCAGCGGGCGGCGGGCGCTGTCGTCGGGCTCGACAAAGGCGAAGCCGGCGGTGGGGAGCGGTCCGCGGCTGGTCAGCGCTTCGGCCTGCGCGGTGTGTTCGGCGCGTGGCCAGCGGTGGCGGTCGGTCGCCACGACGCGCTCGACATGGTCGTCGCGCAGCGTCGCGCGGACCACGGCGCCGTCGGCGAGCGCGTCGATCCAGCCGGTATCGCCGAGATGTTCGACCAGCAGGCGGACGCGGCCACCGCAGCATTGGCCGAGCAAGGGGCCGAGCGGATAATCCTGCACGCGCCAGCTGCCCGACGGCAGCGCGAGGATCGCACGCGACTGTTCGGCCGCGCGCCACTCCAGCGCGCCGCCGCCGATCGTGCCGGCCTGGCTGTCCGTCGTGACGAGCATGCGCGCGCCGGGACCGCGCGGCGCCGAGCCTTCGGTGGCGAGGACGGTGACGAGCGCCATCGGCTGGCCGTGCGGCGCGGTGCGCGCGGCGGTTGCCCAGTCGCTCATCGCGCGACCTTCGACATGTCCAACATATTCCCTGCCGGACGGGGGCCGATTTTCCCTGCCAACGCCAACATGGCAGGGAATTTCAGGGGGGATTCGGCAAATTTCGATCTTCCAACACGTGGCCGAAGATCGCTGGGGTGCTGCTTTTTCATGTCGCCAGCCATGCACGGTTTGGCGAGGTTTTGAATCATGCTGGTGCGAGACCGCGAATTAGCGATGTGCTCCTGCGGACGCAGGAGCCCAGGGTTCGAGGCGCGGCGCTTCTGGCTCTGGGTTCCTGCGTTCGCAGGAACACGGGTGTAATCGGGAGCGTGGTGCTTCCGGAACATGTCCGGGGTGACGGTCGGGAGGGTGGAGGTACGCATCACGTCCGACGCGCGCGGAGTTCGGTGATCGCCGCCAGCACCCGCTCCGGCGTCGCGGGGGCATCGAGATCGGGGAGGCCCTTGCCCGGTAACGTCGCCGCGACGGCATGGGTCAGCGCGGAGAAGACCGAGATCGCCAGCATCAGCGGTGGCTCGCCGACCGCCTTGGAACGGTGGATCGTCGGGGCGGGGTTGCTACCCTTGGCCCAGAGCCGGATGTCCATGCGGCGCGGGCGATCATTGGCGGTGGGGATCTTGTAGGTCGAGGGCGCGTGGGTGAGCAGGCGGCCGCGATCGTCATAAACCAGCTCCTCCGCCGTCAGCCAGCCCATGCCCTGGATGAAGCCGCCCTCGATCTGGCCGAGATCGATCGCCGGGTTCAACGAACGCCCGACATCGTGGAGGATATCGACGGCGAGCACGCGGTGCTCGCCGGTCAGCGTGTCGATCACGACCTCGCTGAGCGCGGCGCCATAGGCGAAATAGAGGAAGGGGCGGCCGCTATGCGTGGTCCGGTCGTAATGGATGTCGGGCGTGGCGTAGAAGCCGGTCGAGGACAGGGAAATGCGGCCGATATGCGCCATGCGGGTGAGGGCATGGAAGGGCGTCAGTTCGCCGCCGGCCTCGACGCCATCGCGCGTAAAGCGCACTTCGTCCTCGGCACAACCGAACCGCGCGGCGGCGAAGGCGGCGAGGCGGGCACGGATCGTCTCGGCGGCGTTGAACGCGGCCATGCCGTTCATGTCGGCGCCCGACGAGGCGGCGGTGGCCGAGGTGTTGGGCACCTTGTCGGTGCGCGTCGCCGTCACCTGCACGCGGTCGAGCGGCACGGCAAAGACGTCCGCGACGATCTGCGCGACCTTGACCATCAGGCCCTGGCCCATCTCGGTGCCGCCATGGTTCACCTGGATCGAGCCATCGGCATAGACCAGCACCAGCGCGCCGGCCTGGTTGAGGTGCGTGGTGGTGAAGCTGATGCCGAATTTGACCGGCGTCAGCGCGAGGCCCTTCTTCAGGATCGTGTTGCGCGCGTTGAAGGCGGCGAGCGAGGCGACGCGTGCCGCATAGCCCGCCTGTTCGGCGAGCTCGGCGATCAGCTCGGGCGCGACATTGTCGGTCACCTGCATGTGGTAGGGGGTGATGTCGCGACCCGGGCCGTAGAGATTGGCCCGGCGCACCGCGAGCGGATCGCGGCTGACGGCAATCGCGACGGCATCGAGGATGCGCTCGATCGCGAGCATGCCCTGCGGCCCGCCGAACCCGCGAAAGGCGGTATTCGAGACGGTGTGGGTCAGCAGGCGGTGGCTGACGATCTCGACCGCCGGCAGGAAATAGCTGTTGTCGGCGTGGAACATCGCGCGGTCGTTGATCGCCGGCGACAGGTCGGCGGTGGCGCCGCAGCGCGAGGCGAGTTCCAGCCGGAGTGCGTGGATCATGCCCTCATCGTCGAAACCGACGTCATAGCCGGCGGTGAAATCGTGGCGCTTGCCGGTCATCGCCATGTCGTCGTTGCGGTCGAGCCGCATCTTGGCCGGACGCCCGGTGAGTGCGGCGATCAAGGCGCAGGCGGCGGCCGGCGCGGCCGCCTGCGTTTCCTTGCCGCCAAACGCGCCGCCCATGCGGCGCACCTCGAGCACGATCTCGGCATGGCTGCGGCGGAGCAGCAGCGAGACGAGGTGCTGGACCTCGCTGGGGTGCTGGGTCGAGGAGACGATATGGATGTGCGTGCCCTCGCCGGGGGTGGCGATGGCGACCTGGCCTTCGAGGTAGAAATGCTCCTGCCCGCCGATTTCGAGCCGGCCCTGCAGCCGGCGCGGGGCGGCGGCGAGTGCGGCGGCGGTGTCGCCGCGCGCCATGGTCTGGCTGTCCTCGATCAGCGAGTTGGCGGCGCGCGCGGCGGGGATGGTGGTGAGTGCGTCGCGCGGGGTGGTGCTGATCTGACCGAGGCGCGCGGCGCGGCGCGCGGCGATGGCGCTGTCGGCGGCGACGAGGAACAGCGCCTGGCCGGGAAACAGGATCGTGTCGCTGGCGAGCAGCGGCTCGTCATGACTGACCGGGCCGACATTGTTCTCGCCGGGAATGTCGGCGGCGGTGTAGACCGCGACGACGCCGGGCGCGGCGCGCACCGCGGCGAGATCGAGCCCGTCGAGGTCGGCATGGCCGTCGCGCGCAAGGCCGAAGGCAAGATGGAGCAGGCCGTGCGGCTCGGGCAGGTCGTCGACATAGCGTGCGCTGCCGGCGACATGCGCGACGGCGCTGTCGTGCGGATGGGGTGCAGCGACCGCGTTGGTGGGGATATCGGCCTCAGCCATCGACATCCTCCAATACGCTGACGGCCACGCCCGCTTGCTCGGCCCAGAGCCGGCGCAGCAGATTGGCGGCGACCGTCAACCGGTAGCCGGCCGAGCCGCGCAGATCGTCGAGCGGGGCATAGTCGGTCGCGATGGCAGCCGCCGCCGCTTCGATGGTGGCTTCGCACCATGGCGCTCCGGTCAGCGCGGCCTCGCAGGCCGGCGCGCGCTTTGGCGTTGCCGCCATGCCGCCGAACGCGACGCGGGCGCCGGCGACCATGCCGTCGGCGAGGTCGAGCGCGATCGCGCCGCACACGGCGGAGATGTCGCTGTCGAAGCGCTTCGACAGCTTGACGATGCGGATCAGCGCGGTCGGCGCGGGGCGGGGGACGAAGATGCTTTCGACGAACTCGCCGGGACTGCGGTCCTGCCTGCCATAGGCGATGAAGAAGTCTTCGAGCGCGATGGTGCGGCGGGTATCGCCGCGGCGCAGCGTGAGCGTGGCGCCGAGTGCGATCAGCGCCGGGGGCATGTCGCCGATTGGCGAGCCGTTGGCAATGTTGCCACCGATCGTGCCGGTATTGCGCACCTGCACACCGGCGATGCGCCGCACGAGTTCGCCGAGATCGGGGTGGAGACGGGTGAGCGCCGACCGTGCATCGGCATAACGCGCGCCGGCACCGATGGTGAGGCCGGCGTCGCTTTCGCTGACGGTGCGCAGATCGGCCACGTCGCCGAGGAAGATGACGGTGCCGAGATCACGGTGCTGTTTGGTCACCCACAGCCCGACATCGGTCGCGCCGGCGACGATGCGCGCTTGCGGATGCGCTACGAGCAGCGCGGCGAGTTCGTCGGCGGTACGCGGGGCGAACCAGTCCTGGCCTTCGCCACGCGGCAAGGCACGCAATTGCGCGGCGAGTTCGCTGTCGTCGCGCGGGGCGGGCGGCACGGCCTCGCCGGCGGCGAGGATCGGGCCATAGCCGGTGCAGCGGCACAGGTTGCCGGCGATGACATCGCCGACCGCGACGCCTTCGGTGCCGGCGGCGGTCATGCTGCGCCCGACCAAGGACATGACGAAGCCGGGGGTGCAGAAGCCGCATTGCGAGCCGTGGCGGGTGACCATCTCGTGCTGCACGGGGTGGCCACCGCCGAGGCTCTCGACGGTCATCAGCGCCTTGCCGTCGAGCATCGGCACGAACAGGATACAGGCGTTGACCGCACGCCACTGGACGCCGTCGCCGGCGGGTTCGCCGAGCAGCACGGTGCAGGCGCCGCAGTCACCCTCGGCGCAGCCTTCCTTGGTGCCGGTACGGCGCAACCGATAGCGCAGCAGGTCGAGCACGCTGTCGGTGGCGGCGGCCTCGGTCTCGATGATGTCGTTGTCGAGGAGGAACCGGATCGTCATGCGGTCGCTCCGAAGGCCGCGTGCGACACCGGAATTTGGTTCACGCGAAGGCGCGAAGGCGCGAGGCGGGCTTGAGTGGATCGAGCTCCATCCGACAAATGCCGTGCTCCTGCGGAGGCAGGAGCCCAGGGTTCGAAGCGCGGCGCCCGGGACTCTGGGTTCCTGCGTTCGCAGGAACACTCACCCCTGCTTTCCCGGGGCAAGCGCAAATCGCGTTCGGCATCGCGCTTCATCGCGGCGTTCCCGCGGCGATCCACGCGCCGAGCTTCTGGCGTTCGGCCCTGGTCATGCCGGTGGCGTTGCCGAGCGGCATGACCTCGGAATCGACCGCCATCGCCTTGATCTTTGCCGAGGCGGCACTGGCGTGCTGCCAGGAATCGAGCGTCAGGCCGAGCGGGGCGGCGGTGAAAGCCGCGTTGGTCGGGTGCTTGCTGTGGCACGCCGCGCAGTGGGTCGCGAGGATCGGCTGGATGTCGGCAAAGGTCACGTGCTGCCGGGGCGCGGGGGCGTTGGCGGCCTTCTCGACCGTGACATAGGTGACGCTGGCGAGCGCAAGCAGCACGGCGAGCGCCATTGCAGCGCCGGTCGGCTGGGCGCGATGGCGCAGGTTAAAGACGTGGCGTACCGCGACGCCGGTCAGCCCGAGCAGCGCGAGCACCAGCCATGGCCGCTGCGCGCCATAGGTCATCGGGTAATGGTGGCTGAGCATGATGAACAGCACCGGGAGCGTCATGTAATTGTTGTGCAGCGAACGCTGCTTGGCCGCCTTGCCCAGCGCGGGATCGGGGGAGCGGCCGGCGATCAGATCGGCGACGACCTTGCGCTGGTTGGGGATGATGACGAAGAAAACATTGCCGACCATCACCGAGCCGATGATCGCGCCGATGTGGAGATAGGCGGCGCGCGCGTTGAACAGGCTGTCGAGCACGATCGCCGCCATCAGCAGATAGACGAACCAGACGATGCCGAGCAGCTTGTTGTTGCTGCCCAGCGTGGAGCGGCACAGCAGGTCATAGACCAGCCAGCTGAGCGCGATGGCGGCGAGGCCGATGGCGATCGCGGCGGGCACGCTGAGCGCGGCCTTGGTCGGGTCGATCAGGAAATTCCGCGCGCCGACATAATAGACCAGCACGAGCAGCGAGAAGCCGCTGATCCAGGTCCAATAGGCTTCCCATTTGAACCAGTGGAGGCGCTCGGGCATGTGGCGCGGCGCGACCTGGTATTTCTCGTTGTGATAGAAGCCGCCACCATGGACCGACCAAAGCTCGCCCGACGCCTCGCCGCTGGCCGGGAGGGTGAGGTGGTTGTCGAGCCAGACGAAATAGAAGGACGAGCCGATCCAGGCGATTCCCGCCGTCAGGTGCAGCCAGCGGATCGCGAGGTTGAGCCATTCGGCGAGGTCGAAATTGGCCACCTCAACTGCCCCGGTAGGTGGAATAGGCGAAGGGCGAGACGAGCAGCGGCACGTGATAATGCCCGCCGCCCGCTGCAATGCCGAAATCGATCGTCACCGCGTCGAGGAACGGCGGATCGGGCAGCGTGACGCCCCGATCGCGGAAATACGCCGCCACCGCGAAGCGCAGCGCGTAGCGGCCGGGGGCGAGGTCGGCCGGGGCGAGATCCGGGCAGCGGCCGTCCGCGTTGGTCGTGCCGCGCGCGATCTCGCCGCCTGGCCCGCTCAGCACCACCGTCAGACCGGCAGCGGGCTGACCGTGCATCGTGTCGAGGACGTGGGTGGACAGCGTGCTCATGCCATATCTTTCAGGCGCAGCGCGGTGATCTTGCCGATTTCGGCCAGCGCGGTGGCGATTTCGGCGTCGCGATCATTGGCGAGCCGGGCCTGCATCGCGCCGAGAATGCCGGGCTTGTCGGTCAGCCGCACGCAGATGATGAAGGGGAAGTCGAAGCGTTCGCGATAGGCGGTGTTGAGCGCGTGGAAGCGGTCATATTCGTCGGCCGTCATGCGATCGAGCCCGGCCGAGGCCTGTTCGGCGGCCGAGGCGTCGGTCAGCGTGCCGTCGATCGCGGCCTTGCCGGCGAGTTCGGGATGCGCGCGGATCAGCGCGAGTCGTTCCTCCGGCGAGGCGGCGTGGAGCACCGCCATCAGGTCGGCATGGCGGTCCCCCGAGGAGGGGCGCGCGTCGGCGCGGGCCTCGACCCAGGGGGAATGTTCGAACAGCGCGGTCATTTTTGCGCGCTGCCGATGTCGGGTCGCGTGCTCCTGCGTGCGCCGGAGCACGGAGATGGAAACCGTCACGATGTGCTGCCCTCCAGCGAAACATGCGCCGACACGACCTTCCAGCCATCGGCGAACTTGACCCAGGCCTGGGTCTGGCGACCGCGCCGATCCGAGCCCTCGCGGAAGAATTCGGCGTCGGCGGTGGCGAAGCTGTCGCCGTACGTGGTGATCGCGACGCGGCCGAGCTTGCGCTGCGGCGAGCCGCCGCGGAATTCGCGGAATTCGCGGATTTCGTCGATGCCGTAGAGCACCTCGCCGACGCCGTAGCGGTTGGTGGTCGGGGTGTCGTGGAACAGCGTGTCCATCGCGGCCACGTCGTCGGCCATCAGCGCGCGCTCATAGTCGTGGAAGGCGGCGGTGATCGCGGCCAGCGTGTGCGGGTCGTCGATCGTCATGCCGGGTGGTGCTCCATCCAGTGGTTGGCGATGTCGATGCGGCGCGCGATCCATGCGTCGCCGCTCGACAGGACATGGTCGAGGAACATCGCGACCGCGGCGGCGCGGCCGGGGCGGCCGGCGATGCGGCCGTGAAGCCCGACCGACATCATCCGCCCGCCCTCGGCGCGCAATGTCTCGAAGGTGTCGACGAGGTAACGGAAGAACTGCACGCCCTCGGTGAAACCGTTCAAGGCGACCATCTTCATGTCGTTGGCGTCGAGGCTGTAGGGGACGATCAGCTGCGGCGTGCCGTACCGCCGGTCCCAATAGGGCAGGTCGTCGGCATAGCTGTCGGCGTCATAGGCGAAGCCGCCTTGCTCGACGACGAGCCGCGCGGTGTTGGGCGAGGTGCGGCCCTGGTACCAGCCGAACGGGCGGGTGCCGGTGAGGCTGGTGTGGAGTTCGATCGCGCGGGCGATGTGCTCGCGCTCGATCTCTTCGGGCACATATTGATAGTCGATCCAGCGATAGCCGTGGCTGGCGACCTCCCAGTCGGCGTCCAGCATCGCCTCGACGGCTTCCGGGTTCATTTCCATTGCCGTGGCGACGCCGAACACCGTGACGGGCAGCGCACGATCGGTGAACAGGCGGTGCAGCCGCCAGAAGCCGGCGCGGCTGCCATATTCATACAAGCTCTCCATCGCCATCGCGCGCGCCGGGTGCGAGGTGGCGCCGACCATCTCGGACAGGAACGCTTCGGAGCCCTTGTCGCCGTTGACGACGCTGTTCTCGGCGCCTTCCTCGTAATTGATGACGAAATTGACGGCGATGTGGGCGCCGCCCGGCCAGTGCGGGTCGGGCGGGGTGGCGCCGTAGCCGATGAGGTCGCGGGGGGCGGTCATGCTGTTTTCGTCATGCCGGACTTGTTCCGGCATCCACCGTGCGGCTGGGTCATCGGTTTTACCTTGTGCGCTGCGCTCGCGGCCCGGTGGACCTCGGAACAAGTCCGGGGTGACGGGGAGGACGCCCTCATATTTCCCATGCCGCCATCGCCGCATCGACCCCGGCACCGGCCGGTGCCGCGAACCCTTCCGCGCGCAGCACCGCCTCGAGCGCGCCGAGCGTGATCAGCACCTTGTGGCGCGCGGCGTTGTAGCCCATCGCGCCGATCCGCCACACCTTGCCGGCGAGCGGGCCGAAGGCGGTGCCGATTTCGATCTCGAAATCCTCGCGCATGCGGCGGCGCACCGCCTCGCCGTTGACGCCGTCGGGAATGTGGATCGCGGTGACGTTGGTCATGCGCGTCGCGTCGGTGCCGAACACCGTGAGGCCCAGCGCACGGGCGCCGGCGGTCACGGCGGCGCCGGCACTGGCGTGGCGCCGGTAGCGTGCCGGCAGACCCTCGCCAAGGCAGACGCGTGCGCATTCGCGTGCGCCGTAGAGCATCGTCGTCGCCTCGGTATGGTGGTTGAGGCGCTTCTCGCCCCAATAATCCATGATCATGGCGAGATCGAAATAGTTCGAGCCGATGCGCACGCCATTGGCATTGTGCAGGTCGGGCCGGGCAATGCCCTTTTCGACATGGCGGCGCGCAAAGATGTGCTCGGCCGCAGCGTCGTTGATCGTGATCGGTGCAGAGCCCGATGGGCCGCCAAGGCATTTCTGCAGGCCGCCGGTGACGATATCGACGCCCCAGCGATCGGCGGCGATGTCCATCCCGCCGAGTGTCGCGGTGGCGTCGACGTACGACAGCGCGCCGGCCGCGCGGCACAAGGCGCCAAAGCCGTCGAGCGGCTGCGCCATGGTGGTCGAGGTATCGCCGTGGACCGTGGCGACGACCTGCGGGCCGTGGCGTTCGATCGCGGCGGCGATCGCGTCGAGCGGGACGGTCTCGCCCCACGGCGCATCGACCGTCGCGACTTTCGCGCCGATGCGCTCGCCGATCTCGGTCAGCAGCAGACCGAAGCGGCCGAAATTGACCACCAGCATGGTATCGCCGGGTGCGACGAGCGAGACGAGCGAGGCCTCGATCGCGGCGCGGGCGGTGCCGTCGATCAGGAAGGTCCAGCGGTTGGTCGTGCCGAAGATCGGGCGGTACAGCGCCATGACCTGGTTCATGTAACCGGTCATTTCGGGGTCGAACTGGCCGAGCAGGTCGGCCGACATGGCGCGCAGCACGCGCGGGTGCGCGTTGACCGGGCCGGGGCCCATCAGCAGGCGCTGCGGCGGATCGATCTCGCCGAACAGGTCGCCCGGCAGATTGGTGGTCAGGTCGGTCAAACGGAATCTCCAAGTCGGGTGGCGAAGCCGATCATCGCTTGCAGCGCTGCCTCGACATCGACCGGGTCGACCGCCTCGGCCGGGTTGTGGCTGACGCCCCCGGCACAGCGGATGAACAGCATGGCGGTGGGGCACAAAGCCGCCATGACCATCGCATCATGGCCGGCGCCGCTGACGAGGCGGCGAACGGCAAGCCCCTGTTCCTGAACCGATCGGTCGAGCAAGTCCATGAGCTTGGGGTCGCACGGCGAGGCAGGCAGGGCGTGGGTGCGCTGGATCGCGATCTCGACGCCGCGCGCGTCGGCGATGGTCAGCAAGGCGTCGAGAATGTCCTCGGCTGCGGCCGCACACACCGCGTCGTCGCCCGAACGTACGTCGAGCGTGAAGTTGGCGCGGCCCGGGATGACGTTGACCGCGCCCGGCGCGACGGTGAGCCGACCGACCGTGGCGACGAGATCGGACGCGGCGTCGCGCGCGATGCGCTCGACCTCCAGCACCATGGCGGCGGTTGCCGTCAGTGCGTCGCGGCGCAGCGTCATCGAGGTGGTGCCGGCATGGCCGGCGGTGCCGGTGACGGCGATGTGGTAGCGGATCTGGCCGGCGATGCCGGTGACCACGCCGAGCGGCAGCCCCCCGGCTTCGAGTGCCGGACCCTGTTCGATATGCGCTTCGAGATAGGCGAGGACGTCGGTGGGAGTACGGCGCGCGGTAGGGAAATTCGCCGCGTCATTTTCTTCTGTTCCCCGGCGAAGGAGTGCGGGGTCGGATCGTCCCCCGGACGATCCTTGAGCATGCGGGGCATGCTCAACCCCGCGCTGGCCCAGTTGGGAGCCGCCCGTAACTGGGCCCCGGCCTTCGCCGGGGAACAGAGACGTGTATGCGGCCAATGCTTCCGTAACCGACACGCCGTTTACATCGGCGCCGTCGAGCGCTGCGATATCCAGCGTCCCCGCCACGGCGCGGCTGGTGAGCATCGCGGCAGGAAAGCGCGAGCCTTCCTCATCGCCGAAGCCGATCACCTCGATCGCGCAGGGCAGGCGCGTGCCGGTGGCGGCGAGGCTGGCGACGAGTTCGATGCCGAGCATCACGCCGAGCGGGCCGTCATAGCGTCCGGCGTCGCGCACGCTGTCGAGATGGCTGCCGATCAGCAGGGCGGGCGCGCCGGGGGTGGTGCCCTCGTAGCGGCCGATCACATTGGTGGCGGCGTCGAAATGCACCGCCATGCCGGCCTCGGCCATCCAGTCGGCGACCTGGCGCTGGGTCGCGGCGAAGGCCGGGGTCAGCCAGGCGCGGAACAGGCCGCCCGCCATGTCGCTGAACGGCGCGACGCCGAGTGCGTCGCAGCGTGCCACCGCGCGGGCGCCGGAGGGGGTGCTCACCATGCCGCCACCTGACCGTCGCTGCGCGGATCGGTCGCGCCCTCGAGGCCGCCATCGGCGTGGCGGACGATCGCGCCGGCATGGCCCATCGTTGCGGTGAAGGGGGCGAGCAGCTCGACCTCATGGCCCGCAGTCCGCAGCGCGGCGACGAGTTCCGTTGCGAAACGGTCTTCGAGCTTGAGCGTGACGCTGTCGTCGCCCCAGGTCTTGCCGAGCAGCCAACGCGGGCGGGTGATCGCTTCCTGCAGCGGCACGCCGCCATCATAGCGGCTGAAGATCGCCGCCTGGGTCTGCGGCTGGCCCTCGCCGCCCATCGTGCCATACGCCATGACGCGGCCATCATCGAACCGCGCGAGCGCGGGGTTGAGCGTGTGGAACGGCCGGCGGCCCGGGGCGAGCGCGTTCCAGCCGTCGGGCGCGAGACGGAAGCTGCTGCCGCGATTCTGCCAGGTGATGCCGGTGCGGGGGCGGACCAGGCCCGAGCCGAACTCGAAATAGGTCGACTGGATCGCACTCACCACGCGGCCTTCGGCATCGGCGGTGCCAAACCAGCAGGTGTCGCCGGGCTGGCTCGGTTGCGGCCAGGGGAGCGCGCGGGCGGGGTCGATCCGCGCGGCCATCGCGTCGAGCGCGGCACTGTCGTCGAGCAGCACCTGCGGGTCAGCGTCCATCCAGCGCGGATCGCCGCAATGCCGGTCGCGCCACAGGAACGCCTGCTTGGTCGCCTCGACCAGGCCGTGAAGGTGCGCGAAGCTTTCGGGCTCGGCGGTGGCGAGCCGGTCGTAGAGCGCGAGGATCAGCAGCGAGGCGATGCCTTGCGTCGGCGGCGCGGTGTTGAACAGCGTCGCCCCCTTAATGGCGACCGACAGAGGCGCGGGACGGATCGCGTGGTGTGCGGCGAGATCGGCGGCGCTGACGGGCGAACCCATCGCGGCGAGATCGGCGGCGATGTCGGCGGCGAGTGCGCCGCGATAATAGCCGTCGAGGCCATCGGCGGCGAGGCGGCGCAGCGTGGCGGCGAGCGCGGGTTGGCGCAGCGTGTCGCCTTCGCGCAACGGGCGGCCGTCGGGCTCGAAGATCGCGGCCCAGGCGCCGGGCTGGATGCGCAGTTCGGCGCCCTTGCTCGCGGCGATGTCGGCGCCGCCGCGCGTCACCGCGACGCCCGCTTCGGCATGGTGGATCGCGTCGCGCAGCAGACGATCGAGCGGGAGCGTGCCGCCTTCGAGCGCGGCGGCCCAGCCGGAGATCGTCCCTGCGACGGTGTTGGCGGCGAGCGGCCCGCGCCACGGGATCGCTTCGTGACCCGCATAGAGCGTCGGGTCGGCAGCGGTCGCCGCCGCGCCGCACGCATCGATTGCATGGGTGCGGCCGTCGGGCTCGGCGATCAGCCAGAAGCCGTCGCCGCCGATGCCGGTCATGTGCGGATAGACCACCGCGAGGGTCGCGGCGACGGCGACTG
>JBBRSN010000071.1:0-25044 GCA_038245375.1 Sphingomonadales bacterium | reverse complement strand
AGGTCCGCAAGGTGATGAAGATCGCCAAGGAGCCGATCAGCCTCGAAACGCCGATCGGCGACGAGGAGGATTCGCATCTCGGCGATTTCATCGAGGACAAGAATGCGGTGATCCCGGTCGATGCGGCGATCCAGGCAAATCTGAAGGAAACGGTTACCCGCGTCCTCGCCTCGCTCACCCCGCGCGAAGAGCGCGTGCTGCGCATGCGCTTCGGCATCGGCATGAACACCGATCACACGCTGGAGGAAGTCGGCCAGCAGTTCAGCGTGACGCGCGAGCGCATCCGCCAGATCGAGGCCAAGGCGCTGCGCAAGCTCAAGCACCCGAGCCGCAGCCGCAAGATGCGGTCGTTCCTCGACCAGTAACCTGACGGACGATTACAGATAAGGGCCGCGCCGGGAAACCGCCGCGGCCTTTTTTTCATGCGCTCAATGGTCGCTGCTGTAGACCGCGACGCTCGGCGCGACCGCGTCGAACCGCACCCACAGGGCGATCGCCAGCGCCAGAAGGACGAGCGGGCCGGCGCTTAGCAGCGCGGTGCGCCGCGTGATCGCCGGCACCAGTGGCGCGGCGAGCATCGCGGCCAGCACCAGCGGCAAGGCGGCCGCCATCGGCATGGTCGGTCCGACCGCCTCGATCAGCTGGAAGCCGAGCGCCAGCATATAACCGATGCCGAGCATCGCGGCGATCACGCTCGCTGCGATACCCGCCCGTTCACCGGCGAAGCGCCACGTCGCCGCCGCGACACCGCCGGGCAAGAGCAGTACGATGATCGGGAAGGCCGCCGTCGGCGCAGTCGCCTGGGCGAATGCGCCGAGCACCAGAAGCGGCACCGCCATTCCCGTCGCCAGGCCCGCGCTGCCGGGTCGGCTGGCTGCGAAGAGGCCCCAGAACATCGCCGCCGCCGCGAGGCACAGCAACAATGCCTGGATCTCGAGCCGCGGAATGGCGGCGAGGCGATCGTAATAATTGACCCTGCCATAGCCGCCCGAGACGAAATTTACGGCGAACAGCAGAACCGCCGCCCCGACGAACAAGGCCAGCGTCATGCTCGCGCCGCGCGCCACCTCACCGATCCGCGCGCGCCCGACCGCCGCCGCACCATAACCAAGCGCGCCGAGCGCGAGCAGCACCCAGCCGACCCATGCCGCATAGCCGATCAGCACCAGCCCGAACGCGTCGAAGAACACCCGGTCGGGCGCCCTGCCCGGCAGGACCGGGGCGGCGAGCAGGGCGCGGGTGAGATCGAGCACCTGGCGCCCCATGTCCTGCAGCGCACCCTGATCGAGCGCGTCAGGTGTCGCTAGCGGTGAATGATACAGGCTCGGACGGCCGATAAAGGCAAAGTTGAAGCCCGGATATCCGAGTTTCTTGGCGACGGTATAGTCGGTCGAATTGGGCAGATGCTGATAGATGAACACGCTGAGCGAGGTGCCGACCGGGCGATGCACCGCCTGGCCGAACAATTGCATCATCGCGCCGTTGTCGCGGCCGGTTTCGAACATCGAGGCGCGACCGCCGCCGCCGCGCGTCTCCATATTGACGATAACGCCGACATGGGCGCGACGCGGATCATCGGCGAAAAAGGCCTTGGCGCCCTCGAGACCGAGTTCCTCGCCATCGCTGAATAGCACGATCAGGTCGCGGCGTTGCGGGCCGGCCGCCTTCAGCGCGCGGATCGTTTCGAGCGCAGACGCGACGCCGGCACCGTCATCGGCGGCACCTGGCGAGCCCCAGACGCTGTCGTGATGCGCCATCAGCATGATGGCGGGCAGCGTGCGATCTTTCCCCGGAAGGATACCGACGACGTTGACGAGCGGCGGCGGCGGTGCGGGCGTGCCGCGCCACAAAGCGAGGCGCTGCGCTGCGGCAGCGCTCATCGCCGCGCCGGGTGTGGACACCTGCAGCCCCATCGCCTGCAGCCGCGCGACCAGCCAGGCGCGGACTTCGGCGTTGGCGGCGCTGCCCGTCGGATGCGGCGCGCGGGCGATCACACGGTCGTCGGCCATCGCGCGCGTCGCTGAAAAGGCAGTAGCGGGAATCGTCGATGGCGCTGGTGCGGGCGGCGTGGTCGCGAGGATCGCAAGGACGATCGCGCCCGCGACCGCCACCAGAAGTGCCCACCATTTCGTCATCGCAATCGCTCCCCTTGGGCGGATGCTATGGGAAGGCGCGACCTCGGACAAGTGACGGGGTGTGGGCCGAGCGGGCAGGAACGAGATCCCCGGCGAAAAGGGCCAGCCGTTCGCCGGGGATCCGATCGAACACCGCACCGATGGAAGGCGCCGGGTGCAAGACGGCGATAGCAGCGTTGTTGTTAGGATTGTCGCAATCATAGCGTCAAAATGGCAGTAATCGTGCCGTTACTTTTCGTGGCCGACAAGATTGAGACAGCCTTAACCGGTCCTACACCACGTCTTTACGTGGTTCGGTATATTCCTTGCTGCGAAACCGTCGTGCGCGCGCAATCCTTGTCGCGCTCGTTCGGTCTGTCGCGGGGGTTCATGGCTTTCGAATCAACTCAGTTACGCGGCATCGGCGCAGGGTGGGACGTCATCGCCTCGCTTGTCGTATCGGACGGCAGTGCGCGCCATCCGCATCTGCTGCGTCTTTCGCGCGCGGGTGCGGCGCAACGCGACCTGGCGGATGCCGTCCATGCGATCTGCTCGGTTCATGGGCGAACGACCGATCTGTTCGACGAGGCGACCAGACATCGCAGCGATGCGCCGGGCGCGCAGTGGGTGGCGCCCGTCTGGGTCGAGATTGCGACCGATGGCTTTGCTGCCGAGCGCGCCTTTCTCGCCACGCTGACCGCGGCTGCGGGTCCGCTACCCTCGACCCCGGGCCAGGCCGAGACCGACGCCGCACTGGTCGCCCAGCGCCATGCCTTCGACATGCTCGCCCATTCCGACCGTGCCGGATGCGCGACGGGCGCCGCGATCGCGCTGGTGATCGACTGGTATGCGTTTCGCGACGCGATGGATGTCGCGGCGGCGCGCTTCGGCGTCACGCCGTCCAAGATGGCGCTGCCCGACGCGATCGAGGTGGCGACGATCGTCGCCACGCTGTCCGATTCGCCGGCGCTGCAACGCGCGATGGCGTTCGGTGCGCAACAGGTGTTCGCGCAGCATCGCGGCCTGTGGGACCTGCTCGAGGCTCGCGCCAGCGCCCGCGACGACCACTAGACCGACCGCGCCGCTTGCACAGATCGACATAATCCCTCTATCGCGTACCCGATTTTCAAATGAAACGGGATTGGGCCGCATGAAGCGCTTCGAGGGCACGCAAAGCTATGTCGCGACCGACGACCTGAAGGTCGCCGTCAACGCCGCGGTCACGCTGCGTCGCCCGCTGCTGGTCAAGGGCGAGCCCGGCACCGGCAAGACCGTGCTCGCCTATGAGATCGCCAAGGCGGTCAATGCCCCGCTGATCGAATGGAATATCAAGTCGACGACCAAGGCGCAGCAGGGCCTGTACGAATATGACGCGGTGGCGCGGTTGCGCGACGGGCAGCTCGGCGACGAACGGGTCCATGACATTTCCAACTATATCCGCCGCGGCAAGCTGTGGGAGGCGTTCACCGCGCCCGAGGTGCCGGTGCTGCTGATCGACGAGATCGACAAGGCCGATATCGAATTCCCCAACGATCTGCTCCAGGAGCTCGATCGCATGGAATTCCATGTCTACGAGACCAAGGAGATGGTGCGCGCGGTCGAGCGGCCGATCGTGGTGATCACCTCGAACAACGAGAAGGAACTGCCCGACGCATTCCTGCGCCGCTGCTTCTTCCACTATCTCAAGTTCCCGGATCGCGAGACGATGCAGGCGATCATCGACGTGCACTTCCCGGGCATCCAGAAGATCCTCGTCAACAAGGCGATGGATATTTTCTACGACGTGCGCGAGGTGCCGGGACTGAAGAAGAAGCCGAGCACGAGCGAGCTGCTCGACTGGCTCAAGCTGCTGCTCCACGAGGACATGCCGCTCGAGGTGCTGCAGAACCGCGACCCGACCAAGGCGATCCCGCCGCTGCACGGCGCGCTGCTGAAGAACGAGCAGGACGTGATGCTGTTCGAGCGGCTGGCGTTCATGGCGAAGCGGCAGGGCAATCAGCGGCCCTAGGCTTTCGCCGCTGACGTTGCTGCTCTAACCTTTCGTGAAAAGCAGGAGCGGATCATGAGGCAAGGTAGCGACGCGCTTTCACGGCGTGCGGTGATGGCCGGTTCGATCGGCCTGGTGGCGGCAGTAGCGTCATCGGCGGCCGACGCCTCGCCAGCGCGCCCGGCACGACGAAAAGCGCTGCCCAAGGGCTTTCTCTGGGGCACCGCCACCGCCGCGCATCAGATCGAGGGCAACAACAGCAACGCCGATTTCTGGCTCGCCGAGAACGTCAAGCCGACGCTGTTCGCCGAACCCTCGCTCGACGCGTGCGACAGCTATCATCGTTATGAGGAAGACATTGCGCTGGCCGCCAGGCTCGGTTTCAACGCACATCGCTTCGGGATCGAATGGGCGCGGATCGAGCCCGAGCCCGGCAAGTTCAGTATGGCCGAGCTCGACCATTATCTGCGCGTGCTGGAAGCGTGCCACACGCACGGACTCGCGCCGATCGTCACCTATAGCCACTGGACCGTACCGCGCTGGTTCGCGGCGCGCGGCGGATTCGAGCAGGCCGACAGCCCCGACCTGTTCGCCCGTTTCGCCGAGAAGGCGACGGCGAGGCTCGGGCCGCTGATCGGCGCCGCCTCGACCTTCAACGAGGCGAACATCGCCCGCATCGTCCGCGCGCGGCCCGACGCGAAGGCGCTGGAACCGCTCGTCCGCGCGATGCTCGCGGCATGCGCCAGGGCCTCGGGGTCGGATCGCTTCGCCTCGGTGCTGTTCGCCGATATCGATAAGAGCGAGGCCCACATGGTCGCGGCGCACGAACGCGCGTTCGCGGCGATGAAGGCCGGGCCTGGCGACTTTCCGGTCGGCGTGACGATCAGTATGCAGGCGATAGAAGGCGTTGGCGGTAGCGTCGAGGTGGCCCACAAGGCTGAAGCCCTCGCCGCGCAGCTCTACGGGCCGTGGATCGACCAGGCAGCGAAGAGCGATTTCGTCGGCGTGCAGACCTATACGCGCGTCCGCGTCGGCCCTGACGGCGTACTGCCCCCGCCCAACGGTGCCGCGCTCACCGCGGCGGGCTATGAATATTATCCCGAGGCGCTGGCACACACGATCCGCTACGCCGCCGCGAAGACCGGCAAGCCGGTCTATGTCACCGAGAACGGCATCGCGACCGATGACGATGCACGACGCATCGCCTATATCGATAGCGCGCTGGCCGGCGTGCGCGCGTGCCTCGACGAGGGCATCGACGTGCGCGGCTATATCCACTGGTCGTTGCTCGACAATTTCGAATGGGTCTTCGGCTACAAGCAGAAATTCGGCCTGGTCGCGGTCGATCGCACGACCTTCAAACGAACGGCGAAGCCGAGCGCGGTGCACCTCGGCCGGCGAGCGCGTGCCAACCTCGTATAGCGTCGAGCGAGACGCGCTAGCGCGCCCTAGTCGATGCGGTAGGCGATTTCGAGATCGCCCCAGCGACGGCCGCGAATGACCATCGGGACATAGACGTTGCGCACGACATTATAGCCGCCATCCTCGCGCTCGCGACGGAACACGGCGATGTGAAAGGGCTTGGTGCTGGCCTTGGCGATCGCGTCGGTCGCGTCGGAAAAGATGCGGCGGTTGCGACAATAGGCCGCGTCGTGCACCGGGTCGCCGGTCGGGGTCCGGCTATACTGGGTGGTATGCGTCGGCAGGTAACCGTTGAGGTCGGTCGCGGCGGTCGAGACGATGCCCGGCATCGAGGTTATGATCTGGTCGAGTTGCGCGCGCCATTCGACATCGGCAAAGGCATTGAGCGCGGTGTCGAAGCGCGGCGGATTGGAACCCGGAATCGGCCGGTAATGCGTATCGAACAGTGCGGTTTCGCTGAGCTTGCCGCTGGCCAGCGCCGCCTCGGTCAAAGCGACGACCTTGTCGCGCCAGCCGATCGCCGCATCGACAAAGGCGCGGTCGGCGGTTTCGAGTCCCGATCGTACCAGGGTGTCGAGCACGCCATGCGCCTGTGCCTCGAGCGACACCATGCGGTCGTGCGCATCACCCAGCCGTCCGCTATTGGCGCGCGCGGCATCGGAAAAGCCGACGAGCTCCTCGCCCAGCCGGCACACGCCGTCATGGATCAGGCTGGTCGAGCGGGCGATGTCGTCGGTCTGGCGGTCGACATCCTGGACCAGGCGGGTGACCTCGGAAAAGGTGTCGGTGGCGACGGCAAAGCCGCGTTCTGCGTCGCGGCTGCGCTCGACGCCGATACCGACCTCCTCGGCAAAGGCCTCGGCCTCGTTCGACAGTTGCGACATGGTGACGCTGATCTCGTCGGTTGCCGCCTGGGTGTCGCGCGACAGCTTCTTGATCTCGTCGGCGACCACCGCGAACGATCGACCCGCGTCACCGGCCCGCTGCGCCTCGATCGCGGCGTTGAGCGCCAGCATCTTGGTGGTGCGGGCAATGTCGTCGATCGTCTGGGTGGTGCGCCGGACCTGGGTCATCGCCGCCGCAAAACTGGTGACCTTGTCGCCGAGCCGCGCGACCAGCGCGGTGAGCTCGACGAATTCCCCGATCGACACCGCGATCGTCGTGCCGCTGGCGTCGAGACGGTGGCGGGCATTTTCGGACAAGGCGCGCGCCTCGGCGGTGGCGTGCGCGACCAGGCGTTGGTCGGCTTCGAGCGCGGCGAGCACGACACGGAGGTCTTCGAGCACGGCGGTCTGGCCGGCGATACTGTCGGCAACCTCGCGGATCTGCCCGGCCGCATCGGTGCACCCGATAGCAAGCTCGCCCGACTGCCGCGCCGCGGCGTCGATATACTGTGCGTCCACTACGGGAACGGGACTCATCTTCATATCGGCTGCGTTACAGCATGTTGGTTTCCAACGAATTAACTGCGGTAGGCAACCGACTGGTCACGCCGCTGTCGCTACGCGGATGGGATGCGTTTATGGACATCGTCGCTCGGGACATGCCTTGCAGCCCTCGCGCTGGCGGCCGGACCGGTGCAGGGCGCCTCGCTGCTCGATTATGTCGGCGAATGCGTGCCGTTCGCCCGTGCCGCCTCGGGTATCCAGATCTATGGCGATGCCTGGACATGGTGGGACCAGGCCGATGGCCGCTATCGCCGCGGCTATCAGCCGAGAATCGGCGCAGTGATCGTATTCGCGCGCAGCGCGCGGTTGCCGCTTGGCCATGTCGCGGTAATCAGCCGCGTGGTGACATCACGCGTGGTCATGGTCACCCATGCCAACTGGTCGCGCATCGCCGGCGAGCGCGGCCATGCCGAACAGGACGTGACGCTGACCGACGTATCGCCGGATGGCGACTGGAGCGCAGTGCGGGTGTGGTACCAGGGCGCGGAAGGGCTCGGCAGCACCACCTACCCGGTATACGGCTTCATCTACGGCATAGCGGTGGGACGAACCGAGGCGCGCGCGAAGACCGCGCCCGAATTGACCGGGCACGATCCGGACTATGTCGGCGCGCTGATCGACGCCTATGTCCGCTGACCGGGTGCCAAAGCGGCCCGCCGCTATTCGTGAATGCGCCAGCTCGATTCGGTGCAGACGTTGAAACTGCGCCGGATGGTCGACGTATCGTCCGAGAAGACCGCCTTGAGGTCGAAGTTGCAGTAGCACGACCCGTCATCGAAATTGACCACGACGGTATTGCCCGGGCTGAGCACCTTGCTACCGAGTACGTCCTCCTGCCAGGAATCGGCGCCGACGTTCGAACCGTAAATCTCGCGCATCGAGAAGCTCGTATCGTTGATAATCTTGATCTTGCGGTTCTTGCCGTCGCGGCATTGCGCTTCGGCCGAACTGGCAAGGAACAGCGCGGCGAAAGCGATTGCGCCCGCGCCAACAAATTTCATCTTCATCACAACCCCCATCACCGTTCATGATCGGGCATCGGCCCGCGCCGATGAGATGCGCGTAAGCGACATGGGATGATTGGATAAAAAGACACAAAAATGGCGCAGTGAGCACCGGTGGCGCATTCGGCGGCGGCACGCGCCCGCGTGCGAACGGGGCCGGGCAGATTGCATATTTCGATATTCAAACCAGTATGATCGGCTACGATCGCATTCCCACGCCCGACCAGCTCGCGGCGATCCTCGATGGTCGAGATCGTGACGGCGGCATGGTCAGGTCGAATTCGGTCTTCACGCCGGACGGGAAATCGAGCATCGAGATAAACACCGATACGCTCAAATGATGACGGACCGCGCGCCATGTTCCTGAACTTCCTCGACGAGCTGCGCGCGGCCGGGATTCCGGCGAGTCTCAAGGAGCACCTCATCCTGCTCGAGGCGCTCGACCGCGAGGTGATCGAGCGGACGCCGGAGGATTTCTACTACCTCGCCCGCGCGACCTATGTGAAGGACGAGGGCCTGCTCGATCGCTTCGACCAGGTGTTCGCCAAGGTCTTCAAGGGCATCGCCACGACCTATGGCACGCAGCCCGCCGAGATTCCGGCAGACTGGCTGCGCGCGGTGGCCGAGAAGTTTCTGACGCCCGAAGAGATGGAGGCGATCAAGGCGCTCGGTTCGTGGGACGAGATCATGGAGACGCTCAAGAAGCGGCTCGACGAACAGGAAGGCCGTCACCAGGGTGGCAACAAATGGATCGGCACCGGCGGCACCTCGCCCTATGGCAATTCGGGCTACAACCCCGAGGGCGTGCGGATCGGCGGCGAGAGCAAGCACAAGCGAGCGCTGAAGGTGTGGGACCAGCGCGAGTTCAGGAACCTCGACAACACCAAGGAACTCGGCACCCGCAACATCAAGATCGCGCTACGCCGCTTGCGGCGGTTCGCGCGCGAGGGTGCGGCCGACGAGCTAGATATCGACGCGACGATCGACGGCACCGCGCGGCAGGGCTGGCTCGACGTCGTGATGCGGCCCGAGCGCCACAATGCCGTCAAGCTGCTGCTGTTTCTCGACGTCGGCGGCTCGATGGATCCGTTCGTCAAGCTGTGCGAGGAGCTGTTCTCGGCCGCGACGACCGAATTCAAGAATCTCGAATTCTTCTACTTCCACAACTGCCCCTACGAAGGTGTGTGGAAGGACAATCGCCGCCGCTTCGCCGAGCGCACGCCGATGTGGGACGTTCTGCACAAGTTCGGCCACGACTATAAGCTGGTGTTCGTCGGCGATGCCTCGATGAGCCCGTACGAGATCACCCATCCGGGCGGCTCGGTCGAGCATTTCAACGAGGAATCGGGCGCGGTGTGGATGCACCGGATGACCACGACCTACCCGGCGGCGGTGTGGCTCAATCCGGTGCCCGAGCAGCAATGGGGTTATTCGCAGTCGGTCAAGATCATCCGCGAGCTGATGAACGACCGGATGTACCCGCTGTCGCTGAGCGGCCTGGATGACGCGATGCGCGAGTTGACGCGCAAGCGCTAGCCTTAGTTCAATAGACCAAATGCGCGCGGCGGGCATCCGCCCATGCCACCTCGTCCGGAGATGTCAGCGCATCGAGATCAGCGGGCACGGCGTCGGCATCATCGACCCATTCGCGCAAGCCGGGACCGGCGTTGATCACGTCGATGGCAAGCTTGTCGAAGACATATTCGTACGGGAAATCGCGCCACAAATCATAGTCGGGATAGAGCCCGCGGATCGCCTTGAAGCCAAGCGCCTGCAGCCGCCATGGGCGAAACGCGGCGTGATCGTAGGAGGGACCCTCGGCATGGATGAACACGCCGTTGCACAACGATTTCGCATGCTTGTGGAAGGTCGGCTCGAACCAGATGTCGCGCAGCGTGCAACCGGTCAGCCAGTCGGGCGCGATGCGTCGCATCTCGGCGATCACCGCACGGGCGTCGATATCGGGCGCACCGAACAGTTCGAGCGGGCGGGTGGTGCCCCGGCCCTCCGACAAATTGGTTCCTTCGAGCATCACCGTGCCGGCATAGGCGCGGGCCATGTTGACGTTCGCGGCGTTGGGGCTCGGGTTGATCCACACGCGTTCGGGCGGCCAGCCGAAGCCGGGCGCGGCCTCCGGTTCCCAGCCTTCCATCGCAATGACGCGATAATCGACGTCGAGCTTGAAGTGATCGATGAACCAGTGACCGAGCTCGCCGAGCGTGACTCCGTGGCGCATCGGCATCGGGCCGGCGCCGACGAAACTCTCCCAGCCGGGCAGCAGCGTCAGTCCCTCGATCGGGCGTCCGGCGGGATTGGGGCGATCGAGCACCCACACCGACTTGCCATGCGCAGCGGCGGCTTCGAGGACATAGAGCAACGTCGTGACGAAGGTGTAGATCCGGCAGCCGACATCCTGCAGGTCGATCAGGATGGTGTCGAAGGTGCCCATCGACTGGCCGGTCGGGCGGCGCACCTCGCCGTACAGGCTGAACACGGGGATGCCATAGGTCGGGTCGGTGAAGTCGGGCGACTCCATCATATTGTCCTGCAGGTCGCCGCGCAGACCGTGTTGCGGGCCGAATGCCGCGGTCACGTCGATGCCGTCGCACGCCATCAGCGCATCGATCGAATGCGTCAGCTTCTCGGTGACCGAGGCGGGGTGCGCGAGCAGCGCGACGCGCCGGCCGACAAGCGGCGCGCGCAACGCGGGGTCGGCGAGCAGGCGATCGATACCGAATTTCATGCCCGCTCAGGTGCCGCGAGCCGCGCGGTAAAGCAATCCGCGTTGTGGAAATCGGGTTTGCTGGGGGGATGGGCGAGCGCCCAGTAGGATTTGCTGCCGTCTTTCGCCTCGATGACGGCGGACAAGCCCAGAGTCCACGCCGCATCGGGCGAAAGCATCGTTGTTTCGGTGGTGTCGAGGGCAACGGTCACGATCAACCTCGCCTGCTCGATATCAACGTCAAAATGCGGAGGCGGGAAAGGGAACGGATTTTCGCGCTCGCGATAGCTGGAGAAGCGATACGCCGCCCATGCCGTCGATGGCGCAAAATTGAACTCGATATAGTCCGGGGATGCCGTGGGACGGACGAAAGCCTCAAAACAGGTCGTCTGCCATAAATCGTCATGGCGTGAGGCGTATCTGACGGGATCGGCTATCTTGATCGCGCCAATGTCGCCGGCCGCGACATAGCGCAAAACGAAGGTTCCTTCGGGGGTGCGCGCGGCGTGCACGGCGATTTCGATCAATGGGTGCGGCAGAGCGGGATGCGGCGATAAGGCAAATTCGACCATGTAACTCCACCGTTCGGGCTGAGCTTGTCGAAGCCCTGCTCTTGATGGGAAGCGTAGAGAGAAGAACAGTCCTTCGACAAGCTCAGGACGAACGGAACGACGGAGGCTGGCAAAAATCGCCGAAACACCCTATGTGCCGCACCTCCCATGGCTACTGTCCTCCCCTCCCCGCCGCGCGTCGGCATGGTTTCGCTCGGCTGTCCCAAGAATCTCGTCGACAGCGAGCGCATCCTGACCAAGCTTCGCGCCGACGGCTATCAGATGTCGCCCGACTATGCCGGCGCCGACGTCGTGCTGGTCAACACCTGCGGCTTCCTCGATTCCGCCAAGGAGGAGAGCCTCGAGGCGATCGGCGAGGCGATCGCCGAAAATGGCCGGGTGATCGTCACCGGCTGCATGGGCAAGGAAGCCGAAGCGATCCGCGCGCGCTTCCCGCAGGTGCTCGCCGTCACCGGCGCACACCAATATGAGGAAGTCGTCGGCGCGGTGCACGAGGCGGCGCCGATGCCGCCCTCGGCCTTTCTCAACCTGGTGCCCGATGCCGGGCTCAAGCTGACGCCGCGCCATTACAGCTATCTGAAGATTTCAGAGGGCTGCAACCATCGCTGCGCTTTCTGCATCATCCCGAGCCTGCGCGGCGATCTGGTCAGCCGACGCCCCGATGCGATCCTGCGCGAGGCCGAAAAGCTGGTCGCGGCGGGCACCAAGGAACTGCTGGTGATCAGCCAGGATACCTCGGCCTACGGCGTCGATATCCGCCATCAGCCGCGCCCCTGGCATGGCGGCGAGGTGCGCGCGCACATGACCGACCTGTCGCGCGAGCTCGGCAAGATCGCGCCCTGGGTTCGGCTGCACTATGTCTATCCCTATCCGCATGTCGACCAGGTCATCCCGCTGATGGCCGAGGGGCTGATCCTCCCCTATCTCGACATCCCGTTCCAGCATGCCGCGCCCAATGTGCTGCGCGCGATGAAACGGCCGGCGAACGAGGCCAAGGTGCTTGAACGCATCCGCAAGTGGCGCGAGATCGCCCCCGACATCACGATCCGCTCGACCTTCGTGGTCGGCTTTCCCGGCGAGACCGAGGCCGATTTCCAGTATCTGCTCGACTGGCTCGACGAGGCGCAGCTCGATCGCGTCGGGGCGTTCCGCTTCGAACCGGTCGAAGGCGCTGCAGCCAACGCCCTGCCCGACCATGTGCCGGAAGCGATCAAGGAAGAGCGTTACGCGCGCATCATGGAGAAGACCGCGGCGATTTCCGCCGCCAAGCTCCAGGCCAAGATCGGCCGGACGCTCGACGTGATCATCGACGTGGTCGACGAGCAGGGCGCGACCGGCCGCTCGCAGGCCGACGCGCCGGAGATCGACGGCGAAGTCCATCTCCGCGACGCCGGGCATCTCGCGGTCGGCGACATCGTCGCAGTCGAGATCGAGGACGCCGACGAGCACGACCTTTTCGGGGTGCCCGTCGCGGCCTGACACAATCGCGCGGCAAACGGGAATTTTCGCCGATTGCCGCGTTGCGCAAATCGCCTACGCTCGGTGAATGCGCATGAGATTCGTCTCGTCCTGGTTGATCGTGCTCACGCTGGGATGGGCGCCACCGGCCGGCGCGCAGGCCCTGCCGCCGACAATGTCGCCGACATGGAGCGAGGCAATCGACCCGCTGACCGTCGACGACGAGGATTTCGCGCGCCATCGCGATCCGCGCGAATGGGCAGGCCTGTCGGTGCGCCGCCTGATCTTCAACGACGGCGAATGGAACTGGCGCGTCTGGCGCATCGCCAACGAGCAGCGCCGCGACGGGCCGTTATGGGTTCTGCCGCACGACAACGAGGATGCCACGTTCGGCGCGATGCTGATTGCGCTGCACAGCTATGGCGGGGTGGCGATGGCGATCGACAATGACGCCGCGCGCATGAACCTCGACATGGCGAACGGCAGGTCGGTCGACCCCAACCGCCACTTCTACGACGCGATACCACTCTACGCCGACAGCATTCTCGCCGATCTCGGCACGCCGCCGCGGCTGATTGTCGCGCTGCACACCAATGCGCCCGGTTTCGACCAGAGCCTTTCGATATGTCCGATCGCCGGCCTTGGCGGCAGCGGCGACATTTCGATCCGGCTGTGCACCGCGCGCTTCATCCCGCATCCCTCGCTCAAGCGTGGCTGGCCGTTCGACGACGAGGACAGTCTGGCGCTCGTGCCCTTTACGGCAGGCAGCGATTGGCGGGCGGCATTTTGCGTGCGGCCGTTGATGGCGGCCGATTTCAACCTGATCACCGAGCGGGTCGCGATGAGCGACGGATCGTTGTCCAACTATGCGCTGGCGCATGGACTGACCTATATCAACTTCGAGACCCGCGAACGCGGCTCGGACCCGGCCGGCCTCGCCGACGCGCAAGGCCGCCTCGTCGCGATGATCGACCGCGCGATGGCGCTGTGCACCAGTTTCGCACAGGTTGCGCTGTTGCCGCCTTCACCGCCGATCGCGGCGGCGAAGCACTAGGCCGCGCGTTCGCTGCGATAATAGCTGAACGACAACCATAACGAGAGCGCGCCAAGCACATGCCACGCCGCATGGCCCTGCAGGAGGCTGCGCGGCGCGCAGACCACGCCCTGCTGGTCGAGAATCCAGATCGCAAAGGCCACCGCCGTGGCCAGGATCCCGCCGAGATAAAGCCCGACACGCACGCCCGGCCGCAACGGCCGCGCGAAGACCAGCTCGACCAGGATGGCGAGATTGAGCAGCAGCGCGAACAGCCAGCGCCGCACCTCGGGCAGCATGATCAGTACAGCGACCAGACAGGCGCACAGCGCGACATAAAGCATTATCGCGCGACCGTCGGGAATGCGCCGCCACCGCGCCAGCGCGCGCACCAGTAGGAACGAACCGATCAGATACATGCCAAGCACATCGAGGAACTGGCCCCACAAGGTCAGCGTCGCGTGCATCAGCACCGAGCCGAGCCCGACCACGATCGCGGTCAGCCCGAGTGTGCGCGCGGCGATCGGCGGCATCGCCGATGCCCCGTCGCGCCCACCGGCAAGGATGATCATCAGAAAGCCGATCAGGACATAACCATAGGACGACCAGCTATCGGCCGGCTGCAAGACCAGCGCACCGGTGCGCGGCAGCTCGCAGAAGCAATGCGTCGCGGTGCAGGTGGCCGGGGCATAGACAGCCCAGTTCGGGCCGAGCGCCGACAGCAGCGCAAGCACCGCCAGCGCGGAGAGCCCGGTCAGCAGTAGCGCGACAGCGAGCGCTCGCACCGATATTGTCTGCGTCATACCCCGTCCCCCTCTCGCGCGGCAACCTAACGCGCTGCGTGCGAAAAGCCATGCGCCGCCGCATCTGGCGCATGGCGCGCCATTCTGTAAGGATCGTGGCCACAGCCTTTCGCGTAACCGAGGATACCGATGCGTCCGTTCCGCTCCCTTGCCCTTGCCGCCACACTCTTGTTCGCCGCCCCCGCCGTCGCACAGGAGTTGACCGCCGCCGAGCAGGCACAGGTCGACAAGATCGTCATGGCGCAGCTGGCCGCCACCGGCACGCCCTCGGCGTCGATCGCGGTGGTGCGCGGCGGGCGGATCGTACTGGCCAAGGCTTATGGCAAGGCGTCCGAGACGATGCCGGTCGCGCCCGCCACGGCGCCGTACCAGATCGCCTCGATCTCCAAGCAGTTCGCCGGCGCTGCGGTGCTGCTGCTGGCAGACGAAGGAAAGCTGAGCCTCGACGACGTGGTGTCGAAATATATCCCCGGCATCACCGAGGGCGACCACATCACCATCCGGCAGCTGCTCAGCCATACCTCGGGGCTGCAGGATTACTGGCCGCAGGATTACAGCTTCAAGGCGATGGCGACTCCGGTCACGCCGCAGGACATTGTCGATCGCTGGGCGAAGAAGCCGCTCGACTTCGCGCCGGGCACGCAGTGGCAATATTCCAATACCGGTTATGTCGTTGCCGGGCTGATCGTCGAGAAGGTCGCCGGCGAACCGCTGTTCGCCTTTTTGCAGCGGCGCATCTTCGCCCCGCTCGGCATGACCGCCTATGATCAGGACCTGGCGATCGGTCCGACCTTTCCGCAGGGCTATGGCCGCCATGCGCTCGGGCCGATCCGGGTCGAGCCGCCCGCCGCGCAGGGCTGGCTGTTCGCCGCCGGCGAATTGTCGATGAGCGCGGCCGATCTCGCCAAATGGGACATTGCGCGGATCAACCGCACGATCCTGACGTCGGCGGACTGGAAGATCCAGGAAACGCCGATCCGGCTGAGCGACGGCAGCAATTCGCGCTACGGGCTCGGCGTGTTCATCGGCACGCAGGACGGCCGGCGCATGATCGATCATGGCGGCGAGGCGGTCGGGTTCATCTCCGACAATCTCGTCTTCCCCGACGACAAGGCGGCGTTCGTCGTGCTGACCAACACCTGGTCGAGTGGTGCCGCGTCGAGCATCGCGCAGGCACTGTCCAAAACGTTGCTGCCGCCGGGGCCGGTGAGTGCTGCCGATCTTGCCGCAGGCGTGCGCGCACGTGCACTGTTCGACCAGTTGCGTGCCGGCCAGCTCGACCGCGCGCAATTGACCGATGATGCCAATTTCTACTTCACGCCGACCGCGATCGCGGATTTCCACTCCAGCCTGGCGCCGCTCGGTACGCCGACGAGCTTTACCCAGGCCGGGCCGATACGGCTGCGCGGCGGCTTCGTGCTGCGCAGCTACCGCCTCGTTTACAAGGCCAAGACATTGATCCTCAGCACCTTCCTCGAACCCGGCGACAATGGCCGGTTCGAACAATTCCTCATCTCGCCGGCCGACTGATGGCAGACCGCTTCGCAGGATTGCTGCAACCCGATCGCGGCCAGCCGGCGCGCCTGATCCATGTCGTCCATCCCGACGTCTGGGAGAAATGGCTCGGCACACAACCGCCGCGCGTCCGCACCGCGGTCGCCGCGCACCGCCTGACCGGCAAGGCCGGCAACCGCGCCGTGCTGCCCGGCGACAAGGCCGATGACTGGTCGATGCTGCTGGTGTGCAACGAGCCGGAAAGTTCGCCGTGGCGCATCGCCTCGCTCGGCGACCAGCTGCCCGAAGGAACCTATCGCCTCGCCGAGGGCGAGCCGGGCGCGGCAATGCTCGGCTGGCTGCTCGCGCAATATCGTTTCGAGCGCTACCGCAAGGACGAAAAGCCGACCGGCCCACGCGTGCTGCTGACCGGTGAGCCGGCGCGGATCGACGAGATCACCCGCATTGCGGCGGCGACCGCCACGGTCCGCGACCTCGTCAACACCGCCGCCGCCGATCTCGGCCCGGCCGAGCTGGAACATGAGGCCGCCGCGCTGGCCAAGACGCATGGCGCGATTTTCCACGTCACCAGGGGCGAGGCGCTGGCCAAGGGCTATCCGATGATCCTCGCGGTCGGCCAGGCCGCCGCCAAGGGCCGCGAGCCGCGGCTGATCGAGCTCGAATGGGGCAACCCGGCGCATCCGCGCATCGCGATCATCGGCAAGGGCGTATGCTTCGATTCGGGCGGGCTCGACATCAAGCCGTCCTCGGGCATGCGGCTGATGAAGAAGGACATGGGCGGCGCGGCGCACGCGCTGGCGCTGGCCGGGCTGGTGATGGCCGAGCGATTGAAGGTGCGGCTGCACCTGCTGATTCCGGCGGTCGAGAACAGCATCGCGGGCAACGCCTTCCGCCCCGGCGACGTGCTGGCGACACGCAAGGGCCTGACGGTCGAGAATACCAATACCGATGCCGAGGGTCGGTTGGTGCTCGGCGATGCGATCACCAGGGCGGGCGAGGACAAGCCCGCACTGATCATCGATTTCGCCACGCTGACCGGCGCGGCGCGTGTCGCGCTCGGGCCGGATCTGCCGGCGACCTTTGCCAATGACGAGGATCTCGCCGCGGAACTGCTCGCGGCCGGAACCGCCGTCGGCGACCCGTTGTGGCGCTTGCCCTTGTGGGACGGCTATGACGAGATGTTCGCCTCCGATGTCGCCGATCTCGTCAACGCCCCCGATGGCGGCTTTGCCGGCGCGGTAACGGCGGCGCTGTTCCTGCGGCGTTTCGTGCCGGCGAATACGCCCTGGGTCCATTTCGACACCTTTGCCTGGCGGCCCACGGCCAAGCCGGGCCGACCGAAAGGCGGCGAGGCGCTTGGGCTGCGCGCGAGCTTCGCGGTGCTGAAGGCGCGGTACGCGGGCTGATCATGTCACCTGTTCCCCGGCGAAGGCCGGGGTCCAGTTGGGAAAGCTTATTTTGCTTTTGCGAAGCCTGCGTGGCCCCAGGCTTTCGCCGGGACCTGACGATGGTCAGGCGCCCGCTTCGACAATCGGCACGAACTTCGCCGCCGTCAGGCTCGCGCCGCCAACCAGCGCGCCATCGACATCGCCCGCGTTGAGCAATTCAGCGGCATTGTCCGCGGTGACCGAGCCGCCATACAACAACCGCACCGCGTCGGCGTCGCCACCGATCAGTTCGCGCAGCTTCGCGCGAATCGCCCCATGCATCGCGGCGACATCGTCGACCGTCGGCGTACGACCGGTGCCGATCGCCCAGACCGGTTCATAGGCGATCGACAGCCACGCGGCCGCCGCGCCTTCGGGCAGCGAACCCGCCAGTTGCGTGGTGACCACCGCGACCGCCCGCCCGGCGTCGCGCTCGGCGAGTGTCTCGCCGACGCAGAGGATCGCCGTCAGGCCGTGGCGGCGCAGCGCCTCGGCCTTGGCTTTCACATCGGCATCGGTTTCGCCATTGTCGGCACGGCGCTCGCTGTGGCCGACGATCGAGAAGCTCGCGCCGGCTTCCTTGATCATGCTCGCCGAGACGCAGCCGGTGTGCGCGCCCTTGTCGGCCGGGTGGACATCCTCGGCACCGATCGCGAGCCCCGGCGCGCGCGCCGTCGCCGGGGCGATCAGCGTCGCCGGCACGGCGATCGCCACGTCGACGCCCGGATGGGCGGCAGCCGCGGCGGCGATGCCATCGAGTTCGGCGAGCGCGGCGAGGTCACCGTTCATCTTCCAGTTTCCGGCCACCAGCTTGCGTCGCATGCGTCCCCCTGTCTGCTTTACGACCGCTTAGCGCGGCGTGACGCGCGCACAAGCTTGAAGCGACCCGCACCTGTCCGTAAAGCGTCCCCTTCCTATTTCGTTTTCTGCATAGATCGGCCCTGCTCCATCATGATCAGCCTTCTCCGCCGCATGATCAATTCCAAGGTCGGCCTGACCATCAGCTTTCTGGCATTGTTCGGCTTCGCGATGCTCGGCCTGGGCGGCAGCGGCATGTTCAGCGGGGGCGGGTTTGGCGGGTCGTCCGTCGGCGCGGACGATGCCGTCAAGATCGGCAAGGTCGGCGTATCGAGCGCCGACCTGCGCACGCGCGTCGAGTCCGACTATCAGAATTATTTCCAGCAGGCGCAGCAGGCCCAGCAGCCGCCGCTGCCGCTCGCACAATATATCGCCCAGGGCGGGATGGACTCGACCTATGAGCGCCTGGTCAATTCGCTCGCGATCGAGCAATTCGCGACCCAGCAGCACATGTCGATCACCGACAAATATGCCTTGGCCCAGATTACCCCGCAGTTCCAGAACCCCGCAACGGGCAAGTTCGACCAGCGCGTGTTCGACCAGTTTCTCCAGCAGCAGCGCATGTCGGTCCCGCAGATCACGCGCGACGTGCGTCAGGGGCTGCTCCAGCGCCAGGTCCTCGTCCCCACCGCGGGCGCCTCGCAGGTGCCGAGCAAGCTGGCCTTTCCTTACGCTTCGCTGTTGCTCGAGCGGCGCGATGGCCAGATTGGCCTGATCCCGGCGAGCGCGATTCGCGACGGCGCGGCGCCGACCGACACCCAACTGGCCGATTTCTACAAGCGCAACGCCGCGCGCTACGTCATACCCGAGCGCCGTGCCGTGCGTTATGCGATCATCACGCCGGAGCAGGTGAAGGCTGAGGCGACCCCGACCGAGAAGGAGGTCGCCGACAATTACCAGAACCAGCGCGCGCGCTATCTGCCGACCGAAAAGCGCACGATCGTCCAGGTGGTCGTCGCCGATCAGGCCGCCGCCGCCGCGCTTGCGGCCAAGGTCAAGGGTGGGACCTCGCTCGAGGCCGCCGCACAGGCGATCGGCCTGTCGGCAGCGACGATCAAGGACACCGAAAAGGCCGCCTACACCGCCCGGGGCTCCGACGCGTTGACGACCGCCGCGTTCGGCGCGACCAAGGGCGCCGTTGTTGGCCCGATCCGCACACCGCTCGGTTACGCCGTCGCACGGATCGAGGCGATCACGGCGGTGCCCGGCAAGACGCTCGATCAGGCGCGTGAGGAGATCGTCAAGGCGCTGACCGTGATCAAGACGCAGGCTGCGCTGGGCCGGCTCCACGATGCGATCGACGATGCCATCAGCAACAAGGCGAGCTTCGGCGACGTCGTCGCCACCAACAAGCTGACCGCGGTGACCACCGCGGCGTTGACATCGAACGGCGCCAACCCGGACGACCCCAAGGCGCAACCCGACCCCAAAATGGCGCCGATCGTCCAGGCGGCCTTCGGCATCGACCCGGCACAGGGCCCGCAAATGGCGCCGATTGGCACCGATGGCAGCTTCGCCCTCGTCGCGATCGACCATATCGTCGCGGCCGCGCCGCGCCCGCTCGCCCAGATGCGCGACACGGTGGCGCGCGACTTCACGGCCGAGCGCAAGCTCAGGGAAGCGCGACAGGTCGCCGGAACGGTGACCGCGCAACTCGCCAAGGGAGTCCCGATGGCCAAGGCGCTGAGCGCCACCGGCCTGGTCCTCAAGCCGGCCCAGCCGGTCTCGGCAGCGCGCGCGCAGCTGATGAAACAGGCCAATGGCGCGCCGCCCCCGCCACCGCTGCAGCGGCTGTTCGACATGAACGAGCGTACCGCCACGCTGATGGAGACGCCCGATCATGCCGCCTATCTGGTGATCTGGCTCGACAAGATCACACCGGGCGATGCCTCGAGCCAGCCGCGCGTCGTCACCGGCATCCGCGTCGATCTCGGCCGGACGATCGGGCGGGAATATGTCGACCAGTTCGCCAAGGCGGTGCGGGCATCGGTCGGCGTGAGCAAGAATGACGGCGTCCTGGCGAAGCTGCGCGCGACGCTGTCGGGCCAGGCCAGCGCCGATCAGCCCTGATATGGATGACGGACGCGCGAAAGCCGTCGCCGCGCTGGCCGCCGGGCGGCCGGCGCTGGTGTGGCGGCGGCAGATCGCCGACACCGAGACCCCGGTCGCCGCCGCGCTCAAGCTGATCGAGCCGGGGCGCGGCGACTTCCTGCTCGAATCGGTCGAGGGCGGCGAGACGCGCGGACGCCACAGCCTGATCGGCCTCGCCCCCGACCTGGTGTTCCGCGCCGAGGGCAATGCGGCGTCGATCAATCCGCTCTGGCTGACCGATCGCGCCGCCTTCGCACCGTGCGCCAAGCCGACCCTCGCGGCGTTGCGCGATCTCGTCGCGTCGTGCCGCATGGACGTACCGGCCGAACTGCCGCGCGCGCTGGCCTGCCTGGTCGGCTATTTCGGCTATGAGACGATCGGCCTGGTCGAGCGCCTGCCGCGCCCGACCCGCGACGCGCTAGGGTTGCCCGACATGATGTTCGTGCGCCCGACGGTGGTGTTGATCTTCGACCGGCTGGCCGATGCCCTGTTTCTCGTCGCCCCGACCTGGCCCGATCCCTCGCGGTCTCCGGCGGCGATCGTCGCCGAGGCGGCGGAGCGCATCGATGCGGTGGCAGCGCGGCTGGCGAGCGCCGGGCTGCCGCCGCCGGTCCGCGCCGACGTGACCGAGATCGTGCTGACCCCCACGCTACCGGACGGTCGCTATGCCGCAATGGTCGCACGGGCAAAGGAGTACATCGTCGCCGGCGACATCTTCCAGGTGGTGCTGGCGCAGCGCTTCACCGCGCCGTTCACGCTCCCGCCGTTCGAACTCTATCGCGCGCTCAGGCGGATCAACCCGTCGCCGTTCCTCTATCATCTCGACCTGCCCGGCTTCACGCTGACGGGATCGAGTCCCGAAATCCTCGTGCGGGTGCGCGACGGCGAGGTCACGATTCGCCCGATCGCCGGCACCCGCCCGCGCGGCCGGACCGCGGCGGAAGACGAGGCCAATCGTCTCAGCCTGCTCGCCGACCCCAAGGAGCGCGCCGAACATCTCATGCTGCTCGATCTCGGCCGCAACGACGTCGGACGCGTCGCGGCAGCCGGCAGCGTGCAGGTCACGGCAAGCTACACGACCGAATTCTACAGCCATGTCATGCACATCGTGTCGAACGTCGTCGGCAGGCTCGATGTGAAGCATGACGCGCTCGACGCGCTGTTCGCCGGCTTCCCCGCCGGGACGGTGTCGGGTGCGCCCAAGGTGCGCGCCTGCGAGGTCATTGCCGAACTGGAGGGCGAGGTGCGGGGCGCCTATGCCGGCGGCGTCGGCTATTTCTCGCCCGACGGATCGATGGATTCATGCATCGTACTGCGCACCGCGGTGGTCAAGGATGGCATCATGCACGTCCAGGCCGGCGCGGGGATCGTCGCCGACAGCGACGCCGCCTACGAGCAGCGCGAGTGCGAGGCAAAGGCCGGCGCCCTTCTCGCCGCCGCACGCGAGGCGATTGCGCGCGCGGGCGAATCAGGCTTTGGTCAGTAGGGATCGTGCTGCAAAGTGGCAGCATCCGACGACGTGGCGAAACCTCAAAAACCGCTTGCACCCAAAAGGGGGTCGACCGGTTTTCAGCACGTGGTTCTGGCGATCCCTGCTTCAGCCTTGCTGGCGGGCAACGTCAGGTTGAAGGTCGCGCCGCGTCCCTCGACCGGACGGTCTGGCCACAGTCGACCGCCATGCGCTTTGACGATCGTCCGAGAGATGGACAGGCCAAGGCCCATACCTTGCCGCTTGGTGGTAAAGAAGGGTTCAAACAACCGCTCGAGAGCTTCGTCCGCCAATCCGGGGCCGCTGTCCTCAACAACGATCTGCGTTTCGCTCGCGGTACCGCGGGTCGAGATGGTAAGCCGACGAAGCGTGCTTCCCTCCATCGCCTGGACCGCGTTGGCAAACAAATTGGTGAGCACCTGCTCGACCTGCAAGCGGTCGACAAACACATGCGCACTCGCCGAACTACAGGCGTGCACCACGTCGACGGTGGAAACTTCCGGGACTGCGGCCAACGCACTGTCGATGATACCGCGTAGTTCTTCGGGCCGCCCGACGATCTCCCCGCTGATCACGAAATTTCGCATCCCCCTGATAATCTCAATCGCCTTGGCGGTCTGCTCCTGCGCCCGCTCGATCATGGTCAGCATCTCGTCCGTCCCGGTGCAGCGTCTGCGCAGCTGTACCGCGCAGGCCTCAAGATAGTAGGATGCCGCAGTGAGCGGCTGTGAAACCTCATGAATCAGGGTCGGCGCCAGCACCTCAAGCGCGCGTAGTCGGCCGCGGCCCTCACCATGGATTTCGCGCGACAATGCCTTGTCGAGGGTTGGTGAAACCTCGCGCGAAGGTCGCGGCGACAAAGCGGGCATTGAAGAATATACTTCTGCCAGACCTACCACTTTGCCACTCCCGATAACACGGCATTTGCATCGTCCGGCGATCCGGAAAACGTCTGCCATGAACCTGGATGCCGATTGGGAGACCCGCCAGCAATCAGATTTGCGGAAGGCGGGCTGGTCCTTTGGTGTAACCCTGCTGATACCTTGGTATAGATCGGGCCGTTACATCGGACGGCGCCTGGCGCTGCGCCTAGCAGCGTGATGCGAAAAAGTGGGAACCGGTTTTTCGCAATAAATCACGCGGCAACAATGAATTATAGAGCGGGATGCGATTCAGCTTAATCGCATCCCGCTTTAATTGCGATCTGCTTGGATCGGCCCGACCGCGCCCTGGAGCAGTGCTTCCAGATCCGCCTCCTTCGCCGGCTTCGCCAGGAAGCCCAGCGCGCCGCCGGCGAGCGCCTGTGTCCGTATTCGCGGATCCGTGCATGCCGTCAGAAAAATGATCGGGACCAGGAATCCGCCGGCCAGCAACCTGGACTGGACTTCCAATCCGTTCAGGCCGGGCATTTGAAAGTCAAGAACAAGGCACGAAATCGGACCAAGTGAAAGCGCCTCGAACAGGGCTCCGGCAGAGGCAAACGCCAGCGCGGCATAGCCCAAGGCCTGTATGTGGCCCAGAATCGCGTCGCGAGACGAGAGATCGTCATCGAGGATCGCGATTGGGGCGAATGTGTTCGGCACGGTCCGCAAAGCTGCTCCTTTTTTTTGGTCAAGGGCTCAGGCCGCAGCGACAATCGTCAGCGTAAGTCCGTGCTAGCGCATTGTGCCTCCGCAAGCGGCTTCAACCAATTATACGTTGGTATCGATGGTCAGGATTGCTGCTTCGCCAGGCCCAGGAGGTCCGCCATGCGAACGATTTCAGCCACCGAACGTGCGCCCATTTTGCGCATTGCCTGTCCTCGATGCACCTTCACGGTGACTTCGCTGAGGTGCAGTTTCCCGGCGATCTGCTTGTTGAGCAAGCCACTTGCGACCATGCCCATCACTTCGCGGGCGCGCGGCGTAAGCGATTCATATCGCGCGCGTAATTCGGACTCGGCCACCTGGTTATTGCGTTGCTCACGATCCCGATCAATCGCGATCTGGATCGCATCGAGCAGATCCTGATCCCGAAACGGCTTGACCAGAAACTCCACCGCCCCAGCCTTGATCGCGCGTACCGACATCGGAATATCGCCGTGCCCGGTCAGGAAGATGATTGGCGGCGGAGCGTCCCGTCCAGCCAGTTCGGCTTGCAGATCGAGACCGCTGCGCCCAGGCAAGCGTACGTCGAGGACGAGGCAGCGCGGTCCCTCGGGAAGCGGTGCTGCCAGAAACTCCTGAACCGATCCGAACAAGACCGACTGCAACCCGACCGAGTCAAATAGACCTTGAAGCGCCTCGCGTATCGAGATGTCGTCATCGACAACGATGACCGCGGGTTTGGCCGAAAGATGTGTCACTTTCGCGCCTCGATATTGGCGGGTAGGTCGCATCGAAAGACCACGCCATGCGGCGAGAGCGGCTCGGCCCAAAGCAGGCCACCATGCGCTTCAATGATTGAACGCGAAATCGAAAGCCCTAATCCCATGCCGCCGGCCTTGGTCGTAAAAAGATGATCGAACAAATGGGCTTCAGCTCCCGAGAGAAGGCCTTCGCCATTGTCCTCGACCGAAATATGGATGTTGCCATTGTCCGCGATCGCCGATCGCAACCGGGTAATTCTTGGTCGCGACTCCACACTCTGGAGCGCGTCCATTGCATTGGCAATGAGATTGATCACTACCTGTTGTATTTGGACGCGATCGCCAAACATCCGAGGCTGCTCGGGCGAAAGGTTCATCGTTGCCGTTACGCTTGCCTTGCGCAGTCCGTCCGACAGGAAATCAAGCGATTCAGCAATCATCTCGTTTACGTCGAAAATGCCATGGTCCGGCGCTTGTTTGGTCAGGAACGACCGGGTTCGTTTGACGATTTCGTCCGCGCGTGCGGCGTCTCGGGTGATCCGATCCAGCGCAGCCCGCGCCTCATCGAGTTTGGGCTCGTCTTTCGCCAACCAGCGCCGTGCTGTTTCGCAGTTGGTCGTGATTCCCGCCAGTGGCTGCATTATCTCATGCGAAAGCGATGAAGCGAATTCACCGACCGCCAGGGCCCGCGCCACGCGCGCAAGCTCGGCTTGCTTCTCGCGGATGACCGCTTCAGCCTCGCGCTGGGCGGCTT
>JBBRSN010000070.1:0-25257 GCA_038245375.1 Sphingomonadales bacterium | reverse complement strand
TCCGGCCGATCCGCCAAACGTCGGATTGAGAGCGCCGGTCAATTCAGTGACGGCAGCGAGGATGTCATTGCTCATGAAGGCAGGAATGCCCTTGGCAATTCAGGGAGAAGGAAATGAAGGTCCGCTTTGTCGCGCTGCTAGGCGCGGCTTCCCTGTCCAGCACTATTGCCAGGGCTGACGACTATATTCCCCCGGTCGTCGGCGGGCAGACCTATGTCCAGCACCAGATCATGCTCGCCAAGGCCGCGCACCCCGACATCGCCGCGATCGTGGTGACCGGCGTGCGCGAAGGCACCAGAGACAATGTCGTGCTTGGATCGACGGTATCGGCGTCCAAGGTGTTCTCACCTGCGACACCCGAAACCGCACCGGGTGGCCATTGGTCGTCCGATCGGCGCCTGTATGTCGTCCGCGAACCGTTCAAGAGCAACAGCGGCCACCTGATCGGCTCGATCACCCTGAGCTTTCATGCCGCCAGAGGTGCGCAGATCGCACGCTTTACCGGCATCGCCGACCGTATCGCCGCACAAATGGCGCGCGTCACGCTCAGCCCCAAGAATGCCGTCGATCCGTGGCCCTATGACGCAGCATTCGGGCCCAACAGCTATGCCCAGCAATTGACCGAGCGCCTCGTGGCCAAACATCCCGACCTGCTCGTAATGATGATCCATGCAACGCCTCCGGGTGGCGCCAGGAACGTCGTCATCGGCTCGAACATCGGCCGCTTCGGCAAGGTCGCCGACGAGGACGATGCCCGGGTGATCGACAAGGGCGAAACCAATCTTGAGATCGGCGGGGATACCGACCGCTTCGAGACCGAACTGCCGCTCAACGATGCCAGCGGGAAGCGCATCGGCGCGCTCGGCCTGGTGTTTGGCTACCACGATGGTGCCGACAAGGATGCAATCCACGCCCATGGCCGCGCGATCCGCGACGAAGTGGCGCGGCAGATACCGAGCAGCGCCGCACTGTTCCGTCACGTTCGCTGACGCGCCTCCCTTCACGAAAGATACCTGACCATGACGCTCAAGACAGCTTTGCTGCTGCCCGCCACCGTCGCGGCGCTTGCTCTGGCGGGATGCGCCAAGCCGGCCCCGATCATCAATGCCGCCGACAGCGCCGATATGACTGCCAACGTCGCCAATGCCGTTCGGCCGGCGCCGCTCAGGCTCGCCGGCTCGGTGGAATTTCCGGGCTATGTCGGCGATTTCGATCACTTCGCGATCGACACCCGGGACAACAAGGTCTTCCTTGCAGGCGAGGAGTTTCATGAGGTCGAGGTGCTCGACCGCGCCACCGGCAAGATCGTCAAGCGCATCCCCGGCTATGGCGCACCGCACAGCCTCCATTACCTGCCCGATAGCAACGAGATGCTAGTGATCGATGGAGAAAAGCCCGCCACGGTGCTGGACGCCGACACCCTTCGGGTCAAGCGCACCTACAAGCTGCCCGCGGGCGCCGACTCGATCGGCTATGACGCCTCGACCGGCCACATCTGGGTGGTGACCGGCGGCAAGGACGTACCGCAGAAGGATTCAAATCTTGTCGAGCTCGATCCGGCGACCGGCAAGGTCTTCAAGTCGGTGCATTTCGATGCGGACCATGTCGAGGCGCTGGCGATCGAACAGAATGGATCGCGCATCTTCATCAACGTCACCGACAAGAACTATCTCGCGGTGGTCGACAAGGCGACCGGCAAGGTAACAACGCAATGGCACATCAAGGAAGCCGAGCAAAACGCCCCGATCGCGTATGACGAGGCGACCCACCGGCTGTTCGTGGTGACGCGCAAGCCCGGCAAGCTCGTCGTGCTCAATGCCGAAACCGGCGCGACCGTCGCAGTGTTCAAGGCACCCGAGCGGACCGACCAGGTCGTATGGGACCCGGCCACGCGTCGCGTCTTCGTCGCTGGTGGCGAAGGCTATACCAGTGTCATCGAGCAGGACAGCGCCGACAAGTACCGCGAAGTCGCGCGCGTCCCCACATTGCCGGGTGCCAAGACCGCGATCGTCGATGGCAGCCGCTTGTGGATCGCCGCTTCGCCGGGCGAGAGCAAGGCGATGGGCAAGCTGCTGTGGATCGATATCGCGCCTCGCGCGACCCGTGCAGCCTGATTGGCGATTATCAATCGCGCGCCCACCCGGTGCGAAGGTGCGGGGGCGTATCAGGATCGGCGATGGGGGATTTCTCAAGAGGACATCGTCACATGAAGAAGACCATGATGCTTTTCGCCGCGACACTCGCCATCGCCGCTGGCGGCGCGAACGCCGCCAGCCACGCAATGAAGGGCGCGCGCTATGCCGGTCAGGCCAAGGTCAGCCTGGCCAGCGCACGTGCAGCCGCGCTCAAGGCGCGGCCGGGCAAAATCACCGATCAGGAACTCGAGCGCGAACGTGGTGGCAGCGGGCTGCGCTATTCTTTCGACATCAAGGCCGGTGCCCGAACCTATGAGGTCGGCATCGACGCCAGGAGCGGCGCCGTGCTGGAGAATGGCGCGGAAGGCGCTCATCCGGACTGACGGCCGATCTGGTTATTACCTGCACGGCGCGCGCAAGATCAGACGCGCGTCGTGCAACTGCCGCGCGTTGAGCGGCAGGAACACACCTTGGCGCCGGACCACCGCCTGCCCCGATCGGCCGACCAGCCAGGCAGCAAAGCGCGCGACCGCGCGGTCGAGGCACCCATGCGCATCACGCGCCATCACCAGGTCGACAGTGCGCCCCAGCGGATAGCGACCCGATGCGATCGTCGCGCGTGTCGGCGCGACGGCAGTGCGGCCGTCGATGCTCAGCGCCACCGCGCGGACGCCCGGTGACAGGTGACCGAAGCCGGTAAACCCGATCGCCAGGCGATCCCCCGCGACGCGCGCGACGACCTGGTCCTCGCCGCCCGACTCCGGCACCGTGCGCCACCGGCCGATCTGCCTGCCGACGCTCAACACGCGCCGCCTGATTGTCAGCGCGCGTGCCGATTCCTCGCCCGACCAGCCATCGCCGCCAACGACATGGATGGCCTGGCCGCGCCAGGCGCCGACACCGAGTGCGCGCCAGTCGGCCGGCGCTACGCCGCCACGCCAGCGCGTTTCCGACCACAATGCGTCGAGTTGGCGAAAACTGAGCCGGCGGATCGGATTGGCCGCATTGACGATCACGACCACCGGATCGACATAACCAAAGCGATGCCACGCCCCGCCCGCTACCGGCAGCAACACGGGCTCGGCGCGGCGCGCGTGGCGAAACGCGGCGAGATCCGCTTCCGACATCTCGCGTGTCAGGAAGGCGAAGTCGCGGCGGCCATCGAGAAATGCCTGCAGCGCCGGGTCGAGGCGCCCCTGTGGCGGCCCATAGGGCGCCGGCACATCGATCCTCACATCCGGCACCGACGCGGCGAATCCGGCGACCCATGCCTGGACCAGCGCAGCGAGGATCGTCGGCGCACTGCCGGTGCGCGTCGTGATCGGCACCGGTGACGGTGCGCCGAGCAGCGGCGCCACCGCGACGATCCACGCCATGCGTCGTCTCTTCATCCCTTGCCCCGTCCCCGTCGCATCGGACGACCATGGCGCTTCTCCTGCCCTTCTGCGCCATCCGCCGTTTGACGGATGTCCCACCGACCTACGGCGCATTGCCGCACGGGCCGAGCGGTCTAGTCTTTGTCAGGGGGCCGGCATGCGCGCCGGCACTTCACCTATGGAGAGGAACGCGCTCGTGCCCAAACTGACCGTATCGCGCCGAACCGGCGCACTCGCCTCGACCGGGGTCCTCGCGCTCGGCGCGACGCTGCTGGCATGCTATCCCGCCGCCGCCCTGAAATATGCCAAGCGCGAACATAACCTGAAGCCCGACCCCAGCATTCCGGTCTGGGTGCCTGGCCCGGTCGACGTGCAGCCCGAGGAAGAACTGCATGTCGTGGGCGCCGATGTGATGGACGAGATGACGCTCGGCTGGGTCAAGATGATGCGCAAGGCCTATCCGCACCTCAGCGTTACCATGGAGGCGCGCGCTTCCGGTTCGGGCGGCCCGGCGCTGACCAATGAGATCGCCGAACTCGCGCCGGTCGGCCGCGAGCTGCTCCCGGCCGAAGCCGAAGGCTTTCGCGCCAAATTCGGCTATGATGCGACCGCGTTTCGCGTCGCCACGGGCAGCGTCGGCTCGCTCGGCAAGACCGCCGCGTCGATCATCATGGTCGACAAGGACAATCCGATCAGCTGCCTCAGCCTGCAACAGCTCGACGACATCTATTCGACGACGCACAACCGTGGCGGCAAGGAGATCACGGGCTGGGGCCAGCTCGGTGCCACCGGTGCCTGGGCTGACCGGCCGATCCATCTCTACGGCCTTAAATCGCCCAACGGCATCGAATGGTATTTCAAGATCCGCGTGATGAAGATGGGCGACTATCGCCCGGGCATCCAGTTCACCAAGGGGAAGGGGTTCACCCATGCCTTCACCGTTGCCGCCGAAGACATGCGCGAGCATCCCGGCGGGCTGACCTACGCGTTGATGGCCAATGTCCAGCCCTACACCAAGGTGATGGCATTGTCGGAGGCGCCGGGCGGCAAGTGCGTGCTGCCGACGACACAGAGTGTCTACGACCATAGCTACCCGTTGGCGCGCTACGTCTACATCTATGTCAACCACAAGCCCGGCACGACGCTGGCGCCCAAGGTACGCGAGTTCCTCAAGGCAGTGCTGAGCCGCGAGGGCCAGCAGCAGGTGGCGAACGACGGCGTCTACATCCCGCTGCAGCCGCAGGTGGTGAAGGAAGAGCTGGCCAAACTCGCCACGATGTAATCGGTCCCGTCCTCCTGGGCCATCGAGGCGCGGTTCCTATCCGGAGCCGCGCCATTTTTTGCGCAGTACCAGACAGCAGCGGCATATCTGACGGGCGCCACGGCGCGATTCAAGACGTCGACGGATAGTGGCAGGCTGCGGGTCGGATGGCGTGCTCAGGTACGTCGCCCGACTCTTTCTCAGCGTGAATGACGGACAGGCATAGATGCTCCGCTGCTATGCCGCGGAACAGCAGGCATAGCGGCTGATCGGGCCGCTGATCCCCGGCTGTTTCCCGCTGTTATGCCTGCTGTTCCCACGCTGTTCCAATGCTGTTGTTCGATGCCGGTGCGTGCACTCAGAGTAGTTGAAATCATGCGATAAACCCTCGCATCAGCGCGGATATGGCGGCCGGCAAAAATAATCGACGGAAAACAGCGGGAACAGCGGGCAAAAAAGGGGCGCCGCGTTGCCACGGCGCCCGAGGAGCAGCCCTGGGAAGGGAACCTAAAAGTGGATGCGCGCCGTCGCGGTCAGCAGGCGCGGGGTGCCCGGAACGAGGTTGATGTCGCCGGTGAAACCGGCGCTTTCGATGTAGCGCTTGTCGAACAGGTTGGTGACCTTGAACGTCAGGTCGATATTCTTGAGCTTGTAATAAAGCCCCAGATCGACCGTGGTGTAGGCCGGCAACGGCATCGTGCCGTTTTCCGGACGCGGATCGGCCGCCGAAGGTGGCAGGAAGCCGACGCGCTTGCCGACATAGGACACGCCGAATCCGATGCCGACATTGTCGAGCGCCCCACCCTGGAAGTCGTAGCGCGTCCATAAATTGACTGCATCGTCGGGCGAGTTGGTTTCGCGCGCGCCAGCCTGGTATGGCAGTTTGGCGTTGGCCGACACGACCCGCGCCTTGGTATGCGCATAGCCACCGGTGATCGACCAACCCGGCAGCGGCGTGGCGTTGAGCTCGATTTCGAAGCCGCGCGAGCGCTCCTTGCCGATCTGGTCAGAGCAGCTTCCCGTCCCCGGAATGAGATTGCCGGCAGCATCGCGTGGGGCATTCGACGGAGCGGTGATCGTGCCCGCAACGATAGCCGCATTGAGTTGCGCCAGCGTCAGGCATGTCGTGGTATTGAGTGTGTTCTGTTTCTCGATGTCAAAATAGGCAGCCGTCAGGTTCAGGCGGTGGTTGAACAGGTCCATCTTCACGCCGCCCTCATAGGATTCGGCGTAGGTCGGCACGAACGGGTTGAGCCCGAACACGTCCTGCGATGCTGCAGCGGTGGGCACGAACGATGTGGCGTAGCTGGCGTAGAAGCTGATCTGACGGCTTGGCTCGAAGATCAGGCCCGCCAGCGGCAGCGTCTTGCGGTCGTGCTTGTACTGGACGCCTTTCGGCGTGCGCAGATCCTCGATCGTCTGGTGCTCGTCGGCGTAACGCACACCGATCATCGCCTTGAACATGTCGCCGAATTCGATCAGGTCCGAGGCATAAAGGCCGATCGAATTCTGTGTCGTGAAACGCCAGGTCAGGTTGGCGAGCGTCGCGCTGGTGTCGAGCGGAAAGCTGGTCAGCGGCGGCGCGGCACCAATCACCGGATTGTAGATATTGACGTCGAGCGAGGTGCATGGCGCGGTGCAATTGTAGAACTGCGTGCGGTCGAGGCTCGCCGTTTCCTGACCGCCGCCGGCGCCGACCAGCAGCGTGTGTCGAATGCCGAACGTGGCGAACTTGAAGTCGAAATTGGCGTCGACGAAGCTGTAGGTGCGCTTGTTGATCTGGCCACGCGCACGGCGCGTCAGCGTGGTCAGCAGCGCACCGGTCTTGAAGCCATTGACGTCGAAGTTCAGCTGCGTGTCGAAATGGTCGACATAGCGATAGCCGAGGTTGAACTTCACCTTGTCGCTGAAATCATGATGGACCAGCAGCGTGCCGATATAGCCGCGCTCGAGCAGATAGTCGTTCGGCTCCTGATAGGTGGTGTTGATCGGCGCGATCAGCGACACATCGCGGTTCGGTGCGACGAGATAGGTGTCGTAATGCGATTTGTCGCGGCGATACTCGCCCTGCACCGTGATGTCGGTCCGGGTGCCGAGTTTCCAGGTCAGGCTCGGCGCGATGTAGATCGGCTTGTCATAGGAATTGTCGCGGAAGCCGCGGCTGTAACCCGCTTCGGCGACGATGCGGTAAAGCAGCGAGCCGTCAGCGGTGATCGGGCCGGTGAAGTCGATCGACGGCAGATAACCGATCGCGCGGCCATAGCTACCGGCGCCGGTGAACCCCTTGAGTTCCACCTGATAGGCGGCAGCCGCTCTGGGCTTCTTGGTGATGATGTTGATGAAGCCGCCCGGCTGGGCCTGGCCGTACAGCACCGAGGTCGCGCCCTTGACGAGTTCGATGCGTTCCGTCCCGATCGTCGGCGGCGAGCCGAAGCGGACCGAGAGACCGGGCAGGCCGTCGGTCAGGATCGCGTTGCGGTCATTGCCCGAGGTCTTGAAGCCGCGAAAGGTGATGTCGTAGCCGGTGTTGCCGGCACGCTGGATGCCGGTCATATATTTGTAGAGGTCGGAGACGTTGGTCGTCTCGATCGCCTTCAGGAAATTGCCGTTGTAGGAATCGACGCTGAACGGCGTGTCGAGCACGCGGATGTCGAGCTTGGTCGCGCTGGTCGCACCCGAGTCGACGAAGCTGCCCTTGACGATGATGTCGGCGGTCGTGTCGCTGTCGTCCGGCGCGGCGGCGGGTGGCGGCGCGGGCGTGGCCTGCGCCCAGGCGCCGCTGGCAGTTCCCATCGCGAGCGCCAGCGCGGACGCCGTCGCCCCAAGGCGAAAAAGTGCGCGTGCGCGTTGCTGCATGATCATCGAAACGACTCCCCTAATTCGGCCCTTTTGGTTCTTTTCGGCGACCCGCTGGCCCGTCACGTCACCACTATCCTGCCTGCCAACCAGAGCGCCGGCCGGGAATCCATCCGCTAAATGACGGACGAGACCATCCCATTGATTAGTCTACTAAACTATTCAGCTTGGCGCGCTCGATCGCCAGCTCACGCGGACTGAGTGGAATATAGCCGAGCGAGCCGTGCGCGACGATCGCCTGGCCGGCGCCCGACAGCAGGAAACCGAGCACCAGCGCGGCGTCGGGTTCGACCTCGCCGCGTGCGTCGCGCCGCGCATAGATCAGCAAAAAGCGGTCGAGCGGATAGCCTCCGCCGGCGATCCCGGCACGGTTCGGAACATGGATGCCGGCCGCATCGCCAAGCGCCAGCGCGCGCGTCGCGCCACCGGCATGGTTGAGCGTTGTGATGCCCAAGCCGAAGCGGTCGGCTGCGACGGCTGCCACGACGTCGCGCGATTGGTGAAAGCTCCTGAGTGTCGCGGTGAAACCCGACGCGGCAAACGGACCGTCGAGCAAGTAGCGCGCGATGGCGGTATCGGCGGCAAGGCCATACAGATGCACCGGCTGCCTGGCCCAGGCGCCGCGAACACCCAGATCCCCCCAATGTTCAGGCGGCGCTGCGCCGGTGAAGGCGGCGCGAACCGTTGCGAGTGGCAGGGACGCGAGCGGATTGTCGCGGGCAACGACCACCGCGATCGGGGAAGAAAGTGCGGCAGGCGACAGTGAGTCGTGCGCGATCCGGATCTCGATCGGATCACCGCCCCAGCGTGCGCGGAGCGCCGCGCGATCCGCCGGCTCCATTGCCGCGCCCATCGGGGCGAGTGCGGACCGGCCGTCGATCAACGCCGCCGGCGCCGCGCGCGTCGCCGGCAGGTCGAGCACGATCCGGATCTCAGGGTGCAGCGCGGTGATACGGGCGGCTGCGGCCGCCAGCATCTCGTGCATGTCGTTATAGCCGACGATCCGGACGTCATGGTGGGCACGTGCCGCGCCCATCGACAGCATCGCGGCAAGCGCGAGCGTCAGGCGACCCGCCCGTGTCACTGGCGGTCGAGCTGCAGGCGACCGGCGGCGGTCTGGAAGCCACGCAACGGCAGATAGATCCGCTGGTCGCGGACCACCGCCTGACCTTCGCGGCTCAGGATGAAATGCAGGAACTCGCGCAGTACGGGATCGAGCTTCGCGCCCGACGGCGCATTGGTGTTGAGATAGACAAGTCGCGACAGCGGATATGTCGCCGCCGCGACATTTTCGTAGCTCGGCGACAATGCCGGCCCGCCATCGACGCTGACCGGCACGACCTTGACCTCGGAATCCATCGCTGACAGCCCGGTATAGCCGAGCGCGTCGGGATCTGCGGCAACACGCCGCGCGACCGCGAAGAAGGTTTCGTCATAGTGGATCGCGGCATCGTTCCATTCACCGCGATGTCCCGGCGTCGACAGCACGCGCTGGCGGACGAACTCCTCGAAGCCGTTCCATGGCTTTATGCCATAAAGGTGGATCGGATGGCCGGCATATTCACCGGTCACGCCGAGATCGCCCCACGTCCTGGGCATAGCACCGCCGCGCCAGCGCGTGCGCGAAAAGGCCGCGTCGAGTTGCTGGAAGCTCAGCTGGCGCACCGGGTTGGCCGGATTGACCATGATCGCCAGCGCATCGAGAAAGCCGAAATGGCGCCACGTGCCGCCGGAGATCGGCACCGACAGCGGATCATAGCCGAACTTGTCGCGGAAACCGGAAATGTCGCTCGGTTTCAATTCGCGCGACACGAAGACGAGGTCAAGATTACCCTTGATCAATTCCAGCGCGCCGAGACTGCCGGCAAGCGGATGCGCGATCTCCATCCGGAACGCGGGATGATATCTTCTGAAGGCCGCGATCCAACCAGTGACCAGCCCGGGCAACACATCGGACGAACCGGCACGATAGGCCTTGCCGAAGCGCAGCCCTTTGGCCGGCACGAACGTCGGCAACGTCGGATCTAGGCTCGGCTGGAGCAGCTCTGGTCCGGGCAGCGCACGACCGCTGACCATTCCGGCCCGCTTCTCGGCATCGCTCTGCGGATGAACCTCGACCGCGGTCGGCTCGGCCCAGCTGACCAGGCCGGGCTTGACCGGCGGCGCGGATTGCGCCGCAGCCGTGGTAGCCGCGGTCAGCGCGGCCGCGGCGAACATGATGGAAAGGGCATGCGCATGGATCATCTTGAGGGCTCCTCGGCGACCGCCTGTCGGCGACAATATCAATTGGTTATTTACAGACCCGCGCGCCGCGCGAGCGCCTCGAACAGCGTGACGCGCGCGCGACCGGAACCCTCCGCACTGGTCGCAATACGCGCCAGTTCGACCGCCGCCGCGCTGACCGATCGGCCCGCCGGTTGGTTGAGATAGAGATAGATCGGCACATCGCCCGACACTTCGCCGGTCGCGACACGAAAGAGCCGACCCTGCCCGAGCGGGATGCCGTGCGGCGCGGCACTTTCCGAAAACAGCGCCTGCTCATCGCGATTCAGCAGGTGCATCAGCGGCGCGGCATCGGCGCGACCCTGCTCCATCGCGCGCACCCCTGCGGCCGAGCCGGCCAGCGCGACTTTCACCCGCACGGCAGGATGTTCGCGACGAAAGATTGCCACCCAGCGCCTCACCGGACCATCGAGCAATCGCGAACCGGCAATGCGCAATTCGCCCGTCAGCGCCGGGGTGCCGGTCTGAAATCGCGGCACCGCAGCGACCGGCAGCGCCAGCACCGCGATCGTTGCGAGCGCTAGCTGGAGAACAAGAATCATCGCGCGAAGGCGCGGTGTCCGCGGGGGATGATAGCGAGGTGGCGCAAGCATGAAGCGATCTTGTCGAATCCGCCGATATGGTCGATCCGTCCGATGGCGTAGTCACCGCGCTGGCCTGATTGGGCTGCGGTTGAAATCACAATCGCTAGGCATTGAACGAACATGAGGTAATCACGGGAGCGATGGTCTCCTGAGACGTGGCGTTGATGCTCGGCGACCCGTCGGCTGTCCCCTGACAGGATGAAAAACGGGCTCACGACTTCGACACCGGGCCCAGCATCGAACGGACGATAGCCCAGGAGCAGCATATCGGTCTCGACGTATCGAGAGGTTGACTATGTTGGCCATATCTCGCGTCGCGGCGACAATAGGTTGCGCAGCCTGCTATACGAAGCCGCTGCGGTTATCCTGATCCGGGCGACGGAGACGAGCATGTTGCTGACCTAACCCAAAAATAGAACAATTCTATGATTTCATCAGGTTCTGGCTGCGGGTGTGGCATCATGGCTCCACCGCGATCTTCCTCGCCGATTAGCGCCGCCAAGGCGGTGGTGGACGGCTTTTTCGGCGACTGACGGCCCGATTACTGGATCTCCGACCGCTATGGCGGCCAAAGCGGCTGGGCCACCAAAGGTCATCGGTTCTGCCTGACCTATCTGATCCGCGACAGCCGGCATCACATCGAGACCGGCGACACGGTCGTCGCCCCGCCTTCATCGGCCTGCTCAAACGCGCCTGCGCCATCGGCCGGCGAACAGACGCTGCGCGCCCTCATAACGGGAGTGGGCAATTATCAGGGATTCCATGCAGTTATCTAACGCGCTGTTGAATAGATAAAAACAGCGTAGCTTTTCGGATACCCCGCAAAAACTTTCTTTGATTCCCATCAATTTGGGGGATAGGTTCGCATTCACGTCTGGCAGCCGAACTCAGCCAATCTGATAACGGGAGCTGGCTGGTTCAAGAACGGGTAGCACGCCAATGCCACGAGTCCATGTCCCCGAAGATCAAGCGCATGATCCGTCGGCCTTTGTCTGGAGTCATTACGCGCCTGAGATCGCCAAGGGCGCGGCCGGCTATATTCAGGCGGTTTACACCAAGTCGCTGATGTCGTTACGCGAGTTGGAAGCTGCACGAATTCGGACGGCGCAGATCAACGGCTGCGCGCTCTGCCTGGGCATGCGATCGGCGCGTGATCTTGGCGGCTATCTCCAGAATTCGGGCGTCGATCCGCAGCAGGCGGTAAGCGCGCGCGGCGATCCCGAGCCCGACGAGACATTCTACGCCGAGATCGGTGCCACACCGACCTGGCCCGGCTTTTCGGAACGCGAGCGTCTCATCATCGAATATGCCGGACGGATGGGCGAGGCTCCGCAGGGCATCAAGCATGACGACGCCTTTTGGGAACAGATGCACGCCAGCTTCAGCGACGCCGAAATTGTCGACATCACTTTCTGCATCGGGGCGTGGATGGCACTCGGCCGGCTGACGCATGTGCTCGATCTTGATGGTGGGTGCATGGTGCCAGCCCGCGCTGAGGCCGCTTGATTCGCCCATCGCGATCGTTCGAGGATTTGCTGGTCGGCGAGCGCCGTGTTTCGTCGACGCACACCATAACAGAGGACGAGATTGTCGCTTTTGCGCGTCTTTACGATCCGCAGTGGTTCCACAGCGACGCCGAGGCCGCGCGCCAGTCGCATTTCGGCCAGGTCATTGCCAGCGGCATCCAGGTGCTCGCGATCTGGCGACAACTCGATCATGAGATCAACGGCGATATCGACTTTGTCTGCGGTGTGGGCTTTGACGAATTACGGCTGAGGAACGCCTTGCGGCCCGGCGACACGGTCTACGTCACGTCGGAAATCACCGCGCTCCAGCCGTCGCGCAGCGGTCAGGCGCGCGGCACCGCGATGACGCGATATGCGATGATCAACCAGGCCGGCGACGACGTGGTGACCTTTACCAGCATCAACCTCGTCTACACCGCCGACGCGCACGCCATGAGTTGAACGACGACGGCATCGGCGTCGCTCGCCGCCTCCGCCATTGCGGCCTGAACCACGTCGTCGGGACCGAAGGTGCCCGCGACGCGAACCGGGTAAATGGCGGTCACGCCGATAAAGCCAAGCCATGCCTTGAGATAGGCCAGCTGAAAATCGAGGCCGTCGATTGCCGGCACGGCGCCGAATGGCATCGCGCTGGCGGCCACGACGATCGCGGTACGACCCGCGGCCAATCCGACGACCTGACCGGCGGCGTCGTTGCTGAAGGTCATACCGGGGTGCGTGATCAGGTCGATATAGTGCTTCAGTCGATAGGGTAGGCCAAAATTCCACATCGGCACCGACATCAGCCAGCCGTCGAACGTCAGGAAATGATCGGCGATCGCGCGCAGTCGGGCCCACGCCGCCGCCTGCTCAGGCGGAACGGGCTTGCCGACGAGCAGCCCATAACGCCCCTCTATCGCGTCGCGATCGAACGGCGGCAGGTCGGCGTCGAACAGGTCGAGCGTCTCGATCACGAGCCCGGGCATCCCGGCCTGCAGCCCGGTCAGCAAGCGATCGCTGATCATGCCCGAGCGCGCCCGGTCGCGCCGCGGGCTGGCATTGATATGCAGCAGGCGCTTCATGTAGCGTCGAGATCAAGCAGGATCTGGCCATCGGTTATGATCACCGGCCAGGTCCGGATCGGCTTGTCGGTGAGTGTCCCGGCGGGACGGCCATCGCGCATGTCGAAGCGCACACCGTGCAGCGGGCAGAAAATGTGGACTGCCTTCATCTTGCCGCCCTCAAGCGCCTGCTGCGCATGGCTGCACCGATTCTCGATCGCGAACAGCCCCATGCTGGTCCGCGCGACGAGGATCGAGCGCCCCCCCACGTCGAAGGCACGGTTGCTGCCGATCGCGATTTCGTCGAGCGCGGCGACCCGCACGGCGGGCATCTTCAGCGTCGCTGATCGAAGCGCCGGCCGAGCATGGCGGCGGCGATATTGGTCTTCTGGATGTCGATCGCACCGCCGGCAATGCCCCAGCCCCACGCATCGCGCAGCCGCCGCTCCATCGCGAAGGCCTTTGAATAGCCATAGGCGCCCATCAATTGCAGGGCATCGCCGGTGACTTCGCGCGCGATGCTGTTGGCGAAGCATTTCGCAACCGAGCTGTCGAGGATCGAGGGAAGCCCGTCCTCCGCGTTCGAGGCGGCGCGCCAGATCAGCAGCCGCGCCGCTTCGACCTTCATCTGCATCTCGGCGAGCTTCATCTGGACCGCCTGAAACTCGATGATCGGCTTGCCGAACTGAATGCGCTCCTGAACATAAGAGCTGACATCCTCGAGCGCGCCAGATGCCTGGCCGAGCGCCATTGTCGCATTGCCGCAGCGCTCAAGGTCGAATGCTTCCATCAGTTGGCGAAAACCACCTGCGGGAACTACGATATTGTCGAGCGAAACCGCGCAGTCATCGAAGTTGAGATCAGCCGATGGTATGCCGCGAAAGCCCATCAATTCCTCGGGCGGGCCGAAGCTCAGCCCCGGCGTGCCCTTTTCAACGAGGACCGCGCCGATCGCCTTGGCTCCGGGGTCGTCCGACAAGCGGCAGTAGACCAGATAGGCGTCGGCATGGCCACCGCCCGAGCACCAACGCTTCGTCCCGTTCAGGGTTACGCGGTCGCCGCTGATCGTGCCGCGCGCCTTGAGGTCGGTCAGCGCGCTGCCCGCATCGGGCTCCGACATGGATACGGCGATCACCATTTCGCCGCGGCAAACCGCTGGCACGATCCGGTCGCGCAAGGCAGACGGCGCGAAATGCTCGATCGCGCGCACCGGGCCAACCGAGGATTCGAACACTGGAAAGGCGATGGCCGATGAGATTTTGGCAAACTCCTCAAGCACGATCAGTGCATCGACATTGCCAAGCCCCATCCCGCCCAATGCCTCGGGAACATTGATCCCCAGAAAGCCGAGTTCCGCGAAGCGCCTGATGAGCGCGTGATCCGGCGGGCAGTCGTCACGCTCGAGACGCGCGGCAATGGGTGGAAGTTCGGCACGGGCAAAATTTCGGGCTGCCTGCTGCAGCTCGCGTTGGTCGTCGCTCAGTGTGAAGTTCATCGGCCGATCCCTGTCTTGCCCGATAGCCAATAGCTGCATTCACCGGCCGCAGCGATAAAAAAGTCAAACATGATTGTTTTTAGTGTGCGGACTGCTAAACTGCCCTCGGGCCAGAAAAGGGATAGCGCTTTGGACGCCACGAAAACCGAACGGATCAAGGCGGGCATGGCGTATGAAACCGCCCGCACCGCGCCACCGGAAGGTTTCCCGCAGTTCGCCGACATCCCTGCGGGCCGCTATGTCGACCGTGAATTTCTGGCGCTCGAAGGCGAGGGTCTGTGGAAGCGCAGTTGGCTCTATGCGGGCCATGTCGATCAACTGCCCGATCCCGGCAGCTGGTTCCTGACGCGCAACACCGGTAGCCCGATCCTGATCGTGCGCGATCTGCAAGGCGAGGTCCGCGCCTTCTACAACACTTGTCGGCACCGCGGCGGGCCGCTGGTCAAAGACGACGCAGGGACGGCGCGTGGCTTTGTTTGCGGCTATCATGGCTGGAGCTATACACTCAATGGCGAACTGACGGCGATCCGCGACAAGCGTGATTTCGTCGCGTTCGACTTCGCCTGCCGTTCGCTGATTTCGGTCCGTTGCGAACGACTCGGTGGCTGGATCTTCATCAACGAAGACGCCGAAGCCGGCCCGTTGATCGACTCGCTTGGCCCGATTGCGGGGGAACTTGAGCAGTTCCAGATCGACGACCTTACCTTGGTTGATTCGCGCGGCTATGATGTGGCCTGCAACGTCAAGGTCCTGCTCGACGCATTTCTTGAGGTTTATCACCTGAAGTCGATTCACCAGTCGACGGTCGACCGCTTCCTCGATCATCGTGGAACGACGATCACCCTGTGGCCCGGCGGGCATTCGCGAATGACGACGCCCAACCGCCGCCCCGACTGGATCGATCCGGGGACCAAGGGCATGCCCGAGATTCCGACCGTGACCGAGATTCCCCGTGACAATAATGTCAGTTACAACATCTACCCCAACATTGTGATGCCTCCTGCGGCGACCGGCCTGCCGATGCTCGTGTTCTGGCCACGCTCGGACCGGACAATGCGGATCGAATGCCACTGGTTCTCGCCCAAGGTCGGCGAGGAAGGACTGAGCCCGCTCTGGGAAACGCGCGTGAGCAATTTCGAACGCATTTTGTTCGAAGACCTCCAATTTGCGCCGCAAATACAGGAATCGGTCGAGAGCCCCGGATTCAGAGGGATTCCGTTAAACTACCAGGAACGGCGAATCTACCACTGGCACGAAGAGTTGGACCGACGGATCGGACTGAACCGAGTGCCGGAACATCTGCGCGTGGTACCGTTGCTTGAAGATTGGATAGAGAAAGAATGAGCGCGCGCGCCGATGTCGACCCGAGCAGCGAGGGCCACCCTCGCTTCGGATTTAGCAATGCCGAACTGGCCGAACACCCGACCGTTTACCGCGATGATCTGCTGAACGGGCAAACCATCATTATCTCGGGCGGCGGCACCGGAATGGGCAAGGCGATGGCGTTCCTTGCCAGTCGGCTGGGTGCCAACGTCGTGTTGTGCGGGCGCACCGTCGAAAAGCTGTCGGCAGCCCAGGACGCCATCGAGCAACTCGTCGGCAGACGCCCGATGGCGGTGCCGATGTCGATCCGCGACCCCGACCAGGTCGAGAAGATGCTCGACCAGGTCCTTGGACTTCATGGTCGCATCGATACGCTGATCAACAATGCCGGCGGGCAGTTTCCCCAGGATGCCATCGACTTCAGCCGCAAGGGTTGGCTCGCGGTCATGGATCTCAATCTTAATGGCACCTGGTGGATGATGCAGGAGACCGCAAAGCGCTGGGTGGCGGCGGGCGCCGCAGGCAATATCGTCAATATCGTTGCCACGGTGGAGCGCGGCATGCCGCAAAGCGCGCATTGCTGTGCCGCGCGATCAGGCGTCATCTATCTGTCCAAGACCTTGTCCACCGAATGGGCGCCGCACCATATTCGCGTCAATTGCGTCGCGCCGGGCATCGTCGAGACTGAGGGCTTCTCGGTCTATCCCGATGAAGCACTTGCGCGTTTCCACCTCGCCAATCCGATGCAGAAGCGCGGCGACGCCTGGGATGTGGCGGAAGCCGTCGTCTATCTCGCCGCTCCCAGTGGGAAGTTCATCACAGGCGAAGTAATCAATGTCGATGGCGGCCAGAATCAATGGGGCGTCAACTGGCCCGCGGGCATCCCCGATTATTTCAACATCGGTGGCGCTGCCTGATTGCGGGGCTGTGGTAGGTTGCAGGCCTGCTTGTCATCCATTGACCGGAATCGTCGTCCGGACCTGTTCCGGGGTCCACATCCAGCAAAATGCGGATCCCGAGGTGGCAGAACACAGCGGATGTCGGACCCATGACAGTTTCGATCTGACCCGACGCTATTTGCCGTCGGAGGTGAACACCATCAGCAGGTTGCCGGGCATGTGATAATACAGCCCATAGCCCGAATTGACGATGACATGGCCGCCAATAATTGTCGCGCCCGGCCCGCTCATGCCGCCGCCATGGCCGGTCACGCCGCCGATAGCGGCGACATCCCGCGTGGTATCGACTGACCAGAGGACCTTGCCGGTCGCATCGTCATAAGCACGCAAGCGGCCGTCGAGATGCCCGGCGAAGACCGCGCCCGGAATGGCGCTGACCGCCGACGAGATGCCGGGATCGCAATTCGCCCTGCCTTTGCAGGCATTGTCAGCGGGCGCGTTCCACAAGATCTTGCCAGTGACGGCATCGATCGCGTGCAACCCAGCGCCCGATTTCGCGGCGTCATAGGTCCGTCCGTCGCGTGTGTCGGCCATGTCGTTGACGGGCACGAAGACCGTGCGCCCCTCGGCCGCCATGCCGAAATGGACGCCACCCTGCGTCCCCCCATGTCCGACCGCTGTGCGCCAGCTGATCTTGCCATTGGCGGGGTCGAGGCCATAGACGGCACCCGATTTCTGCCCAACAACCAGCATCGATCGCCCAGCGCCGACGGGGATCAGCAAGGGCGAGGCCGCGACATCGAGGTCGGGCCCCTTCTCTACCGGGCAGTTCTCATTGCCCATCATGCACCCGACATTCCAGGCATCGCCCTTGGTCAGCTGCGTCGTCCATAACCGCTTGCCGGTCTCGGCATCGACCGCGAAAACCGCATCGGAATTGCCGTCCGCCGGTGTCGAATAATTCTCGCCAGATCCGAAATACAGCCTGTTGCTCGCCGCGTCATAGGTCGGGCTGCCCCAGACAGGCGCGCCCGATGGACCCATGATCGACGTGCCGACGCTGGTCTTGCCATGCGCGCGGGGCGCATCGACCACCGTGGTCTGCTTCCAATGCTGTCGTCCCGTCGCCGGGTCGAGCGCGACCACCGAACCCCGGAAGGTGCAGCAGGCATAGGCCGGGTTGGCCGCCGCCGTTACCTCGAGCGAGGAAACCGGCACGAACAGCTTCCCGCCGCCGAGCGTCGGTGTGCCGGTGATGGTCGCGTTGGGATGATCATCGACCTTGGTCTTCCACACCAACGCGCCGGTCATCGCGTCGAGCGCGTAGGCGCGCGCCAGCACGTCCCCGAAATAGAGCCGCTTGCTGGCTGCGTCGGCGACGATCGCCGTACGAATTTCGGCCGAGGCGCGGAACCGCCAGCGCGTGCAACCGCTGTCGAGGTCGAGCGCATAGACGGTACCGTCCTGGCTGCCGACGAAGATCGCACCCCAGCCGACCGCCGGCTGCGACCGCGCGCGCTGCGCGGCCGGATAGGCGAGCGCCCATTTGAGCTTCAGCGTCGGCACCTGCGCCTTGGTCAGACCGGCCTGCATGGCGGAAGCAAAGCGCCGATTGTCATGGCCCCAGCCGATCGCGGCGGGCGGGGCGGTCATATCGAACATTGCGTGTTGCGGCCCGCACATCGGTGGCGGTGCGGGCGGGCGATAGTCGGCCAGCGGCATGCGCACCAGATATTCGGCGATTTCGCGCCGCTCGGTCTTCGACAGCGCCGCCGCCTGCTGGCTCATGATGCCGCCGTTCATCGCCGCGAGGATCGCGTCGGGTGCCATCATTTCGAGCCACACCTGCTGCGGCGCCTTGGGCACGCCGCCATTGTGGCATCCGGCACAGTTGGTATCGAACAACCCCTTGCCCGGATGATGCGCGACGTCGATCGTCGGCCCGCTACGCGATTGCAGTTCGTCGGTGGATTTCATGGCCTCGCCCGCAGCGGCCGGCGCCGCCGACTGGCCCTTGGGGGCTTTGGCGCACCCCCCAAGAGTCAGTGCGGCGGCGGCGGCGACCAGGAACCACAGGCTGCCATGCCGCATCAGTGAACGGCCTGACCCAGCTTTGCACCGATTTCCACGCCAAAGAAGCGCGGCGGACCGAACTGACTGTTCGACCAAAGTCCGCCAACGACCTGCGATGCCGTGCGGTAACGCTGATCGGTCAGGTTGCGACCGAACACGCGCAGATAATAGCGGTCGTCGGCCTGGGCGAGCGTGATCGCCGCGTTGACCAGCGTTCGCGCGTTCAAATAGGTGTTCTCGCTCGGGCTGGTGATCGACTGGGTGAACAGGTTGCGGCCGACATAGTTGACGTCGCCGTTGAACGACAATTTATAGTCACCGACCGGCAACTCGTAATGAGCGTCGATCGTCCATTGCCAATTCGGGAGCCGATCGAGCGGCGCGGTCGCCAGATCATATCCTGCGGGGATCGGCGTGACATAGCGATCATATTTGCCGTCCTGATAGCCAAGCACGCCGCGTAGCGTGAAGCCATCGAACGGGATGGCGGTCGCCTCGACCTCGACGCCCTTCACATTTGCCGACGCCGCGTTGAAGAAGCGCGTGACCTGATTCTGCTGACCACCGACGATAATCGGCACTACGATCTGCTTCTGAAGGTTGGAATATTTCACATAGAAGCCGGTCAGGTTGAACCGCAGCCTGCGGTCGAAAGCCTCGGCCTTGATACCGGCCTCATAGCTGTCCGCCCGCTCAGGCTGGGTTGCCTGTGCCGCCTGGGCGAAGGCCGCGTTGTCGTCGGTGCCATTCGCGTTCACAAAGGGGTGGAAGCCACCGATCTGGTCGTTGAATCCGCCGCCCTTGAAACCACGCGAATAGGTCGCATAGGCAAAGAGCGACGGGGCAGCCTGCCAGCCAAGACTGGCACGCCACGTCGGCTGGTTGGCGCGCGCCTGCACCTGGATAACGCCAGCGGGATAGTCGAACACGTTGGCATCGATGGCGTCCTGAATTCTGAGATTTGGGTCGAAGCCACCATTCAGCTGTTGCACGAAAACCTGCTGCCGGCCGTACCAGGTCTTGCGTTCCCAGGTGTAGCGACCACCAGCGGTCAGCGTGAGCGTGGGAGTAATCTTCAACGTGCCTTCCATGAAGGCAGCGGTCGACGAAGCCTTTTGCGCGTTGCACAAGAGATAGGGGTTCTGGTTCCACGGGCCGAACGGCAGCGGCCCCGAAGCCAGATCGAGGAAGCCCAGCACCTGCGCCACGCAGAAGCTGGTGCGGTCATTCTGGTAGAAACCGCCGGCAACAAAGTCGAAATTCCCGCCAAGCTTGGAGGCGAAGCGCAGCTCCTGCTGGTACGTGGTACGATCATCCGAACGATTGGCATCGAACAGCGACAGGATCTCACCATCTGCCGCGACCGGTGCCTGGCCCGTATAGGTATTTGGCAGCCGGGACTTTTGCAGCCGGCGGCCGCTGATCGACGTGAATGTCCCGAAATCAGTGGTGTAATCCATGTTGAGATAGAAGCCATCGACGTTGATCCGCTGACCGGAACGCATCTTGATCAACTGATCCTGACGGTTGCTGATCCCGGCATTGTCGAGCGGATCGGAGTGCGACGGGTTTGAAGCGCCGACGCCAAGCGTGTTGAACAGGAAGGCAGGTGCGTTCGGCGTTTCGGCCACCGTCGGGATCGAATCGGAACGATCCCGAAGGATTTCATATTGCAACAACGCACTGAACGACGCCGAGGGATGCCACAGCAGCTTGGCACGGCCGTTCCAAACATCGGTGCCACCAATCGACGATCCGTCACCGCATCCCTGGCGGCCGGCAAACTTCGACGGCTGGAAGGCAACGACGGGGCCATAGCAGGCGCCATTTTTATAATAGCCGTCCGACCGTTCATGGCCGACGACAAGGCGCAGCGCGAGACTGTCGGCAACGATCGGCACATTGGCGGCGCCCTCTACCTGCACGGTGCCAAAGCTGCCCACGGTCACTTGTCCTTCGACGCCGATCCGGTTGAGATCGGGGCGCTTGGTCCGCACCGTCACCGCGCCCCCTGTCGTGTTCTTGCCGAACAGCGTGCCCTGCGGCCCGCGCAGCACTTCGACCTGGCTTACGTCGAACGTATCGAGCAACTGCGTCTGGACGCTGGGCACGACAAAATCGTCGACCAACACCGCCACCGGGGGTTCGAAATAGACGATGATGGTGTTCTGGCCGACGCCGCGAATCGAGAACGAGGCCGCGTTGAAGCCGGTGATCGTCGCGGCGGAGAAATTGGGCACGAAAACCGCCAGGTCGCCGATATCGCGCGGATTGGATTGCGCGATCAGCTTGGTGTCGACGGCGGTAACAGCGATCGGCGTGGTCTGAAGGTTTGAATCGCGCCTCGTTGCCGTGACGACGATTTCACCAAGGGCCGAATCGTCGGCCTTGGGCGGCTCTGCTTGCTGCGCGAAGGCCGGCGATGCCAGCAAAATTGCCAGGCACGATGCGACAGAATGTGTCGTGATCCTGCGGATGTTCATTGAAACCTCCCCTATGACGCGCTCCAAGAATTATCGCTCTCGGTTCCCGCGAAGCATGAGAGTGGCACACGCTTCTTAAACAAGCAATCATGTTTGTTTTTTTTATATTCCGTGTATGATTGCGCTGCGAAACGGGCAGAAGGCTGGTCAACAGCTCGCCCGGATGAAGCGAGCGGCAGGAGAGGATCAGGACGCATGAACGCGAGATTTCCCGATTGGAACATTCATGTCGGCACGCCACATCCGTTCAATGCGGAGGCGCCACTGATCGACAATGGCAGCGCGCGCCCCGCGCCTGATCGCTATTTCGATCCGCGCTACATGGATGCTGAATGGGAGCGAATGTGGACCAGGACGTGGTTGCTGGCAGGCACCACGTCGGACCTGCGCGACGCGGGCGATTTCATCCGTTTCGACATTGGCGTCGAAAGCTTCATCGTCGCTCGCACCGACGACGGCACCTTGAAGGCGCATTATAATGTCTGCCCGCATCGCGGCAGCCAACTCGTGCTGGGGGATTTCGGGTCGGTCGGCGACTTTGTCTGCCCGTTCCACAACTGGCACTTCGCGCTGGACGGCGCCTGCACCCAGGTGACCGACCAACAGACCTTCGATCCCCAGGTCCTGTGCCATGATCACAATCTGACGCCGGTGCGCTGCGCCGAAATTGCCGGGCTGGTTTTCATCACGATGCACGATGCCGCCCCGCCGATCCGTGACTGGCTCGGCCCGGTCGCGGACCAGCTCGAACTCTACGACATTGGCGCAATGAACGTCATCCAGCACAAGAAGTCAGACTGGGCCGCCAACTGGAAGGGCGGCGTCGATGCCTTTTACGAGATCTATCATCTCCACGCCGTTCATCCCCAGACGCAGTGCGTGATGGACGACCGCACCCAGATCGACCTCTACCCCAACGGCATGAGCCGGCAATTCGTACCCTTTGCACAGCCAAGCCCGCGCTTTCCCGACCAGGAAGGCGTCAACCCCGGCATCCTGATGATGCTGGCCGATGCCGGCATCGACCCGGCGACGTTTTCGGGCACCGCTCAGGAAAGTCGCGCCGCGATCCAGCGCGCCAAGCGCGCGCGCGCCGAAACCTATGGCTTGGACTACGACCGGTTCAGCGACACCCAGTTGAGCGATTCGACGATTTATGGGATCTTCCCCAACGTCCAGATCGGTTGCCACCCCGAAGCGGTGTTCCTGCACCGCTTCCTGCCGCATCCCGACGACCCCAACCAGTTCACCTATGATACCTGCATCCTGTTCAAGCATCTCGACGCGCCGGGTTATGCCCCGCCCGGCTGGATGGGGCTCGCCGATAATACCGATACGACGGGCATGACCCGGCCCGAGATCGTTCGCGTGCCGCTTGGCCAGCCGCCGGAGCTCGGCGAGGTACTCGACCAGGATTCGGAGCTTCTCCCGATCGTCCAGAAAGGCGCCCGCTCGCGCGGCTTTCGGGGGCCGCTCTGGAGCGAGCAGGAGGCACGGTTGCGGCACTTTCACACCGAGCTTGATCGCTATGTCGATGGCGAAAAGGGAGATAATCGATCATGAGCTGGACGTTTCTGTCACGATTTTCGGTCAAACCCGAGCATGACGCCGATTTTGCCGCGCTGATCCCCCAGATGGAGGCGAATGCGGCCGAAGAACCGGGTACGCTTGCCTATAAATTCTATCGCCGCAGCGAACCGCACAGCTTTGCCGTGCTCGAAAGCTTCATCGATGAAGCCGCCGACAAGGCGCATCAGGCAAATCCCAAAAGCGCCGAGATCATCGCCCAGATGATCGACTATATCGATGGCGCCTACACGCGCGACTATCTGCTCGCGATATGACCGACGGCCCGATTGTAACGCTGGGAGCGCTGCTGCGGGAGCGCGCGGCGCAATGGCCCGATCAGGATGCGCTGGTTTTCCCTGACCGACGCGAGACGTACGATACGATGAATCTCGCCGCACGGCGCTGGGCGAGGGCGCTGATCGCGCGCGGCGTGCAACCAGGCGATCATGTCGGCATCCTGCTCACCACGCGTCCGGAATTCATGGACATCCTTTTCGGCATCGCGATGGCCGGCGCGGTATGCGTGCCGGTCAACGCGCGCTACCAACCCGGCGAGCTCGCCTTTCTGGTGCGCGATGCCGACCTCGTCTGCCTGATCACCACCGGGAAAGTCGCGGATTCGCTCGATTTCGGCGAACGGCTGCTGCGTGCCCTGCCCTCGCTATGCGCCGCCACCGATCCCGCAGCGCTGGCGCTGCCCGAGGCACCACGCCTCGCTTCGATCATCTGCGTCGACGATCCCTGCCCGGGCTCGCTGATTCCGTCCGCCGCGGCACTCGCCGCCGGCGATACCGTGACCGACGCCACGGTCGACGCCCGGATCGACGCCGTCAGCCCCGACAGCATCGCGCTGATCCTCTATACTTCGGGAACGACCGCCAATCCCAAGGGCTGCATGATCCGCCATCGCGGCATCGTCGGCAACAGCCGGAACCTCGCGCGGCGCTATGCGATCGGCGCGGGCGATCGCTTCTGGTCGCCGCTGCCGATCTTTCACATCGCCGGCATCCTGCCGATGGTCGCGATCGTCGATGCCGGCGGCGCCTATCTCACGATCCCGAGCTTCGATGCCGGCGTTGCGCTCGACATGCTCGCATCCGAACGCGCCACGCACGCCTATCCCTGTTTCGTGACCATCATGCAGGACCTCATCGCCCATCCGCGCTTTGCAACCACCGACCTGTCGAGCGTCCGGCTGATGAACGCCAATTTCGCGGTGCAGCCCGATGCAATCAGGACCGCGATGTCGGCGGCAATGCCGCACACGATCATGGTCGGCACCTATGGCCTTACCGAGGGTGCGGGCACGATCTGCACCAGCCGCCCGACCGATAGCTGGGCAGCACGCGGCTGGCGATTGGGAGTCCCGCTCGACGACTGGCAAGTGCGCATCGTCGATATCGAGACGGGGCTGGATTGTGCCGTGGGCAGCCAGGGCGAAATCGTTGCACGCGGCCCCAATATGCTGGCTGGCTATTACAACGCGCCCGACAAGACCGCAGAGGTGATCGACGCCGAAGGCTGGTTTCATACCGGCGATATCGGCTCCTTCGATGACGAGGGGCAGATCATGTTTCACGGCCGAACCAAGGACATGCTGAAGGTCGGCGGCGAAAATGTCGCAGCGGCCGAGATCGAGGCGGTGCTTCATAGCCATCCGGCGGTCGTGCTAGCCCAGGTTATCGGCATTCCTCACCCTCGCTATGTCGAGGTTCCGGCTGCGTTCGTCGAGCTGCGGGGCGAGGCAACCGCCAGCGAGGCGGAGCTGATCGAGCATTGCACGGGTAAACTGGCGAGCTTCAAGCTCCCCCGCCACGTGCGTTTCGTGACGTCCTGGCCGATGTCGACCTCGAAAATCCAGAAGTTCCGCCTGCGCGACTCGCTGGTCGCCGAACTCACAAGGGAAGACGCATGACCATTGCCCGCAGCTTCATCGCCAGACTGCTGGTCAAGCCCGAACGGCGCGAGGAATTCATCGCGCTGCAAACCGAATTGAAGGCGCTGGTCTTTAACCAGGAACCTGACGCGTTGGTCTACGAGTTGCTGCAGGCCGACGATGACGAGAATCTGTTCCACTGCGTCGGCACGTTTCGCGATCAGGCCGCGCTCGACCATCACATGCATATCGATTTCCACGATCGGCTAGTGCCGCCGATCCTCGATTGCCTGGCAGAGGACATGCAGGTGAACTTCCACCGTTCGCACGGCTGATCCTAAGGAGAAATGCCATGGCGATGACGCTCGAGGCAATCGAAGCGCGGTTGCAGCGGGTCGAGGACGAACTTGCCATCGCCGCGCTCGTCCAGGCGTATAGCTTTGCGATGGACAATCGCGATCTCACCTGGGCGCTCGAC
>JBBRSN010000069.1:0-25380 GCA_038245375.1 Sphingomonadales bacterium | reverse complement strand
TGCGCCCCATCTGTTCGATACAAGATTGTTATTCGATAATATTATCTTCAGATTTGCGATCAGGCGCCTGAATCGCTTCGATTCAATTTTGCGAAATGCTCTCAACTGATCCAGATCATGGACTTAGAAGAAAGTGAGCTTAATGCGAGCCGCATCAAGGATTACGCGAGGTGTAATTGCTGACGGCGCGTTAACCAATTATTTCATTATTCACCATAGATCGCATTTTGCGGCCGACAGCTTGATCGCCCGTGAAATGTTATCTTGGGGGATATCATGACTGTCATTGGAACGAATATCGCGTCGCTCCGGGCGGGCAACGCCTCAACCACGGCGACGTTGATGCAACAGCAAGCCATGCAGCGTCTGTCGACCGGGCAGCGCATCAACGCGTCAAAAGATGACGCAGCCGGAATTGGTATCGCCTCGTCGATGACGGCGTCGATCCGGGGCATGAACCAAGGCGTCCGCAATGCCAATGACGGCATGGCGATGGCGCAGACCGCCGATGGCGCGCTCAACGAAGTCACCAACATGCTCCAGCGCGTTCGTGAGCTGGCGGTTCAGTCTGCGTCAGGGACATATAGCGTTGTCGATCGCGCCAATTTGCAGACTGAGGTCACCGCGCTGACCGGCCAGATCAGTAGCATTTTGACCGGGACAAAGTTCAACGGCGTCTCGCTGTTCGACGGATCGGCCGGCACCAGCGGGTCGGTATCCATCCAGGCAGGCGCGGGCGCCTCTGACAGCATCACGATCAATTTCGGCGCGATCGACCTCTCGTCGGCGACTTCGGTCAACCTGTCGTCCGCCTCCGGCGCATCAGCCGCGCTGGGCACCATCGACAACGCGCTGACGACGATCAACACGGCGCGCGCGACTTTCGGCGCTGCATCGAGCCAGCTCCAGTCGGCGGTCAACAATCTTTCCAACAATGTCGAGAATTTGAGCCTCGCCCGCAGCGGCATTCAGGATGCCGATTTCTCGGCGGAGACCGCGGCGCTCGCCAAGGCGCAGATTCTCAGCCAAGCGTCGACCGCGATGCTCGCCCAGGCTAATCAGAGCCAGCAGGGCGTATTGTCGCTTCTCAAGCAATAAATGATTGGCCTAGACCGCGCCCGAGACCGGGGCGGTGGGTTCGACCAGTCCATCCATGGGGCGATGGAAAACGGGAACCCCGGCGGAGCCAAGCGCCGCCGGGGTTTTCTTGCTCTGAGTGCGCCTGGTCCCGGGTTCGATGCACGGGGCACTTGTGAATACAGCTTGGAGCAAAGGCTTCGCCCAGGCGACCCGCTCCGGTTCAGGCTTACTTACCATCGTCAACCTGGGGCGTATCTCACCGACGTGCTCGCCCTTTTGTCGCCCGGGAAGACTGCTCCGAGACTATCGCACTAACGATCAAGGCTAGCCCGGATATCTCACAGAAGTAGGTGCATCGGGGCTCTGAATCGGATAAAGTTCTTCTGCAACAAAGAGATAACTGACAGCAGAGGAGTTCCCCGATGCCGACAGAGTGTAGCGCAAAGTCGTTTGAGTTTGCACGCGTAGAATCGCGTGCGGTTGTCGCGGCGTTTGATGGCGGCGCGGTGACGAGTGATGCCGGGAGCCTGTTGCTGGGCGCAACGGATCGGGCGATCAGGCTGGTCGATCGGATCGCCGGCTGTTTTTCGGATCATCGCCGGGCGGACCTGGTCGAGCATGAGGTGTCAACGCTGGTGAGCCAGCGGATTTTTGGGATCGCGCTGGGTTACGAGGATTTGAACGATCATGACCAGCTTCGTCACGATCCGGTGATGGCGACATTGGTCGGCAAGCTCGAGGCGGGACGCCGGGACTGCGCGCCGCTGGCGGGCAAGAGCACGCTCAACCGGCTGGAGTTGTCGCGGTCCGAGCCGACCCGGTATCATAAGATCAGTCACGATCCGCAGGCGATCGAAGCGCTGTTCGTCGATCTCTTCCTGGAGGCGCATACCAAGGCGCCCAAGCAGATCATCCTCGATCTCGATGCGACCGATGATCCGATCCACGGCGATCAGGAAGGGCGGTTCTTCCACGGCTATTACGGCGGTTATTGCTATCTGCCGCTGTACATCTTCTGCGGCCGTCATCTGCTGGTATCGAAGCTGCGGCGTTCCAACATCGACGGCGCGGCTGGCGCCTGTGAGGAGGTCGAGCGCATCGTCGCGCAGATCCGGCAGCGCTGGCCCAGGACCCGCATCCTGCTGCGCGCCGACAGCGGCTTTTGCCGCGACGCGCTGATGGCGTGGTGCGAGGCGAACAAGGTCGATTATCTGTTCGGGCTTGCCCGCAATACGCGCCTGGTCGCCGAGATCGAGCACGAACTCGCCGAAGCCAAGGACGACAGCAAGCGCACCGGCAAGGCGGCGCGGCGCTTCAAGGACTTCGCGTGGCGCACGCTCGACAGCTGGAGCCGTAGCCGCCGCGTCGTCGCCAAGGCCGAGGTCACGCAAGGCGATACCAACCCGCGCTTCGTCGTGACGTCGCTCAGCCGCGCCGAGGCCGAGGCACGCCACCTCTACGAGAAAATCTACTGCGCGCGCGGCGAGATGGAGAACCGCATCAAGGAATGCCAGATGGACCTGTTCGCCGACCGGACATCGACGGCCACGATGCGCGCCAACCAGTTGCGGCTGTGGTTCGCGTCGATGGCCTATGTCCTGCTGAGCGCGTTACGCCGGATCGGCCTGCGCTTCACCCAGTTCGCACAAGCCAGTTGCGGCACCATCCGGCTCAAGCTGCTCAAGATCGGCGCACGCGTCACGCTCAGCGTCCGGCGCATCAAGGTCGCCATGGCCTCCGCCTATCCATGGCGCGACGAGTGGGAGCTCGCTCACCTCGCCTTGCGAACTGCCACGCGGCGCTGACGAAACAGACAGCGCACAGTCCGACAATCCGCCGTCTCAGCCCCCGTCACCGCGGGAAGGCGGTGCTCGCCCTGCAAGGCTCGAAAATGCCTCTCGCCGGCTTGCCGCGCGTCACCCCGAGCTCCTACACCACAAAAAACGCCGCCCGCGCGCGGCACGGTCAGATCAAGCGGCGCTGTGAGATATCCGGGCTAGAGTATCAGCAGCCCGACAACCGGGAGCGGTTGGCGAAGGTCATATTCGCAAGCCGATCGATCGAAAAAAAATGCTCCCCTTCGCCCCTGGCCGTCCCGGATCCGTTCTAATCGCCAGCGGGGCAAGCTCGGTAGCCTATGGTGGTGGTCGTCGCGCTACCGATGACAACAGTAATAGACATGACATCGACATCGTGCTGCAGTGTTCTGATTGCTCTAACCGGAGTGGCGCGAACGAAAATCTTACGATCCCTAGTCCGGAAAATGTTCGCTGCTGAAACCGGATCGTAGGTAAAATCTTTAAAAGCGAAGATTATGGTTTGACCGTTGATTCCCATGCGCCACGCGTTTCCCTGTCCCTGGTACGCAACAACCACTGATCCACGCTCGTCGAGCGACCAACGACATTGATTTACGGTAGATCCTCTTATCTGGGTCAAACGAGGTTGACGCGAGGGAGCTGCAGTCGCTCCCGAGAAGGCAACAGGCGCCATCAATATTGCTGCGATCCCGATATGTAGAACCCTGCCGATATGGGAGCCGGTCGTGGCCATACCTATTCCTTCCTCAGTGAAGACGCGTAAGCGCCGGCGAGCTCGGCATTGAACGGCAGTCGCCCGCGGATATTTTGTATGAGGCGCGGAGCGTATGCCGGTGGCGAGTTCTCTGTCGCCTTCAAAGCCGCCCCCCTCCAACGAAGCGTTCATAAATTTCGACCAACGGCGCACGCGCATGCCCGGCGTAGAACCAAGGAAATCTCCGACGTCCGTGCGCTGTCACTCATAGGGGGTGACAGCCGCCCGCAGCGACGGTCTTTTGGCCGACCGGTAGAATTTTCGTACCGGTAAGGACAAATTGCTGTGCCTCGCATTGCTCTTGTTCGACGCTGGTATTCCACGTCGCCAACACGAGACGACTGCCAGAATGGTAAGTCAACGAAAGACTGTAGTATCCTTCGCCGCCGATGGGAAAGTCCAGTAGCTGGCCGGTCTGAATGTCACCGATCAGCACCATCGCGCAGTCTGCACCGCATCCAACGGTGATAATTGAGTAGTGCCCGGCATAATTGACGCCTCGGGCAAAAGCTTGCCGTATGACGGTTCGAAGGTTGGCATAACGGTGCCCGGGACCTGTAAAGTTCGGGCTTGCGATACGGCCGCGGTACTCCTGCACGCCATATCGGCCAAAGTTTTGGCCGGAGCTTGGCACGCTTATAAGCGTCAAAGCAGCCAAGCCAGAGACGATTGCAGTTCTTCGGATATATCGCATGCCGGCCTCCTGACGTCGTTTCGGAATGCTAGATAATTTTATAAACTTCGCTTCACGGAACTACCCAGCCCCTCGCTGCTGCTTCGGCCCTCGTCGCAGTCACAGGCGCTCGACCCCAGCCCCAATCGCCCCGCATTGCCTGTGCCACTCCGATCGTATTGACGCCCCAGTGCACATGGCTGCGTGCCGGTTGGCCCGGCCATGCTCGAATGATTCCCACCTGCTGACCAGCCTGCACATGGGCGCCTCTACGAACCGTGCTCGTGATATGTCCAAGTACGTGTTCAATACCGTTGCGCGCATGGATCACTAAATAGGCTTGCATGATATCGGTGACGCCGGTGTTTTCGACGATCACGTCTCCTTCCACCGGCGCGTAGACCGCCGTACCGACAGGTGCGAGAATATCGATTCCGAGATGCTGTCGATTTTCGCTCGGTGGATAATTCGCGTCGAAATAGCCAGAACTGATCGGCCGCGGACCTGCCACGGGCAGTGATCCGGCTTGCGCCACAACGGCGGAGATACCAGCAAACGCTATCACGGCGACGGCCATCAAAAGCGCTTTGCCGGGACGTGGCCCCATATCGGCACTCATCGGCTGGCTCCCCCCAACCCAGCCCGATAGCTGCGACCATTCTCTTCCGTGATGTCGTGCACCCGCCATCCACTCGCGGTATCAACGACATGAAGGACGATGTTCTTCCTTACGTGCCCTCCGCCTGGAAAAACCAGGGAAACCCGGATGTCAGCGCTCTTGCCGGAGGTATTCGACACGCTGCCGATGCGGGCCTGCATTCCGCCATCGTCCTGACATTGACAGAATGGCACATAATCCACTTCGTCTTGCTGCTGGGCCCTCTTCACCAATGCCAATGCCAAGGTCGAAGGATCGAGAATCGAGCCGGATATCCAGTTTACGCCACCGCCCGAGTTAGGCGCTCGACCGGGATAAAACGGATAGATACTTTTAACGAGGAGCATCATCGATGCAGAGACTGAGGGCGCACTCACCGTATTCGACGGAGGCTTCGCCCGTTGCGCAGAGCCCGGCAGTGCGCCAAATATCATCGTCAGGAAAATTACCAACAACAGCCGCATGATACATTCCCCTCAAACCCACGATTAACTGACGGCGGTCGGAACCCAGCCGTTGTCTGTCTTTTGAAAGTCAACTTCACCCGAGAAAGGAGATGCGGCGCCGCGAGGTTGAGGCCGGATGCTGCTCCCATTGAACTGGAGCACGCAGTTGAAACCAACAAAATTGTTGCCCTGCTGCACACACTCAGGGTGAAACCCTTCAGGGAAGTTCACCATTGCGGTGTAAAAGAGGCGATAACCCTTCACACCCGCAAGCTCGAACTCTTGACCGTTGGCTTTCGAAAATGTTTGAATATCAAACGGTGTCGTAGCGAGCTTCGATCGCAGTAGCTGCTCGAAAGAGCTTCTCGCCATGCTTTCACTCGGCAAAGTAGCCGAGCAGCCTGCAAGCATCAAAAGAAGAAATCCGCACACCAGATTGCCAAAGAATTTGGGGATTTTCAGAGACACGCGAGCCCTCCCCCAGTGTTTTTGTTACCCTAACAGACTAACGGATTTTCCGGTATCGGCAAGGCGCAATTCGTAATGCCCCAAACTGCGCCAATTGACTATTGGCGATCATAGGCAGTGGATCGGCGCCGAAATTGGGGCCCCGGTAGATTTTCGCCAAGTTATTGATTTCGCGTAGAGGTTTTGCAACGCCAGGGGTCCCGATCGGCGCCTATCGGGACCCCTTCGTAAGGCGTACTTTCCGAAGGAATACATGTAGTTGCCTTGCTCAAAGCGGGGTCCCGTTTTCGACGCCGATCCACATGCTGACAGGCGCAATCACATCACATTAACGGATGTCGGCTTTTGAGAAGCTTGAATCGGTGCGTAAATGAACATGTATGGGTCTTTCCGGGTCCAACAGCTGGCCAATCGAGAGGCTGCTAACCGTTTTTGATCGGCCGAAAGCCGCTTGGCGAAAACTGGGTCGGTATCAGATGTTGAGTCGAATCATCGTTTGTAGGCCGGCACGTCGCCGTGCCAGCCTACATCATCACTTCGCTACTCTCGTCCCGTGCGGGCGCGCGCCGCGCGCAGATTGCCCAGGTAATCCGACCAATGTTGCATCATCCTGACCCTCTCCTCCCAATATTCCCCCCGCGCATAGGTTTGTCTGACGGCACTATGGTCAAGATGGGCCAGCTGCCGTTCGATTGCGTCAGGGTTCCATAAGCTCATCTCGTTGAGGAGTGTCGATGCCATGGCGCGAAAGCCATGCGGCGTCATCTCGGTCGAGCTATACCCCAAGCGCCGGAGCGCGCCGTTCATCGTGTTCTCCGACATCGGTCGGTCGCCCGAACGCAGTGACGGAAAAAGATATTTGCCATCGCCCGTAAATATACGGAGGCGTTCAATAAGCGATTTGACTTGGTGCGACAGCGGGACGCGGTGGGGTCGGCGCATCTTCATTTTGACGCCCGGGATAGACCACAAAGTAAGGTTTTGATCGAACTCTGTCCATTCGGCTGAGCGCAATTCACCAGGTCGCACGAACACGTGCGGCGCAAGCTGGAGGGCGATCGCCGTGCTGGCCTGGCCGGAATAGGTCTCTATCGCGCGGAGCAGTGATCCGACCGCAGCGGGATCAGTGATCGCCGCATAATGCGTCACCTTGGGCACGATGAGTGCGCCGTGGAGATCCCGCGCGGCGTCACGGTCGGCGCGGGCGGTCGCAATCGCGTATCGAAACACCCGGCTCAATATGCTTCGCATCCGGCGAGCGCTTTCATATCTTCCGGACGCCTCGACCTTTCGCAAGACCCCCAACGCTTGCTGCGGCGTAATCTCCGCAATCGGGAGATGCCCGATTAATGGATAGGCAAACCCGAGCAGCCAGGTGATTTTCTCAATGGTGACGGAAGCACGGCCATCGAGCTCGATCTTCACAAGCCACTCTTCCGCCACAGCCCGGAACGTGTTGACCGCGAGCAGTTTGGCCGTCGCGATTTCATTTTGCTTCTGGAGGGCAGGATCAATCCCGGCCGCCAGCTGTCGTCGGGCCTCGTCTCGAGCCGTGCGAGCGGCTGCGATCCCGACTTCCGGCCAGGAGCCGATATAAAGCGTCTTTTGCCGGCCCAGCTGCCGATAATTCATGCGCCAGAGTTTTGCGCCGGCCGGCGTAACCAGCACGTAGAGCGCGTCCGAATCGGTCAACTTGTAGGATTTGTCTTCTGGTTTGGCGCGCATCAGCGCGATGTGGGTAAGTGCCATGATGGTTCCAGCTCCAAAGGGCTGCTCGGAACCATCAAAAACACCATCAAATTGATGGTGCTTCAGACGGATTCCGGTGGATCAGCCCGGATTAACGCTGGCGATTTTCGGAGGAATTACGCTTTAAAACCAGACTCTTACTGGACGCGTCCGGACCTCTGCGGAGGAAGGACTGGTGCCCGGGGACGGGGTCGAACCGCCGACACTGCGATTTTCAGTCGCATGCTCTACCAACTGAGCTACCCGGGCATATCCTGGCGAACGCCGGACAAGGCGCGCCTACTAGCCAGACTCGGCATCGCTGTCCAGCCCGCTCGAATCCGCTTCGTCGGCCGGGCCGGCGGGCATGCGATACCCCTCGCCGAGCCATTGCAGCAGGTCGCGCGCGCGGCAGCCGTCGCTGCAGAACGGGGCGAAGGCGGGGACGGGCGGCTTGCCGCACAGCGGGCAGGGTTTCGGTCGGCTCATGATGGCTCGAATATAAGCGCTATACCGGCACGGCGCGAGGCCTCGGCGACCCATAAGGGATGCGCGGCGAGGCTGGCGTGAACGCGCGCGCCGACGCGGTGGGCTTGCGGCACCGGCGGCGGGGTGCGTTCGATCGTGCGGAGCAGCGCGCGCGCGGCGGCGCCGGCCGGGTCGGCACGAAGCAGTTCGGGGAGCGAGGCGCGGCTGCGGCGGCGGACGATCTGGAGGAAGCCGAAGCCGTTCAGCGCGGTGCGTTCGAACGGCAGCGGCAGCACGGCGTCGATCGCCTCGCCGATGGCCTGGCGCGCCGCCTTGCCGGCGATCGTCGGGAAATCCACGCCGATCGAGCCGCCGATATCGTGGCGGCGAATCGCCCGCGCCACGGCGGTCGCGGCGGCGATGGCGAGCGGTTCGAGCGGCGGCTCGCCATCCACGTCGAACAACACCATCGCGGGCGTCGGCGTCATGCGTAGCGCACCGCGCGCGAACACGATCTCGCCGCTCAGCGCCTCGTCGAGAAGCTCGGACCAGCCGGCCTGCTCCAGCGCATCCGGTTGATGCGCGAGCAGGCGGTGCACCGGCACGCCGGTCGCGCTGATCTGCGCGAGCAGGTCGGGGGCATCGGCGGGCGGCGCGTCGGTCGGCATCGCGCGGGGCAGTTTCGCGCGGCCGGGCTCGGGGATCGCCTCGCGGACGATCTCGACCGTGAGGGCGGCGCCCTGCGTTACGCCGCGCGCGGGGGCATTGAGCAGCACCTCGCCGCCGCGATCGAGCGTCACGCGGCCTTCACGGGCATCGGCGAGCCGCCCGGTCAGCCGGGCGCCTGCGCGCGGCGTGTCGTCGTCGAGCTCGATCCGCGCTTCCACGATCTCGCCATCCTCGACCAGCGCGGCGCGTGCCTCGCCGATCCCGGTCTCGTAGAGCCACTCAGCCAAGCGCGATCCCGCTGGCGAGCAGCAGCGCGCGCGTCTCGTAGAGCGGCAGCCCGACCACGCCCGAATGGCTGCCCGACAGCCAGCGCACGAAGCCCTCGGCATGGCCCTGGATGGCATAGCCGCCGGCCTTGCCCATTCCCTCGCCGGTCGCGACATAGAAGTCGATCTCGGCGGCGCTGAGCGGCTTGAAGATGACGATCGTGTCGGAGACCTTGGTACGCTGCGTGCCTGCGGCATCGATTGCGCACACCGCCGACAGGCAGTGGTGGCGCCGGCCGGACAGCAGGGTGAGCATGCGGCGCAGATCGGCCTCGTCCTCGGGTTTGCCGAGGATACGGCGCCCGACGGCAATCGTCGTGTCGCCGGCGAGGATTACCTCGCCTTCACCACGCGCCACCGCCTGCGCCTTGGCCTCGGCGATGCGCACGACATAGGAGATCGGTGGTTCCGCCTTCAGCGGCGTCTCGTCGACATCGGGGCTGGCGATGCGCGCCGGCACGACGCCGATCCGCGCGAGCAACTCGCGGCGGCGCGGCGACGATGAGGCGAGGACGAGGTTCGTCACCCCGGTGCCCGGCTTATTTGAAGCGATAGGTGATGCGGCCCTTGGTCAGGTCGTAGGGCGTCAGTTCGACGAGCACCTCGTCGCCGACCAGCACGCGAATGCGGTTCTTGCGCATCTTCCCCGCCGTGTGGCCGAGGATCTCGTGATCGTTCTCCAGCCGGACGCGAAACATCGCGTTGGGGAGGAGCTCGACCACCTGGCCGCGCATTTCGAGAAGTTCTTCTTTTGCCAAACAAGCCTCTGGTGTGTTCCGGGATTTCCGAAAAGGATGCGCGCCCTTAGCGGACGATGCGACAAAAGGGAAGACGGGGCCGATTTGCGTGTCGTTGGCGCATGTCGACAGTCATGCGCTCACGCCGGGTCGTATTTCGCCAGGAACGCTTCGAGTTCCTGCAGGAACTGCAAACGGTCGGCCTCGCGTGAGAAATGATGGTCGCCGAGTGGCTGCTCGACATAGCGATAGTCCTGGCCCGCGGCCTTCAAACGATCGGCCATCTGGCGCGATTGCTTGACCGGGACGACCATGTCGGCCTTGCCGTGCATCAGCAGCACGGGAATCGAGAAATCGGCGGCGAAATTGAGCGGTGACACGCCCTTGAGGTCGGGTGCCTGCTCGCGCAGATAATCCTTGTTGCGCTCGCCGTTGAGGAAGCTGCCATCGTAGCGCAGCATGCCGGGCATGTCGGCGACCCCGGCGAACGACACCGCGCAGCGATAGACGCCGGTGTCGCGCTGCGCCGCGCGGAGCGCTGCATAACCGCCATAGGAGCCGCCGGCGATGCACACCCGCCGGGCATCGGCGATGCCCTGGCCGGTCGCCCATTTGACCGCGTCGGTCAGGTCGTCCTGCATGGCGAGGCCCCATTGCCCCTTGCCCTTGTCGGTAAAGGCCTGGCCATAGCCCGACGAGCCGCGATAATTGGGCTGCAGCACGGCGTAGCCGCGACTGGCGAGAAACTGCACCCACCAGTCGTAACGCTCGTCGTCGCGCGCGAACGGGCCGCCATGCGGCATCAGGATCAGCGGCAGGTTCTTGCCCGGCCGGTTCTTCGGCAGCGTCAGCACCGCCGAAATCTCGAGTCCGTCGCGCGCCTTGTAGCGGATCGTCGAGACGGTGCCCCAGCTCTCTTTGCCGAAATGCTCGTCGGCACGCGCGAGAATGTGCATCACCCCTTCGTCCGGGCGGTAGGTATAGTAATCGGTCGGGCGATCGGTCGATTCGACCGCCACGACCAGAATCGAGAAGTCGCTGCTCCATGAAATGATATGCGCGTTGCGCGCGCCGACGCTGGCGTCGAGCTGGCTTTGCACCAGCGCCAGCGCCGGTTCGAACCAGTGCGTGCGCGGCCGCGTGTCGGTGTAGCGGACGCCGATCATCCTGCTGCCATCGGCCGAGGGGATGACCCCGTCGAGATCATAGCCCGGTACGCCGAACAGCTTGTCGCCGGTCTTGAGCGTTCCGAGATTGTAGCTGTAGAGCGCATCGTAGCCATCGGCATCGTCGATCGCGATCGCCTTGCCCGGGTCGCCGAGAAACATTGCCGGCAAGGCGCCGAGCGACGCGCTGCGCCCCTTGGCCTTGATCACCGTGCGGAAGGGCTGGCCGTCCTTGTCGCGGTAGAGCACGCGGTAGCTGCGCGCGTCGTCATTATAGGCAATGCCGAGCCGCACCGCGCCATTGCCGTCGCTGTACCAGTTCATCACCCGGTCGGTCGACGGCACGACCGGCGTGCTCTTGCCGGTCGAGACGTCGAAGTCGCGCACCTCGGGCCATAGCCCGACGTCGTTGCTGTAGATCGAGGTCTGCAAAGCGAGGCGGATATGCGGGCTGCCGTCATGCGCGATCCACAACACGTCGTCGGCGCTCTGCGCGGCGCGGTCCTTGCCGAGCAGCTGCATCTTGCCGCCGGTCGCGCTGACGCCGAGGGCACGCCGCAGATACCAGCTGTCGCCCTCGACCGCGCTCGACTGACCGATCCTGACGACCAGCCAGTCGTTGTTGACCCAGTCCCAGTCGTTGATGTCGGAGGCCCCGGGGTTGATCAGCCTGATATGCGCGGCGTCACCCAGCGGCACGATCGCGAGCCGCAGCTCGCCCTTGATCGTGATCTTCGCGGCGATCCTGGTGCCGTCGGGCGAGAGCATCGGGCCCTGCAGGAACGGCAGCCGCGCGAACAGCTCGGCTGGCGGTGGCGCAACCGCGCTGGCGGCGGTGGGGGCGGCGGCCTGTGGCGTGTCCGCAGCATGGGCGACCGCCCCCGCCAGCAGAAGGACAAACGCCCCGAACAATCGTCTACGCTTCATGTGCCACCCCCGTGATCCCGGGGAGCCTGATCCGCGACAACGGTAACCGATGCAACTGTTTTTGCAGCCGAAATGGTTGAAAGTCGCGTGAAGATCAGCGTCGCGCAGGACGGCATCCGCTGTTCCGACGCGTGGAACAGCGACGATATGTTCTCGCGGGGCGCAGGCGCGTGACGTCTCCGCAGCATTATGCCGCAATTTCAAAATAATAACGCCAGGCTCGTGGTCACGGAACAGCGCCAGGAACAGCGGGCGGAACAGCGCCGTGAACAGCCGGCGCGCGGCGTCGATCAGCGCCGCGAACAGCCGCGGATCGGCGACGGCGTGATTCAACACCAGCGCGAAATCGGGTTTGAGGGCGGACGGATTTTGCATCGTGGAGAGACACATCATGGATCGGTACGAAAGTGAATCGGCGCGCTGCCCCGGCGACGATTCCGGTGGCGGCGCGGGTGCGGTCGAGGCGGCACCGGGCGGTGGGACGAAGCGGGTGGAAGCGAAAGGCCGGCCATGGCGCAAGGGGCAGTCGGGCAACCCGGCGGGGCGGCCGCCACGCCCCCAGGCGAGCGGTGCACCGGGGGACCGGCTGATCGGCGCGGACGAACCGACGCGCGACGTGATCCTTGCCGAGGCGTATCGCGTCGTCATGGTCGAGGAGGATGGCAAGAGGCGTGCGATGCCGCTCACCCAGGCGGTGATGCGCGCGATGGGGCAGGCGGCGCTGAGCGGCAACCGGCTGGCGCAGCACCGCTGGACGCGGATCGTGCGTGAAGCGGAACGCGAGCAGCGCAAGGCGCAGACGCTGATCTACAATGCGCTGGAGCGCACGCATTACCGGCGCAACCTGGCGGCAAGCTATACCGACGACATCGTCTTCGACACGACGAACGGCGACACGTTGATCCGCGATTTTCGCGCGTCGGACACGCGGGGCGAAGCGACGTGACCCAGCCGCACGGGCAACGCGGAGCAGCGCTTCAGAAATCGTCCCGGGCGGCCGCGATGTCCGCAGACGTGATAATATGCTGCCCGGCATCGCCGTCGATCGCCGCCTCCACGAGAAGTGCCGCTACCGTCGCTGCAGGGCTGATACGCGCGCTGGCCGGGAGGATCGGCGCGGCAATGCGCAGGATCAACCCGATGGCGCGCTCGACGGGCCGCATCTCGTTGCGGGAGCCGCCGAGGAAGCCGGGACGCACAATGGTGAGCGAATTGAAATCAAGACGACGGACGGCGTTTTCGAGTTCGCCCTTCGTCCGGGGATAAAGCAGTCGAGACTGCGCATTCGCACCCAGCGAGGAGGTCAGCGCGAAGCGGGTCGCGCCGCCGCTGCGCGCCGCCGTGGCGATGGCCAGCGCATAGTCGAAATCGATCGCGCGGAACGCCGCCGCCGACCCCGCCTGTGCCCGTGTCGTCCCGAGCGCGCAGATCGCGCCGTCGACAGCCCACCACGCGGCGTCGAGCGGCACATTGCTACTGTCCGCCATCGGGTTGAGCAGCTTGGCATGGGGCGCGAGCGGCCTTCGCGTTGGTGCCACGACCTGTGTCACGCGCTCGTCGCCGAGCATCAGCGTCAGGGCCGTGCCGCCGACGAGACCGGTGGCACCGGCGAGGAGAATTCTGGTCATCGTCGACATCTACGCTTGTCGTGACGGAGATATAATACCGCATCTCGCGGATCAGCACCGATAGCCCCACCCCTTCGTTGAAGGGGCCGTCCGCCCTTGCCGGTCAAACCTGCCCGCCATGCCGGACTTGTTCAGGCATCCACTGTTCCGCGCACACGACGGTCTTGCGGTTTGCGGCACGGTGGACCCCGGAACAAGTCCGGGGTGACGGGGTGGCTGATCGAGTCCAGCGAACGCCGTCGCGGCCGATTCCTCAAACGAAAAACCCCGCCGCGTGTCGTACGCGGCGGGGTTTCGTTCACCCGTCAGGCTGAGGTCTCGGCAGTTAGCCGACCACCCCGGCATGCGCCGCCAGCGCCGCGAGCAGCAGCAGCGCGACGATGTTGGTGATCTTGATCATCGGGTTGACCGCCGGGCCGGCGGTGTCCTTGTACGGATCACCGACGGTGTCGCCGGTCACCGCGGCCTTATGGGCCTCGCTGCCCTTGCCGCCGTGATGGCCGTCCTCGATATATTTCTTGGCATTGTCCCATGCGCCGCCGCCCGAGGTCATCGAGATGGCGACGAACAGGCCCGAGACGATCACGCCGAGAAGCAGCGCGCCGAGTGCGGCGAAGCCGCTGGCCTGGCCGGCCACCGCGGTGATGATGAAATACACCGCGATCGGCGCGAGCACCGGCAGCAGCGAGGGGACGATCATTTCCTTGATCGCCGCTTTCGTGACGAGATCGACCGTGCGGGCATAGTTCGGGCGGCTGGTGCCGGCCATGATGCCCGGATCGTCGCGGAACTGTGCGCGGACGTCCTCGACGACCGAACCGGCCGCACGGCCGACCGCGGTCATGCCGAACGCACCGAAGCTGAACGGCAGCAGCGCGCCGAGCAGCAGCCCGACGATGACGTACGGGTTGGACAGCGTGAAATCGACCTGCAGGCTGGGGAAGTAGATCCCTAGATCGGTCGTATAGGCGCCGAACAGCACGAGCGCGGCGAGCGCGGCCGAGCCGATCGCATAGCCCTTGGTCACCGCCTTGGTGGTGTTGCCGACCGCGTCGAGCGCATCGGTACGCTGGCGCACATCGTCGGGCAGCCCGGCCATTTCGGCGATGCCGCCGGCATTGTCGGTCACCGGACCATAAGCGTCGAGCGCGACGACCATGCCGGCCAGCGCCAGCATCGCGGTGGCGCCGAAGGCGATGCCGATGATCCCGGCGAGCTGGTAGCAGGCGACGACCGCGATCGAGATGACGATCGTCGGCAGGGCAGGGCTTTCGAGGCTGACCGCGAGGCCCTGGATGACGTTGGTGCCGTGGCCGGTTTCCGAGGCCTTGGCGATCGAGCGGACCGGGCGATAGTTGGTGCCGGTATAATATTCGGTGATCCACACCAGCGCGCCGGTCAGCGCGAGGCCAACCATCATGCACCAGAACAGCGCCATGCCGGTGAAGCCGCTATCCTGCACGGCATTGCCGTCGAGGAACGAGCCGCCGCCGATCTTCGCCCGCATGTCGCCCAGGACATATTGCGTGGCGACGAAGATCGCCGGGATCGACAGCACGACCGTGGTCCAGAAACCCTTGTAGAGCGCGCCCATGATCGTGCCGCCGCCGAGGCGGACCATATAGGTGCCGATGATCGAGGTGATGATGCACACGCCGCCGACCAGCAGCGGCAACGTCATCAACGCCATGAGGTGGTCGGCATTGGGCAGCAACAGCGCGATCGACGCCATCGTCACGCCGATCGTCACGACATAGGTTTCGAACAGATCGGCCGCCATGCCGGCACAGTCGCCGACATTGTCGCCGACGTTATCGGCGATGGTGGCGGGGTTGCGGGGGTCGTCCTCCGGAATGCCGGCCTCGACCTTGCCGACGAGATCGGCGCCGACATCGGCCGCCTTGGTGAAGATGCCGCCGCCAAGCCGCGCGAAGATCGAGATCAGCGAGGCACCGAACGCCAGCGCGACGAGCGTGTCGACGATGACGCGGCGGTCCGCGCCGACCGACAGCTCATAATGGCCGAGCGTGATCAGGCCCCAGAACATCCCCGTGATCGCCAGCAGGCCGAGCCCCGCGACGAGCATGCCGGTGACCGCGCCCGAACGGAACGCCATGGTCAGGCCACCCTGCAGCGAGGTGCGTGCCGCCTCGGCGGTGCGGACATTGGCCTTGACCGACACGTTCATGCCGATGAAGCCGGTCACGCCCGAAAGGATCGCGCCGAGCGCAAAGCCACCGGCCGAGATCGGGCCGAGGAACAGGCCGACGAGGATCGCGACGGCGACGCCGACGATGGCGATGGTGCGATATTGCCGGCCGAGATAGGCCTGCGCGCCTTCCGCGATGGCGGCGGCGATGTCCTGCATCTTCTCGTTGCCAGGGCTGGCGGCGAGAATCTGGCGACTGGTGATCAGGCCATAAAGTACGGCGATTACGCCGCAAATCATGGCCGCATAAACGATGTTCATACGCGAGCAGTCCTTCCCCTATTGTGACGGATAGCGCCGACCCATGGCGCTTCCGAAGTTTGCCGCGATGTATAGGGCGGCAGGGGGCGAGCGCAAGCCGCTCAGCGCGCGTGTTCGAAGCCGAGTCGCGTTGGGAGCGGGATGGCGGTGCCGGCGTCGCGCAGCGTGAGGCCGTTTCCGGCGGCGAACGCGCCGACGCGCGTCGCGGGCACTGGCGGCGCGAAAGCGGGATCGGCGGCGAACAGCAGCTGATAATCGTCCCCGGCGGTGGCGGCGGCGAGCCGCGCGGCGCGGTCGTCGCCGCGGAAGCCGCGATACGCGGCGGACAGCGGGATGGCGGCAAGATCGATCGCCACCGCGATGCCGCTGGCAGCGGCCATCCGCGCGGCGTCGATCAACAGGCCATCGGACACATCCATCATGGCGTGGACGTGGGGTGCGAGCGCGCGGCCATCGGCGAGCCGTGGCTGCGGGCGGCGATAGGCGGCGAGCAGTTCGGGTGGGCCGGCTTCGCCCTGTGCAATGGCGAGGCCGGCACCGGCGTCGCCGATCGCACCGGTGACCCATAGCGCGTCGCCGATGCGCGCACCCGAGCGCGGCGGTGCGGCGGCGTCGATCCCGATGGCGGTGAGCGTCAGCACGCGCGGCGCGCCAGCCGGCAGGGTGACGGTATCGCCGCCGAGCAGTGTGCAATCGAGCCGGCGCAGCGCGGCGTCGAGGCCGGCGAGGAAGACGCTGTCCCATGCGGTGTCGGACAGCGGATAGTTGAGCAGCACGCCCTCGGGCACCGCGCCCTTGGCGGCGAGGTCGGACAGGTTCACCGCGAGCAGCTTCCACGCTACATCTTCGGGCGGGTCGCCGGCGAGGAAATGCACCCCTTCCGCGATGGTGTCGGTGGTGATGGTCAGGCCGGCGAGGCTCGCGGTGTCGTCACGCAGGTCGGCCGCGCCGGGATGGAGCGGCAGCGCGCGGAGCGCGGCGAGGAAGTCCTGCTCTCTCACAATTCCTCCCCGGAACGGGGAGGGGGACCACGCAGTGGTGGAGGGGCTTGGAGCGCGAGGCCCGTGCCGCTCGCTCCAAGCCCCTCCACCACCGGCTGCGCCGGCGGTCCCCCTCCCCCTGCGGGGGAGGAGCTTGGGAGGCTAGCTCCGCACATCCTTGGACACCGCATCGAGCAGGCCATTGACGAAGCCGGCCTCGCGCTTGTCGAAAAAGGCGTGCGCGACATCGACATATTCGGTGATCACCGTCGCCGTCGGCACGTCGGGCCGGGCGAGCAGTTCATAGGTGCCGGCGCGCAGGATCGCGCGCATTGCGCGGTCGAGGCGTTCGAGGCTCCAGCCCTTGGCGAGCTTGGCCTTGATGATGCCGTCGATCTCGTCGCGGCGTGCGGCAGCGCCCTTGACGATGTCGTCGAAGAATTCGACCTCGGCCTCGGCATATTCGGCGTCCTCGATCGTCGCGCCGAGCCGGTGCTGGTGGAATTCGTGGAGCAGCTGCAGGACGGGCGTGCCCTCCATCTCATGCTGATAGAGCGCTTGGGTGGCGGCCAGCCGCGCGGCGGCGCGGGCCTTGGACCTGGTGGCGGTACGTTGGGACATGGCGGTGCCTTTAGGCGAGGCGGGGCCGCGCGTCACCCCCGTGTTCCTGCGAACGCAGGAACCCAGGACCACGGGCGTCTCGCCTGGAACCCTGGGCTCCTGCGTTCGCAGGAGCACTATAGCCTATTGCCCCAGCCGCAGCGCCACGGAGCGGGCATGCGCCGGCAGGCCCTCGGCTTCGGCCAGCGCGACCGCCGCCGGGCCGATCGCGCCGAGCGCGGCGGCGTCGCATTGCAGGAAGCTGGTGCGCTTCATGAAGTCGAGCACCGACAGACCCGAGGCGAAGCGCGCGCGGCGGCCGGTCGGCAGGACATGGTTCGGCCCGGCGACGTAATCGCCGACCGCCTCGGGCGTGTGGCGGCCGAGAAACACCGAGCCGGCATGGCGCACGCGGTCGAACAACGCCTGCGGGTCGTCGCACGCCAGTTCGAGATGCTCGGGCGCGAGCCGGTCGACCAGCGGCATCGCCTCGAACAGGTCGGCGGTGACGATGATCGCGCCATTGGCATCCCAGCTGGTGCGCGCCACCTGTGCGGTCGCCAGCGTGCCGATCTGCAAGTCGACCGCTTCCGCCACGGCACGCGCGAAATCGGCGTCGTCGGTGAACAGGATCGACTGGCTGGTCGGATCATGCTCGGCCTGGCTGAGCAGGTCGGCGGCAATCCACTCGGGATCGTTCCTGCCGTCCGCGACGACGACGATCTCGCTGGGTCCTGCGACCATGTCGATGCCGACCACGCCGAACAGCTGGCGCTTGGCCTCGGCGACCCAGGCATTGCCCGGGCCGGTGATGACGTCGACGGGTGCGATCCGGCCGGTGCCATAGGCCAGCGCAGCGATCGCCTGCGCCCCGCCGACGCGCCAGATCTCGTCGACCCCGGCGATCTGCGCGGCGGCGAGCACCAGCGGGTTGATCTCGCCCTTCGGCGTCGGCGTGACCATGACGAGCCGCTCGACCCCGGCGACCCTGGCCGGAATCGCGTTCATCAGCACCGACGAGGGATAGGCCGCGCGGCCACCGGGGACATAGACGCCGGCGGCATCGACCCCGCGCCAGCGCGCGCCGAGCCGCACGCCGGCGGCGTCGATGCTGTCGCTGTCGGTCGGGCGCTGTTTCTCGTGATAGGCGGTGATGCGCGCGGCGGCGAGGTCGAGCGCGGCGCGCAGCGCGGGGGTCAGCCCGTCGAGCGCGGCGAGCCATTCGGCCTTTTCGATTCGCCAGCCGGTCTCGTTGAGATCATGCCCGTCGAACTTGCGCGTGAAGGCGTGCAGCGCGGCATCGCCCTCATCGCGCACGCTGGCGACGATCGTGCGCACGTCGCGCGCGACATCGGCATCGGCCTCGCGGCGTGCGTTGACCAGCGTGGTGAAGGCCTGGGCGAAGCCGGGATCGGCGGTGGAGAGGCGGATCATGCTTCTTCTCCCCTCCCGCTTGCGGGAGGGGGTAGGGGGTGGGCGCCCGCGCGCCATTGAACGCATCGCCCGAGGAGCGCGGGCGCCCACCCCTCGGTCCCCTCCCGCAAGCGGGAGGGGAGGAAGAAGAAGGCACCCATCACGCCAACGCCTTTCGAAACGCGTCGACCAGCGCCACCACATCCGGCCGCGTCTTGAACGCGGCGCGGTTGACGACCAGGCGGCTGGTCACCTCGGCGATCACCTCGACCTCGACCAGGCCGTTTTCCTTGAGCGTGCGGCCCGACGAGACGAGGTCGACGATGCGCGGGGCGAGCCCGAGCAGCGGCGCCAGTTCCATCGCGCCGTTCAATTTGACGCATTCGGCCTGCACGCCGCGCGCCTCGAAATGCTTCGCGGTGACGTGCGGATATTTGGTCGCCACGCGGACATGGCTCCAGCCGCGCGGGTCGTCATGCTCGGCGAGCGCGGCGGGTTCGGCGACCGACAGCCGGCAATGGCCGATGCCGAGGTCGATCGGCGCGTAGAGCTCGGAATAATCGAACTCGGCGAGCACGTCGGAGCCGACGATCCCGGCATGCGCCGCGCCGTGCGCGACGAAGGTCGCGACGTCGAAGGCGCGCACACGGATCAGGTCGATTCCGGGGCGGTCGGTCGAGAAACGCAGCGCGCGGCTGTCTTCGTCGGCGAACGATGCTTCGGGGGTGATGCCGGCGCGCATCAGCAGCGGCACGGCCTCGACGAGGATGCGCCCCTTGGGGACGGCGATGATCAGCGGCTCGGCCATGGTGAGGGGGGCTTTACTGGCGGGGGTTCGCAGGCGCAACAGACGCCACCAAAGGACATCGAAAGGTTCCGTTCCATGGCGGCCGAAGAGACCAACCGCGGCGCTTTCCTGATCCAGGAACATTATTGCGGCATCATGGACGCGCCGATCTATGCCCGGATCTGCGGCGCCGTCGCGCGCGGCGTGACGCGCGACAGCCGGGTGGGGACGCGGCTGCTCGACTGGCCGGGCGAGCCGACCCGCGACGCGCTGCCACTGCGCTTCATGGGCGGGCTGCACGCGCTGGTTCGCGCCGGTGCCGATGACGAACTGGCCAAGCTTTTTGCCGGCACGATCAACGAACCTGCCGCGGTCGAGGCCGCGCTTGGCCGCGTGCTGCTGCGCAACGATGCCGCGCTGCTACCGTGGCTCGATGGCCCGCCGCAGACCAACGAGGCCGGGCGCTCGGCCGCGCTGATGACCGGGTTGCTGGAGGTCGCGCGGCGCCACGGGCCGCGCATCGAGATCCTCGAAATCGGCTCGAGCGCCGGCCTCAACCTGCTGATCGACCGCTACCGCTTCGATCTGGGCGGGGTGATGGTCGGCCCGGCCGACTCGCCGGTGACGATCGCCCCCGAATGGCGTGGTCCGCCGCCGCCCGCCGTGCCGATCGACATTGTCTCGACGCGCGGCTGCGACGTCGCGCCGATGGATGCGACCGATCCGGCGGTCGGTGCGCGGCTCGCCGCCTATGTCTGGCCCGAGGCGACCGCGCGCATGGCGCGGCTCGAAGGGGCGATCGCGATGGTGCGAGAAAAGCCGGTCGACCTGGTCCGCGCTGACGCCGCCGACTGGGTCGAGGCGCGGCTCGCCGAGCCGCAAGCCGAGGGGGTGGCGCGGGTGCTGATGCATTCGGTCGTATGGCAATATCTGCCCGCTGCCGTCGCCGCGCGGATCAGGGCGGCGATGGCGCAGGCGGCGACGCGCGCGACGCCCGAGCGGCCGCTCGGCTGGGTCATCCAGGAACCCGACCGCGCCGTCGCGCAGCAGTTCGTCCGCGTGCGCAGCTGGCCGGGCGAAGGCGCATGGCGGGCGGTCGCGACGGTCCATGCGCACGGTGCGTGGGTCGACACAAACCCGATTGCCGATGTGCGTACCGGGAATGAATTGCCGGAAGGGTCGGCCTAGCGGGGCGGGAGGCTGGAGGTAGCGGGAACCGCGAAATATCCAAAAAAGCACGCTAATCTGTCATTTTTGGACGCATAGTTTTGCAAGATACCCCCAATCATACCCCCAAACGCGCTGGCTAGGGGCGGATTGTGGCGTTCAGTTCGCGGCCAAGCGCCCATCTTGCTGGCGACGGCGGGCAGGTTCAGAAATCCAAGTCGAGGCAAATGCTGGTCCCAGCTCGAAAGCTGGGAACAGTGAGTACACCCTACGCGACAAATCGCCGGGAAAATCTGAAAATACTATCGATGAATCAGCGAGATAAGTCCAAAACACAAAAATGGCAGCTTCCCAATCGGAAATGACCGGTGCGAGTTTAGCCAATCAGATTCAATGATGTAGACGCAAAGGGCGCAGATTTCCGCCATTCCCTGAGCGCGATAGCCGCATTTCGTCCCACTCGTTTCTGACTGTGTGCAGACTTGCCACTGGTGACCCCGCAAATACGTTCAATTCTGCATGAGCACCATGCGGCTGATCTCGAATGGCCGAAGCGGTTGGATCAGATTCAGCGCCTCATTGAAGCCCAACTGGACCAGCCCCTTGTCGCTATCGCAGGACCAGAAGACGTTGCGGTATTCGCGGTGCTGGACCTGAATCTTGAGCCGGTTCTTGTCACTGTGGAGGCGGCCATCCTCGCCATCGTCCTTGATCTCCACCAAGGCGATGCCATCGCGGCTTGTGCGGCCCTTGATGCCCACGGCAAAGTCCGGAAAGAACCGCGCGCCGGTCGGCAGCATCATGCGCGTGGCCCAGAGTTCGTTCTCAGGGTTGCGCAGCCACCACTGCACCGTGCCAGACGTATCGGCGTCCAGCATTTCGGCAAAGGTGCGTTCCGGCTTGTTCATCCGGCTGGGGAACACGCCATGCGAAGCTTTTTGCGCGACGGCCAGATCGGCGTAATCGAAAATCGCTTCGGGAATGAGGGTTGTCGCATCCAGCCGCGCGCGCTTGCCCTGTTCAACCTTGATCGCGAGCATGAGAGCATCCGGATCACGCATGACGGCAAGCTGGATCGTGCGGCGCAAGTCCTGTTCGGTGAACGAATAGCCGCCGTCTTCGGCGCGGGCGCGCAAGGCAGCGATCAGTGCGCGTTCCAGATAGCGCGGATCAATCGAATCGTTGAACGCGAACGCGGCTTGCGCCCGCTCTGCAACGCGGGCGTTCGAGATTTTCAGGCTGAGTGAAACTTCCCGTTCTTCCCCGTCGATAAACAGATCGCGCAGGCTCATTGAAGCGCGGCTCAGGGTCTGGCCCAACTTGCCGACAAGGGCCGAATGGTCGCAAAATGCGTTCGCAACATCGCTCAGGAAAACCGGTTCGCTCCATTGGCGATATTCCAAAGGGTGTTCCTGCCAAAGCGCGGCAGGCAATCCCAGATCGCGGTTCAGCCGATAGGCGGTTTGCTTCGTCGGTTTGGGCGGTGCGCTGGGTCCGGCATGTTCGGGCAGATTTCCGAACAAGGGGGTCTGGCTGGCCAGCCGCGCGGTTTCCCCGGCAACGATGGCGCGGTCCACTACGTCCGGGGTCATATCCCGGACTTGCGCATCGATCACGCCTTCTTCGATCAGGATATCCAGACGGCTTTGCCGGTCGGCTTCGTCGGCTGGCGGCGGCGGAACATAGGCGGTCAGACGGTGCGCATCGGATAGCATCAAGGGTTGTGCGGGCGAGGCCACGCCATATTCCACAACGTCGAGCTGATCGGACAGAACGGTGAGGCTTTGCCGAACCGCCTTCAATTCATCGACAGCGGAACTAAGCCCCGCCTGCATGTCAGGGTCGGTCAGGAAGACATAGCCCTTGTCCAGCAAGGCATCTTGCCCATGCAGCGGGCGCACCAGCGGATGCACGCGCATGATGCGGCCCACAATCTGCAAGCCAAAGCCGATGCCGCGATTGGGGCGGACGGAAACCAGCGTCCAGGCACGCGGCGCGTCAAAGCCGGTGGCCACCGCAACCTTGAAAATCAGGATTTGCTTGGAATGGTCATAGGCCATCATGTGGAAATCGGCGTCCGGCTGGCCCGATGTGTGGACGGCAATCAGGTCTTCCCGCACGCCCTGAATTTCCAGCAGCTTGGCCTTCACGCGGGCCACCGGGTCTTCCCCGCCCGTGGCCTGATCCTCCACCTGCACCAGCATCAGCGGAACAACGCCAATGTCCTTGTCATCCAGCCGCGCGCATATCTGGCGGTGCTGGGTCCAGCCAGCGGTCAGCGTGGCCTGTTCGAAATCGATCAGGGCTTCGTCGCCGGGGTTCATCCGCAGATAACCCAGCATCAGGCCCCATTTGTTGAGGCCCGCGCGGACAACGCGGTCGCGGTCGATCACCACGCGGCTTTGCACTTCCACGCCAGCCGCCTTTTCAAAGGCCACCAGCTTTTCGTCGTTCGGCGTGGCCGTGGCCAGCAGAGTGAAATCGGGTTGCAGCACGTCGAGGTAAAACGAAGCCGCCGCCCCGGCAGACACGCCGAAATTGAGGTGCGCTTCATCGATCACCACGCCGATGGCCACGCCTTCGGCGCGCAGTGTGGCCAGCATGTCATCCAGCGAGAGCGAATCCTCGCGCGTCCGGCGAACCCGCTTGGCGTCCTTGTTGTTGGCGGCAACCGCGCCCCATGTCTGCACAAACACGTCCCCGTCGCGGACGCCCCGCGCCGAACGGTCAACGGTCAGATCGCGCAGGCGGAAGCCGGGGCATTGCTCTGCCAGACTGTCCAGCGTTTGCGTCACCAGTCCGGAATAAGGCGCGAACCAGAACCATACGCATTTCATCGGCAATTTGCCGATCATGCCTTCGATGGTGCGCCCCAGCATCAGCGTTTTGCCAGACCCGGTGGGCGCTTGCAGCAGCATCGCGCCGCTTTTCAGGGCGATTTCGCGGCGATGCGCGGGGCGGGTATCGATATGTTCGGCCACGCGGCTGATCGTTGCGCCCAGCGCGCTTACGGCTTCGTCCTGAAAATCCGCCAGACTGTGAAGTGATGGCGCGCCGGTCATTGCTGGAACCTTTTGACCAGCGTTTCGCGAACCGGGCGGATTTCAAAATCGACCGGCCCCAGCGCGGTTTTCAACTGGCCGGGCGTCCAGCTATAGACAAAGGCATTGGCGCGGGCGGCGGCAAGGGCCTGCAACCGGGCGATCAGGGCTTCGTCGGTGCGGTCTGCCAGAATCAACGTCACGTCATCGCCGGCATGTTCGTTCCACGCGCGGCTGGTGTCATAGGCTGTAAGCGGCAGGCCGTGCATGGCCTCCAGCGCGGTCCATGCCTCTGCCGGGGCCAGTTCGGTGTTCAGCACGTCGAAATCGATCTCGCGCGTGCGCAGATAGGCAAAGGTGCCGGACAGGTCGGCATATTTGCCGGTGCTCGCCGCATTCAGCCGCCGGATGCGTTCGGCGGTCACCTCGCGGCACAGGTTCTTGTCCGGCTCGGCGGCGGTCGCTTCGGTGGACGATACCATGACGAACCGGCGCGAACCCAGATCGGCGGCGTTCACTTCCATGACCGCCTGCGCTGTAGTGGCGGACCCGGCAAAGAAATCCAGCACAATATCATCAGGCCCCATCGACTGCCGGAGCATTTCCCGAATCAACGAGACAGGCTTCGCGTAGGTGAACGCTTTACGCTTAAAAATGTCCTGTATCTCGGTCGTGCCCGTCTGGTTAGTGTTGCTTACGAGCTGAGTGAAATCGTCAGCTTCGCTATCAAGTGTTGAGCCTTCAAACACAGGCGTGATCCAAGACGAAATTGGCTGACTGGCATTCTTCAGTTCTGAGCGGTAGCGGGTCCAAGCAGGCACGCCAAAGCCAACTCGCTTCCCGATCCAAAATTCCAAATTCGGCATATCTGCCCATATTTTTGGCGTGTTTTTTGCCATCGGAACATCATTTGCAGCCATCGCCGCTTTGAGTTCGCCTAGTGTTTCCCATATTTCTATGCGCTCTTCCTCGGGGAAGCGGATGCGCCCTTCACTGACCCAACCCCCAATCTGATCCTTGAACGGGAATGCTTGTCTGTGCTTCTCTGGCAAAGGAAAGATCGGAAATTCATCTCTCCAAAATTCAGCGGCAACATACTTGTTCTTGCTCTTCGGTGTCGGGGACGGCCAGACACGCTGAGGGTTTGGCGGGTAGTAGACGTCTCGCAGTGCATCGTGCAGCGCGTAAAAGCCGTTGGGTCGCTCAATCCAGTCTTTGGGTTGGCTGATATCGCTAAGTGTCTGACCCAAAAGTAAGTTGAGTGATATCAGTCGGTTGCGCTTGACGCGCTGGCGCATGGCTGATTCTGGAGGTTTTGCGAAGAACCGACCGGAGATCAACGATGTGGACCGATACCACTCGCGCTATTCATGC
>JBBRSN010000068.1:0-25497 GCA_038245375.1 Sphingomonadales bacterium | reverse complement strand
TAAACTCTGCTGCTCGCTCATCGTGCTCTTCCTTTCGTGTGCTTGGCGGCTCACGAAGGCGAGAGTCACGATGGGCTCCCCGATACGTCAAACGTTGATTGTCACCCCGGCAAAGCCGGGGGATTACCCATGTTATTTATGTCTGCAGTGCCGGATGTGGCTCAAATAAATATTTGCTGCGCAAGACCGATCGTTCGCTCCGGCGATAAGCCGGCACCCGCTGGCGGAGTCAATCCCATGCAGAACCCCTTGTGGCGCGCTACGCTGCTGTTCCAGGCAATACTCCTCCCGCACGCCGCGCTCGCCCAGCAGCGGATCCTTCCCGGCGGGCTGATACTGTCCGGCTATTGGGCAACCTGCGGACCGATCGAGACGGAAGTCCTGAAGATCAACGATATCGCGGCGTCGTCGGGCGGGCGCATCATCCTCAATCCCAGTCTTTTCGCGCTTCCGCGGTCGCAACAGCTCTTTTGGTACACGCATGAATGCGGTCACCAGATCTTCGGCCCGAGCGAAGCAGTCGCCGATTGCTGGTCCGTCGAGCAGGGCCGGATCCAGGGCTGGCTCAACAGGTCCGAATTCGAGCAACTTGCGACCGTGATCGGCCGCTTCCGCGGAGACGCCACGCACGGCGATGGGCCAGAGCGCGCCGCACACCTACGGCTTTGCTATTATCGATGAAGGCAACCCGCTGACACGCCCCCGCTGCCGCAGCGCCCTCACAGAGCCGAAAAGCGGAAATCGCGAAAGCGCGCTTCACCGGCCCCGGCGGCGTAGAGGCCGGGCCGGAGCATCAGGAACCCGCCCCTGACATTGTGGTGATACCCCGACACTTCCATGCCGCGATCGAAGCGCGTCCACGTCCGTCCACCGTCGCCGCTGGTGTCGAAGGTGACGATGTGGCGGTCATTGGTGACGCGGATCGTCATGCGGCGGCCGTGCGGGTTGGCAGGTCGCCCGCGCTCCTGGCCATATTGGTGGGTGACGAAGCGCTCCGCATCGAAGCCGAGGCCGCAATAAAGCCGGTCGTCATAGAACAGCACCAACCCGGCGGTCGTGCCCGGGTCGATCTCGATATCGCATTCGAAGCGATAGGCCGGGTCACCCGCGATCAGCAGCAGCGGCGACGAATCGACCGGCGCGGTGCCGCGCGCCTTCAGATGGAGAATATTGTCAGAGGTACGCACCCGTGCCGCTTCGTCGGCGGCAGGGCGGAAGAAGCTCCACCGCGTGCCGATCGCGAAGTCGTCGAAGCGATCGGATAGCGCCATGCCGTGGCGCACGGCGCTGCCGCCCTTCGGCTTGGCGATCGGCTGCGACAGGTCGCCGCCGGTCATGCGGAACCAGCCGTCCCCCGTCCATTCGATGCGATCTAGCAAGGTCTGGCGCCCGAGCGTCCACAGCCCCTTCTCGAAGCCGTGATAGAGCGTCCACCAGTCGCCCGCCGGTCCCTCGACCAGCGAGGCGTGGCCGCGCGACCACCAGGCTTCGGCATCGCTGGTGGTGCGGACCAGCGGGTTGGCCGGGCAATTCTCCCACGGGCCATGGATCGAGCGTGAGCGCGCGGCGATTACCATATGCCCGGTCGGCGGGCCGGCGGTGCCGCCGACCGCGGTGATCAGGTAGAACCAGCCGCCGTGCCGCGCGATCTTGGGGCCTTCGGGCGAGAAGCCTTCGACCACCCAGTCGGCGGGATAATGCCATGGGTCATAGACATGCTCGACCGCGCCGACCGTCGACAGCCCGTCCTCGGCGAGCCGCACGCGGTCGCCGCCCGACAGGAACAGCCAGCGGCTACCATCCTCACCGACGGCGTGACACGGGTCGATATGCCTGTGCAGCCCGAGATCGACCGGCTCGCTCCACGGCCCCTCGATGCGCTCGGCATGGATCACCCAGATCGAGTTCGGGCCGGTTCGCTCTTGGGCCTTGGTCGGAATGTAGAGAAAGAAGCGCCCGTCATGCTTGACCAGCGACACCGCCCAGACCGCGCCGATGTTGCGCGTCAGCGCCGGCCCGACCGGCTGCCAGTTCACCAGATCGCGCGAGTGCCAGATGACCAGGCCGGGATAGGAATCGAAGCTCGAGAAGGTCAGATAATAGTCCGCGCCATCCTTGAGGATCGCCGGATCGGGATGGTCGCCCGCCATTACCGGGTTGAGGAAGCTGCCATTGCCGAGATCGGCGATGCGCTGGTTGTCGATGCCGCGCCGCCAGCGTGGCGGTGTCGGCTCGGTCGTCTTCGCTGCAACCTCGTCGGGCAGCAGAGCAGCGCCGGCGAGGCCTGCGATCCCGAAGGCGTCGCGCCGTGTGATGCTCATGCCAATGTCATCCGTTTGCGCCCGCCGGCCAGCATCGCGCGGTGGAAGGGCTTGCGCGCCTTGACCGGACGCGGCGCGCGATCGGCGATGGCGAGCCATGCCAACGCTTCGGCCGCGCGGCTGGCCGGCTCGGCGACGATCCGCGCGAGGTCGCGGTCGAACGGTGCGAAATAGGCCGGCTCACCCTGCCAGTCGACCAGTTGCGCGCGGGCGCGCTCAACCGGCCAGCCATCGCAGTGGATCGCGATATCGACCAGCCCGCGCCCGACGCGGAACAGCAGCCAGTGGAGGTGGCCAAGCTGCGCCATCGGATCGGCAAACGCACCCTCGGCACCGGCGAGTTGTTCGGCATAGACGCCCCAGCCCTCGGCAAAGGCCGGGGTATATTCGAGCCGCAACGGGTGCGGATGGGCGACGGCTTCGATCGGTAGCTGGATCATATGGCCGGGCAGCAATTCGTGCGCGACGACGGACGGCAGCGTCCAGCTCGGCCGGCGGCGGATCTCGTTGAGGTCGACATAATAGGCGCCGGCGCGACCCGGTACGGGCAGCTCGCGCCGACCCGATTTGCCGGCAATCTCGTCGGCGCGCGACACCCGCGCGGCGTGCACGTCGAGGCACCATGGCGGGACGGCGTCGAAGGCCAGCGGCACCTGCCGCCGTCGCACCGCCAGCATCCGGTTCATATCGGCGACCGCACGGTCGCGGCCCGCCTCGTCGTCGCTGTAGAGCCAGCGCGTGTCGGCAAACAGCGCGGTGAAGCGTGCGCCGGTGGATCCCTTGTTATGACCGATCCGGCGGAACAAGCGGTCGGCACGGGCCAGCAGCCGATCGCACTCACTTTCGAGGCGGCGGCGCGCGAGGGCAATGTCGACAGTGCCGAAGCATCGCTGGAGCAACAGCGCGAACCATGCAGGTCGATCTGCCGAATTTGCGGTGGCATAGCCTTTGACCGGTTCCGCGACGGCGAAGCGCCGCATGATCGCAGCATCGATCGCCAGCCCCTCGCGCACTGCGATCAGGTCGAGCCGTGCCGGCAGGGACAATCGCTCGGGGTCGAAGTCGCGCAATGTCGCCAGCCTGTCGCGCGGATCGCTCCCCTTGCGAAAGGCGTCGAGGGTAGCGCGCAACCGCGCATCGTCGCCGGTCATCGCCCATGCCCCGCGCGGCAAGGCGAGCAATGCCGCCGCGCCGGCGACGATCGCCCGCCGTGACGCGGTGACCGTCATGGGCGCGGCGCGACCAGCGGCACCATATTGTTGAGCTGCGTCACCTCCGCCGCGTCGCCCGGCAGCGCAACCCGCACGCTGACCTCGTCCGGCGCGATCCCGGCAGGCAGCGCCAGGCGCACCGTCGCCACCTTGGGCAGCAAATCGACCGGCGCGGCGAGATCGGGCACGCGCGTGGTCGCGAGCACTTTTCCGTCGCGCCCGACCAGCGCGGCGGTGCCGCCCGTCACCGGTTTCGCCCCGAGGCTGTGGACCGCGACCGTCACCGTTCGGCCGGTGAGCGAGACGTCGTCGCGACCGATACCGAGATCGGGCCGATCCGCGACATCGCCCGACGCCTTGACCAGCGTGAACTCATAGGTGGTCGTCGCGTGCGGCGCGAAGGACACGCGCACCGACGCGCTGCGTTCGAGCGCCACATTGCTGTCGGCCGGGGACGTGTCGCCTCCGCCGCTGGTGGTGCGCGTCATCGCCCATTGGCCGGCGGTGACGTCCCAGCTCGTCATCGTCGCGACTTCGGCTTGATCGCCGCTGTTATAGGCCGTCACGCGGAAATGCTCGGGCGTCGCGCCGGGGAGCAGGATCGCAACCTTCTCCGCCGCGTCGCCATGGTCGAAACGCCAGCTGACGGTATTGCCCGGCCATCCCTGGTTGCGCACCAGCGCGACGCCACCGAGCCGCTCGCGCTGGAGAATATCCATCGCCGATTCGACGCGGTCGGTCCACCAATGACCCTCGGTCATCATGTACAGCCGCTGCGCCTTGGTCGCGATGGCGTCGGCATGAAGCTGTTCGAGCGGCGCCACATTCCCGGTCGCGGCCCAGTCGCTATAGCGCGCAAAGGGCGCGTCCGATGGCTTGGCGAGCAGCGCCTTGCGCCACGCCGCGCCCTGCGGCGCGATGTCGAACGCGTTCTCGTTCATCTCGCTCAGCACGGCGGGGCCGGACCTGGCGACGCGCCCTTCCAGTGGACGCAGATATTTCGCGTCGCCGGTGAAGCGATACGACGCCCACGCCGCCTGCAGCGGCGTCGAGATGCCGCAGCCGTCGCCGGTGCGCTCGGCATCGCTGCGCCAGTTGATCTCGTTGGGGAAGCTCCAGGTCCCGTCGCTGCCTTGCCTGCCGTGCGCCAGCCAGCCGTCGATCACCCCGGTGACGAGCCCGCGCGCTGCCGGATTGCCGTTGTAGAGGCCGACCAGCATCGGGCCGTGCATCACCGTGAAGCTATAGGGTTTCTGCCATTCCCATGGCCCCTCGCGGTAGATCTTGCGCCCGCCATACCAGTTGCTGGCGAAGTGCATGTGGCCTTGCGCGTTGGGCAGGATGACGCGTTGCAGCCCGTGGACATTGTCCATCAGCCGCTCGATCGTGCGCGGCTCGCCCCAGTTGAGGTAGAGCCGCTCGGCATTGACGTTGAGCCCCTCCTCATAGGCGTGGAGCTCGTCGGTCGTGATGTAGCCGAGCCCGTTGACGATCATGCCGTTCTTGTAGACCGCATCGTCGAGCGCGCGCAGCGAGGCGTTGATCTTGTCGGGCTCGACCCCCATCAGCGCGAGACCGGGCCATTGCTCGGTCAGGTCGACATCGTCGGAAATGCCGCCGCCGAAATCGCCATAGGGCACCTGGCGCTTATCGATCCACCAGTCGACGAAGCGCCGCGCGAGCTTGAGGTCCTCGAGCTGGCGGAACGCCCAGAGCGGCACGCCCTGCGGCGCCACCGGCTGGATAAAGGCCGGCATATTCTCCGGCCGATAGTTGATGTCGGCCCAATAGCTGCGGGCGAGCGCATTGTCGGGATCGACACGCAGCAGGTCGGTAATGTCGGCATAGACTCGGGCGTAGAGCGCCTCGCGCTTCGAGGCGGTGTGCTCCTCGACGAGAAAGCCCCAATTGTCCTTCACCTGGTTGAAGCGGTCGGCGATATGCTCCTTCAGTGCTTCGGCGCGCGGCTTGAACACCAGCCGGATCTTCGCGCCGTCGAGGCTGTGCGCGTCGAAATCGGGCGCGGCGGAGGCGATCGTCAGGTAAAGGCTGTCGTTCGACAGGACGCGATCGCGCAGGTCGAGCCACAGGGTGCGCTTCTCGCCCGGCTTCACCGACACCGAGACGTCGATCATGTCGCGCTGCGGCCAGATCGGGTCCTTGATCGTGATATTCAGCGCGATCAGTCCGTGCGCGTCCGGCGTCGCGGCCAGCGGCGGGATGTCGATCGCGATGCCATCGAGCCCGTCATGGATATTCTGCCAGCCATAATCCCAGGCGCGCGCGAGCGGCTGGTCGGGATAGGCGTCGCCGAAGCTCGCCGGGATCAGGATATGGACGATCGGCTGGGCGCCGGCCGCACGCACGACACCGCCCTTCCCGACCGCGGTACCGGCGCCGACCGCGGCTTTCACCCCCGATGACGGCATCGCAACGACGGTGCTGCGCTCATCGGGCGCATAGCGTCCCGCGATGAAGGCATTCAGCGGGTCGAGCGCGGCGATCCGCGGCGAGACGCTCGCATCGATCGTGTACGAGAGCTTGAAGCTGCCGTCAGGCTCGGTGCCCGCGCCGACATCATAGGCCCAGATCTCCTGGATCGGCTGCTCCTGCATCGTATTGACGAAGCTGAGCGTGCCACCCTGCCGGTCGGCGAAACTGTCGAGGCTGCGCACCACGCCTTGCGGGCGCTGCGCCAGCGTCACCGCTTTTTCGCCGCCGCTCCAGATCAGGCTGCCATAGGCGGCACCGCGCAGTTCGACGCGGTTGAAATGCTCGCCCGGCGGCACCGTCAGGTCGTAGCGCTTGCCGCCTTCGACATAGGTGTTCCAGTCGGGCAGCTCGAAATAATCATCGCGCCCGGGCAGGCGCGAGCGGTTGTAGACGCCCGGCCAGGTCGTCTCGGCGATGCCGTCGACGCCCTTCCACATCCATTCCTTGAGATCCTTGGCATCGGCGAATTCGACCTTGCGGATGCGCGTGACCGGCGCGTCGAGCAGCGGCGGCGCGGCGCGATCCCAGCCATAATGGTGCAGCCATGCCTGGCGCCGCGCCACCGCGTCGGGCGCCGGCGACGGGCCGGGCTCGCGCTTGTCGGCGAGCGCCATGACATCGCTATCGCCGAGCATGTGATCATAGACACGGATCTCGTCGAGATCGCTGCCGCGCATGAAGTGATAGCGGCTCTGCACCTGATGCGGCGAGAGCACGCGACCGGCGAGACCGAACTGGTCGAGTCCGGAATCGAGATCGGCCTTCTGATCCTTGCGCGCGACGAGCTTGCCGTCGACGAACAGCCGCACGCCTTGTGTCTCGTCCCAGCCAAAGGCGATGTGGTGCCAGGCATCGGCGGCGGGCAGCGTGTCGATCCGCCACGACACGCGCACGCGCGAGAGATTGGCGTCGGTGACGAAGGCGTCGAAGCCGTGGCCGTTCCAGTCGATCCGCAGGAACACCATGTCCCAGCTGCTATGGTCGGCAAAGCCGACGCGGAAGATATTGAACGGCGCCTCGCCGACCGGCGTACGCGACCGCCAGAAGAAGGACAGCGTGCCACGTTCGGCACGGATGTTGCCCGGCGCCTTCCATGCGACATAACCATCATCCTGCCAGCGCGCCGCGCCGCCGATCGCGCCATCGGGCACCACCTCGACGCCGCTGCGGAAATTGGGCACCGGATCGCCCATGGCAATGTCGGCGGTCAGGCTCTTGTCGGCCGAGGCGCGGAACAGCAGGCCAGTGGCATCCTGCGCGATGGCCGGCATGGCGGCGGTCAGCGCCGCCGGGATCAGGATCGTCGTCGAGAGAAAGCGCTTCATCAAATTCTCCTGGCCGGCACCACCGGCCTTGTTCTCCCGGCGTTGGAAATCAGATCGAATCCACGCGTGCCAGCCTCGGGCTGAGCAGATGAATTACCCCGACCGCGACGATATAGACGCTGCCCGCCACCGCGAAGATCAGCGTGTAGCTGCCGGTGGTTTGCAGAATATAGCCGGTGAACCACGCCATCCCCATGCCGCCGATCGCGCCGACCGTGCCGCCGATGCCGACCACCGAACCCACTGCCGCACGCGGGAACATGTCCGACGGGATGGTGTAGAGATTGGCTGAAAATGCCTGGTGTGCCGCCGTCGCCAATCCGACGATCCCGACCGCGAGCCAGAGATTGTCGACATATTGGGCAAAGAAGATCGGCATGACGAGAATCGCGCAGCCGAGCATCGTCAGCTTGCGCGCGGCGTTGGCCGACAGCCCGCGCTTCATCATCGTCGAGGACGACCAGCCGCCGAGCACGCTCCCGACATCGGAGATCAGATAGATCACCACCAGCGGCGGGCCGAAGGTCTTGAGATCGAGATGATAGGATTTCTGGAGGAAGTCCGGCGTCCAGAACAGGAACAGCCACCAGATCGGATCGATCAGGAACTTGCCCAGCGCATAGGCCCAGGTTTCGCGGTAGCCGAGCAGCCGCCCCCAGCCGATCTTTTCCGCCGGGTCGGGCTGGTCGCTTTCGATAAAGGCGAGTTCGGCGGCACCGACGCGCGGCTGTTCGCGCGGGCGGCGATAGATCGCGACCCAGGCGACGAGCCAGACGAGGCTGGCCAGACCGGTGACGATGAATGCCATGCGCCAGCCAAACGCGAGCGTGATGGCGGGCACGATCAGCGGGGTGATCACCGCCCCGATATTCGCCCCGGCGTTGAACACGCCGGTCGCCAGCGCGCGCTCCTTTGCCGGAAACCATTCCGACACCGCCTTGATGCCGGCCGGAAAATTGCCCGCCTCACCGATCCCCAGCACGAAGCGCGCGGCGGAAAACTGGAACGCATTGCCCGCGAAACCGCACAGCGTGTGGCCCAGTGTCCAGATGGTGAAGGCGATCGCATAGCCGATCCGCGCGCCGAGCCGGTCGATCACCCAGCCGAAACTGACATAGCCCAGCGCATAGGCCGCCTGGAACCAGATGATGACGTAGGAATAGGTCTCGTCGTTCCAGCCGAGCTCGGCCGATATGGTCGGCTTGAGCACCCCGATCATCTGGCGATCGACATAGTTGATCGCGGTCGCGGCAAAGAGCAGCGCGCAGATCGCCCAGCGGTAGCGCCCGATCCGCACCTCGGGCAGGCCGACTTGCGTCGCCATCGTCTCTCTCCTGGTTAGCGGCCTCTAGCGGGCCTTGATCGTGCACTCGACCGACAGTCGGCGATCGAAGCGCGCCATGACGCGGTTGCCCGGCGCGACCGGATGTACGCCGGTTACCGCGCCGGTGGAAATCCACTGCCCGGCGGCGAGCGCGATGCCGCGCTGTGCCATCAGTTCGAACAGGAAGCGCGCCGCGCCGAACGGCCCGTCGAGCATCGTTGCCGCGGTCGCCGCGCCGATCCGCGCGCCATCGATCCACAATTCGACCGGCCAGTGATTGAGGTCGGTATCGCGCCACGCGGCAATCGCCGGGCCGACGATCAGCCCGTTATTGTTGCCGAAATCGGAAATCGTCACCGTCGGCCCATGGTCGTTGATGCCGGGAAAGGGCGAACTGGCGATCTCGATGCCGATATGCACCGCGTCGATCAGCGCGCGCGCCTCGCCCATCGTATAGCTGGTCCTGGCGGGATCGGGCGTCGCGGCGATGCGCAACAGAAACTCGGCTTCGGCCGCGGCAAACCCACCCGCGAACACCGGCATCGCGAGATCGGCTCCATCGGCGACGAAGACATGGTCGGCAAAGATCGGCCCGGCGAGCCGGTCGATCTCGCCGAGCGGCGGGTTGATCCGCCCGACCTTCCAGCCGGCGATCGCCCCGTGCGCCAGACTGATCGCGGCGTCCTGCACGGCATAGGCATCGGTCAACCCTGCCGGCATGTCGCCGGGATAGTCGTGCAAGGTCGTCCCGGCGCGGCGCGCGTCGACGAACGAGCGCGCGATCCGCGCAATATTGTCGTTGTTCTCGATTGGCTGCACCGCCAAGACCCCTCCCTCGCGCTAATCCGCGTCGTTTCGCGATGCGTATGGGAAACCGGTGTCATTGACAAGCGCTCTCGTACTCATGCCGCCGGACCAGGCGATATTTCCCCACGAAATGCGGCCTCTGCGGCGCTTTCCAAAGCGAGCCGGACGTCACGATCGGCCTGCACCGCGCCCGGAATACCCAGCCCGCGCTCAATCAGGGTCGCCATCGCCCGGCGCGGCGTCGCCCCCGCAACCGCCGCCATCAGCGACTCGGCGGCGGGATCGACGATCGCGATGCCCGCTGCGTGGCGCTTGATCAGGAACGCGACCCAGCAGCCCAGCGCCATGATGACGTGGCGCGGCAGGCGGCCGGCCGCGCGGTTGGCGAGCAGCGTGTCGCCGAGCCGGTAGGGTAGTTTCTGCGAACCGTCCTGCGCGATCTGGTCGAGCCGGTGGACGATCGCCGGATTGGTGAAGCGCCGCAGCACCGCGGCGCGGTAGGCGTCGAGGTCGAAGCCCGCGACCGCTGGCAGCATCGGCATGATGTCGCGGAGAATCATCGCATCGACGAAACCGGCGAGGTCGGCATCGCGCATCGCCTCGGCGACGCTGACATGGCCGCGCAGCAGCCCGGCATAGGCCAAAGTCGAATGCGCGCCATTGAGGATGCGCAGCTTGGCCTTTTCATAGCCCGCGACGTCGCTCGTCACCGTCGCGCCGACCGAAGCGAGATCGGGGCCGTCGGTGGCGCCGATATCCTCGATCACCCATTGCACGAACGCCTCGCGCTGCACCGGCGCGCGGTCGGTCACGCCCAGCGCCGCCGCGACATCGGCGTACAGCGCGTCGTCCGCCGCCGGCGTGATCGAATCGACCATCGTCGAGGGGACGCGAACCTCGCCGTCGATCCAGTCTGCGAGGGCCGGATCCCCGGCACGAGCGAAGGCGACCAGCGCGGCGTGAAGCTTGGCGCCGTTGTTGGCGAGGTTGTCGCACGGCATCGGCACGAACGGCGCCACGCCCGCGGCACGCCGCGCGTCGAGCCCGGTGACGATCCAGCCGACCACGCTGCGCGGCACGACCGGCCGGGCGAGATCATGGACGATATCGGCATGGGTAAGGTCGAGCGTGCCGTCGGCCGCCAGGCAATAACCCTTCTCGGTCACCGTGCTGGTCACCAGCCGCGTCGCCGGATCGGCGAGCAACGCGCGCGTCGCGGCACCGTCCTCGGGACCGAGAAAGCGGCGATGCGCGTCGATTACGCGAAGGCTCGGTTCGGCGTCGCGGATCACCAGCGTGTACAACCCGTCCTGCGCCGCCAGTGCGTCGACCGTGCCGCGGCTGCGCATCGACACCGCGGCGATGCCCCAGCGCGGATCATGGTCGAGCAGGCTGTCGACATAGGCCGCCTGATGCGCACGGTGGAACGCGCCGGGGCCGAAATGGACGATGCCCACCCCACCGACGGCACGGCCGCGCGGCGCGGCGACGCTCGCCGGCACCCCCGTCAGCGTGGCCCGCGACAACAGCGTCACAGCGTCACACCGCGCTTCCAGATCGCGATCTCGCGCTCGCCATTGCGCTCCGCCGCGGTCTCGGCGCCCGAGGCGATTTGCGAAATGCGGTCCAGCAAGGCGCCCTCTGCTATCTCGAAACCCTGCTCGAGCACGGTGCCGGCGTCGAAGTCGATCCAGCCGGGCTTGCGCCGCGCAAGATCGCTGTTCGACGAAATCTTGATCGTCGGCACCGGAAAGCCGAGCGGCGTGCCGCGCCCGGTGGTGAACAGGATGGCCGTCGCGCCGGCCGCCGCCAGCGCGGTCGACGACACCGCGTCGTTGCCCGGCGCCTCGAGCAGGGTCAGCCCGGCGACGCTGATCCGCTCGCCATAGCCGATCACATCGGAAACCGCCGCGCGGCCGGCCTTCTGCACCGCGCCAAGCGACTTTTCCTCCAGCGTGGTGATGCCGCCGGCGACGTTGCCGGGCGACGGATTGTCCGACACCGGCTCGCCATGGTCGATGAAATATTGCTTGAAATCATTGACCAGCCCGACGATCGATTCGAACACGCGCTGGTCGGTCGCGCGATTCATGAGCATTTGCTCGGCACCGAAGATTTCGGGAATTTCGGTCAGGATCACCTGCCCGCCCGCCGCCGCGACGCGGTCGCTGATCCGTCCGACCAGCGGGTTGGCGGTAAGCCCCGACAACCCGTCGGAGCCGCCGCATTTCACACCGAGTACCAGCGATTCGAGCCCGACCTCGCTGCGTTCGCAGCGCGCCAGTTCGGCCAGTTCGGCAACCAGCGCCGCACCTTCTTCCACTTCGTCGCCGCTCAACTGCGTCACCAGGGTACGGATCGCCGGCCGACGCCACGCGGGCACGGCCTCGAGCAACGCCTTGATCTGGTTGTTCTCGCAACCCAGCCCGACGATCAGCACGCCGCCGGCATTGGGATGGCAGGCAAGCGAGGCAAGAATCGCCCGCGTGCCGTCGAGATCGTGGCCGAGCTGCGAACAGCCGAACGGATGGGTGAAGGCATGGACGCCATCGACCGCGTCGCCGAGCGTCGCGGCGGCCCTGGCGGCGATGCGCTCGGCGGTGCGCGCGACGCAGCCGACCGTCGGCAGGATCCAGATCTCGTTGCGCGTCCCGACCCGGCCGTCGGCGCGGCGATAGCCCATGAAGCGCGTCGCCGCGCCGGCCGGCAGGCTGTGCGGCGCCGACCGGTAGATATAGTCGAGCTTGCCCGACAGCGCGGTGGCGAGATTGTCCGAATGGACATGCTCGCCGGCCGCGATCGCCCGCGTCGCGCGGCCGATCGGTGCACCATATTTGATCAGCGCTTCGCCCACCGCGACCGCGCTCAGCGCGACCTTGTGGCCGCGCGCGACATCCTCGCGCAAGGCGAGCGACAGATCGCCGACCGTGATCCGCTCGCCGTCATGCCCGTCGTCGAGCAGCGTCGCGACATGGTCCGCGACGTCGATGCGCAATGCTCTGGTCGTCATCCTCGCCAATCTTGGTAACCGGTATCATTCCCCTGCGCCGGATCGGACGATATCGCAAGACTGGTCGTCGGGCCACCGCGCCGCTATGCGTTCGCCATGCGCAAGACCGGCCAGCCGACGATCAACGACGTGGCCCGCATCGCGGGCGTTTCCAAAAAGACCGTCAGCCGGGTGATCAACCGCTCGCCGCTGCTCAACGAGGAAACGCGCCGCAAGGTCGAGCAAGTGATCGAGGGGCTGTCCTACATCCCCAATCCGCAGGCTCGCGCGCTGGCGCTGCGCCGCAACTTCCTGATCGGGTTGGTCCATGACAACCCCAATGCGCAAACGGTGATGAACGTCCAGCAGGGCATGCTCGAGGCGCTGCGTGGCACCGAATTCGAGATGGTCGTGCGCCCGGTCGATCGCGGTTCGCCGACGATGCTCGACGATTTGCGCCATTTTCTCGAACGCCAGCGCCTGTTCGGCGTGCTGCTGATGCCGCCGATCAGCGAGAACGACATGGTGGCGAAGCTATGCGCCGATATCGGCTGTCGCTATGTCCGCATGGGTTCGGCGCCACTCGACGAACCCGCCAACATGGTCACCTCGAACGATCGCGAGGCGGTGCGCGAGGCGACCGAGCATCTCATCGCGCAGGGCCATCGCCGCATCGGCCTGGTCGCCGGGCCGCACGGCTTCCGCTCGGCGCTGGAACGGCGGCTCGGCTTCGAGGATGCGCTCGCCGCCGCCGACATCGCGCTGCCACGCAGCATGATCGCCGATGGCAACTACACCTTCGAATCCGGGCTGGTCGCGGCCGAACGCCTGCTCGACGTGATGCCGCGCCCCACCGCGATCCTGTCGTGCAACGACGAGATGGCGGCCGGGGTGATCCACGCCGCGCGGCAACGCGGGCTCGAAATTCCGCGCGACCTGTCGATCATCGGCTTCGACGATACGCCGATCGCCGCGCATGTCTGGCCGCCGCTGACCACCGTGCGCTGGCCGATCGCCTCGATGGCGCGCTCGGCGGCGCTCAAGCTGATTTCGGGCATCGACCATGGCGACGGGATCGAGGATGTCGAGGAACCGTCGCTGTTCCTGTCGACGCTGATCCGGCGCGGCTCGGTGTCGACGGCGAGTAGCTAGACCCCTGCAAATCCGGGGGCGAACTGACCAATAGCCCGCCTTGCGTACCCAGGCGCGAGGCTAGGGAAAGCGTCTGCCGCAAGCCAATCTTTGCGTCGTGCTCTTGGATTGCGTAATTGCATCGTCCTTAGCCCCTCCCCTTCAGGGGAGGGGTTGGGGTGGGGCCTCTCCCCAAGCGCCGGGTTTGCGGCACTGCCCCGCCCCCGCCCCCTCACCTGAAGGGAGAGGCTTTAAGAGGCCAAGGCTTGCACCACCACTTGACACCGGTTACCTAAAGGCTAGGCGCGCATCGCAGACGCGACGGAGAGGAGGCATGATGTCACGGCAATTGAGACTACATCCCGATCGCCTGTTCCCGGCCGACCCGACGACGCGATCGATCGCGCGCGAGCTATACGCGACCGTCGCCGCACTGCCGATCGTCAGCCCGCACGGCCACACCGATCCGGCATGGTTCGCGACCAACGACCGCTGGACCGACGCCACCCGCCTGCTGCTCGCGCCCGACCATTATCTCTACCGCATGCTCTACAGCCAGGGCATCGACCTCGACGCGCTGCGCATTCCGCGCCCGTCGGGCGAACCGGCGACCGATCCGCGCGCGGCATGGCGGCTGTTCGCGTCCAACCTGCATCTGTTCCGCGGCACGCCGTCGCAGATCTGGCTCGACCATGTCTTTGCCGAGGTGTTCGGCTTCGACATCGCGCTCGACGCCACCACCGCCGACCATTATTTCGACGCGATCGGTGCCGCACTGGCCAGCGACGCGTTCCGCCCGCGCGCCTTGTTCGACCGCTTCCGCATCGACTTCCTCGCCACCACGGAAGGCGCGCAGGACGATCTGTCGCACCATCACGCTATCCGCCGCTCGGGCTGGGCGGGACGCGTCGTCACCACCTATCGCCCCGATGGCGTAATCGACGTCGAGCATGAAGCATTCAAGCCGGCGATGGCCCGCTTTGCCGAACTGACCGGCGAGGACGTCTATGACTGGACCGGCTATCTCGCGGCGCATCGCAAGCGCCGCGCCGATTTCCGCGCCGCCGGCGCGACCGCGACCGACCATGGCCACCCGACCGCGGCGACCGCCAACCTGTCGCGCGACGAGGCCGATCGGCTGTTCCGCACCATCGTCACCGACACCTGGACCCCGGCCGATGCCGAACTGTTCCGCGCGCAGATGCTGACCGAGATGGCCGCCATGTCGCTCGACGACGGCATGGTGATGCAGATCCACCCCGGTAGTTTCCGCAACCACAATGCCGGGCTGTTCGCCAGCCATGGCCGCGACAAGGGCGCCGACATTCCGACCCGGACCGACTATGTCCGTGCCTTGAAACCGCTGCTCGATCGCTTCGGCAACGAGCGCGACCTGTCGATCATTCTCTTCACATTGGACGAGAGCGCCTATGCCCGCGAGCTCGCCCCGCTCGCCGGCCATTATCCCTGCCTCAAGCTCGGCCCGAGCTGGTGGTTCCATGACAGCCCGGAAGGGATGCGCCGCTTCCGCGAGATGACCACCGAGACCGCCGGCTTCTACAACGGCGTCGGCTTCAACGACGATACCCGCGCCTTCCTGTCGATTCCCGCACGGCACGATGTCGCGCGGCGCGTCGATTGCGGTTTCCTCGCGCGTCTCGTTGCCGAACACCGCCTCGCCGACTGGGAAGCCGCCGAGCTGGCGCAGGAGCTGACCAGCGGGCTGGTGCGCCGCGCCTACAAGATCGACCAACCCCGTGAAGCCGCCGTTGCGGCCTGACCCCGACCGGAGACCCCCAATGTTCGACCGTACCTATTACGCCACCCACCCCGACATGATGGAGTGCGTCTCCAATGACGAGCTGCGCGACCGCTATCTGATCCAGGACCTGTTCCGCGCCGGCGAATGCGTGCTCAACTACACCCATGCCGATCGCTTCGTGATCGGCGGCGTCGCGGTGGCCGGCGCCCCCGTCAAGCTGCCCGACCAGACCGAGCCGGCCTCGGCGATGGGCCACCCCTTTCTCGAACGCCGCGAGCTGGCGATCGTCAATGTCGGCAAGGTCGATGGTACCGTCACCGTCGATGGCGAAGTCTTCGCGCTCGGCAACAAGGACTGCCTCTACGTCACGATGGGCGCCAAGGACGTGCAGTTCTCGGGCGAGGGCGCGCGTTTCTATCTCGCCTCGTGCCCGGCGCACAAAGGCTTCACGACGCGCAAGCTGTCGATCGCCGACGCCAATGCGCTCGAGCGCGGCACGCTCGAGGAATCGAACGAGCGCACGATCTTCCAGCTCGTCATCCCCGGCGTATGCGACAGCGCGCAGCTGGTGATGGGCCTGACCGTGCTCAAGCCCGGCTCGGTGTGGAACACCATGCCGCCGCACATCCATGAGCGCCGCAGCGAGATTTATTTCTACTTCGAGCTCGACGATCTCGAGAAGGATCGCGTGTTTCATTATATGGGCGAGGGCGAGGCGACCCGGCACATCGTCATGGCCAATGAGGAAGCGGTAATCAGCCCGCCCTGGTCGATCCATATGGGTTCGGGGACCAAGGCCTATGCCTTTATCTGGGCGATGGCCGGCGAGAACCAGGATTATACCGACATGAACGTGCTCGATATCTGCCAGCTGGCATAATTTCTTCTCCCCTCCCGCTTGCGAGAGGGACACTTACTGACTCCCCTCCCTGCCAGGGAGGGGTTGGGGGTGGGTCGGCCACAGGAGGGCGATCCGTTTCCCCCACAACACCCACCCCCAGCCCCTCCCTGCCAGGGAGGGGAGTCGTGAGGTGGGGAGGAGAATGAGAATGAACAGTCCCTTCGACCTGACCGGCAAGGTCGCGATCGTCACCGGTGCCAATACCGGCATCGGCCAGGCGATCGCACTCTCGCTCGCCGCGGCCGGCGCGGACATCGCCGCCGTCGGGCGGACGCCGGCCAAGGAAACCGTCGCCAAGGTGCGTTTGATGGGCCGCAAGGCCGAGATCGTCTCGGCCGACCTGTCGACGATCGAGCCCGTGCAACGCGTCGTCGACGAGACAGTCGCCAAACTTGGCCGGCTCGATATCCTGGTCAACAATGCCGGCATCATCCGTCGCGCCGACGCGGTCGATTTCACTGAGGAAGACTGGGACGCGGTGATCGACACCAATCTCAAATCGGTGTTCTTCCTGTGCCAGGCGGCTGGGCGCCACATGATTACGCAAGGGTCGGGCAAGATCATCAACATCGCCTCGATGCTGACCTTCCAGGGCGGTATCCGCGTGCCGAGCTATACCGCGTCCAAATCGGGCATTGGCGGGCTGACCAAGCTGCTCGCCAACGAATGGGCGGCCAAGGGCGTCAACGTCAACGCCATCGCGCCGGGCTATATCGCGACCAACAACACCACCGCGCTGCAGGCCGATGAAGTGCGCAACAAGGCGATCGTCGACCGCATCCCCGCCGGGCGCTGGGGCGCGGCGAGCGATCTGGGCGGCGCGGCGGTGTTCCTCGCGAGCGGCGCGGCGGACTATGTTCAGGGCCATATCCTCGCCGTGGACGGCGGCTGGCTGGCGCGGTGATGCGCGTCGGCTCGCCCTTGGCTGCTCCCCGGCGAAGGCCGGGGCCCAGTTGGGAAGGCAGGAGTGATGATCGTTGCGCCCCTTTACATCCGCCGTTCCAACTGGGCCCCGGCCTTCGCCGGGGAACTGCGGACGGTAACGGCACAAGCATCATTCTGATCGCGCGAGACCTGCGAAAGGCAACATCATGACCTTCCTCGCCTTTGGCGAAATCATGCTCCGCCTCTCGCCGCCCGGCCGCGAGCTGTTGCTGCAGACACCACGCTTCGACGTGTGGGTCGCCGGCGCCGAGGCCAATGTCGCGACCGCGCTGGCGCGGCTCGGCCATGACGTGGCCTTTGCCAGCGCAGTGCCCGACAATGATCTTGGCGACGCCGCGATTACCACGCTGCGCGGGCACGGCATCGACACGACCGGCATCCAGCGGCGCGGCGAGCGCATGGGGCTGTATTTCGTCACCGCGGGCGCCGGCATGCGCGCGACCGAAGTGATCTACGATCGCGCCTGGTCGAGCTTCGCCGAGGCGCCGGCCGACACGTGGGACTGGGAGGCACTCCTCGCCGGCGTCGATCGGTTGCATCTTTCGGGCATCACCCCCGCGCTCGGCCCGACATCGGCGCAGAGCGCGCTCGCCGCAGTGCGCGCGGCAAGCGAACGCGGCATCGCGGTGTCGTTCGACGGCAACTGGCGCGGCAAATTATGGGCGCGCTGGGACGGCAATCCGCGCGCGATCCTGGCGGAACTGGTCGGCCATGCCGACCTGCTGTTCGGCAATCACCGCGACATCTCGCTGCTGCTCGACCGCGACTTTTCGGGCGACGGCCAGGATCGGCGCCGCGACGCCGCCGAAGCCGCCTTCGCCGCTTTCCCGCGGCTGCAAACGATCGCATCGACTGCGCGCCACGTCGAGGATGCCGACCGACACCGCCTGTCGGCGCGGATCGATACGCGCGCCGGCCATGTCCAGACCGAGGAGGTCACGCTCGCCGGGATCGTCGATCGTATCGGCGCGGGCGATGCCTTTGCTGCCGGGGTGCTCCATGCGCTGCGCGGCGGCCAGGACAGCGCCGATGCCGCGCGCACCGGCCTCGCGCTCGCCGCGCTTAAGCACTCGCTGCCCGGCGACGCGTGCCTGTTCCGCCAGGCCGATATCGATGCCTATCTCGCCGGCGGCCTCGATGTCCGCCGCTGACCGCTGGAGCCGCCGCGGCGTAATCGGCGCCGGTTCGGCGATGTTGCTCGCCAGCGCGGCGCGCGCCACCGGCGACCCGGTCGTCCGCGCGCCGGCCGGCGACTTTGCCGGCACCAGCGACGCCGGCGTGCGCGCCTTCCGCGGCATCCGCTACGGCCGCTCCGAACGCTTCCGCGCACCCGTCGCGGTCGCTCATCCCGGTCAGACGATCCGCGCCGACAGCTTCGGCCCGGTCTGCCCGCAACAGGGCAGATACCAGCCGCAATCCGAGGGTTGCCTGTTCCTCAACGTGTGGACCGCAGTCCAGCCGGACGCGCGCAAACCGGTGATGGTCTATATCCATGGCGGCGCCTATGCGAACGGCAGCGTCACCGACCCGCTCAACGACGGCCAGCATCTCGCGGCACGCGGCGATGTCGTGGTGGTGACGATTAACCACCGGCTCAATGCGTTCGGCTATCTCTATCTCGCGCGGCTCGATCCGCACTTCGCCGACAGCGGCAATGCCGGGCAACTCGACCTGATCCTCGCGCTCAAATGGGTGCGCGACAATATCGCCGCGTTCGGCGGCGATCCGTCGCGCGTCATGGTGTTCGGCCAGTCCGGCGGCGGTGCCAAGATCGCGACGATGATGGGGATGCCGGCGGCAAAGGGCCTGTTCCAGCGCGCCGCAACGATGAGCGGCCAGCAGGTCACCGCCAGCGGCCCGATGAACGCGACCGCGCGGACGCGTGCCTATCTGGCCAGGCTCGGGGTGAGTGAGACGGATCTCGCGCCGCTGCTCTCCATGCCGACCGAAAAGCTCGTCGCAGCGCTCGACGCGACCGACCCGATCCTCGGCGGCGGGGTCTATTTCGGACCCGTGCTCGACATGAAATGGCTGACCCGCCACCCCTTCTGGCCCGATGCCAACCCGCAAGGGCTGGCCATCCCGATGATGCTCGGCAACGTCCATGACGAGACCCGCGCGTTCATCTCGCCCGACTCGGACAAGGTGAAGGGGCTCAACTGGGATAACCTCGCCGAGCGCATGGCGCCCGAACTGCGCATCGACATCCTGCCCGAATGGGTCGTGGCGCAATATCGCCAGCACTTCCCCACCTGGTCACCGACCGACATCTTCTACGGCGCGACCACCGCCGGGCGCAGCTGGCGCGGCCAGGTGATCGAGGCCGAGGCACGCGCCCGCGCCGCTGCGCCGGGCTTCGTCTACCAGGTCGACTTCACCTCGCGCACCGACCCGCGACGTGGCGCGTTCCACACGATGGATATTCCGCTGGTGTTCGGCACGATCGACGCTGCCGGATCGCAGACCGGCAGCGGTGCCGATGCGCGCGCCGCGTCGCGCGCGATGCAGGACAGCTTCGTCGCCTTCGCGGCCACCGGCGACCCGAATCACGCCGGCCTGCCCCACTGGCCGCGCTACGATCTGGCGCATCGCGCGACGATGATCTTCGACGCCCGCTCGCATATCGAGAATGATCCACGACGCTGGCAGCGCGAACTGTTCGCGCGCGTTCCTTATATCCAGCCCGGTAGCTGATCCGGCGACGCAACGGCGCGGATGCCGACATGTCTTGACACGCCGCATGCAGCGAAGCATTAAGATGACACCGGTTACCTAACGGGACAACGACCGGCGCAATTCGACCAGCAACAGCTGGCGCTACGTTGGAGGGGATGGCGTGCCGGTTCGCCCGGGCAGCCCAGACTCTCCAGAAACTTTCGATTCGGCGTCCGGCGACAAACTTCGCCTGGCGACCGGTGTCAAAAATGAGCCGCTCGCGGCTGAACAAGGGGAGAGGTCATGGCAAAGTTCGCACCGACGGCCACAATGCGCGGCAATCGTCATTTTCACGGAGTTTCCGCGCTCGCGCTCACGCTGGGCCTGATGCTGCCAGCCACCGCGTTCGCCGCCGACAAGGCGCCCGCCGACCCCGCCCCAGCCGAGCAGGCGGCGCAAACGCCCGCCCCCGACGCAAGCGCTGCTGACCAGACCCAGGACATCGTCGTCACCGGCTTCCGCCGTTCGCTCGACGCCGCGCTCAGCGTGAAGCGCGACTCGGTGTCGGCGGTCGATGCGATCGTCGCCGAGGATATCGCCAAATTCCCCGATCAGAATCTCGCCGAGTCGCTGCAGCGCATTCCGGGCATCTCGATCCAGCGTGATGGCGGCGAAGGCCGTGCGATCACCGTGCGCGGCCTCGGCGCACAGTTCACCCGCGTCCGCGTCAACGGGCTCGAGACGGTCGCCACCTCATCCGACGGCGCCAGTTCGAACCGCGACCGCGCGTTCGACTTCAACGTGTTCGCATCCGAACTGTTCAGCAGCCTGGTCGTCCACAAGACCGCCGAGCCGTCGCTCGACGAAGGTTCGCTCGGCGCGGTGGTCGATCTCAACACCGGCAACCCGCTCGCCGGAAAGGCCGGGTTCACCGGCGTGCTCAGCCTGCAGGGATCGTATAACGACCTGTCGAAAAATGTCGGCCCGCGTGCCGCCGGGCTGATCAGCTGGCGCAACGATGCCGGCACCTTCGGCGTCAATTTCTCCGGCGCCTATTCGAAGACCAACACGCTGGAACTCGGCAACAACTCGGTCCGCTGGGCGCAGGCCTATTTCAACTCGGTCAACGGGACCAACTGCTTCTATTCCGTACCTGACGCAACGGGCGGTACGCCGGTCAACTTCAGCGGCAAGAACTACCGCCCGAGCGCAGCATGCGATGCGGCCTCGCTGTCGTTCCACCCGCGCATCCCGCGCTACGGCATCGTGCGGCATGATCGCGAACGGCTCGGCCTGACCGGATCGATCCAGTTCGCGCCGAGCGAGGGCACCAAGATCTCGATCGACGCGCTCTATTCGCGCTTCAAGGAGACCCGCGAGGAGAAGTGGCTGGAGGTGCTCGCGCGCTCCAACGAGAAGGGGATCGACGTCGTCAATCCCGCTTATGACTCCAGCGGCAACATGATCTCGGCAACGTTCAACAACGCCTATGTCCGCACCGAGCATTATCTGCGCCAGTCGACCACCGAATTCTACCAGGTCGGCGGCAAGTGGGACCAGGACCTGACCGACAAGCTGCGCTTCACCTTGCTTGGCGGGCTTTCGAAATCGGCCGCCGACATCCCGGTCGAGACGACGATCCTGTTCGACAATCGCAACGCGGCCGGCTTCAAGTACGATTATTCGAACATGGCCAGCCCGACGCTGAGCTATGGCATCGATGTCAACAATCCGGCGAACTTCCAGCTGGCCGAGATCCGCGACCGCCCGTCGAGCGTCGTCAACCGTTTCAAGACCGCGCAGCTACGCACCGAATATGACGTGGTCGACGGCTTCCAGATCAAGGCCGGTGGCGTATGGCGGCGGTTCAACTTCGACGCCAAGGCCTATCTGCGCGATACTGCGGTGTGCGGCAGCAGCGGCGCCGACCTCGTGCTCGGTACGTTGACCTGCTCGTCGACCGTCTACGGTTTCCCGGTGACCTCGGCGCTGGCCGATAGCGTCAACCTGGGCAGCGCCGGGCAGCCTTCCGGCACGACCAGCCAGTTCGTCGTCGCAGATCTTCCGGCGACGACCGCCTTCACCAAGCTCTACAGCCGCACCGCGACACCGGACGTCGGCAATATCCGCTCGGTGCAGGAGACCACCTCGGGCGGCTATCTAGAGTTCGACGTGAAAGGCGAGCTGTTCGGGTTGAAATATGCCGGCAATGCCGGTGTCCGCTATGCCCATACCGACCAGCAGTCGACCGGCATCCTCAGCGGCGTGTCGGTCACCGTCAAGCGGACCTATGACGACTGGTTGCCGTCGTTCAACATCGCGCTCTATCCGACCCACGACATCATCATCCGCGGCGCGATCGCCAAGGTGATGACGCGCCCGACGCTGGGCAATTTGACGCCGGGTGGCTCGATCGACGGGTTCAACTACAAGATCAGCTACGGCAACCCGTACCTCGAGCCCTATCGCGCGACCAATTTCGATCTCGGCGTCGAATGGTATTTCGCGCCGCAATCGGTGCTCTCGGTCGCGCTGTTCCAGAAGAACGTCAACAGCTTCCCGAAAGTCGACAGCTATACCTCGACGCTCGCCGGTGCCGGCCTGACGCGCGACGTTCTGCCGCCAAGCTCGCCGGCCTACATCGCCAATGATGCGTCGCAGATCTATACCGTCAGCGCCAACGTCAACGGCACCGGCGCGAAGCTGCAGGGTGTCGAGATTGCGCTGCAGTTGCCCTTCTCCTTCCTGCCGGGCATCCTCAAGCATACCGGCATCCAGGCGAACGCGACCTTCATCAAGTCGACCGCCACCTACCGCATCACCGGCCCGGCGATCAGCGCCTGCACCCGCACCGCGCCGACCGCCGCCTGCACGCTGACCGGCGTGCCGGCGGACTATACCAGCACGCTGCTCGGCGTGTCGAAGCGGGCGGCCAACGCCACGCTCTATTATGACGACGAGATCTTCAGCGTGCGTGGCTCGGTGAGCTATCGCGGACCGTTCGTCGACTCGACCAGCGGCACCGGCAACGTGTTCGAGGGCTATGGTTCGTACACCAGCTTCGACGCCTCGCTGCGCTACAAGGTCAACAAGCATATCGAGCTGTCGGTCGACGGCAACAACCTGACCGACGCCTATCGCTATCGCTTCACCGACGTGACCGCCGAGCGGAACTACGAGAACAACCACTTCGGCCGCACCATCCTGTTCGGTGCGCGGGTCAAGATCTAGCCTGTCCAACCTCCCTACCTCGGGCGCTCCCCACAGCGGGGGCGCCCGTTTTCTTTCAGGAGCCCGCCATGATCGACCGTCGCCGCGCCATCATCGGATCGCTTGCGGCGACATGGGCGGCGGGGGCCGTGGCGCAGACCGCACCGCCGCGCACCGGCGGCCCTGCGGTACCCGGCCTGCCCGAGCCATCCGAGACAATCGACCTGTGGCCTGCCGGTGCGCCGGGCATGCCGGCACGCGCGCTGGTCGAGACGGTCGACGAGCGCAGCAAGGACGCCGCGCTGACCGACCGGGCGGTCCATGGCATCACCCGCCCGCGCATGGTGGTGTTCCGCCCCGCCATCCCCAATGGCTCGGCGGCGCTGGTGATGCCGGGCGGCGGCTACAAATGGGTGGTGATCGACAAGGAAGGCTATGAGATCGCGCGCTGGCTGGCGGCGCGTGGCTGGACCGTGTTCGTGCTGTTCTATCGCCTGCCCGGCGAGGGCTGGGCGGCCGGGCCCGACGTCGCGCTGTCCGATGCGCAGCGCGCGATACGCCTGATCCGCCACCGCGCGCGCGACTATGGCATCATCCCCGAGCGCGTCGCGGCGATGGGCTTCTCGGCCGGCGGGCATGTCTGCGGCGACCTGGCGACGCGCTTCGCCACCGCGACCTACACGCCGGTCGATGCGGCCGACCGGCTGGGCGCGCGGCCCGACGTGGCGGCGCCGATCTATGCCGTGCAGTCGATGACGGCGCCGCTCGCGCATCCCGGCTCGCGCGCGCTGTTGCTCGGTGCGAACGCCTCGCCGGCGCTGGAGCGCGCGCATAGCCCGGCGTCGAACGTGACAAAGGCCACCCCGCCCTGCTTCCTCGTCCATGCCGAGGACGACATGACGGTGCCGGTCGACAACAGCCTCGAGATGCGCGCCGCGCTCAAGGCGGCGGCGGTGCCGGTCGAGACGCACCTGTTCACCAATGGCGGCCACGGCTTCGGCCTGCGCCGCGCGATGGGCAAGCCGGCCGAGGCATGGCCCGAGCTGTTCGCGGCCTGGGCGCGGACGCAGGGGCTGGGGTAGCGCCTCCCATCTGGGGCTGGGTGGAGCTTAGCCATGAGCGCGGCGCTCGCGGGACCGCCCCACCCCAACCCCTCCCCTGAAGGGGAGGGCTTAAAGTTGGCCGGCGACGATCTCGCGCAGCGCTTCGGCGAGACCGCGGGTCTCTTCCTCGGTGCCGATCGTCATGCGCAGGCCGTTGGCGAGGCCCTGGCCGGGGAGCCAGCGGACGATGTAACCCTTGTCCATCAGCGCCTTGTACGCCTGTTCCGCGCTGACCGCGCCGTCGAACAGGACGAGCAGGAAGTTGGCGTGGCTGGGCACGGCACGCAGGCCGGCATTGCCGAGTTTGGCGATCTCGCCGGAGAACCAGGTGCGCCATTCGAGGTTGTGGGCGCGGCTGTGGGCGATGAAGTCGCTGGCGCCGAGCGCGGCGATCGCGGCCTGCTGGCCGGCGGTGGTGACGCAGAAGGGCGCGCGGATGCGGTGCATCGCGTCGATCGCGGCGGCCGAGGCATAGCCCCAGCCGATGCGCTCGGCGGCGAGGCCGTGGATCTTGGAGAAGGTGCGCGTGACGATGACGTTGGCGGCGCTGCGGGCGAGATCGAGCCCGCCATCATCGTCCTCGGGGACGAGATACTCGGCATAGGCCTGGTCGAGCACGAGCATGACGTGGGGCGGCAGGCCGGCATGGAGCCGGGCGATCTCGCCCTTGTCGGCGAAGGTGCCGGTCGGGTTGTTGGGGTTGGCGACGAAGACCAGGCGGGTGCGGTCCGTCACGGCGGCGAGGATCGCGTCGACATCGGTGGCGTAGCCCTTGTCGGGGGCGATGACGGGCGTGGCGCCGACGCGGCGCGTGGCGATCTCATACACTGCGAAGCCGTAGCGCACGAAGATGACCTCATCGCCCGGGCCGGCATAGGCACCGGCGGCGAGGTGGAGCAGCTCGTCCGAGCCGGTGCCGTAGATGACGCGGGCGGGATCTAGATCGTGATGGGCGGCGATCGCGGCGCGCAGATCTGCGGCGCTGGCGTCGGGGTAGCGCGACAGGTCGGCGTCGTGCGCGGCGAAGGCGGTGCGCGCCTGCTCGCTGGTGCCGAGCGGGTTCTCGTTGGACGACAGCTTGGCGACGGGCGCGCCGCCATCGGTGGTCGAGCGCCCCGGAACATAGGGCGCGATCGCCATGATCCAGTCTTTGGGCGCGGGTGCGGTGGTGGTCATGGGCGGGGCGTTAGCTCCTGGGTTCCAACTCGTCCACTGTTGCTCCATTAGCCCCTCCCCTTCAGGGGAGGGGTTGGGGTGGGGGCCATCCGTGAGCGCGGCGTTTGCGGCACTGCCCCACCCCCAACCCCTCCCCTGAAGGGG
>JBBRSN010000067.1:0-25570 GCA_038245375.1 Sphingomonadales bacterium | reverse complement strand
TCGAAGCCGGCGCGCTCACGCGTCAGACCGCCCGGCCCGAGCGCCGACACGCGACGCTTGTGCGTCACTTCGGACAGCGGGTTGGTCTGATCCATGAACTGCGACAGCTGCGACGAGCCGAAGAACTCGCGCACCGCAGCGACCGCGGGCTTGGCGTTGATCAGGTCGTTGGGCATCACGGTCGACACGTCGACCGAACTCATCCGCTCCTTCACGGCGCGCTCCATGCGGAGCAGGCCGACGCGATACTGGTTCTCGAGCAGCTCGCCGACCGAACGCACGCGGCGGTTGCCGAGATTGTCGATGTCGTCGATCTCGCCCTTGCCGTCCTTCAGGTCGACCAAGGTCTTGACCACGGCGAGGATGTCCTCGGCGCGCAGCGTCGTGACGGTGTCCTCGACGTCGAGTTCGAGGCGCATGTTGAGCTTGACGCGGCCGACGGCCGACAGGTCGTAGCGGTCGGGATCGAAGAACAGGCCGCCGAACAAAGCTTCCGCGGTCTCGAGCGTCGGCGGTTCGCCGGGGCGCATGACACGGTAGATGTCGGACAGCGCCTGCTCGCGCTCCTCGGCCTTGTCGACCTTGAGCGTATTGCGGATCCACGGGCCGGTCGTGACATGGTCGATGTCGAGCAGGTCGATGCGGTCGATCCCGGCCTTGTCGAGCAGTTCGAGATTTTCCGACGTCACTTCGTCGCCGGCTTCGATGTAGATCTCGCCGGTCGACTCGTTGATCAGGTCATAAGCCGAATAGCGACCGTAGATTTCCTCGGTCGGGATCAGCAGCGTCTCGAGACCGTCCTTGGCCGCCTTGTTGGCGGCGCGCGGCGAGATCTTCTGCCCCGAAGGGAAGATCACTTCGCCCGACTTGCCGTCGACGATGTCGAACATCGGCTTCTGGCCACGCCAGTTCTCGGCCGCGAACGGGATCTGCCAGCCACCCTGGCCGCGCACGAAGGTGACGCGGTTGTAGAAATAGTTGAGGATGTCCTCGGACGTCATGCCCAGCGCATAGAGCAGCGCCGTGACCGGCAGCTTGCGCTTGCGATCGATGCGGACGTTGACGATGTCCTTGGCGTCGAACTCGAAGTCGAGCCACGAACCGCGATAAGGAATCACGCGCGCCGCAAACAGATATTTGCCCGAGGCATGGGTCTTGCCGCGGTCATGGTCGAACAGCACGCCCGGCGAGCGGTGCATCTGCGAGACGATGACGCGCTCGGTGCCGTTGATGATGAAGGTGCCGTTGTGCGTCATGAGCGGCATGTCGCCCATGTAAACGTCCTGCTCCTTGATATCGAGGACCGAGCGGGCCTCGGTATCGGCGTCCACCTCGAACACGATCAGGCGCAGCGTGACGCGCATCGGCGCGGCATAGGTAATACCGCGCTGGCGGCACTCGTCGGTGTCGAACTTGGGCGGCTCGAGCTCATAGTTGACGAAGTCGAGTTCGGCGGTGCCGGCGAAATCGCGGATCGGGAAAACGCTGCGCAGCGTCTTCTCGAGACCCGAGATATAACCCGTCGACGGATCGGAGCGCAGGAACTGCTCGTAGGATTCGCGCTGAACCTCGATCAGGTTCGGCATCTGCACCACTTCGTGGATGTTGCCGAACACCTTGCGGATGCGGCGCTTCATCGTGCCACCGTCGAACGCTTTGGTTGCCATGTAATTGAGCCTCGTCAGCCAGAATGTCTTGCCCGGTTGCCACCGGGCGGGCACGCGAAACGACGCAAAAAAGCCGCGCATCTCCGGTCTCGGAAGATGGCAGCTCTCCAGCGTCGTATGAACCAAAGCCCCCATGCATGCGACACACTGCGCGACGGCGTGTCATTTCCCGGAGCTGTGGCGATGGCAGCCATATAGGTAGCGTGTTGGAAACTGTCAATCAGAGCACGGTCTGCATGCCAGGCGGCCCGAGTCGCGCTCTGTTGATCGGTCTGGGAGCCCCGCTCATCGCAATTTTGAGCCAGGTGCGGCGCGAAATGACGGCGCGCTTCATTGAGCCGCCGCTATGAAACGAACATTCCCCCCGCATCGCCGCGCGCTTGCCGCGCTCGTCCCAACCCTTGCCCTGCTCGCGGTCCCCGCCATCGCGCAGGAAACGACGGCGCCGGCCGCACCGCAACAGAGCGCGCCGGTGGCACCACCGCCGGTCGTGCAGATCGCGCTGGTTCCACCTCCGGTGCAAAGCGCGCCAGTACAGATGGTCCAGACCGCCCCGGTCGAGGCCGCACCCGTCGTCGAAGCCTCGCCGGAGCGTACTGTCACCCGCGCGGCGCCTGTTCGCGCGGTCGCGCAGCGCTCGACCACGCGCACCCGATCGACCGCCGTTGCCCCTGTTGCCGTCACTGCGGCGCCGGCCGCAGCGCCGGTTGCCGCGAGCCCGGTGACCACGCCGGCTGTAGCACCTGCACCGGTTGGAGTGGCCACTCGTTCAACGACGGTAGAAACACAGGCCGCAGCACCGGCCGCGGCGACCAGCTCCGGCTTCAACTGGAGTGCGCCGTGGCTGGCGTTGATCGGCGTCGCGCTCATTGCCCTGAGTGGCCTGCTTGTGATGGGACGTCGCCGTCGCGCCGACCATTACGAAGGTGATGACTTGCCGATCGCCTATGACGAGGAGGAGCTTACGCGCACGCCGGTTCCCGCAATGGTCGATCCGATCATTGCGCCGGTGGCCGTGCCGCGGCACGACGTGCAGTTCCTGCGTTCCGCACCGCCGCGCGCCGCCGAAGCACCGCTGGCAAGCCACATGTCGGCGGTGCTCGATGAGACCACGCCTGGCGCAACTGCTGTGGCCGGTACCGGCGAACTGGTCGCCGCCGACGCCCATGACGTCGCGGCACTGACCGCCGGCGACGCGCCCGTCGCCGATCGTCGTGTGGCTCGAAATGGCGATGCGCCCGTTGCGCGTCGGCACCAATGTCGATGAGGCATTGGTGGAGATCGAACTGACGGTCGGGAATTCCGGCTCGGTCTCCGCCGACGATGTCCGTATCTCGACCTTCATGTTTGCCGGCGCGCCGGCCGACGACGAGATGGAGCGCCTGTTGCGCGATCGCGATGCCGACGCTGTGCCCGCCGTACGCATCAAGCCCGGCGAGGGCCGCACGATCGAGGCGATATTGGCCCTGCCGCGTGCCTCACTCAACGGTTCGGTGTCGCCGGTGATTGTTGCCGAGGCGCGCTATTCGCTCGCCGATGGCAGCGAAGGGCGAACGTCGGCGTCGTTCCGCATCGGCGTCAGCGACGAGGGCGGTGCGATGACGTCGGTCCCGATCGGCCGGCCGCACATGCATGACGAGGTGTCGGCTGAATTGTTCGGGATTCCCGAGCACGCCTGAACCGCGACACGATTGTCGCCGCGCCCGGGTCCGTCTCTCGACCGAGAGGCGGGCCCGGTTGCGTTTCGTCGTGCGCGGCGCGCGGCTTGTCGCACGGCGCATTACGGTCGTATGCGGTTCAGCTTTCCAGCGTTAGGGGCGCGTCCGTGGGGTTTTTCGTTTCATCGACCAGGCGGTGCGCGCTGGTGCTGACGTTGCTGCTTGGCACGTCGGGCGCAGCGCTCGCGCAAAGTGCGCCGCAGACCATCCCCGGACTGGAGCATTTCAGCCTGCCAGGGACGCGTGCGCCGACGCCGACACCGACACCAAGTCCGACGCCCAGGGCTCCGCCGCGCGCCACGCCCCCGGCGGTCGTGCGCACCGCACCGCCAGCTGCCAGACCTACGCCGCGTGCCGCTCCGACACCACGTGCCGCTCCGACACCACGCGCCACGCCAACACCACGCGCGCAGCGTCCGGCCTCGATTCCCCGTCCAACGCCGGCACCAAGCCCGACGCGCCGCTTACCCGCCGCGGCGCCGATAGTGCGCGCCATGTCAACCCCGACGCCGCACCCGGTCCTCGCGCCGACGGCCCCGCCTGTCGCTGCGCCGACGCCGGTGGTCGCACCACCGGTCGCGACACCGACTCCGGTGTCCGTCGCGGCTACTCCGCTGCCCGAAACGACCCCGGCCGCCACGGCGACGGATTTGCCGCCCGTCGATGTGCCGAGCGATGATGGTCGGCTGACGCTGCGCAATACGCTGGCACGCATGAGTGATCTCGTCCCGACGCTGGCGATCGGTGCCGGCGTGGTCGCGCTGCTCGGCCTGCTATTGTGGTTCGTACGGCGCCGTCGCGCCGATCGCTATGCGGCGCAGGACGAGGACAATCGCGGCATCGACCGCCACGAGCGCTTCGATCTCGGGCTCGGTCAGCCAACGTCGCCGCCGCCAGCACCCCTACCAACATCGCCTGCCTCGACAACGGAACCTGCGCCTGAGCTACCTCTCCCGCTGGCGGAAAAGTCAACGGTGCTGCCGGTTTCGCCAGCGGCACCACAAGCCGAGCGCGTGCCGTTCCAGCCCCGAGAGGCGCCGGTGGTGCCAGTGCCGCCCGTCACGCTGTCCGGTGATGACCGCACGGCGATGGCACGTGCGCGGCTGGAAATCGCACTTGCGCCGCGCCGCGCCGGGACCAACCTGACCGGCGCCGCGGTCGAATACGACCTTGTGGTGCGTAATGGTGGTGCCGCTGCCGCGACGGGCGTGCGGCTCGACGTTCGCCTGCTCAGCGCTGGCGCGCAGCAGGACGCGCTGGTCTCCGCGCTGTTCGCCGCGCCGATCGATCGTTCGATCACGTCGGTGTTCGATCTGCCGCCCGGGGCGGAGGTGCAACTGGGTGGGATGGGGATCCTGCCGCGCGAAATGGTCGTCGCGATGACGATCGAGGGGCGCGAATTGTTCGTGCCGGTGATGACGGTCAACCTGACCTATGACTGGGACGGGGGCAGCGGGCAGACCGCGCGCTCGTTCGTCATCGGCGTGGATCGCGGCGCGGACGCGCGCCTCGGCGCGTTCCGGCTCGACACCTCACGGATGTTCGACCAGGTCGGCGCACTCGAATATACCGTAGCCGTCGATCGCTAGGGGTTTACGGGCTTGGTCTCACCAAACGGGACGCGCTTGATCTCCGCCGGGAGCGCCGCCACGTCGAAGGCAGCGCCATCGAGGTGCCGGTCGATCTGCTCGTCGAGCGCGGCGATGGCGGCGAGATTGTCGTAGCGGTCGCTGACAAACCCGCGCGCGATCTTGGGCACGAATTCGCGCAACCGGGTGAACGCGCCGATCGTGACCACGGCGTCGAGTTTCTCGCGTCCTGCCAAGGCGAGTGCGACGGCGCCGCCGAGGCTATGTCCGACGACGATCAGCCGGGCGGGCGCATTGGTCCTGGCATAAGCCAGATACGCGTCGGCGTCCGCGGCGAGACCCGGTTCGGAAGGTTTGCCCGCATTGGCACTGTACCCGCGATATTCCGCCGCGACGATGCCATACCTTTTGCCGCGAGCGGGGCGAACCAGCGCATCAGCGTCGCCGCGCTCGACCCGTTACCGTGGAAAACGAGGAGTGTCGGCCGACCGGACTGCGCCGCCAGGACAAGCCCCGACGACGAAAGGCATCGCGCGTGACGACCGTGATCGCCGCTGTACCCGCCGGCGTGCCTTCCAGCGTCAGCGCTACTCTCGGCGCGGGATAGATGCGATCGTTGATCGGGCCGGCGTAGCCCGGTGTCGCGCAGGCAAGCAGTGTCGCGGCGGCGAACGTGGTGAGAGGGCGTGGGAGCATGGCGGTGTCATGCTGGCAAGGCGACGCGCACCGGCAACGAAAAAGGGCGGCGCCTCGCGGCACCGCCCTGATTCCTGAAGCGGCATCCCGGCCGAAGCCGCACTGCCGCCGTTCGGGGTTTGCCCTATTGAAGCGAGATCGGAGTCGGTGCGGGGTTGGCGCCGCCGTTGCCGCCATTGGCTCCGATCCGGTTATTGCCGAACGACAGTATCGTTGCGGTGGGTGCGATCTTCAAGCTGCCGACATTGTTATAAAGGGCCGTGTTTGCCATCCGGACCTTTGCCGTGCCGACGGAAGCGATACCGAAATTGCTGTTGTTGGCGATGGTGACGCCATCGAGATTGACCACCGCGCCAGTGACCGAGGCGGAGTTCGCATGCACGCCTCGGAAGCTGTTGGACAGGGTGCTGTTGGTCACCGTCACGGTGGCGCCATCCTCGGCGTCGAGCGCGAAGGCGCTGTCGGTGATGGTCACGTGATCCAGCACGCCGGTCACGGCCACCCCGCCGACCGACTGCAACTGCACGGCGTTCCCCAAGGTCGGGTCGTTAGGGGCGGTGTTCGAGATATTGACATTGCTCATGACCAGTTTCGCGCCGACGCTGGCCGTGCTCGGTTCGAAGCTGACCGCCGCAGCGCCGCCCGTGCCCTGATTGCTGATGACCACATTCTCCAGCATCAGTGACTTGCCGCTGAGGAAGCGCACGGCATAGGTGCCGACGGTGGTCCCCGCGCCATTGATGTTCATGTTACGCAGAACGACCTTGAGGGTCGGCGTAGTGCCGCCGTTCGGATCGTTGATGATGACGCCCGAGACACCCGAATTCAGGATGCCGCCCGCCTGACCGCCCTCGCCGCCGCCGCAGTCGAGCGTGATCGACTTGGTAATGGTGACCGAGCCGAAGCCGCCCGGATCGAGGCAATCGATTTCGCCGCCGCCTGCGGTCTTGGATATCGCGCCCGCCCAGGTCTTGCACGGTGCGGTGCGGCTGCATGGGTTGGCATCGTCACCGACGCCCGAAATCCAGGTGCGGGTTGCCTGCGCGCTGGCCGGCGCAGCGAAGCCGAGGCCAAGCAACATCGCTGTTGCCGTGAGTCCAAGCATTTTGATCAATCTAGTCATATACTTACCCCCCCCCAATTTTTGCGGAAAATTTTAAATCAACGGTCAGGCAAATCGGCTAAATGATGGTTATGGTTTTGGCTGTCGCGCCCTTAACTATCAATTTACCCCAGTTTATTGCCCTGGACTATCAAAATTCCGCCGCCCGGTGCTTCACTCCCAAAATATTGATCTGGTTTGTATTTGTGTTGGCATTTGCTTGGTGCGATCGGTGTTGGCTGGCCGCGACGCCAAAGAAAAAGGGCGACTCCTTGCGGAGCCGCCCCTTTGCTTGTCGTAATATTCACACGCCCGGAGGCGTTTGAATTACTTGACCTCGACGGTCGCGCCAGCGGCTTCGAGCTGCGCCTTGATCTTGGCGGCCTCGTCCTTCGACACGCCTTCCTTGACGGCCTTGGGAGCCGACTCGACCAGCGTCTTGGCTTCGGTCAGGCCGAGCTGCGTGATCGCGCGGACTTCCTTGATGACGTTGATCTTCTTGCCACCGTCGCCGGTCAGGATCACGTCGAACTCGGTCTGCTCTTCAGCAGCCGGTGCGGCGGGGCCACCGGCTGCCGGGGCAGCGGCAACGGCGGCGGCGGCGGACACGCCCCACTTCTCTTCGAGCATCTTCGAGAGCTCAGCCGCCTCGAGGACGGTCAGGGCGCTCAGCTGGTCAACCAGCGCGTTCAGGTCTGCCATGTGTATTCTCCAAATCGGGGCGTCGCCCCGTACGTTTAAGTTAAAGTATCGGTCGCCTGAAGATCAGGCAGCTTCCTTTTCCGCATACGCGCTGAGGACGCGGGCCAGCTGCGCTGCCGGTGCCTGGGCGATGGTCGCGAGCTTGGTCGCGGGCGCAACGATGAGCCCGACGATCTTGGCACGCAGTTCGTCCAGAGACGGCAACGTCGCGAGCGCCTTCACGCCTTCGACGTCGAGTGCGATCGCGCCCATCGATCCGCCGACGATTTCGAACTTGTCGTTCGTCTTCGCGAAATCGACCGCCACCTTGGCAGCCGCGACGGGATCGATCGAGCTGGCGAGGCCGACCGGACCGGTGAGCAGATCGCCCAGCGAGCTATAGTCGGTGCCATCGAGCGCGATCTTGGCAAGCTTGTTCTTCGAGACCTTATACGCGGCGCCGGCGTCGCGCATCTTGTTCCGCAGCTGGGTCGATTGCGCGACGGTCAGCCCGTGGTTGCGGGTCACGACGACCACGCCCACTTCGGAAAAAGTCTGCTTCAGCTCGGCGACGAACTCGGCCTTTTGAGCACGATCCATGCCATTCTCCACATTCTGGACCCGCCGAAACGGGCCCGGTTACAAGCCATGCGACGCGAGATGCGCCACATGGGGTGTCCAGCGATGGGGAATTGGAACCGACACCCTCAATGAGAGCGGCAGACCGGGCGCCAGGGCAGCCCGGAGATTATCCTGTCCCCGCCTCGGCAAGAAATTAAGCCGGAAGCCGGCACTTGCTGTCTCGGACGGTACCCGCTGGCGTTGCCGCCGACGGATGAGCGGGCGCCTCTAGCCGGATTGACGACAAAGTCAAGGTTGCGGCGCACGCTGCCGGGCGTGTTATGCTGCGGCCGGCCGCAGCGCACGGCGCTGCATGCGCATCAGTGCGGTATAGCTTACCAGCGCGATCGCCAGCCCGATGAACCAGGCGTAGGTGTAGATGGTCGTCCACGGCGCGCCGATCCCGCCGAACAGTGTCGGTGCGGCGGTTGCGAGGAATCCGGGCACATTGGGCGCCACGCCCAGCGCCAGCGCTATCAGCGCTGCCGGGTTCCATCCGCCGCGATAGGCATAGATGCCCTCGGTGCGGTAGAGCGCGGCGACGTCGAGTGCGGTGCGCCGGACGATCCAATAGTCGGCGATCAGGATGCCGGCGATCGGGCCGAGCAGCGCGCTGTAGCCGGTCAGCCAGACGAAGATGTAGCCGCCGCTGGTCGCGAGCAGCTTCCACGGCATGATCAACACGCCGATGATCGCGGTGATCACTCCACCGGTGCGGTACGAAATGCGCTCCGGCGCGAGCGACGAGAAGTCGTAGGCCGCGCCGACCAGGTTCGCGGCGATGTTGCACGAGATCGTGTCGATGCTGATCACCACCAGACCGAGCAGCACGAACGGCCCGGCGAGCCGACCCGACAGCGCCACCGGGTCCCAGATTGCGCTGCCATAGATCACGACAGTCGCCGAGGTGGTGATGACGCTGGCCAGTGCAATCAGCCCCATGCCTGGCGGCAGGCCGATCGACTGGCCGATCAACTGGTCGCGCTGGCTTTTCGCGAAGCGGGTGAAATCCGGGATGTTGAGCGCGAGCGTCGCCCAGTAGCCGATCATGCCGGTCAGCGCGGGCCAGAATACCAGCCAGAACTGTCCCGCCTTCGCACCGCCCGCGACGAAGGCGGATGGCGCGTTGAAGATCGGTCCGAGCCCACCGGCGGCATCGACTGCCCACCACACCAGCGCGGCGCAGACCAGGATCTTGACCGGCGCGGTCCAGGTTTCGAGCCGGCGGATCGTCGTCAGGCCCTTGCGCACGAAGAACAACTGCAGCGCCCAGAACACGCCAAAGGCGAGCAGCTGGCCGATGCCGATATCGAGCAGGGGCAGGGGGGTGCCCTTGAGGTCGGCGCGCAGGAAGATGCCGAGCAGCGTCAGCAGCGCCTCGCCGCCGATCCAGGTCTGGATGCCGAACCAGCCGCACGCGACCAGCGCACGCGCCATCGCAGCCAGCCTGGCGCCGACCGTGCCGAACGAGGCGCGCGCCAGCACCGCGTAGGGAATGCCATGCTTGGCGCCAGCATGGCCGACGAGCAGCATCGGCACGAGCACGACGAGGTTGCCGAGCAATACCGTCAGCGCGGCCTGGCCCGCCGACATGCCCTGCTCGACCAGCCCGGCGGCGAGCATCCACGCCGGCACAGCGACGATCATGCCGATCCACAGCGCAGCATAGTGATACCAGAGCCATGTTCGTTGTTCGGGGCCGGTCGGCGCGAGGTCGGGGTTCCACAATGTGGCGTCGTGCGTCTCGGTCATTTGGCTCCCCGCAACACAGCAGTGTCCGAAATTGCGCGTCGCGCGCTACCATCCGGTCGTGATGCCCGTGGCCCTGTTTTTCGTTCGATCAGCCTAAAACCCCTCCCCGACCGACGTCGATTTGTCTGCGAAGTCAGTGAGAATTTCCGCTCCCCAACCCGTGCATCATCCACAAAAGGAGTGGTGCGCATTGCCAGCGGGGTTATTGGCTGCTGGCCACCCGCGCGATGCCCAGTTCGATATGCAGCGGCGCGACTTCGGGTTTCGTCGCCGGCAGATCCAGCGCGGCGTGCCCTGGGTCGGACATTGACAGCGTCGTGGCGGCGCGGCGCGTGCTGACGCCGCCAGCCGTGAGAGGCTGGGTGAAGCTCATCGACCAGTCGACCGCGACCTTGCCGGGATGGCTCAGATCCGGCGTGGCTTTCAGCTTGATCGTCCAGCTGTTCTGGTTGCCATCGTTGCCCATCAAGCTCGCGGCCTCGCCAGCGCGGGAGACGAGGTGCGGCGCTGCCACGAGCGAACCCGCACGCGTGATGCGCAGTTGGACGTCGTAGCGCGCTGGCGTGGGCGTTGACGCGAGCGATGTAGATCCGAAGGTCGCCAAAAACGCTACCGCGATCGAAGCATACCGCATGTTCAATCCCCCCGTTCTGTTCGAACCGGCGGAGAGAATCACAAAAGATCGGGGGCCGCAAGCAAATGCTCGCGACCCCCGCTTTTGAGTCTCACTTGAAAGGCTAGAGCGTTACGCCCCGGCAACCTCGGCGGTATCGACCTTGATGCCTGCGCCCATGGTCGAGCTGACGGCAACCTTGCGGACATATTTGCCCTTGGCGCCGGTCGGCTTGGCCTTGACGATGGCGTCGACCAGCGCGTCGAAGTTGGCGCGCAGGTCTTCGGCCGGGAAGCTCGCCTTGCCGATGCCGCTGTGGATGATGCCGGCCTTCTCGACGCGATATTCGATCTGGCCGCCCTTGGCCGCCTTGACCGCTTCGGCGACGTTCATCGTCACGGTGCCGAGCTTCGGGTTCGGCATCAGGCCCTTGGGGCCCAGCACCTTGCCGAGGCGACCGACGATGCCCATCATGTCCGGGGTCGCGATGCAGCGATCGAAATCGATCGTGCCACCCTGGATGATCTCCATCAGGTCTTCCGCGCCGACGACGTCGGCACCGGCCTCACGGGCCTCGTCGGCCTTGGCGCCCTTGGCGAACACGCCGACGCGCACCGTCTTGCCGGTGCCCTTGGGCAGCGTGACGACGCCGCGGACCATCTGATCGGCGTGACGCGGATCGACGCCGAGGTTCATTGCGATCTCGATCGTCTCGTCGAACTTCGACGTGGCGCCGGCCTTGGCCAGTGCGATCGCCTCGTCGATGCCGTGCAGCTTCTCGCGATTGATCGTGATCGCCTTATGCTTCTTTGTGATCTTCGCCATGATCTCAGCCCTCCACCACTTCGAGGCCCATCGCGCGGGCGGAGCCTTCGATGATGCGGGTCGCCGCGTCGATATCGTTGGCGTTCAGGTCCTTCATCTTCTGCTCGGCGATCGCCGTCAGCGCGGAGCGCTTGATCTTGCCCGCGGAAATCTTGCCCGGCTCCTTCGAGCCCGACTTCAGGTTGGCCGCCTTCTTGATCAGGAAGGTCGCCGGTGCGGTCTTGGTCTCGAACGAGAAGGACCGATCGGCAAAGACGGTGATGACGGTGGGCAGCGGCGTGCCCTTCTCGACGTCGCCGGTCTGGGCGTTGAACGCCTTGCAGAATTCCATGATGTTGACGCCGCGCTGACCGAGCGCCGGGCCGATCGGGGGCGACGGGTTCGCAGAGCCGGCGGGCACCTGCAGCTTGATATAGCCGGTAATTTTTTTAGCCATGTATCTCACTCTGTAGTTGGGACATCGCGCCTGCGCACGCTGCCCGGTTCAAGTTTAGCGGTTCAAACAGCTGTCCAAAGACAGCCTCCCGCGGGTATTCGCCGCCCCGACGGGGCGACCGAATTTCTTACTTCGAGCGTTCGACCTGCTCGAACTCGAGTTCGACCGGCGTGGCGCGGCCGAAGATCGACACCGACACCTTGACGCGGCTGCGATCGAAATCGAGTTCCTCGACGATGCCGTTGAAGCTCGCGAACGGGCCTTCGAGCACCTTGACCGAATCGCCGATCTCGTAATCGATCTTGATCTTGGTCTTGGGCGCTGCGGCGGCCTCTTCCTTGGAATTGAGCATCCGCGCGGCTTCCGCCTCGCTGATCGGTTGCGGCTTGCCCATCGATCCGAGGAAGCCCGTCACCTTCGGCGTATTCTTCACCAGGTGATAGACGTCGTCGTTCATGTTGAGCTTGGCGAGGACATAGCCGGGCATGAACTTGCGCTCGACCGATACCTTCTTGCCGCGCCGTGCCTCGGTGATCGTTTCGGTCGGCACCTCGATCTGCTCGACCAGCGCGTCGAGGCCCATGCGGGTCGCCTCCGCCATGATCGAGTCGCGCACCTTGCCCTCGAAACCGGAATAGGCGTGGATGATGTACCAGCGTGCCATGGAACCTTGAACCTTAATTCGCGAGCTTGAGCAGGACCTTGACGAGCGCTTCGAAGCCCGTGTCGATGACGAAGAAGAACAAGGCGAGGATCGTCGTCATGATCATCACCATCACCGCGGTCATTACCGTCTCGCGCCGGGTTGGCCAGATGACCTTGCGCGTTTCGGCCTGGACCTGCCGGATGAATTCGATCGGGGTCGTCTTCGCCACCTTGCCTGTACTCACTTTCAATACCGAACTCGGGACATGGGACCGCCGCCCGGTCCCGCCAAGAGGCACCGACGACGATTCATTCCCGATGTGGAATGGCGCGGGCAATAAACCCCGGCGGCGCCAAAGGCAAGTGCCGCGCTTCCCGCCGTCGGGCCCGCCATGTTAGGGATGCGGACAGGGACGGGAGGGCATCATGACGCTGACGGGCAAGGTGGATTTCGCGCCGATCGGGGCGATCGGCTTCGACACCGCCGTACCGCTGACCGCAGTTGCGGCCAAAGGCTATGCCGCGAAAGGTTTTCAGTTCTGCGTCCGCTATGTCAGCCGTAGCGACAAGTCCCGCGCCGCCAACGCGGCGCGCGGCCTCGCCGACCTTTCCGAGGCCGAGGGCAAGACAATCCTGTCGGCCGGCCTCGCCCTGATGATCGTCCAGCATGTCGCGGCGCATGGCTGGGTGCCGACCGCGCAACTCGGTACCGATTACGGGTCGAAGGCGGTGCAATTCACGCAGGCCGCCGGCATGCCCAAAGGTGCCAATGTCTGGCTCGATCTCGAGGACATTCCGCAGGGCACGCCGGCCACCGATATCATTGCCTACGCCAATGCGTGGATCGCGCCGGCGGCGGCGGCGGGCTACGTCCCGGGCGTCTATGTCGGCTTCAACGTCTGGCTGACGCCGGATCAATTGTTCTTCGACTTGCACACCCAGCATTATTGGCGCGCGGACGGCAAGATCGTCGAGGTCTCGCATCGCGGCTATCAGATGTTCCAGCACACCACGAACATCGGCACGCCGCAGGAATTCGACAAGAACGTGGTGATGTATGATTCGCTGGGTGGCGCGCCGCTGTGGCTGGCGCCGGCTTGAACGATCGAATTGGGACGTGCCAACCGACTGGATTCAACAAGATATGAACCCGGTCGGGCGAAAGACAGCGTAGCAGTCGGGCCGCAACCGCGGAAAGGCGGAAAGCGGCACAGGCTCGTATCAAATCCCCTCGACGCGCAACGTCTCGCGAAACGGTACCCGCGTCCGCTCGCCGGTTTCGCCATTTTCGATTTCGATGTGGCAAGCCAGGCACAGCTTTCCGTTGGCCACCTCGAGCGCCATCGTCGACCAGGCTTGGCGGATGGCGACCTGGAACGCGCTGGCCATATCGATGAGCATCTTGCCCTGGAGATCCTCGGTCACGGTGCCGCACTCGTGCACGTGGAAAAAATATTTGGTCATGGGCGAGCCGTTACGTGCTCCGGGTTTCCGGTGGATTGATCTGGGTTAATTCGGAAAGAGATATTCCCGGAGCGTTGAAACGGCGGTCCGACCGCGAGGCGAGCGGAATTCATGTGTGAATCAACATTGCCACTTTGTGCGACCTCGGCGTCGCTTCTAGGCTCAGGAAACGCACGCATCTGAGGGCGTTATCAATCCACGGCCACCCGGGTGCCGACAAGCAAGGCATCGTTCGCGCGATCAACATTCCCGCATCTTGACCACCCCTGCCCACTCATGTCGGAATAGCGATGCCTCGCCCGATCGCGGTTGAGAAGCGACCGACTCGTGTCGACGTCGCTGACGTCGTCAACGCGGGTCGGGCGAAGACCCAGCCGGAAGGTCGCGGCGCGATCATCATCCATTCGGCTATTGCGAAGCTGCAATCGCAGCGCATGGCCCCGAAGGGCGCCACGGCCTGTTTCACCAATGAAAAGGATGCGCTGGCGTGGTTGCTGGCGGGCAACCCGCCGGGCTGATCGCGCTCAGCCCGCCGCGACGTGCAGGGTTCGCACCAGCTCCAACACGCGTTCGGCCAGTTCGACGCGGCAGATCAACAGGTCGGGCAGATAGGCATCCTTCGCGCAGTGGCGACCCATCGACGCGACTGACGTGCAAGCCGGCCGCGTGCGCCACGGCGACGGGTGCGCAACTGTCCCATTCATACTGGCCGCCGGTGTGAAGATAGATTTCCGCCTCGCCGCGCACGACCGCCATCGTCTTGGCTCCGGCCGAACCCATCGCAACGAGCTCGCCGCCCAGCGCCTCGGCCACGGCGACTGCCTCGCGCGCGGGGCGCGTGCGGCTGACCAGCATCCGTGGTGGGTCCTGTGCCGGGGGTAAAGCGGCGGGTGCGTTTGAGGTAAGCGTGAGGCCAAGTCCCGGCAGCGCCACCGCGCCGATCATCGCGACCCCGTCGATCGCCAGCCCGACATGCACCGCCCAGTCAGGCCGGCCCTCGCCATATTCGCGCGTCCCGTCGACCGGATCGATGATCCATACGCGGCGATGCGCGAGACGCGAGCCGTCGCATTTCATTTCCTCCGAGAGCAGGCCGTCATCGGGACGTTGCTCGAGAATGGCGTGGACGAGGAACTGATTGGCGGTCTGGTCGCCCGCCTTGCCCAGCGACCTGTCGGAGAACACCCCCGACTCGCGCACGGCGAGCAACAGCTTGCCGGCGGTGTCGGCCAGATGTGCAGCGAGAGCGACGTCGCTCATCGGGGCCATCATTTGAGCGGCATGATCTGGCGGACGATGTACTCGGCCGCTTCCGCCGGCGTCATTTCGACCGTGTTGACCCGGATGTCGGCGTTCAATGGGGTCTCATAGGGGCTGTCGATACCGGTGAAGTTCTTCAGCCCACCCGCGCGTGCCTTTTTGTAGAGGCCCTTGACGTCGCGCGCCTCGGCCACTTCCAGCGGCGTATCGACGAAGATCTCGATGAATTCGCCCTCCGGCAGCATCGACCGCACCATGTCGCGCTCGGCGCGGAACGGCGAGATGAACGCCGTCAGTACGATCAGTCCGGCATCCGCCATCAACTTGGCGACCTCGCCGACGCGGCGGATATTCTCGATCCGATCCGCCTCGGTGAACCCGAGATCCTTGTTCAATCCGTGCCGGATATTGTCGCCGTCGAGCAGGAAGGTGTGGCGGTTCATCAGGTTAAGCGACTTCTCGACCTCGTTCGCGATGGTCGATTTGCCCGATCCCGACAAGCCGGTGAACCACAATACTCGCGCCTTCTGGTTCTTCAGATCGGCATGTGCCGCGCGCCCGATATCAGTCGGCTGCCAGTGGACGTTTTGCGCGCGCCGCAAGCTGAAGTGGAGCATCCCGGCCGCGACGGTGGCGTTGGTGATCTTGTCGATCAGGATGAAACCGCCGAGCGTGTGGTTTTCGGCATAGGGCTGGAACACGATCGCTCGATCGGTCGTGAGTTCCGCGACGCCGATCGCGTTAAGCTCCAGCGTCTTGGCGGCGAGGTGCTCCATCGTGTTGACGTTGACCTGGTACTTTGGCTCCTTGACGGTTGCAGACACCATCTGGGTGCCGAGCTTCAGCCAATAGGCGCGGCCGGCAGTAAGCGGCGCGTCGTCCATCCAAACGATTGTCGCCTCGAACTGGTCGGAAGCTTCGGGCGGGGCGTCAGCGGTGGCGATGACATTGCCGCGCGAGCAGTCGATCTCGTCGGCGAAGGCCAGCGTGACGGATTGACCGGCGACCGCTTCGTCCAGATCGCCGCCAAGCGTCGTAATGCGGCTGATGGTCGAAGTCTTGCCGCCCGGCAGCACGCGGATCGCATCACCGGGCTTGACCGTGCCGCTGGCGATCTGGCCGGAAAAGCCGCGGAAATCGAGATTGGGACGATTGACCCATTGCACGCCCATGCGGAACGGCCTGGCCTGATCCTCGTCGACGCCGACCTCGACGCTTTCGAGATGCTCCATCAGCGTCGGGCCGTCATACCATAGCATCTTGTCCGACTTGAGCGAGACGTTGTCGCCCTTGAAGCCGGAGATCGGCATCGGGGTGAAGGCGGTGATGCCGATGCTCTCGGCAAAGGCGGTATAGTCGGCGAGGATCGCCTCGTAGCGGGCCTGATCATAGCCGATCAGGTCCATCTTGTTGATCGCCAGCACGAGGTTCTTGATGCCGATCAGATGCGCGAGATAGGAATGACGCCGGGTCTGCGTCAGCACGCCTTTGCGCGCATCGATCAGGATTACGGCAAGGTCGGCGGTCGAGGCGCCCGTTACCATGTTGCGGGTGTACTGCTCGTGGCCCGGCGTGTCGGCGACGATGAACTTGCGTTTCTCGGTCGAGAAGAAGCGATAGGCGACGTCGATCGTGATGCCCTGCTCGCGCTCGGCGGCGAGGCCGTCGACCAGCAGCGCGAAATCGATTTCCTGCCCCTGCGTGCCGACGCGCTTGCTGTCCGCCTCGAGGGCGGCGAGCTGGTCCTCGAAGATCATCTTCGAATCGTACAGCAGGCGCCCGATCAGCGTCGACTTGCCATCATCCACGCTGCCGCAGGTGATGAAGCGCAGCATCGTCTTGTGCTGGTGCTGGTCGAGATAGGCGTCGATGTCCTCGGCGATCAGCGCCTCGGTCTGGTAGACCGATTCTTCGGCAGTCGTGGCCATCAGAAATACCCTTCCTGCTTCTTCTTTTCCATGCCCGCGCCGCCGGCATCCTTGTCGATCGCGCGACCTTGCCGTTCGCTGGTGGTAGTCAGCAGCGTTTCCTGGATGATCTCGGACAGGGTCGAGGCGGTGCTCTCGACCGCGCCAGTCAGCGGGTAGCAGCCGAGGGTGCGGAACCGGATCGAGCGTTCGACCGGCACTTCGCCCGGCTTGAGCGGGAAGCGGTCGTCATCGACCATCAACAGCATGCCGTCGCGCTCGACCGTCGGGCGCTTGCCGGCGAAATAGAGCGGCACGATCGGCACGTCGTTGAGCTGGATATATTGCCACACGTCGAGCTCGGTCCAGTTTGAGATCGGGAACACCCGGATGCTTTCGCCCTTGTTCTTGCGGGCGTTGTAGAGGTTCCACAATTCGGGGCGCTGGTTCTTGGGGTCCCAGCCATGGCTCGCCGTGCGGAACGAGAAGATGCGCTCCTTGGCGCGGCTCTTCTCCTCGTCGCGCCGCGCGCCGCCAAAGGCTGCGTCGAAGCCATATTTGTCGAGCGCCTGCTTCAGCCCTTCGGTCTTCCACATATCGGTGTGGAGCGCGCCGTGATCGAACGGGTTGATGCCGCGGTCCATCGCTTCCTGGTTGTGATAGACTAGCAGCTCCATGCCGCTCTCGGTCGCCATCCGGTCGCGCAGCTCGTACATCTCCTGGAACTTCCAGGTGGTGTCGACATGCAGCAGCGGGAAAGGGGGGGGCGAGGGGTAGAAGGCCTTGCGCGCGAGATGCAGCATCACGGCCGAATCCTTGCCGACCGAATAGAGCATGACCGGCTTGTCGGCCTCGGCGACGACCTCGCGCATGATGTGGATCGCCTCGGCTTCGAGGCGTTCCAGGTGGGTGAGTGTTCTCGTCATCGTCCCTGTCTCCGCGAGGCGGCTTTTCTGACACCGGGTCGATCCGGCAATCAATGCATTCTTGGGCGGGTGATCGTGTCGCTATCACGCTGCCGGGTGCGCAGGGGAATTTCGGCTTATTCGGCATGCTTCGATACTCACATCGGGCGGGCCGGGCTATCCGCAGGATTATCATGTCGAGCCATGGTTGCGCGAAACCCCGATCCCACCATTGGACCGGTTGGCCCTTACCTGATTTTTCCGCACGTCATCGCTGACCCGGTTCCGGAGTTGCCGAAGCGCTGCTGACGCCGTACGCGATGCCAGCTACGGGGCCAGCCACAAGAAAGTCGTTGCCGATGTCCGATGCGCCGCCGCTCAAGATGTGTTCCTGGCTGTTTGCGCCGGGCGACAGCGAGCGCAAGATGACCAAGGCGGTCGAGGGCGCGGCCGATATCGTCCTGCTCGATCTCGAGGATGCCGTTACGATCGAGTACAAGCCGCGCGCGCGGCAGATGGTGCATGATTTCCTCAAGGCGAACGAAGCGCAGCGCGCGCGCATCTGGGTGCGCGTGAATCCGCTCGACGGGCCCTATACGCTGACCGACCTCGCGGCGATCATGCCGGCGCATCCCGGCGGGATCATGCTTCCCAAGGTGTATGGGCGGCAGGACGTCGAGCTGCTCGACCATTATCTGTCGGCGTTCGAGGCGGCACACGGCACCGCGATTGGTTCGACGCCGGTGATCGTGCTCGTCACCGAAACGGCGGAGGCAATGTTCCATACCGGCGATTACAAGGGCGCGCCGCGGGTCGTCGCGCTGACCTGGGGGGCGGAAGATCTCGCGGATTCGATCGGCGCGAGCTCCAACCGCGATCCCGACGGCAGCTACGGTTTCACCTACGAACTGGCGCGCAGCATGTGCCTGCTCGGCGCGGCGACGGCGGGTGTCCCGGCGATCGAGACGATCCAGGGTGATTTCCGCGATCTCGACACGCTGAAGGCGCGCGCCGAGAAGGTGCGGCGCGATGGCTATCGCGGGATGCTGGCGATCCATCCGGCGCAGGTCGATGTGATCAACGCCGCCTTCACGCCGACCGAAGAGGAAATCGCCGAAGCCCAGGCGATCGTCGATATCTTTGCCGCCAATCCCGGCGTCGGCGCAATCGGTTACAAGGGCGGGATGCTCGACCGACCCCATCTTTCGCGCGCGCAGCAACTGTTGCGGCAGGTCGGGGACGCATGACGATCGATCTCGCGCGGTATCGGCACCCGGCGTGCGGATGTCGAGTGACATCAAAATGCAATACCGCCCGGCCCTGACAATGGGGCTGCGAAGGTAAAAAAACCCCAAAAAGCGGATTGGCAGGGGAGCTCGGACTCGAACCGAGGGCCTTCGGTTTTGGAGACCGACGCTCTAACCAACTGAGCTACACCCCTAGGCCGTCGCGGGCCTTAGCGTGACGTATCGCCGCGGGCAAGCGCTTCAGGCAGCAGCGGCGGCGGAACCTTCGCCACAATCGCGCAGCGCGATCGCGCGGGCTTCCTCCACCGGCAGCGGCCGGCCGAAATAATAGCCCTGCACCTTGGTACAGCCGAGATCCTGGACCATGTGATGCTCGGCCTCGGTCTCGACTCCCTCAGCGGTCGTCGCCATGCCCAGGCTCTGCGCCAGCGCGACGACGGCGCGGATGATCGCGACTGCTTCCTTCTCGCCCTTCGACGCGCCCTGCACGAAACTACGATCGATCTTGATCGACGAAAAGCGCGTGCGGCTGAGATAACCGAGCGAGGAATAGCCGGTCCCGAAATCGTCGAGGCTCAGGCGCACGCCGAGATCGAGGATCCGCTCGAGCACCTGGATCGCGCAGGTGCCTTCGCGCATGAACACGCTCTCGGTCACTTCGAGCTCAAGCCGCTCGGCCGGCAGGCCGCTATTGGCAAGCGCCTGCGCGACGATGGTGACGAAGCTGGGGTTGTGGAGTTGCTCGGGCGAGACGTTGACCGCGACGCGTGTCTCCGACGGCCATTTCGCCGCCTCGTCGCACGCGGTACGCAGCACCCATTCACCGATCGGCACGATCAGCCGGGCATCCTCGGCCAGCGGCACGAACTTTACCGGCGAGACATTGCCATGCTCGGGGTGATTCCACCGCAACAGCGCCTCGAAGCCCCTTAGCCGGCCGGTCGCGGCATCGACGACCGGCTGGTAGTTGAGGTGCATCTCGTTGTTCTGCACCGCCTTGCGCAGTGCCATTTCGAGGACGCGGCGCTCCTCGGCGTCGACATGCAATTGCGGTTCGTAGACGTGGAACGATCCGCCGCCACCGTCTTTCGAACGGTACAGCGCGAGATCGGCGGAGCGGATCAGCATCTCGGCGGTGCGCCCATCGCGCGGACCGAACGCCACCCCGACGCTGGCACCGATATAGAGCGTATGCTGATCGAGCTCATAGGGCCTGGACAGATTGTCGACGATCGCCTGGGCCAGCCGCTCGCAGCGCAGCGAATCGCTGGCGTCGCGCACCACGACGGCGAACTCGTCGCCGCCGAGCCGCCCGATCACCTCATTCTCGGTGACGAGCTGGCCGAGCCGCTCCGACACGCGGCCGAGCAGCCGGTCGCCGATCGGGTGGCCGAGCGTGTCGTTGACCGCCTTGAAGCGATCGAGGTCGATCATCATGAAGGCGCAGCGCGAGCCCCATTTCTCGGCTTCGGCCATGGCATAGGCCAGAGCTTCGTTGACCAGCAGCCGATTGGGCAGGCCGGTCAGCGTGTCGAACCGCGCCATGCGGTTGATCTTGTCGGCCGAGGCGCGCTGCTCGGTGACGTCGGAGCCGACGCCGCGGAAACCGGTATAGGTGCCGTCGTCGTCGAAGCGCGGGGTCGCGGCGATCTCGAACCAGCGTTCCTCGCCCTTGATGTGGACCGCGAGCAGCAGGTCACGAAAACCCTCGCGGCGCTTCATCTTCTCGGCAAGCTCGCGCAGACCGGTGGTGAAATTGCCCGCTTCCCAGGTCGGGCCGGCAAGGACCTGCAGGAAGGGCAGGCCGTTGATCGAGGCGGGGTCGAGGTCGAACGACAACGCAAAGCGTGGCGAGGCACGGATGACACGGCGATTGGCGTCGGTTTCCCACAGCCAGTCGCCATTCTGGTCCTGGAATTCGCGCAGCAACAGGCTGACGGTTTCGTCGCGTTCGGCAAGCGCGATTTCGCCGGCGCGAATCACCACCAGCGATTTGCCGCGCCCGAAACAGGCGATCATCAACAGCGTCGCGAACAGTGCCGAGGCCGCTGCGAGGACCGGTCCGCCGACGATATAGAGCATCGTCGATACCGACGCGCCAAGCACGAACAGGAAGGCAAGCGTGGCGAGCGGCAGCGCCGCCATCGCTACCGCCGAGGCGGTCATCAGCAGCGAAAGTACGATCCACAGGCCGAGCGCGGTTCCGGTATCCGCGCGCAGGCCAATCGCGATCGGCGGAACCGACCACACAGCGCCGAGCGCGAGCCCTTCCAGCACGGTATCGCGTACGTCCTGGAGCGTCGCGGTCTGCGCGGTGCGCTCGCGTGATCCAAGCCGGCGCAGCGTGACCGTTGCGGCAATCGCCGCCACCGTCGCACCCCAGGAAGCGACCGCCCAGTGCGGCACCAGGCGGTCGACGAGGATCGCGACGAGCGCTGCGCCGATCACGTTGGCGGCCAGCATGAAAAGCGCGAGCTGGCTGCCCGCGTTGAGCTGCGCCGCGCGAATCGGCGCCCAGTCGGTCGAATCCGCCGGGTCGTAAAGACCAAGCAGGGCACGCGCATCGATGCGCGGCTGGGCGAATTGGGAAGGGGGCCGACTGCTCACTGCGCGACCTGTAGCGCGGATTTGGTTAGCACTTGGTTAGACGGCGACGCCTTTTGGGCGAAATAATTACCGCCGCGCGACGATACCGGCACGCAGCACCCGCAACACGTTGCCGCCCATCACCTTGGCTATGTCGGCATCGGAGAAGCCGCGATCGATCAGCGCCTGGGTGACGGCAGCGATCTGGCTCGAATCGAAGCCGGTGGTCACCGCGCCGTCGAAGTCGGAACCCAGGCCGACATGATCGATGCCGACGATGTCGCGCACATGTGCGATCGCTGCGGCGGCCGCCTCGGGTCGGGTCGAGCATATCGCGGCATTCCAATAGCCGATGCCGATCACGCCGCCGGTCCTGGCGATGCCGCGAACCTCGTCGTCGGTCAGGTTGCGGTTGACGTTGCACGTTGCCTGCACGCCGCCATGGCTCGAGACGATCGGGCGTCGCGCCATTGCAATGACATCGGCGACGGTCGCGTGGCTGGCATGGGCGATGTCGACCACCATGCCGAGTGCCTCCATTCGCCGTACGACCTGGCGGCCGAGCGGGGTCAACCCGGACTTCGCCATGCCGTGCATCGACCCGGCGACCTCATTGTCGAAGAAATGCGCGAGCCCCGCCATGCGGAAGCCGGCCGCATGGAGCCGGTCGAGATTGTCGAGCTTGCCCTCGATGTCCTGCAACCCCTCGACCGACAGCATCGCGCCGACGACCTTCCGCCCGTGCGCACGATCGGCGAGCAGTTGGTCGAGTTCGGCCGGCGTCTCGATCACGCGCAACTGGCCGTTCGACCTGGCGGCGTAGCGGTGCAGCTTCTCTGCATGCCACAGCGAGCGCTCGAGCAATGAGCCCCATGTGCGCGTCGGCTGGAGGTCGGCGATCGCCAGTGCGGTGATGTTGTCGGTGTCGGACGGATTGGCGTCGTAGTTCTGGCCCTTGGGTGTCTTGGTCACCGAGGAGAAGATCTGCAGCGCATAATTGCCCGCAAGCAGGCGTGGCAGGTCGACCTGCCCGCGATCCGCGTGGTCGAGCAGGCTGCGCTGCCACAGCAAGGTGTCGGCATGCATGTCGGCGATCTGCAGCGTCGCGTGCAGCGCCCTCGCGCGATCGGTAACCTTGAGCGGCACCGGCTCGACCTTGTTCATCCCCCGCTCGACGATGCCGGGCGCCAGGATGAAGAAGGCGATCGCGCCGACCACCACGAGACCGAGAAAACCGAGCAGCAATTTGCGGATCATGTTGCGTGCTCCAGCGTCGGGAAATTGTTGCCGGGGCGGGTAAACGCGTCCGGATAGTGCTGCCGCTCGTCGTGCGGGCGCATGAAGAGGCGGGTGGCCATGCACTTATATGATCGGCGCCCGCGTCGCTGCCAAGCCGGCTTCGGCGCGGGCCAAATGGCCAGGTTTCGCCTGACGGCAGGGTCGCGACCGTGCCGTCCGGCGGGTTGATCGCTAGCATTCCGGTTCTAAATCAGCGCGCTACCGTAACAAACCTGTGGCAAGATCCGATACCGAAGCGGAGAATCCACGCTCCGCCGGGAGGGTCTGCGACATGGCGAGCGAGGCGAGCGGCGACGACACGGCGGACACCCGCCCCAATATCCTGCTGATTACCTGCGACCAGTACCGATTCCCGCGCTTCTGCTACGGCGCGGACGGCGGGTTCGTCGAACCGCTCAAGCAGATCCTTGGCTTCCAGGGGACCGTCGACGAGACGAATCCGTTCGCCAAATTCTTCCCGGGCCTGCTGCGCCTGCGCCAGAATGCGGTCGTGCTGCGCAACCACACCATCGCGGCAAGCGCCTGCACGCCGAGCCGCGCGACGATCTACACCGGCCAATACGGTACCCGCACCAACGTCACCCAGACCGACGGCCTGTTCAAGAATGGCGACTCGCCGCAATTCCCGTGGCTTGCTGCCGACGGTATCCCGACGCTCGGCACGTGGTTGCGCGGTGCCGGCTACACCACGCACTATTTCGGCAAATGGCACGTCTCCAATCCACCGGATCATTCGCTCCAGGCTTATGGGTTCGACGACTGGGAGGAATCCTACCCGGAACCGCATGGTGCACAGGCCAACAATCTCGGCGTCTATCGCGATGCCGGTTTTACCGACAGCGCGTGTGCCTTTCTGCGCCGCCAGGGCCTCGCCTCGAACTATAACCGCGCCTATGCGGTCATGCTGGCGCAGGACCCGTCGTCATCGGGTCCGCCAACCGGCAAGATCCCGCCATGGTTTGCGGTCGCCTCGTTCACCAACCCGCACGACATCGCGACCTATCCCGGCGTGATCGCCCAGGCGCTGCCGGCCGACGATCCCAAGTCGATTACCGTCAACGGCCAGACCTTCACCCAGCAGACCCAATCGATCTTCGGCCCGTTGACCGTGCCTGTAACCGGCGACGTAACGCCGCCGCCGGTCGCCGGCAGCGTGCAGATCGCGCTCAACGCGGCCGGCTTCCCGCAGGAATGTGCCAACCCGGCGCCGACCCAGGATGAATCGCTCGACGACAAGCCGACGTGCCAGTTCGAGGCGGCGTACAAGGTCGGTCTCGCGCTTGCCGCCAAGGGCGGGTTCAACATCGTCAGCGGACTGACCAGCGCGATCCCCGCGCTACCCGGCAGCAATGCGATGGAAGCGGCGGTGGCTTTATCGCTCAAGAGCTGTTTGCCGCTGCAGCTATCCGACGACCCGGAGGAGAATTGTCGCCTGTTCCTGCAACTCTATGGTTGGCTGCATTCGGTGGTCGACGTCCATATCGACGCGGTGCTGAGCGCGCTCGAGGAATCGGGCCAGGCGTCGAACACGATCGTCATGTTCCTGTCCGATCACGGCGAATACGCCGCCGCGCACGGCATGATGATCGAGAAATGGTATACGGCATACCAGGAAGCGCTCCATGTGCCGGTCGTCGTACGCTTCCCGCCGCCTGATGCCGATGCCCATCCGACCCCCGCCGGCGAGATTGGCCCCGACCCCGCGCAGATCGACGCGCTGACCACCCATATCGACATCCTGCCGACGATCCTCGGCCTGGCAGGGATGACGCCCGAGCGCATGGCGGTGGTCGAAAAGGTCCTGACGCACGCCGGGCGACCGGTCCCGCCGCTACCCGGCGTCGATCTGTCGACGATGATCCGCGCGGCGCTGGCCGGAGAGGATGTCGGCCCGATCGTCGAGCCCGACGGCGGTATCCGCGAGGGCGTGCTGTTCATCACCAGCGACGATATCACCGCGCCGCTGCCACCCGCGGATTCGCCGCAGGACCAGCGCTCCTATGAGGAGTTCGCGGTCTATCAGGCGGTCGTCGAGGCGGTTATCCATGGGAAAGGCAAGGGGCCGGTCGCGCTGACGCCGGGCGCGGTCAGACAGCCCAACAACGTCCACTGCGTCCGCACCCGTGATTACAAGCTGAGCCGCTATTTCGACCCGTCAAATCTGGTCGCACAGGAATGGGAGATGTATGATCTGGGTGCCGATCCCGATGAGGCGATCAACCTTGTCGAGGTCGACGTCTCGCCGCCGACCGCACGCAGCGGGGTAGCCGACCCGCTCAGGGTTCAGGCGGCGGCCGATCGCCTTGCGACGTTGCTGGAGAAGCTCGAGGCGCGCGATCTGTGACTATGGACAAAAAGGCAAGCGGCGAGCCGCGCTCATGGTTGTGGCAGGCGAAGTGTCACTAAATGTCGCATTCCCTAAGTGTCTGACCCAAAAGTAAGTTGAGTGATATCAGTCGGTTGCGCTTGACGCGCTGGCGCATGGCTGATTCTGGAGGTTTTGCGAAGAACCGACCGGAGATCAACGATGTGGACCGATACCACTCGCGCTATTCAT
>JBBRSN010000066.1:0-25720 GCA_038245375.1 Sphingomonadales bacterium | reverse complement strand
GTGAATCGCCATGGTCAGCATGGGGAGACGAAAGGAAACAAAATCCGTGAGTTAGCTATCTACAGGAGCGTCTATGAGTAGCTATGAAAAGGCCGAAAAGGAGCTTGGGAAGCTTCTGCTCTGCCATTGAGCTACACCCGCGCGCTGGGCGGCAAATCCTAGCTCTGTGGCCACTTGTCAAGCGCGCCGCATCGGTATCGCGTCAGATGCCGTCAATCGTCACTGCGCGGCCCTGCGCCTCGAGTTGGGCGGCGAGATCCGCGACGGTCACGTCGACCAGCGCGGCGTCTGGGCTGCGCACGACGAAATTGGCGCCGACGCGCCCTTCGCGGAAGAACGGGTAGCTGCCGATCTGGACGCCGTCATGCGCCTTTTCGACCGCACCGAGCAGCTCGGCGACCTCGCTTTCGGCAACCCAGCAACCGAGCGTCCGGCTGACCACCGGCCGGCCGCCTTCGAGCGTGCCGGTCAGCGCGTCGAGCATGCCGGCGGTGATGTGCGGTACGCCGGCCATGATGAAGATATTGCCGATGCGGATGCCCGGCGCGCCCGACAAGCGATTCTCGATCAGGTCGGCACCCTCGGGCACGCGCGCCATGCGCGCCCGCGCTTCGTTGAGACCGCCGCGGCTTTCGTAATAGCGCTCAAGCACCGCCAGCGCCTTGGGATGATGCACTACCGGCACGCGCAGCGCATCGGCGATTGCATCGACGGTGATGTCGTCATGCGTCGGGCCGATGCCGCCGGTGGTGAAGAGATAATCGTTGCGCCCGCGCAGCGCGTCGACCGCCTCGACGATCGCCGCAGTGACGTCGGGCACGATGCGGACCTCGGCGAGGCGGATGCCCTGGATGTTGAGCCACGCCGCGATCTGCGCGACATTCTTGTCCTGGGTGCGGCCCGACAGGATCTCATCGCCGATCACCGCGAGGCCCGCTGTCCAGATGCGTTCGGTCGGAGGAGCGTTGTCAGGGGCGGTCATGCACGCCGCCATAGCGAAAGCGGCGCCAAGCCGCTATATGCGCCAGCATGACCGAATATGTGACCGTAACCGCCGATGCGCCGCTGGGCCGGACAGGCGCGATCAAGCTCCATGGCCGCGACGCGTTCGACGGCATGCACAAGGCCGGCCGGCTCGCCGCCGAGACGCTCGACATGATCACCCCGCACATGGTGCCGGGCGTGACCACCGGCGAGATCGACGAATTGGTGCGGCATTTCATCCTCGCCGGCGGTGGCGTGCCCGCAACGGTCGGCTATCGCGGCTACACGCATAGCTGCTGCATCTCGATCAACCATGTCGTGTGCCACGGCATCCCGGGCGACAAGGCGCTCAAGTCGGGCGACATCGTCAATGTCGACGTGACGCCGATCGTCGATGACTGGCACGGCGACACCAGCCGGATGTACCTCATCGGCGACGTGCCGCTGAAGGCCAGAAAGCTCGTCGACATCACCTATGACTGCCTGATGGTCGGCATCGAGATGGCGAAACCGGGCAACCATCTCGGCGATATCGGGCACGCGATCCAGCAGCTTGCCGAGAAGCATCGCTACGGCGTGGTGCGCGATTTCTGCGGGCATGGCGTCGGCCGGCTGTTCCACGATGCGCCCGAGGTGGTCCATATCGGCCGCCCCGGCACCGGCCCCGAACTCCGGCCGGGGATGATCTTCACGATCGAGCCGATGATCAATATCGGCCGCCCCGACGTCAAGCTGCTCGACGATGGCTGGACGGCGGTGACCCGCGACCGATCGCTGTCGGCGCAGTTCGAACATTCGATCGGTATCACCGAGGATGGCTGCGAGATCTTCACCGCCAGCCCGAAGGGGCTCGACCGGCCGCCCTACGCCTGAAGCGTGGGGCCGGCACGCAAGTGAAACGCAAGTAACCCGGTTGGCGGCCGTGAAGTATAACGGCCATTTTGCGAGGATACGGGGGGTCGGCTTCGGGAGCGACTCGTGGTTGCCCGCCCCAGAACGCACCAAGACGCCGAAGCCAAATCCAACACCACACTGCTGCGCCTGTTCGGTGGCCGAGGCACGGATCTGGCCCGCATGGATTGGTGTTCTATTGCACCCATTATGCGAATAGCCTTGCGCAATATTGTCTTTCATCTTCATTCTCCGCCGGGCGCTGCGCCGCGAATCCAACCTCAGCGACCGGGTGCTAACGGTGTCGTACCCGACCATGCACGATGGTCGCCGACGGCTGAATCACGGCGTGCCGACGATCACCGGCGAACGCGACAGGAGTTTCCGGGCTGACCTTCGTCGTCGCGGCGGCGATCACGCTGGTCGGGGCGGAAGAAGGGTGGTTCGCGCGAAGGCGCGGAGGCGCGAAGATGTGTCGTCCGCCGCTGCGGTTTGCGTCAGCAATATCCTTTCGATTGATGTCGCGCGCGCGTTTGATGCGCGGCGCAGAACCTTCGCGCCTTCGCGCCTTCGCGTGAACAATGCTTCTCCTTCGTGACGTAGATCGAGGCCCCGGATTTGCGCACACAACACATTGCGCGATCGCCGCACGGCGTGATTCAACTGTGGATTCCCCTGCCTACTACCGAGCCGCCCGCAACTTGCGCGGGTGAGCAAGGGAGTACGCGATGCCGATCGTACCGGTGGAAGAGAATAAGGTCGGCCTTGCCGGCCTGACCGATGCAAAACTGAGTCCGGCCGATTACAGCGGCAGCGGGCTGGAGGCGCTGGGCGCGGGGCTGGCCGGTTTGGGCAGCTCGGCGGCCGACTTCGCCGCGAGCCTGCCGCGACCGAGCCCCGCCGAGGCAGCGCACGCCAGATTGCTGCGCACCGACCTTGCCGCCAAGCAGGCGTGGAATGACGGGCATGAGGCCAATGCGGCGATGCTCGACGATTTCCGCCAGCTCAAGGGCAAGGATGCGCGCGCCGCACTCGCCCCGGTGGCCGAGGCGATGGCGCAAAATCTCCACGCCGTCCGCCTTGGTCATGAAGACGACCATGTGCGCGCGATCATCGACGGCACGCTCGCGCACCGCACCGCGCAGGACATTGTCGACCTCCATGCCCATGCCGACGCGCAGGACGCCATCGCACAGGCACAGGAGAGCCAGCGGCTGATCGACAACAGCGCGAGCGACGCGCTGCGCCACGCCGACGATCCGAAGCGCTTCGACCACGCCATCGCGACCGGCGAGAACACGCTGCGCCGCCAGGGCCAGCTCGCCGGCAAAGCCAAGACCGCGATCGACGGCGAGATCACCGCCTGGCGCTCGGCGCGTTATGTCGCGGCGGTGCACGCGCTGGCGCCGAGCGACGGGCTCGGCGCCACGGCGCTGTTCGAACGCTATCGCGACGCGCTGACGCCCGCCGACCGCGCCGGGCTCGAACCGCTGTTGCACGAACCGATGGCGCAGACGCAGGCGATCGCCGACATCGACACCGCCGCACTGGCCGCCGCACCGTTCGCACCGCTGACGCCGCAGGGCGACCCGCTGCTGGCCGACCGGATGCGGACGATCACGTCGCATTTCGACCGGGTGGTGCTGCCCGAACTGATGCAGCGTTACGGCGGCGATGCCGCGCGCGCCTGGGCGGCGACGCAGATCGGTGCGGACGCGGTCGACGATCTGGTCAAACAGCATGGCGACGGCTGGTATCAGGCGTTGCCGGAGGTGGCGCGGAACGCGGTCGCGCATAACTTCGCGCTGCTCAGGGCCGACAGCTCGGCCCGCGCCGCGCCACAGGACCGCGCCGCCGTCGAAGCGTCGCTTGCCGGGCTCGACGACGCGCGCCGGGGTTATGCACAACGCGAACTGACGCTGCGCAGCAACCGCGCCGATCAGGCCCGCCGCGCCGCGCAAGGCGCCGCCGCTGATCAGGCACATGCAATCGCCGACCAGCTTGGCCACGACTTCACCTCGCTCGCGCAGCTTCCCGCCAAGGTGCGTGCCGATCTGTCGGATCAGACCAGCACCGCGCTCCAGCGCCAGGCCGATGCCAATATCGACCCGCAACCGGTCGCGCCTGAAGGTGTGGTGTCGCACGCACTTCGCGACGTGGCGGCCACCGCGCCCGAGGCATTCCGCGACCTCGATCTGCGCGAGTATCGCCCGCTCGTTTCGGCGGACGAATATGCGATGTTCGAGCGGGTTCAGCAGGGCGGATCGCTCGACCGAGTGATGCCGGGCTACGCGTACGAAACGGCGCGCCCACAGGCCGGAATACCTCCGATCGGTGCCGCGTTGCGGGAAGGCGCGCCTTCTCAGGCTGAGTCGTTTGGGCTTCAACCAGTCAACTTCGTCGCGAGTTCCGGCGAGGTCACCGCAGATTTACCCGTCGATGCGGAAGGGACGGAAAGCGGTGCCGCAGGCGGCGGGACCCAGGGCTCTGATGATAGCGCACGCTATGCCGACCCTCCCCATTCTCCGATTCCGCTCCGCAAAGGCATGGAGTTGCCGCCGAAGCTGTCGACCTGGCTAAAGGGGCCAGCGGCACATGACCGATACTCCTTTAATGTAGCCCCCGATTTCATCACCCAATTCCGTGCACAACACCCTGAGTTTGTCCGGCGTGAAAAGGAAAATCTCGCACTATCAAAAATCAAGCCTTGGTTTGGTAGCAGGGCCGAACACACTCTTCTTGTATATCAAAATATACTGAATCCAGGCCAGTATCGCTACGAGTCAGTTGTCGGTGAACAAAATTTGACCCAATTTTATTACCCCGGCACAAAAATTAAACTTCCTTTTGGAGAATTTCCTGAATACAAAGGATTTAAACTCATTATCGCAGAACACGCACACCCAACGGCACAAATGAGATCACTTAGCGAGATATTTGCAAACAGCGATCCTGCGTATCGCGGCCCTTCGAATGCCGATATATCTTATGCATGGCTCAATCCCGATGTATATTGCATTATAAAATCTGTATATAAGTACAATACATTATACGATGACGATGAAGAAGAATATTACTATGGAAATGGCTTTACGGGACAAGGTTATCACCAATAACTCCACGTTAAATGCCAATATCTACGGTGTCCGATCGTTCACCATTATTGATAGAGGCTTGTTTTCGCGAAACAAATAGAACCACCTTAAGGCACCGTAGCTTTTTATCAAACTCCAATTTCGGTATTTCTTTAATGACGATGACGTTAGAAGCTACATCGAAGCCTCCAGCGCCATACATTCTTTGCATGACCATGCCACAAGACTTTAAAGCCTTGCTCGCCTCCTCCTTCGTGGCCGGCTCCCGAGAACAGGCGGGCAATAGCCAGAAAATGAGAAGCGAGAAGAGGCGACTTGCCTTCCAGGCGCTGGCCATATCGTTTCACCCCTGTATTTGACGCAGATCGCGGCGATAATTCTGTTTCAGCCAGGCTGTCCGTACAATTATACTCGAATCGATGCACTGACCGTATATTACTGGCCACCAAGAGCCGGTCGAATAGGATTCAGCCTCGGCGTTACAATGATTTTTGCGCTTCTCAAGCCATCGACGTTGTAACGCGCGGAGTTGCACCCGCCGCTGCGGGCTGAGCCGTCTCATGATTTGCTGATAGGTGGCGTTCAACTGCTTGTCGTCGCTCCTGTTCGCATCACCCAGGCAATCGAGGATGTCGGCGGTCGTTTGCCCGGCCCCGAAACAGTCGCCACTTCCGACTCGCTGAGGCGTCAGCTTCCCACCTTCTTCCCCCGCCTCCAGGGGTGTCGAAAGCAAAACCAATATCGCAAGCGCGATAAAATGTGCCCCGCCCATCCATCCGCCTTTCATCATCAGGCACCATGTTCTCTTGATGTTCTAACCGGTCGATTGTACAAGATCAACGGAGCGCGCAACGATGGCCGCACAAATCTACCCAGTGGGTGCGGCGTATCACGCACATCGCCAGCGGAAATCGGGGGTCGGTTTTCATGTCACCAACGCGAACTAAAGCGTTTTCGCGGCGACTTGCGAAAATGAGGGCGGGCAGGATCGTCGGCATGGTCGTGGCGATGTTATGGCTCTCCTGCCTGTTCTTCCCGGCAATGAAGGCAGGAAAATACGATCTTTATTCGATATTTTTCCTGCTATGGGGCTGGCTGGGGCTGATGATCTTCGAGATCGACTGGCTGACCAACCCCGCCCTGCTATGCTTCGTCCCCATCATGTTTGGCCGCATTTACCGACCAAAGGCATTGGTCGCGACGGGCGCCCTGCTGTTCATCCTGTTGCTGAAGAATGCGGTGCGTACCACGATGATCGTCAACGAAAACCAGAACAGCGCCATAATCGACCAACATTATATCGGCTGGTACCTGTGGATCGGCGCGCAAATTGTCGCCATCGCGGCGACGTGTGTCGCTCTGATCGAGCCGCAGATGATGGGGCTGGTTTCCCGCGCGGATTTCGCGCGGCAAGAGCCGTCACACCAGGCGGTGTGAAAGCTGCCATTGCGGCGGCGCGCGACCGGCACGAAGGGTTGCTTCTGCGCTTCGATTAAGTCGCAGAGAAGCTAAATAGTATTGCGTCACCGAAATTCTGGTAAACTGGCACCGTAATTGAGGAGGTCGTCATGGTCTACGCGACATCGCTATTGTTCGCCAGCTCACAACGGGCGGAGGCAGAAGCGCCGCAGAACGCATGGAGGCAACGGTTAGCGCCGCGCACGTCCTCCGCGCCCTGATGTTGGCTGCCCTTACGAGCGCAATAGCCGTGCCCAGCGCGCAGTCGGCCGGCGACGCAATGACGCAATGGCGCAATTTGCGCGGGCACACCCTAAGTGCCAGCAATGGACGGACTGGCGCAAGCTGTGTTCACGGACAGGGCCTAAGGGCGAGATCAGCTGTCGTCGCGACTCGAGAGTCGCGGTGGCTCCAAGCGCGCCCTTTTGCGTCGCGGGAGCTTGGCAGGAGGACCCTTGGTACGTGGCAGATACCGCGCTCGAGCAAAGGTCGCGGCTTCGCTTCTGCGCGGTGACCGATACTGAGCAGTTCGGAGCCAAGAAACTGACGATCTGCCGCGAGTATCGCGAGCGGCGCCCCTTCAACGGCGCATATCTCGACACGGTCTATGACGAGAGCTGCCAAATCGTCCGGATGGTCTCGCGGGATGCGGACGTCTGCCGCACTGACGGTAAGCCAGGGACTCCGAATTGCCGTCAGGCTCTGGCGAGGTTCCGCGCTACCCGACCGCTCTACTGTTCGCAGTGGAAGCCGGCCGGAGTCTGCGGGCATTCAGCACGCGCTGGAAAAACGTCGATCCCTTCGAACGGCATCGTCATCGCTCCAAACCTCACCCTCACCGGGACCGCTGTTTGGGGGCCATTTTGTCCAGCATTACGTGACGGAGAAGAGCGTTGAGCAACATCCGGACAGTTACCGTTGATTATCGCGACGACGTTCTGCGAAATCGAAAGTCAAATGCCTAAATTGCCGGCGTGATCGCAGCACCGCACGGCGCGGGTGCGGGGGTGCGCTCGACTGATCGCCAAGAGCGCGGCCGATGCGCCGCAAAATGTCGCCCGCCCCCGTTCAGCTACCGCACCCGCCGCATCCCCCGCCCCCACCGCCACCGCCGCAACCGCCGTCGCCGCTGCTGCCGGACCCGCCATCGAAGCCGCCGCCACCGTCGCTCGCCCGGCGCATGCCGTGATAATCGGACCAGGCCGAGCCGAGCAGCACGCCGGTGCCGAACAGGGCGACACCGAGCGCGGCCTCGTCGCGTGTCGGGGCACGACGCAGGCGGTCGCTGCGGTCGCGAGCACCATCGAGCAGCGCCTTGCCCGCGCGCGTCCGGCGGTCGGCGGTCGTGAACCTGAGCAGCGCGGCGATCGCCGTCACGAACAGCAGCGCGATCAGAAAGCCGACCGGCCGTTCGCGCGCCACGCCGATCCACAGCTTGGTCATGCCGAACAAGAGGAGCAGCAGATATGGCGAGGTCTGCCAGAAGCGGAGCTGCGCGGTGACGTCGCGATCGATCAGCAGCCCGGCATCGACGAGGTCGCTTTCGGTCGCGGCCGCATGGGGTTGCAGCACGCGTTCGACGCTTTTCAAGCTGGCCGGCGCGCGCCTCGCCAGTGCCAGCACCTCATCGTCGGGCACGCTGTGCCCCCTGGCGCCGGACGCGGCGAGAAAGTCCTTGCCGCCGATCAGCTTGAGCGCGTCCGCCGCGAGCAGTCGCGTCATGCTCGTGTCGTAGAAGCGCTGTCGCCCCCCGGCGAGCAAGGCGAGTTGCCCGGGGTCGGTCACGCGGCCCGATCGACCTTCCGGGCGGAGCCAGGGGGGAATGAGGAAACCGGCGAGCAGCGTCGGGACCAGCAGGACGATGTACAATGTCAGGAACGGCCCGCCGGCGAGGTCGAAGGGTCCGAGAGACATAGGCTATTGCTCCTCTACCATGACAGGAAATGCGCCGCCGCGATGGCCGCCGCGGCGCTCGCCAGCAACCACAGGGCGATCCGGGGAAGGAAAAGGCCGTCGCGCGGATGGACGCGCCGGGCGCGGGGATCGTCGATCAGCCGTCGCGCGGCCGATGGCCAGAGATCGGCGGGTGGGGACATGCCGAAGGCATGCTCATAGCTGCGCAGCGTCCGGGCATATCGCTCGAAATAGCGGCTTTGCTCGTCGGTGCCGCCCGCCATCGGCCCATGGTGCAGCGGCCGCCCCAATATCGCGGGGCAGAAGCGCTCCCAATAATCGCGCGTATAGGTAAGATGCAGGTGCCAGGCCTGATCGACCGCGTCGGACGGCGTCACCTGATGCCCCGCGGTCACCGCGAGGAAGCAGAAGCGGCGATATTCCTCCAGCACCCGCTCGGCCTGCGCCGGTCGCCAGCCATTTTCGCGCGCCAGCCGCGCGGCGAAGGTCAGTTCGGCGTCGGCGGGGCCGATGCTAAAGCGGGAAAGCGCCTCCCAGACCGGATGACCGGTAGCGGGCGGAGCCGGATGATGCGTGTCGCTCATCTATATTCCTACTAACATAGTAGGAATTACCGGTCAAGGGCGATCCGGCGCGGTCAGGTCCCCCCGTGACACGTTACCGATGACAGCAGCGCGAAGCCCTGCCACGATCAGCATGAGGAGACGGGGCGGGAGAGCATTGCATGACATATTGGCGCTGGGCGGCACTTGCCGCGCTCGGGGTAATCGGCTGCACGATCGGTTTTGCGCAGATACCCGATATCGCCGCGTGCGGCCGCGGCGACGCAATCCTGGCGTTCGAATTCGTCACCAGCCCGAACGATGTGGCGCTGCTGTTCCCGGCATCGTGCCGCGCGGCGCATGTCGCCGCGCAGTATCGCGGGCTGGCGCTCGACTCGTTCGGCTTCATCCCGATCTACAGCAGCTTCCTCATCCTGTGCCTGCTGGCGCTGCGCGATGATCGGCGGTCGGGTGAACGCGGTCTGGTGCGGGCCGCGATCGGCATGACGCTGCTGGCAGCGGCCTGCGACCAATTCGAGGGCGTGCAACTTTATCGCCTGCTCGACAATCTGCCTGGCGATCAGCACATCATCAACCTGTTGATGCCGGCCGTGCGGATCAAGTTTGCGCTGCTCGCGCTGGTGGTGGTCGCGATCGGCGGCCTGTTCTTTCGTCGCGGCGGCTGGGAGGTGGTGGTGGCGCTCGGGCTGATCGCCGGGTCGGGGGTGTCGCTGGCCGGCCTGTTCGGCAACCGCGCGCTGGTAACGCAAGGCAGTGGCCTTGCCTGGCTGGTGCTGATCGTGGCGGCGCTGGTGAACGCCGTGCGCAGGCGAACGACAGCGTAGCGGCGGCGATCGGCGCTGGAGCGGGCTGCGTTTCGATGGAAACGCAGCCCGCTCCAGTTTCCTTGTGGTCGCGTGCTTGATGGCGAATCTCCGGATTCCACCTATTCGCAGCACGCTCTTAGCCGGTGACGGGCGGCACACCATCTTGGGAAGTCCAGCAATAACCGCGACATGGCGCGATGCCGCGCGACAGCGTCTGGATCGCCCGACACAAATATGATAGCGCTCACACATCGACCCTGCAACACGGCCGGGCAATGAGGAGGGGGTGACCGTGGAGCACCGTCGGACCGGGCTGGTGGCCGATATCGGACGCCAATCGGTGCGCTTCGCACTGAGCGGCGGCGACGACGATATCGCGCCGCGCGAGGTGCGCAGTTTTCTCGCCACCCAGCATTCGACCTTTACGGCCGCGCTGATGGCCTGTCTCGACGGCGTCGGGCTGCGCAACGTGGCGGTTCCCAGCGTGCTCGCCGTCGCCGGGATGGCGCGCGGCGCCGTCATCAACCTGACCGGCAGCCGGTGGTTCATTTCGCTGTCGGGAAGACGGCATCCAGCCCGGAGGAGGTGACGAAAGCGGTCAGGCATGACGCGGTGGCGGCGCGCGCGGTACAGATGTTCGTCGGCTATCCCGGCGCGTTCATCGGCGACCTGGTGCTCGCCTTTGGCGCGTGGGTCGGCGTCCATCTCGGCGGCGCGATCCCCCGCGCGCTGCAGATCATGCTCAGCGATCCCGCGGTTCGCCAGCGCCTGACCGCCAAGAGCGCCTTTCACCGCCAGCTGAGCGAGGTGCCGGTGGCGATCGTCAGCCGGTCCGATCTGGTGCTGTTCGGCGCGGTGGCAGCGCTATCGACGGGTTAATCGACAGGGTCCGGACGGGATACGGTTGTAACGCGTGGTGCATTTCCGCTAGTTGGCACCGTCGCGGCAAATGGAGGTCGTGGACGAGCCGGGGCGCGAACCGGCCGCGACCAACCTGGGGAGGAAGTATGACCGCTGCGACACCGACGAGCGACGCGTTGGAGGCCGAGGACTGGGCCGGCGCGATGGGCGCAAAATGGCTCGCCAATATCGATCGCTTCGAGAGCATGATCGCACCGGTCGGTGAAGCGTTCCTGAAACGCGCGGCGTTCCGACCGGGCGAGCGGGTGATCGACATCGGCTGTGGCGGTGGTGGCACCAGCATCGCGATCGGTGCGGAGGTCGCGCCCGACGGTTCGGTCCTCGGCCTCGACATCTCCCCCGACCTGATCGCGTTCGCCACGACGCGCGCCGCCACGGCCGGTGCCGCGAACGTCTCGTTCGTGCAGGCCGACGCGTCGGCCGCGACGCCGCCCGGCGCACCGTTCGACCGGCTGTTCTCGCGCTTCGGCTCGATGTTCTTCGCCGAGCCCGGGGCGGCGTTCGGCAATTTGAAGTCGCTGATCCGCCCCGGCGGGCGGGCCGACCTCGCCGTCTGGGCACCGGCGCGCGACAATCTGTGGATCGCGGCGATGATGGGGGTGCTCGGGCGGCATCTCGAACTGCCCGCGCCCGTGCCGCGCGCGCCCGGCCCCTTCGCGCTCGACGATCCCGATTACATCCATGCCTTGCTGGGCGGCGCCGGGTTCGTCGACATCGACATCGTCGCCTGGGACGGGATGCAGCAGGTCGGCGGTGCCGGCTCGAGCCCCGAAAGCGCGGTCGCCTTCGTCCTCGAAGCGCTGTCGTTCGGCGAGTTGCTGGCCGATGCCGCGCCAGCGGTTCAGTCAGCGGTTTCGGCCGAGCTGATCGCGCTGTTCGCTCAGCATGCCGGTCCCGACGGGGTCGCCATGCCCGCGCGGGCGTGGTTTGTCACCGCGCGCGCCGGCTGACCCGACGCCCACCAAAACGACGACCCGGCGGCGGCCCCCTTCCCTTTCGCGCCCCGCTGCCCCACCATACCGGGCATTCGACTCCGCCTGAGCGGAGTGCACGGGGCGGAGAGTGGCATGCGGCGTGGAATGATGGTGCTGGCGGCAGGGTTGCTGCTGTCCGGGTGCATCAAGTTCGGCAACGAGACTCAGGCGGGGGGCGAAGGCGGCGAGACGACCGACCTGACCGCACTGACCGGCGTCGGCAAGATCGATGCGGCGTACCTGACCAGCGGCGGCGATGGCAGCGACTGGGCGGCGACGGGGTTCAACTATGACGAGCAGCGCTTCAGCCCGCTGACGCAGATCAACGACGGCAATGTCGGCGGGCTCGGCCTGGCCTGGTATGCCGACATGCCCGATGCGCGCGGGCAGGAATCGACGCCGATCGTGATCGACGGGACGATCTACGTCACCGGGCCGTGGTCGAAGCTGTTCGCCTATGACGTGCTGAGCGGCAAGAAGCTGTGGGCGTTCGACCCGGGCGTCGACAAGAGCAAGGGCGTCGAGGCGTGCTGCGACGTGGTCAATCGCGGCGTCGCGGCGTGGAAGGGCAGGCTCTATCTCGGCACGATCGACGGGCGGCTGATCGCGATCGACAGCGCCAGCGGCCGGCAGATCTGGTCGGTGCAGACCACCGACAACAGCAAGCCCTATACCATCACCGGTGCGCCGCGCGTGGTGAAGGACATGGTGATGATCGGCAATGGTGGCGCCGAGTTCGGCGTGCGCGGCTACATCACCGCCTATGATGCAGCGTCGGGGGCGAAGAAGTGGCGCTTCTACACCGTGCCCAACGCCAAGGGCGAAGCCGACGGGGCGGCGTCCGACGCGATCCTCAAGACCGCGGCGGCGGCGACCTGGTCGCCGGGCGGGCCGTGGAAGCAGTCGGGCGGCGGCGGGACGGTGTGGGACTCGATCGTCTATGACGCCGCGCTCGACCAGCTCTATATCGGCGTCGGCAACGGCAACCCGTGGAACCACGGGCTGCGCTCGCAAGGCACGGGCGACAATCTGTTCCTGTCGTCGATCGTCGCGCTGAAGCCCGAGACCGGGCAATATCTGTGGCATTATCAGGAAACGCCGGCCGAGACGTGGGATTTCACCGCGACCCAGCCGATCGTCCTCGCCGACCTGACGATCGGCGGGGCGAAGCGCAAGGTGCTGATGCAGGCGCCGAAGAACGGCTTTTTCTTTGTGCTCGACCGCACGACGGGCAAGCCGATCCTCGCCGAGAAGTTCGCCAAGACGGTGACCTGGGCGGACCATTATGGCCCCGACTGGCGGCCGGTCGAGACCGCTGCGTCGCGCTATTACCGCACGCAACAGCCGTTCATCGGCATCCCGTCGGCGCTGGCGGCGCATAACTGGCAGCCGATGAGCTTCAGCCCCAAGGCGGGCCTCGCCTATATCCCGGCGCAGGAAGTGGCGATGGCGTATATCCCGCCGCTGACGCCACAGGACAGCGTGCGCCAGCCGATCGGCTTCAACACCGGGACCAATTTTTCCGAAAGCATGCTGCCGCGCGACGCGGCGACGATCGCCGCGGCGACGGCAGGGACGACCGGCGCGCTGGTGGCGTTCGACCCCGTCACGGGGAAGGAACGCTGGCGGGTCGATTATCCGGTGCCGTGGAACGGCGGGACGATGGCGACGGCGGGCAATCTGGTGTTCCAGGGCACCGCGCTGGGCGAGTTTCGCGCCTATGCCGCCGACAGCGGCAAGCAGTTGCTGGCGTATCCGGTGCAGTCGGGGATCATGGCCGGCGCCGCCACCTTCACCGTCAAGGGCGTGCAATATGTCGCCGTGCTGAGCGGGCGCGGCGGGAGTTTCCCGCTCGCCGCGGGCTATGCCGGCGGCGTGGCGCGGACCGTGCCCAACATCCCGCGGCTGCTGGTGTTCAAGCTCGGCGGCACGGCAAAACTGCCGCCGCTGCCGGCCCCGGCCGAAGCAGCGTTCGCGCCGCCGCCGTCAACCGGCACGCCGGCGCAGATCGCCGACGGCAAGGCGCTGTTCGGGCGCAATTGCCAGGTGTGCCATGGCGGCAATGCCGCCGGCGGCGGCGTGCTGCCCGACCTGCAGCATTCCGCCATGCTGGCCGATGCCAGGGGCTGGAAGGCGATCGTGATCGACGGCGCGCTGAAGGGCAATGGCATGGTCAGCTTCACGCGGGTGATGACGCCAGCCCAGGCGCAGTCGGTGCGGCTCTACATCATCGACGAGGCGAACTGGGCGAAGGCCAATCTCGGCAAGCCGGCGGGGGTGACGCCGACGACGGCGACCGGGACGGTGCTGGCGGCGAAATAGCGGGCGTCAGCGACAGGAGATCGTGGCGACGGGGTAGCGCGCGATCATGGCGTCGTCGGTCATGATCGAGACGCCCTCGACCAACGCCTGGGCGACGATCATGCGATCGAACGTATCGCCATGGTGGCGCTCGAGTCGGGTCAGCGCGGCAAGGTGCGCGGGTGCGATATTCAATTGCGTGAAGCCGCGCGCGGCAAAGGAGGCAAGTGCATCGACGATATCGATGTCGAGTTTGCCACTCCCGATCTTGATCGACATTTCCCACGGCGACGCCGGGCTGAACATGATGTCGTTGCGCGGATCCCCGACCAGCGCCCGTGCGCGCGCGCCAAGTTGCGGCAGATCGAAGACCCACCAGATCAGCACATGGGTATCGAGCAGCAGCCTCACCGCTCGGGCGGGAATATATCAGCTTCCATCGCCGCTTCGAGCTCAGGCAGCAGATCGTTGAAATCGTCGGCGATCCAGCCCTGCCCCTTGAGCGCACCGGGTTTGCGGAAATTGGGGTCGGGCGGCGCCGGTGAACGCAATTCCGCGACCTTGCGGCCGCGCACCATCACGTCGAAGCTCTCGCCGGCGGCGACGCGGCGCAGATAATCGCTGAGCTTGCCGCGCAGCTCGCGGACCCCAACCACCTGGACATGGGCCGACATGATCGCGCCTCCTTGTGTACGCTTCGTGTAGTCACAAACCGTGTTGCAGGTCAATCTCACCTGGCGCGCGGGATCGACAACGCGACGGCCGACATGCTTACAAAACGGGCACCATCGCCCGTGTTGCACTGAAACCCGGCAAGCGAATCTGCGCCGAGCCGATGACCCACAAGTGTCGCGACACCCTCGCGCGACTGGCACGCTTCATGTAAGGTGGGCCGACATCATCGGGGACCGCAGCACGTGAAAAAGATCGAAGCGATCATCAAGCCGTTCAAACTCGACGAAGTGAAGGAAGCGCTGCACGAGGTTGGTGTGTCGGGCATCACCGTCGTCGAAGCCAAGGGCTTCGGCCGGCAGAAGGGCCATACCGAACTCTACCGCGGTGCGGAATATGTCGTGGATTTCCTGCCCAAGGTGAAGCTCGAGGTCGTCGTCGAAGACGCCATGGCGGCGCGCGTCGTCGAGGCGATCGCCGCTGCCGCGCAGACCGGCCGTATCGGCGACGGCAAGATTTTCGTGCTGCCGGTCGAGACCGCGCTGCGGATCCGCACCGGCGAGCGCGACGAGAATGCTATTTGACGCAGCGCAGCATTTTGTGACAGCGTAGGCTACCGGGGTGTAACTTGATTCCCGCCGGTCGGCGGGCGCACGACATAAAGCGAAAGGGCATGGGGTAATGGCGAATTCGGTGAACGACGTCCTGAAGATGATCAAGGAGCAGGAGATCGAGTGGGTCGATCTGCGCTTCACCGATCCCAAGGGCAAATGGCAGCATCTCACGATGGTCTCCGGCGTGGTGACCGAGGACGAGCTGACCGACGGCTTCATGTTCGACGGTTCGTCGATCGCCGGGTGGAAGGCGATCAACGAATCCGACATGATCCTCAAGCCCGATCTCGACGCGGTGTGGACCGATCCGTTCTCGGCGACGCCGATGCTGATCCTGGTGTGCGACATCGTCGAACCGTCGACCGGCGAGCTCTATGCCCGCGACCCGCGCTCGACCGCCAAGCGCGCCGAGGCCTATCTAAAGACCACGGGCATCGGCGACACGGTCTATATCGGCCCGGAAGCCGAGTTCTTCATGTTCGATAACGTGCAGTTCGAGACGAGCTACGCGACGAGCTATTACAAGATCGACGATATCGAACTGCCGACCAACACCGGCACCAGCTATGAGGGCGGCAATCTCGGCCACCGCCCGCGCGCCAAGGGCGGTTACTTCCCGGTCGGCCCGGTCGACTCGGCGGTCGACATCCGCGGCGAGATGGTCTCGACCATGCTCGAAATGGGCCTGCCGTGCGACAAGCACCATCACGAGGTTGCCGCCGCGCAGCACGAGCTGGGGCTGACCTTCGGCACGCTGACCGTCACCGCCGATCGCATGCAGATCTACAAATATGTCTGCCACCAGGTCGCCCAGGCGTACGGCAAGACCGTCACCTTCATGCCCAAGCCGATCAAGGAAGATAACGGCTCGGGCATGCACACCCATCTGTCGATCTGGGACAAGGGCCAGCCGCTGTTCGCCGGCAACGGCTATGCCGGGCTGAGCGACATGTGCCTGTACTTCATCGGCGGCATCATCAAGCATGCCAAGTCGATCAACGCTTTCTCCAACCCGACGACCAACAGCTACAAGCGGCTGGTCCCGGGTTACGAGGCGCCGGTGCTGCTCGCTTACTCGGCACGCAACCGCTCGGCATCGTGCCGCATTCCGTACGGCACGGGGCCGAAGGCCAAACGCGTCGAAGTGCGCTTCCCCGATGCGATGGCCAACCCGTACCTCTGCTACGCCGCGTTGTTCATGGCCGGCCTCGACGGCATCCAGAACCGCATCCATCCGGGTGAGGCGATGGACAAGAACCTGTACGACCTGCCCCCGGCAGAGCTCGCCCAGGTGCCGACGGTGTGCGGTTCGCTGCGCGAAGCGCTCGAAAGCCTCGCCGCCGACCACGACTTCCTGCTCAAGGGCGACGTGTTTTCCAAGGACCAGATCGAATCGTACATCGAACTGAAGATGGAAGACGTCGCGCGCTGGGAAATGACCCCCAGCCCGGTCGAGTTCGACATGTATTATTCCTACTGACCCGATTTCATCGATCAGGAGAGGAGGGCGTCCGGCACGAACCGGGCGCCCTTTTCGCTTTCACGACGGCGCCGACGGCGCCGACATGCCGGCAGTGTTTACCCCAGCCTGACATGCTCGGGGTGGAGGTAACTCGGGTCGAAACCCGAAATCGCCTTGAGCCGGGCAATGTTCGGGATCGTGATGTGCTGGCGGTCGAACACGATGAGGTTCTCCTGGCGCAGGCGCTGGATCACCCGGTTGATGTGGACCGGGGTCAATCCGAGCGAGTCGGCGATTTCGGCCTGGGTAAGCGGCAGGGCGAATTCCTCGTTCGTGACGAGGCCAACGCTTTTCATTCTCTCATACAGTTCACAAATCAGATGCCCGGCGCGCTTGAACGCTGATCGCCGGCCGAGATTGACGATCCATGCCCGCATGACGCCCTCGTCGACCAGGGTCGCCCACCACATCGCCTGGGTGAGCTCGGGCAGCTGCTGGGCAAGTTCCCGGATCTTCTCGATCGGAACAAGGGCGATCGTGGACGGCGTGAGCGTGGCGATGCTGTGATCCATCTGCTGGAGCACCATGACGTGCATGTCGCAAAAGTCCCCCGGGAGCAGGTAGGCGGATATCTGGCGGGAGCCGTTGGGCAGAATGTGATACCGCATCGCCCAGCCCTCGAGCACGAGGTGCAGATGGTCGGGCCGGTCGCCCTGTCGCAGGATATCCTCATCCGCCGACACGACCTCGGCATAGTCGCACAGGGACTGGAGCACGTCGCGCTGCTTGTCCGAGAGATCCGCCACGTTCGACAGTTTCCGGATGAGGGGATTTTCCAGCAAACATCCGCCTTTCAGATGGTCTCGATATTCGAACAGCCTACTCTCGACACGCCTGTCTATCCAACGCTGTTTTCGCCATGCGCTCGCGACCCGGCACCGTGCGTTGCGCAACCCGAACGATCGGGCGGCCCGCTGGACGAAGCGCCGGCCATGCTGCCATGACGTGGGGGCATGATCCATGTCCCGACCGCGCCCTGGCTGCACCATGTCTTCGACCTCGCGGCGTGGCTGTGCGCGGCGCTGGGCGGGCGCTGGGTCTATCGCCATCGCCGCACGACGGTCGAGCGGCTCGCGCGTGAGACCGCGCCGAGCTATTTCATCGCCCTCGCGCTGGGCGGCGCGCTCGGCGCGTGGCTGTTCGGGTCGATCAACACGCTGCGGCTGTCGGCGCCGATCCTGTCGCACAGCATCGCCGGCGGGCTGGTCGGGGCGATCGCCGCCGTCGAACTGTGGAAATGGCGGCGCGGCATCACGCGATCGACCGGCGGGCCGTTCGTCATCCCGCTGACCATCGGCATCGTCATCGGGCGCTGGGGGTGCCTGTTCGCCGGCCTGGCGGACGCGACCTACGGCACGCCGACATCGTTGCCCTGGGCGGTCGATCTTGGCGACGGCATCGGCCGGCATCCGGTGCAAATCTATGAATCGCTCGCCATGGCGGGGTTCCTGCTGGTCTATTGGCGCGCGCTCGTCGCGGGGCGGCACTGGGCGGTTGCGCACGGCTTTCACGCCTTTGTGCTGGTCTATGCCGTGCAGCGTTTTCTGTGGGAATTCTTGAAGCCCTATCCCCCGCTGATCGGGCCGCTTAACGTGTTCCATCTGTTGATGATGGGACTGGCCGCCTATGCCCTGCTCTGGATCTTCCGTGGCCGTGCTGGACCCGGCGACACCGCCCGAGCGTAAGGCCGCGCCCTATCTGTTCCACGGCCAGACGACGAGCCTGTGCGAGACCTGCCTCGTGCCGGTGCCGGCCAAGGTGATCATCGAGGACGACAAGGTCTTCTACCTCAAGCGCTGCCGCGACCACGGCGTGCAGAAGACGTTGATCAGCGACGATCTCGATTATTGGCGGTCGCAGAAATTGTGGCTCAAGCCCGGCGACCGGCCGCTGCACACGCACACGCGCACCGAGGCCGGCTGCCCGTTCGATTGCGGGCTGTGCCCCGACCATGAGCAGCATAGCTGCCTGGCGATCGTCGAGATCAACTCCGCCTGCAACCTGTCCTGCCCGGTATGCTTCGCCGATGCCGAGGATATTCACGGCGCGCACCTGCCGGTCGCGACGGTCGAGCGGATGCTCGATGCGCTGGTGCTGAGCGAGGGCGAGCCCGACCTGGTGCAGCTGTCGGGCGGCGAGCCGACGATCCACCCCGATTTCTTCGCCATCCTCGACGCGGTGAAGGCGCGGCCGATCCGCCATGTCATGATCAACACCAACGGCGTGCGCATCGCGCAAGACCCGGCGTTCGTCGAACGGCTGGCCGGCTATGCGCCGCGGCTGGAAGTCTATCTCCAGTTCGACAGCCTCGACGACGAGGCACTGATGAACCTGCGCGGCGCGCGACTGTCGCGCATCCGGCAACAGGCGCTCGAAGCGCTGGAGCGCGTCGGGCTGTCGACGACGCTGGTCGCGGTGGTCAAGCGCGGGGTCAACGACCACGAGGTCGCGCCGATCATCGAACATGCGTTGCAATGGAAGTGCGTGCGCGGCGTGACCTTCCAGCCGGTGCAGGATGCCGGGCGCAACGAGGGGTTCGACGGCAAGGCCAACCGCATCCTGCTGACGCAGATCCGCCGCGAGGTCGTCAAAGCCGGTGTATTCGGGCTGGAGGACATGATCCCGCTGCCCTGCAATCCCGACCAGATCTGCATCGGCTATGGCCTGCGCGACGGGCCGGCGGTGACGCCGATCACGTCGCTGTTGCCGCGCGAGCTGATCCTCGAAGGCCCCAACACGATCAGCTACGAGGCCTATCCCAAACTGCGCGACGCGGTGAACGGCCTGCTGAGCCTGGCCACCTCGCAGGCCAATACCGAGGAGAAGCTGACCGGGCTGCTGTGCTGCCTGCCGCAGGCGGCGGTGCCGGCGGAGCTCGGCTATGCCAACAGCTTCCGCGTGGTGATCCTGCAATTCCTCGATCGCTACAATTTCGATCTCGGCACGGTGAAGCGCAGCTGCGTGCATTTCGTCACGCCCGAGGGCGCGATCATCCCGTTTGATACGTATAACAGTTTCTATCGTAGCGGTGCAGAAGGGGCTGGCGTGCTGCGTCGCGCACGCGCGGGGGAAAGGGTATGAAGCAGTTTTTCGGCGGGTTGCTGCTCGCCATCGGCATCCTGATCATGACAGGTAGCGGCTTGTGCACGGTGGTCGTGATCGGCATGGGGCTGAGCAGCATGAAGATCGGCGAGGCGCTGTCGGCGCTGCCCTTGCCGCTGATCGTCGGCGGGGTGCCCTTTGCCATCGGCCTGGGGCTCTTCTTCCTCGGCCGCAACCTCTCGCGAGAGCAATGACCCGCATGGAAACGATCCACACCGAACCCATCGCCGCGATGCCCGCCGCGTGCAGCGCGTGCCCGGTACGCGACGCGGCGGTGTGCGCTGCGCTCGAACCGGCCGAACTCGACGCGTTCAGCCGGATCGGCCGGCACCGGCATTTCGCGCGCGGCGAAACGATCTTCGCGGCGGGCGACGACAGCGTCGCCTGCGCGACATTGGTGCGTGGCGCGGTAAAGCTGTGCTCGACCGGCGCGGACGGGGTCGAGCGGATCGTCGCTTTGGTCCATCCGGCGGGGTTGCTCGGGCAATTGTTCTTCGCGCAGATCCGCTACGATGCGGTCGCGCTGACCGACAGCGAATTGTGCCTGGTGCCGCGCGGCGATTTCGAACGGCTGATGCGTGAGGCGCCGGCGTTGCAGCAAAGCGTGCTGCAACGCTCGGTCAGCGACCTCGACGATGCCCGCGCGCTGACCGACCTGATCGGGCGGCGCGATTCGCGCGGCCGCGTCGCCGGGCTGTTGCTCGCCTTTGCCGCGGCCGCCGGCCCGGGCTGCCACCGCGCCGAGCGCTTCGACCTGCCGCTGACGCGCGGCGAGATTGCCGGGCTGCTCGGGCTGACCATCGAGACGGTCAGCCGCCAACTGAGCGCGCTCGAACAGACCGGGTTGATCGAACGGGTCGGTACGCGCGGCATCATACTGCGCGACGCCGACGCGCTGGGCGCGCTGCTCGACTGACGCCGCAAACCGCTGCAACATTCTCCCGCACCGCGCAAAAAGTGCTTTAGCTTCGTAATACACACGTTATGATGTTCTCAAACGGGGAGATATCATCGTGCTCGAACTGACCGGCGTCACCCATGTCTATGCCAATGGCACACGCGCGCTCGACGACGTTTCGCTGAGCATCCCCAAGGGGATGTACGGCCTGCTCGGTCCGAACGGGGCGGGCAAGTCGACGCTGATGCGCTGCGTCGCGACGCTGCAGACGCCGACCGCGGGCAGCATCCGCTTCGGCGACATCGATGTCGTCGCCGAGCCCGAGAAGCTGCGCGAGCGGCTCGGCTATCTGCCGCAGGATTTCGGCGTCTATCCGCGCGTCTCGGCCTATGACATGCTCGACCATATGGCGGTGCTGAAGGGCGTCGCCTCGGCGCGCGAGCGCAAGCAGACGGTCGAGACGTTGCTCAACCAGACCAATCTCTGGACCGTGCGCAAGAAGGCGATCGCCGGCTTTTCGGGCGGGATGCGGCAACGCTTCGGCATCGCCCAGGCGCTGATCGGCAACCCCGAACTGATCATCGTCGACGAACCGACCGCCGGGCTCGACCCGGAGGAGCGCAACCGCTTCCTCAACCTGCTCGCCGAGATCGGCGAGAATGTCGTGATCATCCTGTCGACGCACATCGTCGAGGACGTCGCCGATTTGTGCCCGCGCATGGCGGTGCTGGCGGCGGGCAAGATCCAGCTCGAGGGCGCGCCGCAGGAACTCATCGCGCAGTCGCGCGGCAATGTCTGGGCGAAGACGATCGAGCGCGACCAGCTCGAGGATTATCGCGGCCGGCACGAGGTAATCTCGACGCGGCTGTTCGGCGGGCGAACGATCATCCACATCCTGTCGCCGAGCGACCCGGGCGACGGCTTCACCAGCGTCGCGGGCGGGCTCGAAGACGTCTATTTCTCGACGCTGGCGCGCACCCGCCGCGTACCCATGCCAGCAGCGGTCTGAGCGCCATGTTCCGCAAGATCGCCAGCTTCGAACTGCGTTACCAGCTGCGCAACCCGGTTTTCTGGGTGGTGGCCATCCTGTTCTTCCTGCTGACCTTCGGGTCGGTGACGGTCGAGCAGATCCGGATCGGCAGCGGCGGCAACATTCACAAGAACGCGCCGGTCGCGATCGCGATGACGCATCTGATCCTGTCGCTGTTCTTCATGTTCGTGACGACGGCCTTCGTCTCCAACGTCATCGTGCGCGACAATGAAAGCGGATTCGGCCCGATGGTCGTCACCACCCGGGTGACGAAGTTCGATTATCTCTTCGCGCGTTTCCTCGGCGCCTTCATCGCCGCGGCGATAGCCTTTGTCTTCGTGCCGCTGGCAATGTGGCTCGGCTCGCTGATGCCGTGGGTCGATCCCGACATGCTCGGCGCAAACCATTGGCAGACCTTCCTGTACGCCTATTTCGTGCTGGCGCTGCCCAACGTCTTCCTGACCTCGGCGATCTTCTTCGCCGTAGCGACGATGACCCGGTCGATGATGTACAGCTATCTCGGCGTCGTCGTGTTCCTCGTGCTCTACTCGGTGCTCAACGCCGTGATCAACGCCAAGCCCGAGTTGCGCGAGCTGGCCGGCTATGTCGAGCCGTTCGGCATCGGCGCCTTCCGCGACATGACGCGGTACTGGACGGCGAGCGAGGCGAACACCGGGACGCCCGTCGTCACGGGCATCCTGCTCGCCAACCGCATCATCTGGTTCGTCGTTGGCCTGTGTGCGCTGGCGCTCGCCTATTGGCGATTCAGCTTCGCCGAGAGCGGCATCTCGAAGCGCAAGCTGCGCCGCCAGGCGCGCAAGGACGCCAAGCTGGCGGCGACCGCGCCGCTGCTCGTCGCGCGGCTGCCGGACCTGCACCCCGACGCTTCGGCCTGGTCGCGGCTTTCAGCGCGCTGTCGCTTCGAGATGCGGCAGGTGTTCCGCAGCCCGGCCTTCCTCGTGCTGGTACTGATCGGCCTGTTCAACTCGGTTGGTGCCCTGCTGTTCGCCAACGAGGTCTATGGTACGCCGGTGCGTGCCCTGACCTTCGTCACGATCGGCACGTTGCAGGGCGCGTTCACGATCTTCCCGCTCATCATCGCGATCTATTATTCCGGCGAGCTGGTTTGGCGTGACCGCGAACGCAAGATGCACGAGATCATCGATGCGACGTCGCTGCCCAACTGGGCCTATCTCGTGCCCAAGGTACTGGCAGTGACCGGCGTGTTGATCGCGACGTTGCTGATCTCGGTCGTCGCGGCGATCATCGTTCAGTTGGCGCGCGGCCAGAGCAATGTCGAGCTTGGCCAGTATTTCGCCTGGTACGTCTTGCCGACATCGGTCGACATGGTGATCCTCGCCATTCTCGCCGTCTTCGTCCAGGCGCTCAGCCCCAACAAATATGTCGGCTGGGGCGTGATGGTGATCTATCTCGTCGCGACGATCACGCTGTCGAATGTCGGCTTCGAGCACCCGCTCTACAATTACGGCAGTACCGGCAACGAGCGGCTGTCGGACATGAACGGCGCGCAGGTCGGTCAGGCGCTCGGCTGGTGGTTGCGGCTTTACTGGGGCGCCTTTGCGGTGGTTCTCGCCGTGTTCGCCCACCTCTTGTGGCGGCGCGGTACCGAGGTGAAATTGCTTCCGCGGCTGAAACGCCTGCCCCGCCGGCTCGCCGGCACACCCGGTGCGATCATGCTTGCCGCGCTGCTCGTCTTCGTCGGCACCGGCGGATACCTGTTCTGGAACATGAATATCCTCAACCAGTATCGCACGCAGGACGATCGCGACCGGATGCTCGCGGACTATGAGAAGAAGTACCTCAAATATGAGAAGGTGCTTCAGCCGTCGTTGACCGACATCACGATGAACGTCGCGCTGTATCCGGCAGAACGGCGCGCCGAATTCAGCGGCCAATATCGCTTCGTCAACGACACCGGCGCGCCACTCGAGGTGCTGCATGTCCGGTTGCAGGACAGCAACACCGCGATCAAGGTGATCGACGTGCCCGGCGCGGAGCTCAGCATGGACGATGCCGTGCTGAAATATCGCATCTACACCTTCGCGACCCCGCTGGCACCGGGCGCGACCGGGACGCTTTCGTTCCGCACCGAGCGCGTCCAGCACGGGCTGCGCGCCAATGGCGATGACACCTCGCTGATCGGCAACGGCACCTTCCTCAACAATGCCCAGTTCGCGCCGCAGCTCGGCATGAGCCGCGACGGGCTGCTCGACGACCGCGTCAAGCGCCGCAAATATGGCCTGGAGCCCGAGCTGCGCATGGCCAAGCTCGAGGACGTGGCGGCACAGCGCCGCAACTATGTCGGCGATGCCGACTGGGTCCATGCCGACATCACGCTGTCGACCAGTGCCGACCAGGTGCCGATCGCGCCGGGCCGCAAGATTTCCGACACCGTCGCCGGTGGCCGTCGCACCGCGCATTTCGTGTCGGGTGCGCCGATCCTCGCCTTCTTCTCCGTCCAGTCGGCGCGCTATGCCGAAAAATCGGCAATGGCCGACGGGGTCAAGCTGACGGTCTATTACGATCCCAGGCACAGCTACAATGTCGACCGGATGCTCGCCGCGATGCGCACCTCGCTGGGCTATTACCGCGCGCATTTCGGGCCTTATCAGTTCGATTATGCCCGGATCATCGAGTTTCCGGGCTACGCCACCTTCGCCCAGGCGTTCGCCGGGACGATCCCCTATTCGGAGCGGATCGGCTTCATCGCCGACACCCGCGACGCCGAAAAGATCGATTACGTCACCTATGTCACCGCGCACGAACTGGGCCACCAATATTGGGCGCACCAGCTGATCAGCGCCGACATGCAGGGCGGCACCGTTCTGGTCGAAACCATGGCACAATATTCGGCGCTGATGGTGATGAAGCACATGTATGGCGAGGACAAGATCCGCCGCTTCCTCAAATATGAACTCGACAATTATCTGCGCTCGCGCGGCTCGGAGCGGCTCGAGGAACTGCCGCTCGATCGGGTCGAGAACCAGCCCTATATCCATTACCGCAAGGGCGCGGTGGTGATGTACCTGCTGCAGGACCGGCTCGGCGAAGACCGCGTCAACCATATGCTCGCCGGGCTGCTCGACAAATATCGCTTCAAGAGCCAGCCCTATCCGCGCTCGCTCGATCTGGTGAACGGGTTCCTGTCGCTGGCGCGCACGCCGGCCGAGCATAAGCTGGTGCTCGACCTGCTCGACCGCATCACGATCTACGATCTCAAGGCACCGACCGCGACGGTGCGCAAGCTGCCCGATGGGACCTTCGAGACGTCGATTACGGTCGACGCGGCGAAGTTCTACGCCGACGGCAAGGGCAAGGAGACGGCAACGCCACTGGCCGACGATATCGATATCGGGTTGTTCGATGCGCGGCCGGGCCTCGGCGCGTTCGCGGCGAAGGACGTCATATCGATGACGCGATTGCCGGTGAAGTCGGGCAAACAGGTCATCAGGGTCGTCTCGACGCGCAAGCCGGCCTTTGCCGGGGTCGACCCGTACAACAAATATATCGACCGCAATGCCGACGACAATGTCGTGGCGGTGACCGGCTGACCCGAATGGGCGCATTGCGCGCGACGCGCCTTCGCGTTCACCATCGCGGGATCGACGGCGGCCGCGACGCGGTCCGCACCACCGCCCCGGCCCGGATCAACCTCTGAGCCAGACCGGGGCGGCGCGATCGCCGTGATTCACTTTGCGCCTTCCCCGACTATGGTCACGGTCGGGCGACTCGCCCGCGTCTTTCTCATCGTCGAAAATCGGACTCCCTGTTCCGGCAGCTTCTCCCTGTTCGCTGGCGTGCGCTCCCTGTTCGCCGAACAGGGAAGCGTATAACCTATTGCAAATAGACGGCAAATGTTGCCGCGACGGTAACTCTATCGGCAAATATGCACAAACGGCCCCGAACAGGGAGTAACAGCGAGTTACAGGGAGAGATCAGGGAGAGATCAGGGAG
>JBBRSN010000065.1:0-26282 GCA_038245375.1 Sphingomonadales bacterium | reverse complement strand
TTGAATGCCGACGCGCCCGCTGTACCGAGGCCGTAGCCCATCGTCGTGTTGCCGATGTGGAAGGGCGGCAGGATCGAAAACAGGTGGCAACCGATATCCGCGGACACGTGCAGATCGCCAAGTTCGCGCTGCACGAGTTTCATCGCCGAAAAGATCGGCCGCTCGGGGCAACCGGTACAGAAGCCCGCGGGGCGCGGCGGCACTTCGGCCGAGATTTCAGGATCGGGCACGAAGGGTTGTGGACGATCTGGCGCGCGTTCCGGCGCCCAGGTGTCCAGAAACCTGATCACCCCCGCGAGCAAGGCCTGACCCGTATATTCACCCGCACGTGGCAGGACATCCTTGCCGACGATCCGCGTCTGCAAATCTGCGCGGCGCACCAGCGTGTTCAGTTCATGCTCGATAAACTCGGGTTGGCCCTCTTCGACGATCAGAACGGCGCGCTTGCCCGTGCAGAACGCGGATACCTCGTCCGGGAGCAGCGGATAGGTGACGTTCAAACAATAGACAGGCACCCGGACATGCCCGAAATCGTCCGATAGTCCGGCCAACTCCAACGCGCGATTGAGAATGTTGAAGAGGCCGCCCTGGACGATTATCCCGATGTCGTCGTCCTGCGGCCCGAAATGCTCGTTCAGCTGCTGCTCGGCAATAAAGCGCAGCGCCGCGGGCCAACGCTGCTCGATCTTTTCGACTTCATGTAGGAAATTTGCCGGCGGCAGCACGATACGGTCGAGCGCCCGCACGGGGTTCGCGGCGGCCTGGCCCACCGTCAGCAGCGGCGGTTTGTTGTTCTTGGCGACAAAACTACCGGTGACGTGGCAGGCGCGCACACGCAGTTCCAGCATGACCGGGGTATTTGACGCCTCGGACAGCGCAAAGCCCTGCTCCACCATGTCGACAATCGAGGGAAGGTTGGGGCGCGGGTCCAGCAGCCATATCTGCGATTTCATCGCGAACGCATGGGTGCGTTCCTGCATGATGGATGAGCCCTCGCCGTAATCCTCGCCGACGATGATCAACGCACCGCCGGTAACGCCGCCGCTGGCGACGTTCGACAATGCGTCGGACGCGACGTTGGTGCCAACGACCGACTTCCAGGCAACCGCGCCGCGGAGCGGGTAATTGACGGAGGCCGCCAGCATCGCTGCCGCGGTCGCCTCGGACGCCGAAGAGACGAAATGGACGCCCAGTTCCTTGAGCAAGGGGTCGGCGTCGGCGAACACGTCCATCAGGTGGCTGATCGGAGAGCCCTGATACCCGCCGACATAGGCGACGCCCGACTGAAGCAGCGCCTTGGTAACGGCGAGAATACCCTCACCCTGGAATATCTCGCCAGCGCCGAGCCGGAGATGCTCGACCTCCTTCATGAAGGACCGTTCGGCCATGTCAGATCAGGCGGCGACGAAAGCGAGAACCCGCAGCGGGCTGCCCGATCCACCACCGATCTTGAGCGGGGCTGCCACGATTACCGTTCCGGTTGGCGGTAGCTGGTCGAGATTTTCGAGGCATTGCAGCCCGTAGCGGCCCGCGCCGTGAAACAGGGTATGCGCCGGATACGGTGGATCCATCAGATGCGCCTGCCCGGCGTCGGTGCCGATCGTTTCGACACCGAAACCGCGCGCATCACGTTCGTCGATCAGGAAGCGGACTGCTTGTGGATCGGGCCCAGGTGTATGCGCGCCATCCTCGCGTCGGTTGACATAATCCTCGGTCGATCGCTTCGACCAGTCGGTGCGGAACAGCACCCAGGAGCCTCGGGGGATCCGCCCGTGTTTGGCTTCCCAAGCCTCGATAAACGCGACGGTCAGCTGGAAGTCGGGGTCGGCGGCGCATTCGGGCGATGCGTCGATCACCACCGCAGGACCCACGAAATCCGCAGGTGGGATGCTGTCGACGCAATTGTTGGGCAGGTTCTTACCCGTCACCCAGTGTACGGGCGCATCGAAATGCGTGCCCGTATGTTCGCCTGTGGTGAAATTGTTCCAGTGCCACGCGACGCCCCGCTCGTCGTAGCGTGAGATTTCTTCACGACTGAACCGCGCAGTCTGTCCGAATTCGGCGGGCAGGGTCAGTGTCGGCGTCTCCTCCGACAAGGTCTGGGTGAGGTCGATCGTCCGGATTGATCCGTCGGCGACCGAACGGGCGAAATCGTCGAGCGTTGTCATCAGCCGTCTCCTGTGGCGACCAGGTCCTAGGCCGGACCATGCGCATTATTACTTGATTATGCAAGTTTATTGATGCGTTGCAGAGCGTAGAGGCGGGAGGTACGCCGCGCATATGACGACAGCCCGCAACTTGCCTGATCAGCGACCTTTGGGTGATCCAGGATCAAGCGCTTTCAGGGTGGATCGCTACCCTTTTTACCTGCTGAACCGCGCGCTCGGCCGCTACAATGTCGTGATAAGTGCTCGCTTGGGCGCAATCGGAATCGACATTCCGACCTGGCGAGTGCTGATGGTGCTTGGCGAACGGTCGCCGCGCAGCATGGGCCAGATCGCCGAAGCGAGCGTCATCAAATTGTCGACGATGATGCGAATCCTCGAACGCATGGCCAATGCGGGCCTAGTGACTTCGGCGCCCTCCGCAGATGATGCCCGAGTGACAGAAGTGTTCCTCTCAAATCGCGGCTGCAGCAAAGTGGTCGAAGCGCGAGCGGCAACCGCGCCGGTATATGCCGCGGCGATAAGCGGGTTTTCAGCGCTGGATTTCGACCGAATGATCGTGTTGCTCGGGCGCCTCCACGAAAATCTGACCGGCATGGAGTGAGCTTGACCTAGGGCGCCTCATCACCGGTGGTCACTGCGTGGACCGGCCAAAGAGGAGATCAAGGTAGATCGGGTCGAACTTATCCTCGACCGTTCTGGCACTTACCGGGCGGGCGTAAGTGCGGCGGGCCCAACGATGAGATTGACAACGCGCTCGGGCAGATCCGCGTCGGGAGGTATATTTCCGACCAGCGCTCGCAGGAATAGCAAGCCGAACATCGCTTCGAGCCGGATCTCGAGATCCGCGTCTGGCTGCCCCGCCTCGGCAAGCGCCGCCGAAAGACGGCGTGACGCTTCGGCAACAAGCTCGGGCGAGGGCGAGCGTGTCAGCGCGGCGACCCGCGCAGACGGATCGCTGAGCACCTCCGCGATTATCGGAGGCCCGATTTTGCCGAGCGACCCACGCGTCATCGCCGCAAAGCTCTCCAGAAGCTCAAGCAAATCCTTGCGCCCCCCACCCCCGCCCGGCGGCGGCACCGGGGCGTTGCTATGGTAGCTGAGGACCGCCAAGAGCAGCGCTGTACGCGTCGGCCAGCGACGATAGATGCTTACGCGGGTCGTGCCGGCGCGCGCCGCGACGGCCTCGAATGTCGCGGCGGCAACGCCCTTCTCGGCGATGATTCTTCCCGCGCTTTCGAGGACGGCCGTATCGATCGTCAGGCTGCGCGGACGACCGCGCGGATTCCGCAGTCCGGCGGTCTGCGCTGAGGTATTCTCCCGGGAAGGGGAAACCCGAGCCGTGGGGACGCTCACAGTCATGCGGCCTAATACGACAAGCCCGACGTGATCACAACGGGCGCTTGTCCAGCTCTTTTATATACGATATGCATCCAATATAAATTGAGTCGAATCGCGGCTTAGCGCGCGACGGAATGGGGGTCGGGATGCCGTACAAGGGCAGTCGGTTGGTCGCACGGAGCGTTGACGCCCCAACAGTCATTCCGAGCTTCGAGAAGATTTTCGACCGTGCCGTTGGACTCGCCCAGCATAGGCATACTGTAAGATACTGCGTTGCCCTTCTGGCTAGCGTGGGCGTCTTACACGCGAGCGTCTTGAGTGCGGCCGTGGACGAACGTGGGGCAGCGGCCGCGATCGGCGCTGACACCTTCGCCCGTTGCGGGCGCGAACTGACGCGCCCCGGCGCACGCGCTTACGAGCTATCGCACATGCGAACGAACACGATGCCGCAATCGATGTTTGCTGCGCCCGAAATGCTCACGCCGCAACCCACGCGCGGCCTGCCGCACACGCGTCAGGCGTTCAATGGCGATGCTTTGGCCGGGGCGTCGGGCGCGCAAGGGACCCAAGTCGACGCGCTCGGCCTGTTTGGCGATTTGGCGACCGCGTGGACTGGCGCACCTCCCTACCCAACCGAGGCGGTGACTTACTATGGCGGCCTCAAACAGGCTGACGTGAAGCCCACCCCCGGATCCCCGCTGCTCCGTCTCGGTATCGACAAAGCGCCGCCGATCGTGACGTCGGGGGTCCTGCTCGATGCGCGCGGCATCATTGGGCACGGATCGGCGATGCGTCCGGGCGACGAGATCAGCGCCGCAGATTTGCGCAGAATGCTCGCGGCGGAGGGGCTGGCAAAGCGCGGCCTTCTGGCTGGGGACGTTGTCTATATCTATACGGGCCACGAGGAGTACTGGCGCGATCCGGACGATCATCGCTATATGTCAGGCGCACCGGGATTGTCCGCCGATGCAGCGCGCTATCTGGCGGCACACAAGGTCGCGATGGTCGGCACCGACACACCTTTCACCGACGCCGTGTTCGGGAAAGACTCACCCGCCAAGAGCGCACCCAAGGATCTGCCGTGGGCAACGCATGACCAAAACCTAGTCCGGGGCGGCGTCTTGCAAATGCAGAACGGGCATTTGGCCGAACTGGCGCATGATCGCGTGTGGCTGTCGTGCACGATGGTTTTGCCGCTACGCCAGCAGGGCGCGACGGGCTCGCCGGTCCGGCCGGTCAGCATCGGTGCGCCCCAATTGGCGGCAAAGCTAGGGGCACCGCGTCGGTAAGCGCGTTCAGGCTGCGCGCGGCGGCGATCTCACCGCGAACTAAGAACAGAATCTGGGGAGGTACCATGTTCGAGCAAAATCGCAGGTTTTCGTCGGTCGCACTTGGATCGGTCGCAGTTGGTGCACTGCTGTGGGCGCCCGCCGTGTGGGCTCAGGCGGTGGGGGGCCAGCCCTTGCCAGTGTCCACGCCCGCGCCGCAGGCCAAGGACGCGCCCTCGTCACGCGTCGACGATATCGTGGTGACCGCGCAGCGCCGTGAGGAGCGGCTGCAGAACACGCCGATCGCGGTCACCGCGCTGTCGAGCGCAAATCTGGAGGCGCGCGGCATTCAGGACATCACTCAGCTGACCTCGGCGGTGCCCAACCTTAACCTGATAAGTTCGGACACGCTTTCGGCGTCCAGCACCGCGCTCGTCTTCATCCGCGGCATCGGGCAGCCGCAGGTCTTCATCCAGAACGACCCCGGCGTCGGCATCTATGTAGACGGCGTCTACATCGGTCGCTCTCAGGGGGCGATCTTTAACACGCTCGATCTGGAACGAATCGAGGTGCTGCGCGGTCCCCAGGGAACACTTTACGGCCGCAACACCATCGGCGGCGCGATCAACCTGATTGGCAAACGCCCTGGGCCCGGGTTTGGCGGTCAGGTGGGTATCGAGATCGGCAACTATGGCAAGATCGACTCCACCCTAAAGTTGAATGTGCCGCTCAGCAGCAAGGTCTTTGGATCGCTCGCTTTCTCTCAAACCAAGCACGATGGCTATGTGCGACCTCTCGCCAGTCCGACCTGCCGTAGTTGCTCGGGCGACCCACTTTCCAACGACAACACGTGGGCGGCGCGCGTAGCGCTGCGCGCGCTCGCGACCGATACGCTGACGCTCGACCTTAACGCCGACTACACCCACAGGCGCAATCGCCCGATCGGCATCCGTCTGTTGAGCTACGACGGCCAAGTCCCGCCGTTCAGCTTCATCTACTCGCTGCCGGTCACGTTTTTTCATCAAGGACAGCCGCCCGAAAGCTTCGCCGATCCGGTCCCCAATACCCACCAGAGCGGCTTCACCGGCTACGATAACCAGAATGTCTACGGGACATCGTTCACGGCGGAGTGGCGCTCACCGATCGGTGTGCTGAAATCGATCAGCGCCTATCGCGGGCTCCATGTGTCCGACCAGAATGACGGCGACGGTTCGCCGCTCGCCATCTTCAGCAACGCCAGTGAACGGATCACGCAAGATCAGTACAGCCAGGAAATCCAGCTGCAGAACACTGCGTTTGACGGCAAGCTTGAATTTATCCTGGGCGGTTTCGGCTATCGCGAACATGCCACGTCGGTCCAGAATTTCGCGGCATTTCTCGCCGAAGGCACCGGGTTCCAGTTCTTCCCCTTTCCGCAGCCGGGCTGTTTCAACCTCGACGCTCCGCCTTATTACGGCTGCCCTGGCATGGATGGTGGCCAGTTCACCACCTATGACGTGTCAAACCTGGCTGCCTTCAGCAATGGCACTTTCCACATCACCGACAAGCTGAGCGCGACCGCAGGATTGCGCTACAGCTACGAGCACAAGCGGCTTCGCTATGTCGAGGTGGGCGGTCCGTCGCCAAGCGTCGATGACAAGCAGTCCTTCGGCTCGTGGACGCCTCGCTTCGGCCTTTCGTATCAGGCCAGCAAGGATGTGCTTCTGTATGCCTCATATGCCCAGGGATACAAGAGTGGTAACTTTAACCAATATTATTCCTCTTACCCAACGCTGGGTCCCCCAATCGTTCAGCCCGAGACCGCCAAGGCCTACGAACTCGGCCTGAAGACGACCTCATCTCATCAGCGGCTTCTCTTCAACGTTGCCGGGTTCTACACCAACTACTCAAACCAGCAGCTTCAGGTTACCGGCGCTCCACCAGCGCACGCGTTCGTCAATGCCGCGCAGTCGCGCATCTACGGCGTGGAGGTTGAGTTGCAGGCGCGCCCGGCCGACTTCCTGCGGTTGGACGCCAGCCTCGGCTACACCCACACCGAGATCACCAAAGTCACTCCAGGCACGTTCGGGGTTACCCAGGGCTCGCGCCTGCCGTTTGTGCCGGAACTCACTGCCAATTTCAGCTCCGACCTGATCCTGCCCGTCGGTAGCGGCGCAAAGATCGACCTGCGCGGCGAGATCCAGCACCTGAGCTCACAGACCGGCGACAACCAGAATACCCCCAATTTGATCACGCCCGCGCGCACGTTGGGCAACGTCAGGCTGAGCTACCTGCCCCGGGGCAGGGGGCTCGAAATCTATGCCTTCGTCAATAATGTCGCCGATACGCGCTACCGCACCGCGACGGGTTCGGTATTCCCGGCGCTGTTTACGATCGGCGTCGATGGTCCGCCGCGCACCTTCGGCGTCGGCGCGCGGTACCGCTTCTAACCCATGGCGCCGCCAGTCACTCCTGTCCTGATTACAGGCGCCACCGGCAATGTGGGGCGCGAGGTGGCGCGCGCGCTTCGCCAGCAGGGTACGCCGGTGCGGCTCGCCGTTCGCGAACCCGCCTGCGCCGATAGCGTGCGCTTTGATTTCACCGATCCGGCCAGTTTCGTCCCCGCATTGAGGGGGGTAAAGCGCGTGTTCCTGATGCGGCCCCCGCCGCTGCTCAATGTCAGGCGCACGCTCAACCGCTTCCTCGACGCGTGCGCCGCTGAGGGTGTTGCACAATGCGTGTTCCTATCGGTGGAGGGGGCAGACAAGAATCGGATGGTGCCGCACCACGGTGTCGAACGACATTTGCGCGCCGGCCCGGTGCCGTGGACCATTCTGCGTCCCGGCTTTTTCGTCCAGAACCTGGCCGACGCGTATCGCACCGACATCCGTGAAGGGTGTCTGGTGCTTCCCGCGGGACATGCCAGGGTCGCCTATGTCGACGCAGCCGACCTAGGCGACGTCGCGGCGCGGGCTTTCGCAGATCCCGCCACGCATCTTGGCCAAGCCTATCATCTGACGGGTTCGGACAGCTTGAGCTTCGACGAGGTTGCAGCGATGCTCACGCGCGTCCTGGGGAGGCCGGTCGCGTACCAGGCCGCCAGCCTGGTCGGCTTCTGGCGGCATTGCCGCCGTCGCGGCATCGCGCTTGTGCCGACGCTCGCTTATGCGATCATCCACGCCGCGCTTCGATCCGGCGGCGGCGCCAGGCTCGACCCTACCATGGCGCGCCTGCTCCGGCGCCCCCCGCGGACAGTCGAGCAATTCATCAAAAACAACGTGGCGCTTTGGACGTAACTTTCTGCGCGCACCTTTCAGAAGGAGAATAGACCGTGGCCGACGATAGCACGCCGATGAAGTCAATGCCCACCTCGGACCGGGCGATCCCTGGCACGGAGCCGGGCGGCTTCCATCAGTGCTGGTATCCGATCGCGATGAGCGCGGAGGTGCCCGCCGGCAAGGTGGTATCGAAAGAGTTCTTGAATGGCCGGGTCGTCGCGTGGCGCGGCGAGGACGGCCAGGCGCATGTCCAGAGCGCGTTCTGCCGTCACTTCGGAGCGGACCTCGGCGTCGGCGAGGTGGTCGGCAACCATATTCGCTGTATCTTCCACCACTGGGAGTATGACGGGCAGGGCAAGTGCGCGAAGATTCCGGTGCAAGCGGCGGTTCCCGGCGCGGCGAAGCTTTATAACTTCCCGACGCAGGAGAAATGGGGACTGATCTGGGCGTTCAACGGCGAAACGCCGCTTTATGAACTGCCGCACTTCCCGACACTGTCCGAAGAGCAGGTCGCGCACCGTGTGTTCGAGTGCGCGCCGCTACCTGTGCCGCCGTGGGTAATCGTTGGCAATACGCATGACTTCCAGCACGTTAAGGTCGTCCACAACGCGATTATGGAAAAAGAGCCCGAGGACTTCGATCTCGACGGCATGACGATCGAGTTCAAGAACGAGGTCACCGATCCGAACCTCGGCCCCTCCAAACAGCATTTCAAGCTGTTCGGCACCAACACGGTCGCCTTTGAGAACCGCTTCGGGCCAATGACGATCATGTCATTGTACAGCGCGACACCGATCAACGGCGGCAAAACCAAGGGCTATACCGTCACGGCCACACCGCGCGTGCCCGGGATGGACCTGGAGGCGATTCTCGATCGCGGTGAAGCTTTCGGTCGCAACATCATGGCCGAGGACGACGCCCTGCTCTACTCGATCCGCTTCAAGGTGGATCTGCCGATCGCTGCTGACCGCCACCTGATGCGCTGGATTCGCCGCGCCGAGCGGTTCCCTTCGGGCAATCCGGCCGAATCATTGATCCGCTAGATTCCCTGCCCGCCCAGACTGCCAGGAGGCCCATGCGCAATTCCCCTTTCACGACACGGGCGCTGATCGCGCTCACAGCGGTCACAGTGCCGGGCGTTCGGTCGGCCTTGGCGACGGACGGCGCCGCGGTGGGGCACCACGCGCCGCCGCCGTTCGTCTTTCCCACCGGCGCGTCCGCTTTCGTCACGCTGCGTCCGACCACCACTGAGGACGGCTTTGAGCCGGCCGATATCACGGCGCCTGGCACCGGACGTCTCACGTTGCGCGAGGCGTTCGCGCTTTCCAGCCGCCTTAACGTCGAAACTACCATCGTCCTGCAGCGCGGCGCGATCTACCGGCTGACGCGGTGCGCCCCTCCTGACAGTCCGGCTAACAGCGCGAACGAGCTGGTTCACACCGCGAACCAGACTCTTACCATTACAGGCAGCGCCGCAACTATCCGGCAGACCTGCGATGGCGCGGGCGTGCTTGTCCAGAAAGGCGGGGACCAACTTTTCAACATCGTCGACCTGACGCTCGCGGGGGGCCGCGCGGCGAATGTGCCCGGCGGGGCGGTCACGCGGTTTGGCCCTGGCGAGGTTCGCATCACCAATACCGCAATCGTGGACAACCGGGTGACAGGCATGGGGCGAGGCTCGGCGGGCGGAGTGTTCGGCGAAGGCGAAGTATTCATCAGTGGTGCCACGTTCGCGCGCAACTCGTCCGATCGCGGCGTTGGCGGCGCGGCGGCGATGGGCGCGATCAAGGCGATCAAGTCGAGCTTCCACGACAATGACGGCCCACTTGCGAGCGCGCTGAGCGGGGGGCGGATTGCACTCCCACCCAAGCCCGATGGTCCGCCGCCATTCACTGGACAAACGTCGGATGGGGTTACACTGGTCTATTCGACGCTGAACGAGGCATCAGGCCCCGCCGTGCGGGTTGAAGAAGGGAGGCTTACCGCATTTGCGTCTGTGATAGCGGGCGGCCCGCAAGCTTGCGACCTCGGTGGCCGCGCGGCGCGTTCGCTCGGCGCCAATCTGGCGCGGGGCGGCGGCTGCGGATTGGGGGGCGGGCCGGGAGACATCGCCGACGGCCCCGATCCCCGGCTCGCGGCGGTGACGGGGATGAAGCAGACCGACGTGTTCGCGCCGACGCCGGGCAGTCCCCTACTCGACGCGATCGCGCCTGCCGCTTGCCTGCCCCCGCAGATCAAGGCGTTACTACCTGTCTATTCGGGTGGCGACAGCGATCAACTCGGCGTTCCACGCACGCAGGGTCGAGGCTGCGATATCGGCGCGATCGAAGCTATCGCGGCGAACTCGCTCGAGCGAGATGTTGGCGTCGTCCCACTCAGCGAACTGCCCCAAATGGTGCGGTGGGGGCCCTCTTCAGCGTCACGCGCTTTGGCGACCGCGGCGATCGTTGTCGACACCACGCGTGATACGCTGGGCGGTGCGGGCGTTTCGGTGCGCGATGCGATCGCGCGTGCCAACGCCGCCGCGGACGAGACCACGATCGTGCTCGAACCGCGCAAAATCTATCGGCTCGATCGCTGCGTCGCGCCTCAGGTGGCGGTCGATAATGAAACGAATGATCTTGTGTTCGTCGGAGACCGGCACCTTACGGTTGAGGGCAATGGCTCGACTATCGTCCAGACGTGTGATGGGGCGGGCGTGTTGTCGATCTTCGGGAATGGCTCAGTATCTCTGGTCGGAACCACGATAACGGGTGGTCGCGCTATGATCCACCCCGGCGGAGGCATCTATCTCGCGGGCACCGGCTCTCTCCGGCTGGAGCGTTCCTGGATCACCGACAATGTCTCGGTCGCGGCGGGCGGCGGGTTAGCCGCGTTCGGCCCCGTCGTCATGCTGGAGTCGACCGTGAGCAATAATCATTCGACCGAGGTCGGCGGCGGGATCATCGGCACCGACGATGTGACGTTGATCAGTTCCAGCGTCTTCGACAACATCGCCGATCTCGCGATTGGGGCTGTCGGCAATCACAGCGGTCGCCTGACGTTGATCTTTTCGACGATCGCCCACAACAGTTCGCCCAACATTGCGGTCGGATCGTTGAGTTCGTTCGGCTCTATCATTGCAGATTACATCCCACCCGTGCCCCCTCTTGGCGGAGCGGGCGCTTTCGGGCCGCCGCCAGGCCCGCCTGCAGGTTCGCCGTCGGCTCCGGTCGGAGCACCTGCCGGTCCGTCGGCGGGCGCCGGTGGTCCCCCGCCGGGCGGATCACCGATGGGCGGCTTCCCCCCACCCGCCAATTGCAGCGTCGAGCATCCCGTGCAGGCGATTGGTGGCAATATCGCGACCGACGCCAGCTGCGGCTTCGAAACCGTGGCCAGATCGGTCTCGCTGTCGCCCGCTCGCAGCCGCGCACCCGTGCTGCTGGTGCCGACCATCGACGGCACGCCGGTGGCTCGCCTGAGCGCGGCCGCTTGCGAAGCATATCGCACGGCGACAGACCAGATCGGGCAGGCCCGCTGGTCCACAACTGGCTGCACTATTGGCGCTGTCTCGGTCGCGCCGCAGGGCGGGCACTAAGCGCCGCCCCCGACGTCGCGGGTTGGCCATTGTCTAAGCTGCTGCCGGTTAGCGCTGATCAAAGACGCATATTCGTCTGGAGCGACCAGTACGTCTTCGGCAGCCAATATGCGCCGAGCCCGGTTCGCCGCGTGTCCGATACCGGAGCGGCTCGGCACCGCGCGTCTCGCCCTTCACTCTGGGCAGATTGCGGCCCGGCTCCGTACCCGTGCATGCGCGCCAGCGGCGGCTTCGGCGTCGGACCAACTCGGTTACTCCAAGTCCTCGTTCGCCCCGCCACTGGAGGGCGGAAATGCAAAATGATGTGGGAGCGTTGGGCCGGCCCGCACCATATTTCGCTTGACGGGAAATTTCGATACGATACGTATCATACACTATTAACTCGAAGTTTCGCTGCCTGCCGGAAGAGGGCCAACCATGGCGAAGTCTGGCAACCGAAGTCGAACGCAAGCCCCATTGTTTGGTCACGCGACGCTCCCGACACGGCCGCACAGTTGCATATCGAGGCGCGCGCTCCGGATGAACGCGCACATGCTTGCGGGAAGAATGCGCCGATGACTGGAGTTGAATCCGTGGTGAGGACAGTGCGGGCTTCTGAACGGCTGCTACGATCGCTGCACACGTGGCGTGCCACGAACGGGGGTCGAACTCGCTGGTTGGTTCACGTCTTCGCGGAACAATTGCTTGAACTGGTGTGTGCGCGCACCAAAGCTCAACCCGATGCCTTCGTCGGCGCGGTGGACGTGTTGCGTGAAGGCTGCCTTAGCGGCGCGCGCATCAATCTAAGGGATGCCATATGATGGTTATTGCTTCACTGTTTCTACTGGCGTCGGTCGCGTCGGCTTCAAACGCGCAGAGTGCTACGCTCGTTCAGGTGACAACCACCGAGGACGAGGCAGATCCCAATGATGGAAAAATCTCACTTCGCGAAGCGATGGACCTGGTCAACCTCTCCGACGCAGAAGGCAACATCTTGCTCCAGGGGGGCAAGGAATATCGCCTGACCAAATGCGGGACGACCGACGACGACGCCAACCGCAACGGGGACCTAGATCATCTGAGCCAGGGGCTCTTGACGATCAGCGGCAATGGCGCGGCCATCCGCCAGACGTGTCCGGGCGCCCGGGTAATCGACCAATTTGGCGCCGCCCAACTCAATCTCAACGACTTGACGATTACCGGCGGCGACGCGGCCACAGAGCCCGGCGGCGGCGTGTTCATTCGGGGATTGGGCGGGGTCAATGTCAAGAATTCCAACATCTATGGCAACAAGTCGGCCGGCGCCGGGGGTGGCATCGCATCACAGGGCGACGTGGTTCTGACCGGATCGAGCGTTTCGCTCAATTTCGCGCGCGAACTCGGCGCCGGGATCGCGAGCTTCACCAGCGTTACGCTCGTCAATTCGAACGTCAGCGGAAACACGGTGGGCGAGCAAAGCCGGATCGGCATCGGTGGCGTCGCTGCGGAGCATGCCGTTACGCTGATCTATTCGACGGTGCAGGATAACAGCGCGCCCAACATTGACGTTCGCAGCGGCACGCTGTCCGCCTTCGGTTCGATCATCGCCGCGCCTCGCGGCACCGGCAAGTCGTGCGGAGCGCTAAAGGAACCAACGGTTTCGTGGGGGTTCAATTTCGCGGGTGACCCTAGCTGCGGGTTCGGGCGCAACCCGACCGACAAGGGCAGCGGGGGTGATCCCAAGCTCAGGCCCCAGCCGCCCGAACGGGGAATCGTGCCAATCGTACACCCCCTCCCAGACAGCCCGCTGATCGACGCGATTCCGCTTTCGGCGTGTGTCCCCAAGGACCTTAAGCCGGGCGTGCTGCCGCCGTGGGCGAACCTCCAGGCAGACATGCGAGGGGTCGCTCGGCCTCAAGGCAAAGGCTGCGACATTGGCGCGGTAGAGGTCGTCGCGGCTCAACTACAAACCCCGAGCCGCGCCGGCGACGGCGATGGTGCTGCCAATGCGCGACGTAAACCGCCGCGCCACCGAAAACAGAAATAGCCCAGCCGTCGCGCAGTTGCGTCAAATGTCGCAAGATCGACCCGAAAGCGTTGTTCTTGCCGGCGCTCGCGTGGGTGAACTCTCGCCCCATCCTCTCTTGACGGCACCCGCATTCTGTTGCTCGTAAGCGGTGTGCTCAGCCCACGGCTGTCCAGGGCATGAGGCTGCCGACGTCGTTGGCGGGGTGACCATTGGCGAGTTCGGTGAGGGTGCGGGTCAGCCAGTCGTGCGGGTTGATGCCGCTGAGCTTGCAGTTCTCGATCAGCGTCGCGATCACCGCCCAGTTGTCGCCGCCTTCGTCAGAGCCGGCGAACAGAGCATTTTTGCGGTTGAGGGCGATCGGCCTGATCGACCGCTCCACCGTGTTGGAGTCGAGATCGACGCGGCCGTCGTCGAGGAACAGTGATAGGCCGTCCCAACGGCTTAGCGCGTAACGGATCGCCTCCGCGAGCTTGCTCTTGGCGCTGACCTGACGAAGCCTGGCGCTGAGATAGTCGCGAAGATCGTCGACGATGACGCGGCTGCGTTCGGCACGAAGCGCTCGCCGTTCCGGCGCCGGCGAGCCCCGCACCTCGTCCTCGATGGCATAGAGGAGAGCGATGCGCCGCAGTGCCTCGGTTGCGACTGGCGACTTGTCGGCGAGCTCATAGAACTTGCGCCGCACATGCGCCCAGCAGAAAGCGAGCCGCACCTGCTGGCGGCGCCTGGTGAGCGCGGTGTAGCCGCCATAGCCATCGACCTGCAGGATGCCTGCAAAATCCCCAAGGTGAAGCTCGGGCCGCTCCGCCTTGCGGTCGGGGGCGTAGACATAGGCGACCATCGGCGGGTCGTCGCCGCCCCACGGCCGGTCATCGCGAGCATAGGCCCATAGCTGACCCGTCTTCGTTCGCCCGCGTCCGGGATCAAGGACCGGCGCGGTGGTCTCGTCGGCGAACAGGCGCTCGGATCTTCGCAGCTTCTCGAGAACATGATCGCGCAGCGGGCGAAGATACCACGCCGCTCGCCCGACCCAGTCGGCCAGCGTGGAGCGGTCGAGCCTGATATCCTGACGGGCATATATCTGAGCCTGCCGGTAGAGCGGAACATGGTCGGCGTACTTCGCCACCAGGACCTGGGCGATCAACGCCTCGGTCGGGATGCCGCCCTCGACGATCCGGGCGGGGGCCGGCGCCTGCACGACAGCGCCCTCGCAGGAACGACAACCATAGCGCGGTCGACGCGTCACCAGCACACGGAAGGTGGTCGGCACGACGTCAAGGCGCTCGGCGACATCCTCGCCGATCTGATGGAGCGCACCGCCGCAGCACGGGCAGGCCTTGTCCTCGACATCGGCAACCTGTTCGATCCGCTCGAGATGGGCAGGCAATGCGCCGCGGTTGGCCTTGCGTGGCCGCTCGCTGCGGGGACGGTCCGACATCGCTTCGCGGGCCGCTCGCGCGTGCCCCAGTGCCGTCTCGACGTCTTCCAGGCCGAGCTGGAGCTGATCGGGATCGAGTTGCTCGGAGCGGGGCCCGAAACGGTGGCGCATGAACGCTGTGATGATCGACTGGAGCCGTTCGACCTCCGCATCGGCCTCGCTCTTGGCGACCGCCAGATCGGCTGCCGCGGCGCGTTCTTGCGCCAGCATCCTGGACTGCTCGAGGACCAGTGCGCGGAGCGCATCGATGTTCTCGGGAAGGTCCGCCTCCATGAGCATGACGAGAGTGAATCAGGAGCCGAAGGGCTCGTCAACCGGCAATCTGCGGGGCTTGCGGACGCCGCCCGCCATGCACGCGGCGCCAGTCCAGACCCTCGAGCAACGCCCCGAGTTGCGCCGCTGTCAGTCGTATCACACCGTCCTGGATGCCCGGCCACTTGAAGCCGCCCTGTTCGAGCTTCTTGGCCATCAAACAGAGGCCCGTGCCGTCCCACCACACCAGCTTGATCCGGTCGCTGCGCTTCGCCCGGAAGACGTAGATCACGCCGGAATAGGGGTCGCCGCCATAATCGGCGCCGACCAGCGCCGCCAGGGCGTCCGGTCCTTTGCGAAAATCCACCGGGCGCGTCGCGACCATGACGCGAGCGCCAATACCGGGACCGATCATCGCGTCTGCCTGAGTGCCTGCACCACTGCGGTGATCTGCCTGGCCTCGGCGGTCCGGGAGATCCGAACCACGGCGCCATCGACTTCAACCTCGATCGCCATCGCGTGGCGCCTGGGGCTCTCCTCACGATCCGCCACGACCGGAACGAAGTGCGGCTCGATGACGGTGTTCTTGGTCCCGGCCGCTTCCAGCGCGTACCGCAGCTCGCGACGCCAGGTGTAGAGCTGCGAGGTCCGAATATCGTGGCGCCGCGCCAGCTCGGTCAGATTATCGCACCCCTGGGCCTCCGACACGATCGCCAGCTTCTGCTCCAGGCTCCACGAACGCCGGCGCCCGGTCATCCCAGTCAGCAGCTCAACGCGCCGCACCGGCTCCGGACCAACTCCAGTGCGCATGTCCAGTGCGCTCATAGGCAAGACGTCTTCCACGCCGCCCAGTCTGCCCGAACCGCCATCCCCTACAAGGTGGGCGCGGAACACCGCTTACTGTTGCTCGATGCGGCGATTGCGACGTTCTGATCGGACTGCCCGCAAACGCCACCGCTCGAGCGGGCTCTCACGAGTTGGCGCTGTGCAGCTAGTCCTGATCCACCACGACAACTTAAAATCATTCCAAGTTCGGCGTCGAACGCCATCGCGGATGTACGGACCATCAAACAACGCCAGTCGGCTGCAGCGGCTGAGGGACTATCCTTGCGGGCAGAGCCGTAACGACAATGCCCGAATCGTCGAGCGGCAAGACGGGGGTCAAGCTGGCTGCCCTCCCGGCGACCCTGGCTGGTTCACGATTTACTCGTGGTGCGCGACCGCCCCCTCGTCAGCCCGTGATTGTCGCCCGCGGTGAAGCGCGGTGGGGATCGGAGGAATCGTCCTCACCACCCAGTCGCTGACAATCCTGCCGTAGACATCCGAGGAGCCGATAAACAAATGATTGGCGCCCGCGACCCACGTAACGGATTTTGATGGGCTGTTCACAAGGCTGGCCAGAACGATTTTGGCGTTGGCTGGCAAGGCACCCTCATCCTTCATGCCATGCACGATAAGAACGGGCACGGTGATGTCCCTGGCATACTTCACAGTGCTTGCGTTGCTCTCGGCCGGTGTCCCGAAAATGCTGACCCAGGTCGCTGCGGACATCTCGAACTGATGACCGCCAGACCAGGGGAAGGTGGCGAGCCGGCGGCCGTCGCCTGCCTTGACGGTGTCGCGCTGATCCTGAAGGAATCTATCGTACTGGGCGCGTTCTTCGGCGTTCCAGCGCAATTGAGCCTCTTCGTAAGGAGAGGTAATAACCCCGCTCAGAACGATGGCGCGCACCGCTGGATCGTGCGCACGTGACATATAGTAAAAGGCGCGCGGTCCGCTCAAGGAATGGCCCAGAAGCACGACTTCCGTCATTCCCCGGCTCTTGCAAAGCTGAATGGCCGCCGCAATATCGGCGTAATAGTCTTCGAATTTGGTGAACAGGATTCCGTTGGCACCAGCCGAGCGCAAGTTGATGCTGAGGAAGTTATATCCCTTAGCGTTGAGGTCCCTGGCCAGCGGGGCCATGTCCTGCATGCTGTAAAAGGAGCCCGGTCCTCCGGGCAGGTGGAGGACGACCGAGCGCGACGGCTTACTAGCCGGATAGAGTAGCCCGTGGAGCAGGACGTGATCCGCGGTGAATGTCGATACCAGCTCGGCTCTTGGAGCCTCCTTTGCATTCGCCGGCACGACAAAGGCCAGCGAGCAAAATATCATCACGAATATCGATTTGATGAAGCGTCGGATTTGCATGCTCTGATCCTTCGGGACGTGAGTTCTATGCTACACCCGGCGGAGCGCACGCCTTCATGATCTTTTGTTTCGCGGCACAACACAGCGTTATCGCGGGCGCTACGCCGCCGACCTGGCAGATCGGATTGCCTGAATGTACGGCGGCGCGCGCGGCCGATGGCGACGTAATCGCCTAGCGTTTATCCTACCGGGCTGGACGAAGCCGACGGCGCGAAATCAGCTTCGGCAAGCGCTAGGCGGCGAGCAGATCCATTGCCGTACTGCGATGGCGAGCTGTCGTCGCATTACGTGCCGCATTCCCGCCTGCGACAGCACAGCTACTCATCGCGCAGCGCGAAGCGCTGGACCTTTCCCGTTGCCGTCTTGGGAAGCGCCGGCACGAACGCAATTTCGCGCGGATATTTGTAAGGTGCAATTTCTGATTTCACATGATCCTGCAGCGCTTTTGCCAGTGCCGGGCCAGCCTGATATTCTGCCGTGACGACGACGAAAGCTTTGACCTTCATGCCCCGTTCAGTACAGGCGACACCAATTACGGCGCACTCCATTACAGCTGGATGACTGCACAAGGCGTTTTCGACTTCGGGTGCACCAATGTTATAGCCGCTCGACACGATCATGTCGTCGGAACGGGCTATATAGTGGAAATAGCCCTCCTCATCACGGCGGTAGGTGTCCCCGGTAACGTTCCAACCTTTCACCACGTACGATCGCTGCCGTTGATCTGCGAGATAGCGGCACCCGGTCGGTCCCTTGACGGCAAGTCGGCCAGAACCAACCTCGGTCGGGTTATCATTTTCGTCGAGGACGGTAGCCTCGTAACCGGGCACGGACCGACCCGTCGCTCCTACGCGGATATCTCCTCCTGCGGCGGAAATGAAGATGTGCATCATCTCGGTTGATCCGATGCCATCCACTATTTTCAGGCCGGTGGCGTCATGCCACGCCTGCCATACGGCGGATGACAGATGTTCACCGGCCGAAACGCAAGTCCGCAGCGAGGATGGCGCGGTCGTCATGACGTTGAGTATCGACTTATAGGCGGTCGGCGCGGTCGCGAGAATTGTCACGCCAAAACCTTCGATCGCCTCCAGCAGGCCGACCGGGGTGGCTGCTTCGACGGTGACCGCGGTGCCCCCAAAGCGCAGAGGGAATATCAACTGCATCCCGAGGCCGAAGGTGAAGGCGATCGGTGCGGAGCAGAGCCATCTGTCGCCCACCCCGGGCTTGAGGATGTGCCGGGCAAAGGTGTCGGCCGGAGCGAGAATGTCGCGATGAAACTGGATGCAGCCCTTGGGCTTGCCGGTCGTACCGGAGGTGAAAGCGACGAGCGCCGGATCGTCGCGGTAAGTCGCGACCGGATCGAACCCCGGCGCGGCCGACGTCATGCTTGCCTCAAGCTCGCCCGTGCCTGCGTCGCCATCATAGACCAACGTCGACCGCAGCGTCGACGATGTCCCCGCCGCAATGCTGAAATCTGCCCTAGTGCGACTATCGATTATAGCGTGCGTGACCTGTGCCAGGTCAAGGATCGTCGCGACCTCCCCCGCGCGCAGGATCGCCATCGTCGCGACCACCACGCCGCCTGCTTTGAGAATGCCGAGCCACGCCGCGAACATCAGCGCCGTGTTGGGACCGCGCAACAACACGCGATTGCCCGGCACCAGCCCCTCCCGCTCGACCAGAACTCGGGCGATCGCATCCGAACGCGCGCGCAACTGGCCATAGCTCCAACTCGTTGTCGTGTTGACGATCGCGATGGCCTCGGGGTCGTGCCCCTCGAGCAGGGTGACCGCGGCATTCAGGCGATCCGGGTATTCAAGTTCGGGCAGGTCGAAGCGAAATTCCGGCTGAAGCGACGGCGGTGGCAGCCGGTCACGCACGAAGGTATCGACATGCCCCGTGGCGGTCATTGGGGCACCACCGCCATGGTTTCGATCTCGAGCTTTGCTGCCGGCTCGATCAGGCCGGCCACAATGACGACTGCCATGGCTGGGAAGTTGCGTCCCAGCAGCTCGCGGTAGATCGCACCGACATCGCGCGCCGCGGCGAGATATTCGTCGCGATCGGTGATGTACCAGGTCATGCGGACAATGTGCTCAGGCCCGGCGCCGCCCTCGGCCAGGATCGCCAGGGTGTTCTGCAAAACCTGGCGGAACTGCCCGACGAAATCGTCCGCCTCGATCTTCTCCTCGGCGGTCCAGCCAATCACGCCGGCGGTGAGAACCATCCTGCCCGTCGCGGCGATGCCATTGGCATAGCCCTTGGGGCGCACCCAGCCGACGGGCTGCAGCACATCATGCACACTCACAGCATCGTCTCCTCGATACGCGCGCGCCACTCGGCCGGCCAGGGCAACGAGCGCATCGCCGCCAGTTCGACCAGCACCTGCGTATATTGAACAGAGAGCCGGCGCTCGCCCGCGCAGGCCATTTCGAGGGCGAAATCGATCGCGCTGGCGCCGATGCGCTCGACCACGAGTGTGAAGTCGAGCCAGTCTCCGAGCCGGCTGGGGCGGGCGAACTGGACCTTCATATCAACCGTGAGCAGCCCCCGCCCCAGCCCCAGATGAAGGATAAGGCGCGGAACGCCGAGGACCTGTTCTGTCCAGTCCTCGATCACGGCGTCGCCGAGCTCGAGCAGGCGCGGATAATAAGCGATGCCGGCGGCGTCGCAGTGCGCGAAGCGAAGGCGATGCCGCGCAACGAAGGCACCGCTCATGACCGGAACGCCTTGAGGTGCTCGCGCGCTATGACCATGCGTTGGACCTCGGAGGCGCCCTCATAGATGCGCAGGGCACGGACCTCGCGGTAAAGCGCTTCGACGGTCGCGCCGACGGTAACGCCCATGCCGCCGAACATCTGCACTGCCTTGTCGATGACCTGCTGCGCGCTGTCCGTGGCATGAAGCTTGGCCAGGGCGGCTTCGCGCGTATTGCGCGCGCCCTTCACATCGCGCAGCCAGCCTGCACGGTATATCAGCAATGCCGAGGTATCGATGTCGAGCACCATCTCGGCAAGCTTGGCCTGCGTGACGGCATTGTCCGCCAGCACGCCGTCGCCCAGCCGCCGCGTCAGCGCGCGCCCGGTCGCCTCGTCGAGCGCGCGGCGCGCGAAGCCCAGTGCTGCCGCGCCGACGGTGGTGCGAAAGATGTCGAGTGTCGCCATGGCTTGGGCGAACCCGCGGCCGCGCTCCCCCAGTAGCGCATTGCCGTCGAGACGAACATTGTCGAACCGCAATGTGGCCAACGGGTGCGGCGCGATGACCGCAATGCGCTCGCTGGCATCGAGGCCGGCGACATCGGCATCCACGATGAAGGTCGAGACGCCCTTGGCGCCAGGCGCTTCGCCGGTGCGGGCGAACAGAACATAATAATCGGCGATGCCGCCGTTCGAAATATAAGTCTTGGCGCCGTCGAGCCTGTACCCGCCCGCTTGTTCGACCGCGGTCATCTCCATCGACGCAACGTCGGATCCGGAGGCTGGTTCGGTCAATGCGAAGGCAGCGATCTTTTCACCGCGTGAGACGGCGGGCAGATAGGCCTGCTTCTGCGCTTCCGAACCGAACAGGGTGATCGTGCCCGAGCCCAGGCCCTGCATCGCAAAGACGAAATCGGCGAGTCCCGAATGGCGCGCCAGCGTCTCGCGGATCAGTGCCAGCGATCGCACGTCGAGCGCTTCGAGCGCGCCGCCATAGGCGGCGGGCACGCAGTAACGCAGCCAGCCGCCCTCTCCGAGCTTGCGCACCAGCGCGCGGCATTCGGCATCGACGTCGTCGCCCTGCGTCACGTGGAGGTTTTCGGTGCACCACCCATCGAGCGTCTCGCCCAGCACACGATGCGAGGACTCGAGAAAGGGCCAGTCGAGAAAGCTGCGGTCGGTCATCAATTACCCTCGAACACCGGCGTACGCTTCTCGGCGAACGCTTCGAAGGCGCGGCGGAAATCCCGAGTCGCCATGCAGATTGCCTGGGCCTGCGCCTCCATCTCGATCGCGGTGTCGATGCTCACCGCCCACTCGGTCGCGAGCTGGGTCTTGGTGATGCCGTGGGCGAAGGTCGGGCCGCTGGCCAGCGATCGTGCCAGCGCCTGCGCCTCGTCGATCAGTGCGGGCCGCTCGACCAGTCGGTTGTGAAAACCCCAGCGCTCGCCTTCGATCGCGGTCATGACGCGGCCGGTGAACAGCAGTTCGGAGGCGCGGCCTTGTCCGATGATGCGCGGCAGGAAGGCGCAGGCGCCCATGTCGCAGCCGGCCAGGCCGACGCGCGTGAACAGGAAGGCCGTCTTGGTCTCGGGCGTCGCCAGCCTGATGTCCGAGGCCATGGCCATGATCGCGCCGGCGCCGACGCATACGCCGTCCAGTGCCGCGATGATCGGTTGCGGGCAGCCGCGCATCGCCTTGACGAGGTCGCCGGTCATGCGCGTGAACTTGAGCAGATCGGGCATCGCCATTTCGGTCAGCGGCCCGATGATCTCGTGCACGTCGCCGCCCGAGGAGAAATTGTCGCCAGCGCCGGTGACGATCACGGACTTGACCTCATCGGCATAGACCAGCGCGCGAAAGGCATCGCGCAGTTCAGCATAGCTGTCGAAGGTCAGCGGGTTCTTGCGCTCGGGGCGGTTGAGCGTGACCGTGGCGACGCCATCGGCAAAGGCCCAGCCGAAATGCGTAGGGGCGAAGCTGGCCGGATTCATGGCTGTTCCTTTTGGGGTCGCCTCGCCGAGCGAGGATTTGAGATGGCCGAGCGCGGCGTAGAGCCCATCGCCTTCGTCGGCGGTCAGGCTGGCGAAGAGATCGTCGATCCAGCCGTGATGCGTGGCGGCCATTTCGCTGAAGTGAGCGCGACCGGCTTCGGTCAGACTGACGACCGACGACCTTTTGTCGCTGGGGTGCGCGGTCGTGACGACCAGCGCGTCGCGGCGGAGCGACTGGATGATCGCGGTGACATTGCCGTTGGCGACGAGCAAGGCGCGGGACAGTTCGCCCATGGTCATGCCGTCGGCGCTGCGGTCGAGCGCGGCGAGCACGTCGAAGCGGGGCAGGGTGCTGGCGAATTCGGCGCCGAGCCGGCGCTGGACGAGCTTCTCGATCGTCTTGGTGCAGCTGAGCAGCCGCAGCCAGATGCGTACGCTGGCTCGGTCGTCGAGCGCGCCGCCATGCTTTTCGATGATGGCGCGCTTAGCGGTCATGCCGTTTCGCCGCCCGAGACCGAAATCGCCTGGCCGGTGATCGAGGCACTGCCGGGCTGGCACAGCCACAGCACCGTGTCGGCGACCTCGCGCGGCTGGATTAGTCGGCCCTGCGGATTGAAGCGCGTCAGTTCGGACACGGCTTCTTCGGCGCTCCGCCCGGTCGTGCTGCCGATCTTCTCGATCGCTTCGGCGACGATCGCGGTGTCGGTGAAACCTGGGCACACCGCATTCACGGTGACGCGGGTTTTTGCCAGTTCGAGTGCGAGCGCACGGGTCAGGCCGATCGCGCCGTGCTTCGCGGCGACATAGGGCGCGGTATAGGCATAGCCGCGCAGGCCCGCCGTCGAGGCGATCGTCACGATCCGACCGGCCGTCGCCTGTTTGAGATCGGGCAAGGCCGCCTGACAGCAATGAAACAGTGCGTCGAGATTGACCGTCATGATCTCACGCCAGTCATCGGCGGTGACGCGGCCGAAGGGCGCGCTCGCGGCGATGCCGGCATTGTTGATCAGGATCGCGATCGGGCCGTGTGTGGCGCGCACGGCCTCGAACGCGCGATCCACCTCGGCGCGAACCGTAACGTCGGCCGACACGGCACAGGCATCTGGAATCTGGCGGGCAACCTCTTCCAGCTTGTCGCGCCGTCGTCCGATCAGGGTCAGGCTGGCGCCCTGTTCCGCCAGCGCGCGGGCGATCTCGGCGCCGATCCCGGTTCCGCCACCGGTGACGACGGCATGCATTCCTGTCAGCGAGGTCATGCGCGCGCCTCCATTTCCGCGGCGCGCGCGAGATTGCGTGCGAGTTGCGCCTGGCCCCCGAGATAGGGCAGCGGCACGAAGATATCGCGGTGGCCCGCGCCGGCGGCGGCGCGCAGCGTCCACATCGGATCGATCAGGTGCGGCCGGGCGAGCGCCACCAGGTCGGCGCGGCCCGCCGCGAGGATCGAATTGACGTGGTCCGGCTCGTAGATGTTGCCGACCGCCATCGTCGCGACGCCGGCCTCGTTGCGGACGCGATCGGCGAACGGAGTCTGGAACATGCGGCCATAGACCGGCTTGGCGTCGGCCCAGGTCTGGCCGGCCGAGACGTCGATGAGGTCCGCCCCGGCCGTGGCGAACGCACGCGCGATTTCGACCGCGTCGCCAGGTGTCACGCCGTCGTCGCCCGCCCAGTCATTGGCCGAGATGCGCACCGACATGGGGCGATCGGCCGGCCATGCCGCGCGCATCGCGGCGAAAACTTCGAGCGGGAAGCTCAGCCGGTTGGCGAGGCTGCCGCCATATTCGTCGGTGCGCTTGTTCATCAGCGGCGTGATGAAGCTGGAGAGCAGATAGCCATGCGCGGCGTGGAGTTCGATCATGTCGAAACCGGCTTCCACGGCGCGACGGGTTGCCGCGACAAAGGCATCGCGGACGGCATCCATGTCGGCGCGGGTCATCGCGCGTGGCGTCTGGTTCGCGGCGCTCCACGGCACGTCGGAGGAGGCGACCAACGGCCAGTTCCCCGCGTCGAGCGGGACGTCATAACCCTCCCAACCGACCCTGGTCGAACCCTTGGGGCCGGCGTGGCCGAGCTGGAGACAAATCTTCGCTGCGCTATGGGCGTGGACGAAATCAACGATCCTGCGCCAGCCCTCGACATGATCGGGCGCATATATGCCGGCACAGCCCGGCGTGATGCGGCCGTCGGCGGTGACGCAGGTCATCTCGGTATAGACGAGGCCCGCGCCGCCCTGTGCCCGGGCGCCGTAATGGACGAGATGGAAGTCGCCGGGCGTGCCGTCCCGCGCCGAATAGGTCGCCATCGGCGAGACGACCACGCGGTTGGCGAGGGTCATCTCGCGCAGCCGATAGGGCACGAACATCGGCGCGACCGCCTCGTTCGCGCCACCGGCGAACCAGCGCTCAACGCCTTCAAGCCAGTCCGGGTCGCGCAACCGGAGATTCTCGTGACTGACGCGCTGCGACCGGGTCAGCAGCGAATAGGCGAACTGGATCGGTTCGAAGCCGAGATAACGATCGAGCGTCTCGAACCATTCGGTCGAATTGCGCGCCGAATTCTGCAGTTTGAGCACCTCGACCGTGCGCTCGGCCTGGTATTCGCGCAGGGCCTGGTCGCGCGACAGGCCGGGGCGGTTGAGCACCTCGGCGAGCTTGATCGCGTCCTCCAGCGCCAGCTTGGTGCCGGAGCCGATCGAGAAATGCGCGGTATGCGCTGCATCGCCCATCAGGATCAGCTTATCGTGCGACCAGGTCTCACACAGCACGCGCGGGAAACTGATCCACGCCGCTGAGCCGCGCAAATGCGCCGCGTTGGTCATCAGCTTATGGCCGTCGAGATGCCGGGCGAAGATCTTCTCGCACAGCGCGATGGCTTCCGGCTGCTCCATGTCCGCGAAGCCGAGCTTTTGCCAGGTCTCGGGCGCACATTCGACGATGAAGGTCGAAAGATCGTCGGCGAAGCGATAGGCGTGCGCCCAGATCCAGCCGGCATCGGTCTGCTCGAAGGCGAAAGTGAAGGCGTCGAAGGTCTTGTGCGTGCCGAGCCAGATGAACTTGTTGCGCCGCACGTCGATATCGACGCCGAAATATGCAGCGTAGCGCTGGCGGAAACGGCTGTTCAGACCGTCGGCGGCGATGACGAGATCATAGTCGGCGTAGTCGGCGAGGTCGTCGCTGGATTCATGCTCGAAATGCAGCAGCACTCCGAGCGCGCGCGCCCGGTCCTGCAGAACCTGGAGTAACCGCTTACGGCCGATGCCGATGAAGCCGTGGCCTGACGACCGAATCGTCTCGCCGTCGATCGATACTTCGATGTCGTCCCAGTGCGCGAATTCGTCGGCGATGACGCGCCCGCTTTCGGGGTCGTTGGCCATGAGATTGTCGACGGTCTGGTCAGAAAAGACGACGCCCCAGCCGAACGTGTCGCCGTCACGGTTGCGCTCGAACACCTCGATCTCGTGTGCGGGATCGCGCAGCTTCATCGAGATGGCGAAATATAGTCCCGCCGGCCCGCCGCCGACACATGCAATGCGCATCGATCCGTCTCCAAACTATTTCAAGCTTGAAGCATTTTGCATTCGGTTGCAAGCGTTGCTTCGCGCCGCGTTGATGTCGCGGGGCGCACCGTCCGCGTGACGTCAGATTGTTTCGAGGCCGATTGACACTGTTGGCGCTCGATCCGGCAGCTGTTGGGAGATTTGCAAATGGCGAAAATGGCAATGTTCGACTGGGCTGATCCCTTCCTGCTCGACGATCAGCTCGAGGACGACGAGCGGATGATCCGCGACAGCGCGCGCGCCTATGCGCAGGACAAGCTCGCGCCGCGCATCATCGACGCCTTTGCGCACGAGACGACCGACCCGGAGATTTTCCGCGAAATGGGCGCGCTCGGGTTGCTCGGCCCGACGATCCCCGAGGAATATGGCGGGGTCGGCACCAACTATGTCGCCTATGGCCTGGTCGCGCGCGAGGTCGAGCGGGTCGACAGCGGCTATCGCTCGATGATGAGCGTCCAGTCGAGCCTCGTGATGTTCCCGATCTTCGAATATGGTTCGGAAGCGCAGCGCCGCAAATATCTGCCCAAGCTGGCGAGCGGCGAATGGATCGGATGCTTCGGT
>JBBRSN010000064.1:0-26691 GCA_038245375.1 Sphingomonadales bacterium | reverse complement strand
GCGGCGGTGATCGTGATGGACAAGTCGACCGACATCGTCCGCGCCATTTCGCGCCTGAGCTATTTCTACAAGCATGAAAGCTGCGGCCAGTGCACGCCGTGCCGCGAGGGCACCGGCTGGATGTGGCGCGTGATGGAGCGGCTGCGCACCGGCGACGCCGACATTTCCGAGATCGACACGCTGTTTCAGGTGACCAAGCAGGTCGAGGGCCACACGATCTGCGCGCTCGGCGACGCCGCGGCGTGGCCGATCCAAGGCCTGATCCGGCATTTCCGCCCGGAGATCGAGCGCCGCATCAACGAGCGCAACGGCGGCGCCGGTGGGCTCGAGCCGATGATGGAGGCGGCGGAGTGAGGAGGACGGCATCAATGACCACTCTTCCGCCCTTCGTGCGAATGGCGCCGCCGGTTTTCTATGCCGTTGGCGTGCTCGATTTCGCCAAGAACATCGTTCCGTTGCTCACCTATCTCACCTCGGGCAGGTACCGCTCGATTGACTATACGAGCGATCTTCGCCCGCAACTGTTCGCGATCTTCCTGTCGGCTGTGATTTATGCGTCGGGCTGGGTTGCCTATGGCGTGTTCGCGACGATTTTGCTTTCCATTCACGATCATGTTCAGGGTTTGCGCCAGTCGGCCGATGCCGCGGCGACGGGCCAACAAGGTGGCACCGATGCCTAAACTCAAAGTCGACGGAATCGAAGTCGAGGTCCCCGCCGGCGCCACCGTGCTCCAGGCGTGCGAGGCCGCGGGCAAGGAGATTCCGCGCTTCTGCTATCATGAGCGGCTGTCGATCGCCGGCAATTGCCGCATGTGCCTGGTCGAGGTGAAGCCCGGCCCGCCCAAGCCGCAGGCGAGCTGCGCGCTGCCGGCGGCCGAGAACCAGGAGATCTTCACCAACACGCCGATGGTCAAGAACGCCCGCGAAGGCGTGATGGAATTCCTGCTGATCAATCATCCGCTCGATTGCCCGATCTGCGACCAGGGCGGCGAGTGCGACTTGCAGGACCAGAGCCTCGCCTATGGCCGCGGCCATTCGCGCTACACCGAGAACAAGCGCGCGGTGACCGAGAAATATATGGGCCCGATCGTCAAGACGGTGATGACGCGCTGCATCCAGTGCACGCGCTGCATCCGCTTTGCCGAGGAAGTCGCCGGGGTCGAGGAAATCGGCGCGATCGGGCGCGGCGAGGATATGCAGATCACCTCGTACCTCGAAGGCGCGGTGACCAGCGAGCTGTCGGGCAATGTCGTCGATCTGTGCCCGGTCGGTGCACTGACCTCCAAGCCCTATGCCTTCGAGGCGCGGCCGTGGGAGCTCAAGAAGACACTGTCGATCGACGTGATGGACGCGGTCGGCACCAACATCCGGCTCGACAGCCGTGGCCGCCAGGTGCTGCGCGCGCTGCCGGTGATCAACGAGGACGTCAACGAGGAATGGGCCTCGGACAAGACGCGCCACGCGGTCGACGGTCTCGTGCGGCGGCGGCTCGACCGGCCGTTCGTGCGCAAGCATGGCAAGCTCGTCGAAGCGAGTTGGGACGAGGCGTTCGCGGCGATCGCCGCGGTGCAGCCGGGCAACAGCGTCGCCGCGGTGCATGGCGACCTGCTCGATTGCGAGACGATGTATGCCGCCAAGGCGCTGCTCGCGTCGCTGGGTTCGTCGCTGCTCGAAGGGCGGCAGACGGGGATGGATTACGACACGTCGTCTTTGGCGGCGGTCAACTTCAACACCACCATCGCGGGCGCCGAAAAGGCCGATGCGATCTTGCTGGTCGGCACCAATCTCCGCTGGGAAGCGCCGCTGGTGAACACGCGGATCCGCAAGGCGATCAAGAAGGGCGCGAAGGTCTTCGCGATCGGGCCGGAGACCGACCTGACCTACAAGGTAGAGTGGTTGGGCAACGACCTGTCGATCCTCGCCAAGCTGCCCAAGCCGGCGATGGACGCGTTCAAGGCGGCCGAGCGGCCGATGGTGATCGTCGGCGGCGCGGCGCTGAAGGGCGGCCATGGCGCCGCGCTGAAGCTCGCCAGGACCTATAATGTCGTGCGGCCTGAACAGGATGGGGGTTGGAACGGCTTTAACGTGCTGCACATGGCGGCGAGCCGGATGGGCGGGCTGATGCTCGGCTGGGCGCAGCCCGGCGGCATTGCCGACCTGGTCGCGGCCAAGCCGAAGCTGGTCTTCTTCCTTGGCGCGGACGAAGTTGATTTCTCGAACTTCGCCAGGAGCTTCAAGGTCTATATCGGGCATCATGGCGACAAGGGCGCAGGCGTCGCCGATGTCGTGTTGCCGGGCGCGAGCTATGCCGAGAAGTCGGGCACCTGGGTCAATCTCGAGGGCCGCGTGCAGCGCGGCGAGCGCGCGGTATTCCCGCCGGGCGACGCGCGCGACGACTGGACGATCCTGCGCGCGCTGAGCGAAAAGCTCGGCACCGTGCTGCCGTTCGACACGATCGAGGAGTTGCGCGCGGCGATGGCGCTGGATTGCCCCGACCTCGCAACGCTCGGGTTGACGACGTTCGCCTGGAACGCCCCGGCGCTCGACGCCAAGGCGGGCGGCGAGGTCGGTTATCCGATCAAGGATTTCTACCTGACCAACGCAATCTGCCGCGCCAGCCCGACGATGCAGCGCTGCTCGGCGGAACTGGTCCATGGCCAGGCCTTTGCGGAGGCGGCGGAGTGATCGCTTCAACAATCAATCGTGCTCCTGCGAAAGCAGGAGCCCAGGGCCGCGAGCGTAGCGCAGCTTGGCTCTGGACCCCTGCGTTCGCAGGGGAACGGGGAACAATCGCATGACCGCTTTCTTCGTCTCGCACGGCATGCCCTATGGCTGGGCGTGGTTCGTCGCCACGATCGTCGGCATCCTCGTCATCGCACTGCCGCTCATGCTGGCGGTGGCGATGATCATCTATGCCGATCGCAAGATCTGGGCGGCGATGGCGCTGCGCCGCGGCCCCAACATCGTCGGGCCGTTCGGCCTGCTGCAGAGCTTCGCCGACGGGTTGAAGGTGTTCCTGCAGGAAACGATCATCCCGTCCGCCGCCAACAAGGGGCTGTTCCTCCTCGCGCCGATCATCACCTTCACGGTCGCGCTGATCGTGTGGGCGGTGGTGCCGTTCCAGGCCGGCGTCGTGCTGTCGAACATCAATGTCGGGCTGCTCTACGTGCTCGCCGCGTCGTCGCTCGGCGTCTACGGCATCGTCATCGCCGGCTGGGCGTCGAACTCGAAATATCCCTTCTATTCGGCGATCCGCGCGGCGGCGCAGATGGTCAGCTACGAGGTCGCGATCGGATTCGTGCTGATCTCGATCGTGATGTGGACCGGCAGCTTCAACCTGTCGAAGATCGTCGAGGCGCAACAGGGTGCGATCGGCCCGTTCAACTTCTTCGCCGCCAACCCGCTGCTGTTCCCGATGGCGGTGGTGTTTTTCATCTCGTCGCTGGCCGAGACGCAGCGCGCGCCGTTCGACCTGACCGAGGCGGAGAGCGAGCTCGTCGCCGGCTACCAGACCGAATATTCGTCGATGAGCTTCGCGCTCTACTGGCTCGGTGAGTACGCCAACGTCATCCTGATGTGCGTGCTCAACGCGACGCTGTTCTGGGGCGGATATCTGCCGCCGCTCGACTGGGCGCCGCTCTATGCCGTGCCGGGCATCATCTGGCTGTTCGGCAAGTTCCTGCTGTTCTTCTTCCTGTTCAGCTGGGTCAAGGCGACCGTGCCGCGCTACCGCTACGACCAGCTGATGCGGCTGGGCTGGAAGATCTTCCTGCCGCTGTCGCTGTTCTGGGTGTTCCTCGTTTCCGGCTTCCTGATGTGGCAGCGGGTGGGGATTCAGGCATGACACCGCTGCTGTTGCTACTGGCTGTTGTTGGCGCCGAGAAGACCAACATTCCGGTCGATCAATGGGTTGCCAAGCGTTCTCTGTTCGGATGCAAGGATCTCGAGCATCCCGACAATTTCTGGCTCTTTGAAATCGAAAGTAACAAGAATAGAAGACATGTGGAAATTATAACGCAGGGCCCTTTGGATAAATATCGTATTGAGCTGGACAATCCATTTCGCGCAATAGAATATACGAAAAATGAAATCGGAGAGTCTTGGCAGATTACGGTATCTGGGTTGGCGGAAAATAGCAGAATTAATGCAAAATTTAATTTACAAATTCCAATTGGTGGAAAAACTTCTGCCGATTTCGAAATTACGATCGGAAATAAATTTCGGAAGATAGGAAAATGTTTTTCTATGTCCGGGATAGCTGGAAATCCGCAATGACCCCCGCTCAGATCATCAAATCCTTCACGCTGTGGGAGTTCGTCAAGGCGCACGCCCTGACGTTGCGCTATTTCTTCCGCGCCAAGGCGACGATCAACTATCCGTTCGAGAAGAACCCGATCTCCGCGCGCTTCCGTGGCGAGCATGCGCTGCGCCGTTACCCCAATGGCGAGGAGCGCTGCATCGCGTGCAAGCTGTGCGAGGCGGTGTGTCCGGCACAGGCGATCACGATCGAGGCCGAGCCGCGTGACGACGGCAGCCGGCGCACGACGCGCTACGACATCGACATGACCAAGTGCATCTATTGCGGGCTTTGCCAGGAAGCATGCCCGGTCGATGCGATCGTCGAGGGGCCGAATTTCGAGTTCTCGACCGAAACGCGCGAGGAACTGATCTACGACAAGGCAAAGCTGCTCGATAACGGCGATCGCTGGGAAAGCGCGATCGCCGCGAACCTTGCCGCCGATGCACCGTATCGGTAGGCGGCGCGTATGACTGATTCACACTCATACCTCCCCGGCACGGGGAGGGGGACCGCTCGCGAAGCGAGTGGTGGAGGGGGAGCGCCACAGGCGTCCCGTCTCTGGCTGGCCCCCCTCCACCATGCTCCGCATGGTCCCCCTCCCCGTGCCGGGGAGGTGTTATGATCCAGGCCATCGCCTTCTATCTCTTCGCGAGCATCGTCATCGCCTCGGCGGCGCTGACGATCACGGCGCGCAACCCGGTGCATGCCGTGCTGTGGCTGATCCTCGCCTTCTTCAACGCAGCCGGGCTGATGGTGCTGGTCGGCGCCGAGTTCATCGCGATGCTGCTGGTGATCGTCTATGTCGGCGCGGTTGCGGTGCTGTTCCTGTTCGTCGTGATGATGCTCAACGTCGATTTCGCCGAGCTGCGCAGTGGTTTCGCGCGCTACCTGCCGGTCGGGCTCGCGCTGGCGATCGCGCTGGCGGCCGAGGTGATCATCGCGGTCGGCGCCTATGGCGCGGGCGCGGTCGAGCTGGGTCGCCGCGTCGCGGTGATCAAGGACGATGTGCCCAATATCGAGGCGATCGGCACGCTGCTCTACACGCGCTATCTGTTCGTGTTCGAGGGCGCCGGTTTCGTCCTGCTGGTGGCGATGATCGGCGCGATCGTGCTGACGCATCGCGAGCGTTCAGGGGTGCGGTCGCAGAATGTGTCGCGCCAGGTAGCGCGGCGCCCGCAGGACGCGGTGCGCAAGACGCAACCAACGGTCGGGCAGGGGGTCGAGCTGTGATCGGTTTTTCTCAAATCCTCCCTGTGCCGGGGAGGTATACGCAGTGATCGGCCTCACCCATTATCTCGTCGTCGCGGCGATCCTGTTCGCGCTCGGCGTGCTGGGCATCGTGGTGAACCGCAAGAACCTCATCGTCATGCTGATGGCGATCGAGCTGATCCTGCTCGCGGTGAACCTCAACTTCGTCGCCTTTTCGGCCTATCTCCACGATCTGGTCGGGCAGGTATTCGCGATGTTCGTGCTGACCGTCGCGGCCGGCGAGGCGGCGATCGGGCTGGCCATATTGGTGATCTATTTCCGTGGGCGCGGGACGATTTCGGTCGACGACGTCAACCGGATGAAGGGCTGAACGCGTGATCCTCTTCATCGTCCTCCTGCCGCTGCTCGCCGCGGCCATTGCCGGTCTGAGCAACAAGGCGTTCGGCAACGCCTTTCCGAAGTTGGTCACTACGGCAGCGCTGTTCGTGGCGTGCGGGATGAGCTGGTCGATCTTCCTCCATTATCTCGGCGGTGCCGACGCGACGGTCACCCCGGTGTTCGAATGGATGAAGTCGGGCGATCTCGACATCGCCTGGGCGCTGCGCGTCGATGCGCTGACCGCGGTGATGCTCGTCGTCATCACCTCGGTCTCGGCGCTCGTCCACCTCTATAGCTGGGGCTATATGGACGAAGATCCGGACCAGCCGCGCTTCTTCGCCTATCTCTCGCTGTTCACCTTCGCGATGCTGATGCTCGTCACCGCGAACAACCTGGTGCAGATGTTCTTCGGCTGGGAGGGCGTCGGTCTCGCCTCGTACCTGCTGATCGGCTTCTGGTTCCGCAAACCAAGCGCCAATGCCGCCGCGATCAAGGCGTTCGTGGTAAATCGGGTCGGCGATCTCGGCTTCATGCTCGGCATTTTCGGCATCTATCTGGTGTTCGGCACGGTCTCGATCCCCGAGATTCTTGCCGCAGCACCGCACATGGCCGGCTCGACGATCGGTTTCCTCGGCCAGCGCGTCGATACGCTGACGCTGCTCTGCCTGCTGCTGTTCGTCGGCGCGTGCGGCAAGTCGGCGCAGCTCGGCCTGCACACCTGGCTGCCCGACGCGATGGAAGGCCCGACCCCGGTGTCGGCGCTGATCCATGCCGCGACGATGGTCACCGCCGGCGTGTTCATGGTGTGCCGCATGTCGCCGCTGTTCGAGACCTCGGTGGTCGCGCAGCATGTCGTGATGACGGTCGGCGCGGCGACCTGCTTGTTCGCCGCGACGATCGGGCTGGTGCAGACCGACATCAAGCGCGTCATCGCCTATTCGACCTGCTCGCAGCTCGGCTACATGTTCTTCGCGGCCGGCGTCGGCGCGTACAATGTCGCGATGTTCCACCTCTTCACCCACGCCTTCTTCAAGGCGCTGCTGTTTCTCGGTGCCGGCTCGGTGATCCACGCCATGCACCATGAGCAGGACATGCGCTATTATGGCGGCCTGCGGAAACATATCCCCTGGACCTTCTGGGGGATGATGGCGGGCACGCTGGCAATCACCGGCGTCGGCATCCCGGCGGTGTTCGGCAACCCGCTGGCGATCGGTTTTGCTGGCTTCCATTCGAAGGACGCGATCATCGAGGCGGCCTGGGCATCGGGCCAGCAGGGTGCGTCGATCGTCGGCATCCTCGTCGCGCTATTGACCAGTTTCTATTCGTGGCGGCTGATGTTCCTGACCTTCTGGGGCAAGCCGCGCTGGGCGCAGTCCGAGCATATCCAGCACGCGCTGCATAATGCGCATGGCCACGGCCATGATGACCACGCGCACGATGCGCATCACGACCATGACCACCACGCGGCGCATGACGGCACGGGGGGCTATCATCCGCACGAGAGCCCGCTCACGATCCTCGTGCCGCTGGTCTTGCTGTCGGTCGGTGCGGTGTTTGCCGGTTTCGCCTTCCACCATTATTTCATCGATCCGAGCGCGGGCGAGGCCTATTGGAAGGGCTCGATCGCGTTCCACGAGAAGCTGATGGAAGCGATGGAGGAGCTGCCGCTCGGCGTGAAGCTGTCGGCGACGGTCGCCATGCTGCTCGGCCTGTTCACCGCGTGGCGGATGTATATCACCTCGCCCGAGCTGCCGGCCAAGATCGCCGCGCAATTCTCCGTGGTGTATGATTTCCTGCTCCACAAATGGTATATCGACGAGCTCTACGACATCCTCTTCGTCCGCCCGGCCTTCGCGCTTGGCCGGTTGTTCTGGAAGAAGGGTGACGAGGGCACGATCGACCGCTTCGGGCCAAATGGTTCGGCCTGGCTCGTGTCGCAGGGCACGCGTGTCGCCGGGCGCCTGCAATCGGGCTATGTCTACACCTATGCTTTCGTCATGCTGATCGGCCTGACGGCGGCGCTGACCTGGGCGATCCGCGCGTGACCGGCTTTCCGATCCTCTCCGTCATGCTCGCGGTACCGGCGATCGCCGCGATCGCGTGCCTGTTCCTGAGCGCCAGCGGCGCGCGCTGGCTCGCGCTTGTCGCGACGCTGGTCGATCTCGCGCTCGGCATCATGCTATGGGCGCAGTTCGATATCGGCGGCGCGCAGTGGCAGTTCGTCGAGAACCACGAGCATCTGTTCGGTCCGCTCGGCTGGGCGCTCGGCATCGACGGCTTCGCGCTGCTGCTGATCATGCTCAGCGTGTTCCTGATGCCGATCTGCATCGGTGCCAGCTGGGTGGCGATCGAGAAGCGCGTGCAGGAATATATGTGCGCCTTCCTCGTCACCGAGATGCTGATGATCGGCACCTTTGCGGCGCAGGACCTGTTCCTGTTCTACATCTTCTTCGAGGCCGGCCTGATCCCGATGTACCTGATCATCGGTATCTGGGGCGGTGCGAACCGCATCTACGCCAGCTATAAATTCTTCCTCTACACGCTGCTCGGCTCGGTGGTGATGTTCATCGCCATGCTGTGGATGGCGCAATATGCCGGCACCACCAGCATCCCGCAGCTGCTCAACACCGATTTCCCGGTGCATGTGCAGACGTGGTTGTGGCTCGCCTTCTTCGCCTCGTTTGCGGTCAAGATGCCGATGTGGCCATTCCATACCTGGTTGCCCGATGCGCACGTCCAGGCACCGACGGCCGGTTCCGTGATCCTTGCCGGCGTGCTGCTCAAGCTCGGTGGCTATGGTTTCCTGCGCTTCTCGCTGCCGATGTTCCCGGAAGCCTCGGCGCAGCTCGGCTGGATCATCTTCGGCCTGTCGGCGGTGGCGGTGATCTACACCTCGCTCGTTGCGCTGGTGCAGAGCGACATGAAGAAGCTCATCGCCTATTCCTCGGTCGCGCACATGGCGATCGTCACGGTCGGCCTGTTCGCCTTCAACCGCCAGGGTATCGAGGGCGCGATGATGGTCATGCTCGGGCACGGCCTCGTCTCGGGCGCGCTGTTCCTGTGCGTCGGCGTGATTTACGACCGGCTGCACACCCGCGAGATCGACCGGTACGGCGGCCTCGCGATCAACATGCCGCGCTACGCGCTGTTCTTCATGCTGTTCACCATGGCCTCGGTCGGCCTGCCGGGGACGAGCAACTTCGTCGGTGAATTCCTCAGCCTTGCCGGCATCTATCAGGTGTCGACCACCATCACCTTGCTGTGCACCACGGGGATCATCCTCGGCGCGGCCTATATGCTGTACCTCTATCGCCGCGTGGTGTTCGGCGAGCTGACCAAGGACGATGTACGCGCGATGCCCGATCTCACTCTCCGCGAGATCGCCCTGCTCGCGCCGATCGCCGCCGTTGTGCTGTGGATGGGCGTGTACCCCGAGAGCTTCCTCGCGCCGATGCGCGGCGATGTCGGTACGCTGGTAGCGCGGATCGAACGCGCCGCCCCCAAGGGAGACTCGCTGCCGACGGCCGGCCATGGCCCCGTCACCACGGCGGAGATCGCGAAATGACCGCCTCGCTGCTCATGACATTGCCCGAGGAAATCCTCGGCGCCGCTGCCCTGCTGCTGATGCTGGTTGCCGCCTGGGGCGGTTCCGGCGCGACGCGCGCGATTTCCTGGGTGTCGGTCGCGGTGCTGGTCGGCGCCGGGATCGCGCTGTTCGGTGCGGCGTCGACCGGCGGCGAAGCCTATGGCGGGCTGTACCGCGCGGATGCCTTTGCGGCGTTCTCCAAGGTGCTGATCTATATCGCGGCCGGCGTGTCGATCCTGCTCGCGCCGAACTTCTTCCAGCGCACCGCCGGCGACGATTTGCGGCCGGAATATCCCGTGCTGATCCTGCTCTCCGCGGCGGGCATGGGCATGATGGTGTCGGCCGGCGATCTGCTGACGCTCTATGTCGGTCTCGAACTGCAGAGCCTCGCTGCCTATGTCCTGGCGAGCTTCATGCGGCGCGACACGCGTTCGGCCGAGGCGGGTCTCAAATATTTCGTGCTCGGCGCGCTGGCGAGCGGCATCCTGCTCTACGGCATCTCGCTGGTCTACGGCTTCAGCGGCACGACGCTCTTCTCGTCGATCGCCACTGCCTATGGCGCGGGGCATTCGATGGGCCTGACCTTCGGGCTGGTGTTCATCTTTGCCGGGCTCGCCTTCAAGATCTCGGCGGTGCCGTTCCATATGTGGACGCCCGATGTGTACGAGGGCGCGCCGACGCCGGTGACGGCGTTCTTCGCCTCCGCGCCCAAGGTCGCGGCGATGGCGATGGCGGTGCGCGTCGCGATCGAGGCGATGGGCCCGGCGACCGACCAGTGGCGCCAGATCGTGATTTGCGCGAGCCTTCTCTCGATCATCTTCGGGGCGGTCGCGGCGATCGGCCAGACCAACATCAAGCGCCTGCTTGCCTATAGCTCGATCAACAATGTCGGCTTCGCGCTGGTCGGTCTCGCGGCCGGCACCCCACAGGGCGTGTCGGCGGTGCTGATGTACTTGACGATCTATGTCGCGATGACATTGGGCAGCTTCCTGATCGTGCTGCAGATGCGCGATGCCGATGGCCAGCCGGTCGAGACGATCGCCAGCCTGGCGGGCCTGTCGAAGACACGGCCGATGCTGGCATTGGCTCTTGCGACCTTCATGTTCAGCCTCGCCGGCATCCCGCCGCTGTTCGGTTTCTACGCCAAGTTCGCGGTGTTCTGGGCCGCGGTGCAGGCCGGGCTGTTCCCGTTCGCGGTGGTCGGTATCGCCGCCTCGGTGATCGGCGCCTATTATTATCTGCGCGTCGTCAAGACGATGTACTTCGAAGATCCGGCGCCCGCCTTCGCGCCAACCGACGATCGTGTCGAGGGCGGCATGATCGCGCTCGCCGCGCTGTTCGTCTCGCCGCTCGGCTATCTCGCGATCCCGCTGATCGGCGCGTGGAGCATGGCGGCGGCAAAGGCGCTGTTCTGACGACGATCCGCACTGTCGCAACGACAGGATCGACCAATGCCGATGTGATCGCGCTCGCCCGCGCCGGGGCCGAGGAAGGGCTGTGGCTGCGCGCCGAACAGCAGAGCAGCGGGCGCGGTCGCCAGGGCCGCGACTGGGCCTCGCCGGCGGGCAATCTCTACGCCAGCATGCTGGTTCGCCTGCGCCTGACCGACCCGCCGCCCGCGACGCTGGCGTTGGTCGCTGCCGTCGCACTCGACGAGACGGTGCGCATCTGGCTCGACGATCGCGCGCCGCTCCGCATCAAATGGCCCAATGACCTGCTGATCGACGCCGCCAAGCTGTCGGGCATCCTGCTCGAGCGTGCCGACGACGCAGTCGTAATCGGGTTCGGCGTCAACCTCGCACATCACCCCGATCTATCCGATCGCCCGACCACCAGCCTTGCGGCGCACGGTGCGCTCGTTGGCGCGGGTGATTTTCTCGAGGCGCTGGCCGAGGGCTTTTCGCGCTGGCTGGGCAAATGGCGCGGCGAGGGGCTCGCACCGATCCGGGCGCGCTGGATGGAGCGCGCGCATGCGCCGGGCACCGCGCTGAGCGTTCGGCTGCCCGACGGCAGCACGCTGGACGGGTTGTTCGATCGGCTCGACGCCGACGGCGCACTCATCCTGCGCTTGGCGGACGGTACCACCCGTGTCATTCACGCCGCCGACGTGTTCCTGCTTTAAAAGGGTTCCCCGATGCTGCTCGCCATCGATGCCGGCAACACCAATGTGGTCTTTGCGCTGGTCGACGACACCCGCGCGATCAGGGCACGCTGGCGTATCGCCACCGACCCGCGCCGCACCGCCGACGAATATGCTGTCTGGCTCAGCCAGTTGCTCAGCCTGGAGGGGTATGACCGCAAGCAGGTGACGGGGGTGATCATCGCCACCGTCGTGCCGCGCGCGCTGCACAATCTTCAGGTCCTGGCGAGCAAATATTTCGGCAGCGAGGCGCTGATCGCCGGGCAGCCGCCGGTCGAATGGGGCATGCAGCTCGACGTCGAGGAGCCGCACGCGGTCGGTGCCGATCGCGCGGTGACGATGATCGCGGCGCACGCGCTGTATCCGGGCGACCTGATTACGATCGACTTCGGCACCGCGACGACGCTGGATTTCTCCGATTTCAAGGGTACCTACAAGGGCGGTATCATCGCGCCGGGCATCAACCTGTCGCTCGACGCGCTGGTGACGGCGGCGGCCAAGCTGCCGCGCATCGCCATCGAGGCGCCGGATTCGACCAGCGTGATCGGCCGCGACACGGTCAGCCAGATGCATATCGGCATCTATTGGGGCTATGTCGCGATGATCGAGGGGCTTGTCGCGCGGATGAAGGCCGAAGTCGGACGCCCGGTCACGGTGATCGCGACCGGCGGCCTGGCGACGCTGTTCGAGAAGCAGACCGATGTGTTCGATGTTGTCGAGGCAGATCTGACGATCCAGGGCCTCGCGCTGCTGTGGGAACGGGCCAAGCGCTGACCGGTGAGCGGCAATCAGCTTCGCCGTTTGATCGAAAGTTTTCCCGCCGTTCACCCTGAGCTTGTCGAAGGGCTGTTCTCTCTTCGGGGCGAAAACAGTTGGGCAGTGCTTCGACAAGCTCAGCACGAACGGAGTTTTGGGTCGGTTTGATAAGCAGCTAAGTGGGGCGCTGCTCATTGGCTGCGAGGACGGCGCCGGCAAGATAGAGCGACCCGAGAATCAACACGGTGAACGGTGTGTCGCCGCGCTCGACGAGCGCCGCGAGCGCGGACCGCACATCGCTTGCCGTTCCGGTCCCCGGGATCCCCAGCGCCGCCGCCGCTTCCGCCAGCGCGGCGGGATCGTGATGTTCGTGATCGGGCACCGGTACCGCCGTCAGGCTGGCGGCCAGCGGTGCGATCGGCGCGAGCAAGCCGGCAGCATCCTTGTTCGACAGCATGCCGAGGATGAGGTGTACCGGCCCGGCACTCGTCGCCGCGAGGCTGCGCGCGATCGCCGCGCCTGCGGCTGGGTTGTGCCCGCCATCCAGCCACACCGTGCTGGCACTAGGCAAAAGGTCGGTCAGCGGTCCTGACGCCAGCCGCTGCATCCGCGCCGGCCACTGCGCGTTGATGGCTGCTTCGGAAAAGGCCTCGGGGGGGATGGCCAGCTGCGACTGGTGGCGCAGCATCGCGATGGCGAGTGCGAGATTTTCCGGCTGATGCGCACCGGCGAGGGCCGGCAGCGGCGTCGTAATCTTGCCGGCGGAATCCTTGTAAACAAGGTGATCGGGCTCGACCGAGAAGAGCCAGTTTCCGCCCGCTGCCGCGACCGGCGCGCCGGCGGCCCGCGCCGCCAGCGTGATGCGCTTTTCGACATTGGGTGGGTAGCGCATCGTCACCAGCGGGACGCCGGGCTTGGCGATGCCCGCCTTCTCGCCGGCGATCTCCTCGATCGTCTCGCCGAGGAACGACTGGTGATCGACGCCCAGCTGGGCGATCGCGGTCACCAGTGGCCGGGGGATGACGTTGGTGGCGTCGAGCCGGCCGCCGAGCCCGACCTCGATGATGCAGGCGTCGGCGGGCGTCTCGGCAAAGGCGAGGAAAGCGGCGGCGGTCGTCACCTCGAAGAAGCTGGCACCGATCCCTTCGGCATGGTCGAGGACATGTTCGAGCAGCTTTGCGAGGCGGTCATCGGCGATCAGCTGCCCGGCGATGCGGATGCGTTCGTTGAAACGCACGAGGTGCGGGCTGGTGTAGCTGTGGCAGGTCAGCCCCGCTGCTTCGACCGCGGCGCGCAGGAACGCGCAGGTCGATCCCTTGCCGTTGGTGCCCGCGACATGCAGCACCGGCGGCAAGCGCTCCTGCGGGTTGCCGAGCCGGTCGAGCAGCACGGTGATGCGCTCGAGCCCGAGAATGTCGGCGCCCGGCGACAGCGCCCATAGCCGATCGAGCTGGGCCTGGACGGCAGGAGAGGATGAGGTCGCTGAGTCAGGCATATATACCCATCACTCTAAAGGCAGTTCTGCGCCCCTCTCCTTTAGGGGAGGGGTTGGGGTGGGGCCTATCCACGAATGGCGCGGCCGCGGCGCTGCCCCACCCCACCCCACCCCCAACCCCTCCCCTGAAGGGGAGGGGCTTAAGGTCATCACGCCGCCTGCTTCACGCAGAGATAGTCGATCAGCCTGGCGAGCGTCTCGCGCAGGTCACGGCGGTGCTTGACCATGTCGAGCATGCCGTGTTCGAGCAGATATTCGGCGCGTTGGAAGCCCTCCGGCAGTTTCTCGCGGATCGTCTGCTCGATCACGCGCTGGCCGGCGAAGCCGATCAGCGCGCCGGGTTCGGCGATCTGCACGTCGCCGAGCATCGCATAGCTCGCCGTCACGCCACCGGTGGTCGGGTCGGTCAGCACGACGATATAGGGCAGGCCGGCATCGTGGAGCATCTGGATCGCGACCGTCGCGCGCGGCATCTGCATCAGCGACAGGATACCTTCCTGCATGCGTGCGCCGCCGGCGGCGGTGAAGATGATATAGGGGCAACCATCGGTGATCGCATTCTCGACGCCGCGCACGAACGCCTCGCCGACCGCCATGCCCATCGAGCCGCCCATGAAGGCGAAATCCTGCACCCCGACGACCGCGCGGCGGCCGTCGATCGCGCCGCGCGCGGTGATCAGCGCATCGCCCTCGGCGGTCGCGGCGCGCGCCGCCTTGATGCGGTCGACGTAACGCTTGGTGTCGCGAAACTTGAGCGGATCGTCCTGTACCTTGGGCAGGGGAATGATCGTGTAGCCGGGATCGAAGATCTGCTGGAACCGCACCAGCGGCCCGATGCGCTCATGGTGTTCGCAATGCGGGCAGACATGGAGATTGTCCTCCAACTCCTTGACGAACACCATCTGCCCGCATCCCTTGCACTTGTGCCAGAGATTGTCGGGGGTTTCCTTCTTGGCAACGAACGCGAGCGCGTTGCGGACGTTGGTGAGCCAGCTCATGCAATTTCCTTGCGCGATTCGCGGATGGCGAGGGCGAGCGATGCGATATAGGCGCGCACCGGCTCGGCCGCATCCTCGCCGTGCTGGCCGACCAGTTCGACGATCGCCGAGCCGACCACCACGCCATCGGCGACGCGCGCGATCTGCGCTGCCTGTTGCGGCGTGCGGATGCCGAAGCCGACCGCGACGGGCAGATCGGTCGCCGCCTTCAGCGCCGCGACGGCATTGTCGATCGAGCCTTGTGCCGCCTGTTGCAGCCCGGTGATCCCGGCGACCGAGACATAATAGAGAAAGCCGCTCGCGCCATCGAGCACCGTCGGCAAACGCGCTGCATCGGTGGTCGGGGTGGCGAGGCGGATCAGGTCGATCCCGGCGGCGCGCAGCTCAGGGCCGAGCGCATCGTCTTCTTCGGGCGGGATATCGACGCAGATCACGCCATCGACCCCGGCCTTCGCCGCATGCTCGGCAAACCAGGCGGGTCCACGCCGCGTCATCGGGTTGGCATAGCCCATCAGCACCAGCGGTGTGTCGGGGTGCCGCGCGCGGAACGCCGTGGCGATGGCGAGAATGTCGGCGGTGGTCGTGCCCGCGGCGAGGCTGCGCAAATTCGCCGCCTGGATCGCCGGGCCGTCGGCCATTGGATCGGTGAACGGCATGCCAAGCTCGATCACATCGGCGCCGCCCGCGACGACCGCGTCGAGGATCGCGCCGGTCGCACCGGGGTGCGGATCACCCGCCGTGACGAAGGCGACGAGCGCAGGGTGGCCCTTCGCGAAGGCAGCGGAGAGGCGCGTCACTTTCGGCTTCCAGCGCCGAGGCCGGCAAACGCTGCAAACATCACAAGAACTCCAAGCGACTCCATGTCGCCGAAACGGCTTTCATCGTGCCGGAACAGCCAAAGCATGGCCGCGCGCGCGATCAATCCGATCAGCAATACCACCATGAAGGTCGTCGTGCCGGCTTTCCATTTCGCCGTCATATCTTCGTCCCCAACGCCTCGGCGACGGTGAAAATGTCCTTGTCGCCGCGCCCGCACAGGTTGGCGAGGATCACCTGGTCGCGGTCCATCGTGCGCGCGACCTTGGCGACGGCTGCGATGGCGTGGCTCGGCTCAAGTGCGGGAATGATGCCCTCGGTGCGGCACAGCAGCTGGAAGGCGTCGAGCGCCTCGATATCGGTTGCGCTGGTATAATCGACACGGCCGATCTCGCGTAGCCATGCGTGTTCGGGACCGATGCCGGGATAGTCGAGCCCGGCCGAGATCGAATGCGCCTCGGTGATCTGGCCGTCCTCGTCCTGCAGCAGGAAGGTCTTGTTGCCGTGGAGGATGCCCGGCGCACCGCCGGCGAGGCTCGCGGCATGTTCCTTGTCGAGCCCGTGGCCGGCCGCTTCGACGCCGAGCATCCTGACGCTGGGGTCATCAAGGAACGGGTGGAACAGGCCGATCGCGTTCGATCCGCCGCCGATCGCAGCGACGAGCAAGTCGGGCAGCTTGCCGGTGCGCTTGAGCATCTGCTCGCGCGCCTCGCGGCCGATCACGCTCTGGAAGTCGCGCACCAGCTCGGGATAGGGGTGCGGGCCCGCCGCGGTACCGATGATGTAGAAGGTGTCATGGACGTTGGCGACCCAGTCGCGCAGCGCCTCGTTCATCGCGTCCTTCAACGTGTTGGCGCCCGAGGTGACCGGGATCACCTCCGCGCCGAGCAGCTTCATGCGGAACACATTGGGCTGCTGCCGCTCGACGTCCTTGGCGCCCATATAGATCACGCAGGGCAGGCCGAAGCGCGCGCACACCGTCGCGGTGGCGACGCCGTGCTGGCCGGCGCCGGTCTCGGCGATGATCCGGGTCTTGCCCATGCGCATGGCGAGCAGGATCTGGCCGACGCAATTGTTGATCTTGTGCGCGCCGGTATGGTTGAGCTCGTCGCGCTTGAACCACACTTCCGCACCCTTGCCGGCGGGCGCGCCGTCGCGCAGCGCCTCGGTCAGCCGCTCGGCATAATAGAGCGGCGAGGGGCGGCCGACATAATGTTCGAGCAGATCGTCGAACTGGGCGTGAAAGCCGGGATCTTCCTTGGCCGCGCGATAGGCGGCTTCGAGTTCGAGGATCAGCGGCATCAGCGTCTCGGCGACATAGCGGCCGCCGAAATCGCCGAAATGCCCGCGATCGTCGGGCTGGGCGCGATAGGAGTTGGGGGTGTTCATGACGCGGCCGCTTTAGCAGGTGCGCGCCGTGCGCCAACCCTGTTCGATCGGGGTGGCCGCCGCACGGGCTATCAGTGCGCGGCGAAGGCCTCAAGAAAGGCCGCGATCTTGCCGCTGTCCTTGATGCCGGGCTCGCGCTCCACCCCGGAAGACACGTCGACCAACGGCGCGCCGGTCTGGCGGATCGCATCGCCGACGTTGAACGGATCGAGCCCACCCGACAGCGCCCAGGGCAGGGGATGGCGAAAACCTTCGAGCAGCGTCCAGTCGAAGCGCACCCCCATGCCGCCGGGCAGGGTCGCGCCGGGCGGGGTCTTGGCGTCATAGAGGATGCGATCGACCGCACCGCCGAATCCCCGCGCGGCGTCGAGGTCGGTCCGCGCCTTGACCGCGACCGCACCCCAGATCTCGAGTCGGGTCTTCGCCCGGATCGCGGCGGCACGCGGCGGTGTGACCTTGTGAAGTTGCAGAACCTCGAGCTGGCCGTCGGCGGTCGCTGCCTCGATCGTCGCGTCGTCGGGATCGACGAACACGCCGACGCGCTTGACCTGTCCGGGCACGCGCGCGGCAAGCTGCGCGGCGCGCTCGCGGCTGAGATGGCGCGGCGAAGCGGGGAAGAAGACGAAGCCGACATGGCTCGCCCCGCCGCGGATCGCGGCGTCGAGCGTCTCGGGCGTCGAAAGGCCGCAGATTTTGGCACTGGTCATAGCGCGCCTATACGGCAATGCGTGAAAGGTGAAAGCTGATGGATGTTCTCGTCGGCGCGTCGCGCGTCGCTGTCATCGGCTCACCAGGCGCTGGAAAATCCAGCCTGGCCGCGCGACTGGCGGCGGTTACGAGCCTACCGTTGGTCAATCTCGACCGCGAATTCTGGCAGCCTGGCTGGGTCGAGTCGCCGAAAGATGCGTGGGACGCGCGCGTCGTTGCTCTGGCGAACGCCGAAAACTGGATCATCGATGGCAACTACGCCCGAACATTGGCGACGCGGCTCGGCCGGGCCGATCTGGTCATCTTTCTCGACCCGCCGGTCGCGTTGTGCCTGTGGCGAGCGATCAATCGAGTCGTAAAAGGACGCGGTCGGGTGCGCGAGGACATGGCGGCCGGTTGCCCCGAACGCTGGGACTTTGTCTTTTTCCAACAAATTATGACGTTTCGCGCCCGGGTGCGCCCCGGCATTTTGCAAGCGCTAGCGGCGTACCAAGGCCGTTACGTTCATCTGAAATCGCGCAAGGAGATCGACGATTTCCTTGCCGGTCTTGCTACAGCGTCGCTTCGATCTCGCGCGCGGCGTGATCCGGGTCTGCCGCCTGGGTGATCGGCCGGCCGACCACGATGATCGATGCGCCGGCATCGAGCGCGGCACGTGGGGTCACGACGCGCTTCTGATCGCCGCCAAACTGGCTCAATGCGCTGCCGTTTGCGGGGCGCACGCCGGGGACGACGAAGAACCCCTTGGGCCACAGCTTGCGCGCGGCGGCGACTTCCTCGCCCGAGCAGACGATGCCGTCGACCCCCGATTCCATCGCCAGTTCGGTCAGGCGCATCACCTGATCATGCGCACTGCCGCGCACGCCGGTCGTGGCGAGGTCGCTATCGTCGAGGCTCGTCAGCATCGTTACCGCGACGACCTTGGTGCCGGTCGGCGCGGCGGCCTTGGCGTCTTCCATCATCGCACGCCCGCCGGCGGCGTGGACGGTCAGGATCGCCGGGGCGAGCGGGCGCAGCGCCTGGATCGCCTTGGCGACCGTATTCGGAATGTCGTGGAGCTTGAGATCGAGGAAGATCGGCAGGCCGAGTTCGGCCATGTCGTGCACACCGCTGCGGCCATTGGCCATGAAGAATTCGAGCCCGAGCTTGATGCCGCCGACATGGTGGCGAACCTTGGACGCGATGGCGCGTGCCTTGTCGAGATCGGGCGTATCGAGCGCGACGAAGATGCGATTGCTCATCAGAGCAACGCCCCGGGCGCCGGGGTCGGCACCGCAATCGGCGCATCGGGGTCCGCATCCGGGACCAGCGCCGGGGAGGATGTTGAAAGCGCGCCACGCAGATCGTTGACGGCGCGCTCGGTCGTCGAGAGGCGGTTGCGCAGTCGCCAGCGTACCGTCGTGAAATAGAGCGTCGTTGGCAGCAGGCCGGCGAGAAAGGTGATCAGCAGCAGCAGCGGCAGGTTCACGTCGGCGATCAGGCCGCCCCATAGGTGGATCGGCACATTGGTCCAGTTGCCGATCGTGAAGATCGCCGCGACGAACGCGAGCAGGCACCAGAACAGGATCTTGAGGAACTGCATGACACGACGCTACCCGTGTTGCGCCCGATATGCCAGCCTCAGCCGATCTCGCGCCTGATCGTCTCGATCAGTTCCGGGACAGCGGTGAGCTTCGCCGCTTCCTCGTCGAGGATAGCGTGGAAGGCGGCGCGCTTGATCGCGGCGACTCGCGCGGCGGGTAGCATCGTGGCGGGGTCGAGCGTCGAAAGCGTGATATCGATCATCCGTTCGGCACCGTGCAGCCTGCCCCAGAGATAATCATTCTCGCGATAAGCGCGGCTGAAGAACGCGCCGAAGGTGTTGAACTGGATGCCCTTCAGCGTCGCCGCAGCACCGCCGGCGCGGATCGACCGGGCATCGTCGGGCGCGATGCGATCGACCTTGATCGGGTCGAACTCGTCCAGGCCTTCGCCCTGCAGCATCGGCAGCGTGGCGACATCGTAATAGGGAAAGCCGAGATAGGTGAGCAGGATCGGCCGCTTGATGTCGCGCGCCAGGCCGTCGAGCGCGGTGGCGAGCCGTGCTTCGGTCGTCCTGTCGATGCCATTCATGTCGAGCGAGAGCGCGAGCTTGTCGATCAGCGGGCCGGCATCGCCGCGCATCAGGCGGACCTCCCGGCGCAGATGGGCGTGTCGCTCTGTGCGCTTGCATTCCAGATAGTCGGAAAGTGACAGATAGATTGCCTCGCGGATCGGCTCGAGATCGGCATTTTCATGCTCTGACTCCAGCTCCGAAAGGCGCCGCGCGAGCAACCGCATGCGGCGGATCCTGAATCCCAGATCGTAGGAGAGCAGGAAATCGATCGTCTCCCGGCTACCCCCGCCCGTGAAGCTCGATGTCATGTCGTCGAAGCCGCGCGCGCCGATCTCCGTGCCGACCGCAGCGCGGATCTGCTGCCAGCGCTCGGGCCCGAGTTCGTCGCCGGCATGATAGAGTAGCTGCGCGATACCCTCGACCACACCCGACAGTTTCAGCCGGCCATAGGCAGCATAGCTGTAACCCGCGGCCTTGCCCGCCGCATGCTGCGCCTTGTTGCGCCAGGCGGCGAGACGCGCAGGAGTGGGTGAATCGAGGAACAAGGTATAGTCGAATAGCGACTCGACCGCGGTTTCGACCTCGCCGCGGATACCGGCGATGATCGATTGCATGCGCTCGATACGCCGTGACTTTTCGGCGATCGCCTCGAGATTGTCGCGGATCGGCTGCTGGCGCGGCAACTCCGAAATCGCACCGATGATCGTCTGGAAGAAGCCGGGCAATTCCGCCGAGGTGTCGCCGAGATGGATCTTCACCCCGGGCTGCGGATCGATATAGACGAAGCGCCGGTCGATCTCGCGCCGCGCCGGGCGTTCGCGCAGCGCGTCGATCGCCGGTCGGAACGGTGCGTTGGCCAGCACCGAACCGTCGATCAGCACGGTCGATTCGGCCGCCTGCGCGGCGCTGTGCTGCGGCAGGATCCGTTCGAGGAAGGCCATGCGGCCGGGCCACTCGACCTTGCGCTTTCGCAGCACGGCATCGAGCTCGGCGACGGTGAAGGGGGGGAAGGCACCGGGAAAGCTCGACGTCGCTCGCGCGGCATAGGCGAGTTCAGCCGGGTGGGCGAGCGTGTCGCGCCGCTCGCCGCGATCGCCGTATGATGCGATCAGGCGGTGCTCGGTCTCGATCACCTCGGGCGGGGAGTTGAGCTTGAGGCGCTCGGGATGGCCCCTGAAATCGGTCATCGTCACGAACAGGTCGAGCGGTTGACCGGGTGGCAATAGCCGCGCACCGCGCTGGCTCGCCGCCATGGCGTCGAGCGCGTCGAGCAACAGGCCGGTGAACAGTTCGCCGCCAAAGGGCGGCTCGAACCAGCTCGAGCGAATGAAGTGCGACAGCTTGGCGTGGACCTCGGCCCGCGTGCCAGGCTCGACCAGGGCGTCGACGCTGGTGCCGCTGCGCCGCGCCGCCATCCAGGTCAATGGCATCGCCCAGGCCTTGGAGAAGCGTGACTTGGGCGCCTGCGTCGGATCGACCAGCGCCTCGACGTCGGCCGAATCGAGCCACAATTTTGTCAGGGGTTCAAGCGACTGACCGGTCGAGATCGCCTGCGCTAGAAATACACCGTTAATGCCGCCCGCGCTGGCGCCGGCGATGATGTCGATCAGCACGCGCAGCCGCAGGCTGCTATGTTCCTCGATCTCCTGGAGCAGCGCGCGGTAGACACCCTGGCTGCCCGATTGCGGCATCTCGTCGGCGTGAAACGCCTGGCTGGCGCGCGCGAGGCGCCAGATCTCCTTGGTGATGCCGTGCATGTATACGGCGAGGCTGATCCCGCCGTAGCAGACCAAGGCGAGGCGGAGTTCCTTCTCGCGCATCAGTGACTTTCCAGCTCGGCCCAGATCGGGAGATGATCGGAGGCGCGGCGTGATATCGCGCTGCTGTGAACGCCGCAATCGACGACCCGCAGGTCGGGCGTGTGCATGATGCGGTCGAGCGCCGCGACGGGACGGCGGACATGGAAACTCGGGCCCGTGGCGGCGAAGCGGAAATGGTGCGCGAAGTCGCGCAGGCACCCGGCGTGCGCGCTCCACTCATTGAGGTCGCCCATCATCACCGTCGGGTGTCGCGCGCCGCCGTCATGGACATGCGTCATGATCGAATGCGCCTGGCGCCGCCGCCGCAGCCCTGACAAGTCGAGATGCATGCCGACGACCCGCACCAGCGCGCCGCCGAAGTCGATATCCGCCGTCACCGCACCGCGCGGCTCAAGCGCCGGCAGATGGATGACGTTGGTGGCGAGGATCGTTGCTTCCTTGCGCACGAGCAGGGCATTGCCGTGCCAGCCCATGCTGCCGGCCCGGTCCCCGAGCGCGACCGCCTTCCACGGGCTGTGTTCGGCGAGCAGGTGCGGATCGATTACGCAGAGCTTGGTCCCGAAGCGGCGATCCGCTTCCTGCAGCGCGATGATGTCGGCATCGATTTCGCAAAGCACATCGAGAATGCGTCGCGGGTCGCGACGACGATCGAGGCCGATGCCCTTGTGGATATTGTAGCTGGCGACCTTGATCATCGGTGGTGGTAAAATCCCGGTCGAGCGTTGTGGTTCCTATCGGGCCGTTTCGGCAGCGAGGCAATCGCGACGCGCGATTTGCGGTTCCCGCGCGACGCGGTAGAGGAGCGCGACGCGGGGGACTATCGTGACGCTATCCATTCCAGACCATGTCTCGTGGCAAAATGTTCCGGGCGAGCTTGCCCTGTTCGACATACGCGACGGGCGATATCATGCACTCAACGGCACCGCCGCCGACATCTGGCGCGCGATCGCAGCCGGGCGCGACGTGACGACGATCGTCGCCGAACTGCGCGCGCGGCACGACGTACCGACGGGCGAGATCGAACAGGCGGTCGAGGAATTCATTGCCACGGCGCGCGACAAGGGGCTGTTGGCCTGAGTTTCAGGCCAGCGTTGCCAGCATGTCGGTCACGGCCGGTAGCGAAGCGTAACCGCTCGGATAGGTCAGCTTGACGGGCCGCGCGACGGCCAGCGTCTGGAGCAGCCGATGGACCGTTGTCGTGCGCGGTACGGTGGGGTCGAGCGCGATGAGTTGGCGCGAGGCCTGCCGTAGGGCGTTGCGGATCGGCATCGGGTCGAGGCGTGCGGTCGTCACCTCGGCGCTGCGTTCCAGGAACACCACCGCGCGGAGCGGTGCGGGGTCGGCGCGCGGCGCATCTTCGGGCTCGAAACGCAGCTTGTCGTCATAGCCGGGCATCGTTTCACATCGCGCCGGGTCGAGACCTAGCGCGAGGCGCGTGTCGGGCCACAGGCATACGCCGGTGGCGCCGGGATGCACCATCGGCTGGTCGTTGCCGGGGCGGATGATTGTCATGTCGTCGCTGGCAATCGACCAGCCAGCCAGGGCGAGCGCGGCGGTCAAGGTCGATTTGCCCGCACCCGATTCGCCGAACAGCAGGATCGCGCTGCCATCGCGGATCAGCGCCGCGCCATGAACGGTGAGCGCGCCGGTTTCGATCGCGAGGCGCGGCAGTACGCGGCGGGTGAGCACGTCGATCGCGCCGGGCGTCGGGGCGTCGTCACCGGCGAAGACGTCGAGCCGGGATATCGCTGGGTCGACGATGAAGGCGCCGTCGAACCGCGAGCTGAAATGCCACGCATCGCCGATCCGCCCCAGCTTCAGCTCATAACGGCCCGTCCAGGTGAACACGTCCCGATCTGCACACGGCGCCGGCGCCTGGTGGAACACGATATCGACATGATGTCCGTCGCCGGCCCGCTCGACGCGCCGCGCGCCAGCGAGCGCGATCGTCGATTCGATCGCCAGCCCGCCGAACCGATAGCGATGCGTCAGGCGATGCACGCGATCTCGGTGAAATTGTCTTCGACCGGATAGCCGGTCACCTCGACGCCAGCCGCGTCGACCCATGCGTGCGCGGCGAGCGACAGCGCCTCGCCGCGGCGTGTGCCGAAATGGATCACGCCGGTAATCCCGCGCCGCGCCAGCATCGCCTTCGCCGCCATCGCCTGGGGCAGGCACACTGCGCCGAAGGGTACATGGCGTGCAGCGCGTGTTACGGCCCACCCGACCATCGCGGCGATCGCCTCATCATCTGGCGTTGCCGGCCGGCCGCTGCTGCGGGCCTGGCCCGGGGTAACGAAGCCGCCGAGCCGCTGCGCGATGCGCGGAAAAGGCTGGGTGGCGAGCTGGACGCGCGCCGCCGCAAGATTCCAGATCGCCTCGGCAAGCAACAGGCGCTCGCGGCGGCCGACCTGGCGCGTGCGATTGACGCGGTGGCGCCACATCCTCCAGCGTTTGCGTAACGGGCGGTTCATTGCCCCTTCTCCACCTGCGGCTCGGCGACCAGCCCGAAGCGTCGCCCCAGCCATAGCGGCAGGCGCAGCAGCGGATAGAGGAAATAGAGCGCCGGCGGGGCCTTGCTGCGATAGAGGTCGGTCTGGATGAACAATGTCCAGCGCAGGATCTCGGCATAATAAAGCGGGCCGCCTGCGATCAGCAACTGCACCAGCAGCAGCAAGCGTTGCCCGCCGCGCCACGCGGCCAGTTCCGCCCCGCCATCGGCCGGGATCATCAGCCGGCGACACAGCATTTCGAGCAGGCGCACCCGCCGTGAGCGGCGCAGTCGTGCAGCGAATGCCGTATCGAGCGGCAATGCCAGTAGATCGGCGCACAGCAGGAGCGAGACGGCCGAGCAGCGTCCGACGCCGAGCTGCTCGGCATGGACATGCAGCGCGCTGATCGTCGCGGTATCGAGCGGGGCGAGCAGCGCGTTCAAGTCAGCGAGCCATTTCAGCCGCGACCAGCCATCGCCGGTGCCGTGCGCGGCGAGATAGGCATAGAGGTCTGGCAGGGCCAGCGTGTCGACCGCGACCCCGCCCGACAACGTCACAGTCTGGCGCGGCGCGTTCGCGGTGACCATTGGCAACAGTCCGCGATTGCCGAACATCCGCCAGTGCAGTTCGAGTTGCGGATAGGGTCCCGGCCGGCGCATCGCGACGTCCTTGCCATAGTGCGTAAGTATCGCGCGCTGCGCCGCGCTCAGTTGCGTGGCGGGGAAGGTGATGTGATAGCCATCGGCCTCGAGCAACGCGATCACCTCCTGGGCATGCTCGGGCAGGATCAGCAGGTCGATGTCCTTGCTGTGCTTGAGCACGACCGTCCCATAAGCGAGCGCGGCGAGCGCGGCGCCCTTGACCGTCAGCACCGGGTATCCCGCGCCGGCGATGAGCTGCATCAGTCGGGCAGTCTCGGCGGCGCCGGTCATGCCGCCCCGAACGATTCCCGCCGCGCTGTGCCCGATCGCGGCGCCTGCCGGCGGCGGAACATCCACGCCCGCTGCTTTCAGCGCGCCGTGCACCAGCCCGGCGACGCGCTGCCGACGAACGACCCGCAGCAAACGCGCGCCGTCGTTGACGCGTGCGGCAGCGACCCGCACCGCCGCGTCGCGCGCCGGCGAGGGTGGCCAGCGGCAAGCGGTGGCGACGAGGGCGAAGTCAGGATCGTCTTTTGTCGGCAAGCGGGTTTCCGTGGTTGATCCTGGCGCCGGTTGCAGGAAACTGCCCTGCAATTCTCCAGCGCCTAGATTGTCGTGCTTCACGGTCTTTGGGGCCGCCTGGCTATTACCCTCTCCTTGTACCGTCTTTTCGCAAGTGCAATCAACCACCCACCGGACGCAAAGACCGCCGCCTGCCAAAGGGTGACAATGAACAATCTCGCACTCCGCACCGTCCGTGCTGACGACACCTTCAGTCTTAGCCTTGAGGTCGGGCTGACCGTCCACAACGTAGGCGATGGACATTATGCTATCGACCAGATCGACGGCGACACGAAGGCCCCGCAGCGCGTCATAGTGACGCACGAGGCGCTGGAGGCCGTGCTGGCCTAGGGGCGTTGAGCCGGGTCGCGGCGGGGCTTGGCGCCCTGCTATGCCTTGCCGGGTGCAGCAGCAACGGGCCCAACTACACGCTCTATCGCGACTCCGCCACGGCGCGGGCTTACGGTCAGACGCTGCGTGTGCACTGGGCCACTTTCAACGCGGCGGAGTCCGGGGACTACAACCGAGGGAACTGTGAGATGGCCGCCGGTCTCCTGAACGAGAACATTCAACGGCTGAACGAGGGGGAAGCGGAGGTGTCGCGCTTCTGGTGCGAAGAGGGGCGCTTTCACGCATAGCTCTATGCCTGATCCTCGAAATCGACCCCGAATGTCGCATACTCCCAAAGGCGGCCGAGCAAGCCGTAGGGCAGGGTCGCAACCCCTAAGGCCTTCCGCAGCTCCCCGAGGTCCCAGATGAGCGCGAGGCACTCGTGGCCCCCGATGTCCGCGCTGTCGGCGTATTGCTGGATACTGTAGAGCAGGGGGCCAACCTGGGCAGGATGCGCGTAGATGTGGTCGGCGGCGAGCTGCCGCACGTACACCATTAGCTCAGGCTTTCCGCTGTGGAGGTCGAGGATATGCCGGGTCGTTCCCAAGCGTGTAGACCCTGCGGAGTCCGGGCGCCATGCGATCGTTCGCGGCTGTGCTGCTGATCGAAAAAAGGACCCCCAAATTCCTTCTAGCACCTTGCGGCAACATGAGGGAATGAGGGGTGTGAATCGGCGTCCAAATCGGGATCCCCTGTGATCTTGTCGATAAGCGACTGATGAGCCCGGAGAAAGGCGTGATCGGGTGGGGTCCCAAGCGGCGCCGATTTCACGATAACTCATACCAACGGGCGAAAGGTGTGACTCGGCGGGGATTCCCAAGGGGCTAATTTTCTGATTCGATGTGGAAGCGTTGGATTGGAGGCGGAGATGTCGGGGATCAGGATTACGCGAGCGGATATGACCGCAGGAGACCTTC
>JBBRSN010000063.1:0-26694 GCA_038245375.1 Sphingomonadales bacterium | reverse complement strand
CTAGCCATGGTCCTGATCGGCGGCTGAGCGGTCGCCGGAAGAGGGCGGTGCGGCGATCTTGCTCGTCCGCCGGCGACGTGACACCACCGGCGGATCCATGCCCGCCTCGACCGCGCTCATTTCGGTCTGGGTCGGGTAGGCGAGATCGATCGCCTCATCGGCGAGCCGGCGGATGATCGCGAGCCCAACCATGTGCCGCGCGTCGTACGCGTCCTGGAAAACCGCGCTGGGGGAGTCGAATTCGACATCGAAATCAAAGCTGCTGCTGCCGAACTGGATGAAGCCGGCGCGGACGAACTTCATCTTCGCGCGCTCGATCTCCTCCTTCATCATGTCGGGAAGCGCCTGGAGCTTGGGCAGCGGCGTCCATTGCGCGATGGTCAGCGTGAAGATGATGCGGCGATAGTCGCGCTGCGTGTTGTTGATGATTTCCTTGTCGAGCAACTGCTTGTTGGCGATGATCCGTTCTTCGCCGCTGGTGCCGCGGATGCGCGTCGACTTGAGGCCGATCGACTCCACCGTGCCGGACGACGTATCGTAGGTGATCGCGTCGCCGCGCCGGAACGGCCGGTCGAAGATGATCGCCAGCGCGGCGAACAGATCGGCGAAGATGCCCTGCGCGGCGAGGCCGATGGCGATACCGCCGACGCCGAGACCGGCGATCAGCCCGCTGACATTCCAGCCGAGGTTCGACAGCACCACGACGAGCGCGACGGCGAACAGCGCGAAGGTCACCAGCACGCGGATCAGCCCGACCGCGTTGCCCAGCGCCTCATTGTGATAGTCGCTCGACGCGGTCTTGCGCTCGACCGCGCCAAGGATGATCTCGCGCGCCCAGATCGCGCCCTGAAAGGCCGCCGCGACGGTAAACAGCCCCGAAATCAGCCGCATGATGCTTGCGGGCGGGTTGGGTAGCGGGGCGACCACCGCAATCGCGAGCATGGCGATGAAGAAGTAGCTGGTGCGCGTAACGGCGCGGCCAAAGACCGACCACCAGCCCGTGCCGGCGCTATCGCGATTGCACAATCGGTGGCCGAGCGCGCGTCCGGCGCCGAGTATCGCGACGATCGCCAGCCCGATGCCGAGTGCGACGAGAAGCTGCAACCATTCAGTGCGCAGCCAGGCATAGCTCGCATCGACGAGATGCTCGACCTGGCTATTGATATCGGTGACCGAGAAAGGGGTCGTGGTCGCTGTGGGATGCGGTGTGGGGGTCGGCATGGCTCAGGCGGCCTTTGCCGCCGGCGTGCCTTGCAGGAAGGCGAGCAGCCCGCGTTCGGCGCGGCTCAGGTGGCGCGCGGCGCGCGGCAGGCGCAGCGCCTTGCGGAAGCGCGCCTGTCCCTGCTTGATCAGCGCGATCAGGCTGGGATGGACATAGGATTTGCGGGCGATCGCCGGCGTATTGCCGAGCTGTGCGGTAACGGGTTCGAGCATCGCGGTCAGGCTAAGGTCATGGGCGGCGGATGCAAGCGCGTCGAACGCGGTGACGCTCGCCGCCCAGGTGCGGAAGTGCTTGGCGGTGAAATCCTCGCCGGTCGCGGCGCGGATATAGGCGTTGACGTCGGACGAGGTGACCGGATGCGCCATGCCCTCGGCATCGAGCCAGGCGAAGAGATGCTGGTCGTCGAGATCCTGCATCTTCCTGACGAAGCGGCCTAGCGCGCGGTCGGTCATGCGTAGCGTACATGACTTGCCCGACTTGGCCCTGAATTGCAGCCTGAGCGTATCGCCGCTGATCTTCGCATGGCGTTTGCGCAGCGTCGTCGCGCCGAAACTCTTGTTGTCGCGAGCATAGGCCTCGTTGCCGACGCGGATCTGGCCATTGTCGAGCAGCCGTACCACCGCGGCCACCGCCCGCTCCTTGCTCACGCCGCGCCGCTTGAGGTCGGCCTCGACCCGCCTGCGCAGCGCCGGCAGCGCCTCGCCGAATTCGGCACAGCGATCATATTTGGCACCGTCCCGCCTGGCGCGGAAATCGGCGTGATAGCGATATTGCTTGCGCCCCTTGGCGTCCCATCCGACCGCCTGGATATGGCCGTTCGCCCTGGGGCAGAACCATGCGTCGCGATAGGCCGGTGGCAGGCCGATGCGGTTGAGGCGGTCGATCTCGTCGCGATCGGTGATCCGTTCGCCATCGGCTGCGAAATAGCCCCAGCCATCGCTCATCTTGCGCCGCGTGATGGCGGGTTTGCTGTCGTCGCTATAACTGATTCTGGCCATGCCCGCTCATTTTCTCCGTTCGCCGCTGCAAATGCCTGGATCGTCGCGATGTTCCGGAACAGTCGTGCGGGTCGGCGGTTGAGCTGGGCGTCCCCCACCAAACGGAGTTCCCCGACATGGCCGATATTACCCACGCCCGCGTCCTGATCCTCGCGACCGACGGCTTCGAGCAATCCGAGCTGTTCGATCCGCGCCAGGCATTGCTCGATCTTGGCGTCAAGGTGACGCTCGCCTCGCCGAAACGCGATCCGATCCAGGGCATGAAGCATGACGAAAAGGGCGCGACGATCGCTCCCGACATCACGCTCGACCAGGTCGACAGCGACGATTACGACATGCTGCTGTTGCCGGGCGGTGTCGCCAATCCCGACGCGCTGCGCATGGAAGAGCGCGCCGTCGAGATCGCGCAGGAATTCGCCGACGACGACAAGCCGATCGCGGCGATCTGTCACGGCCCGTGGCTGCTGGTCGAGGCCGATGTCGTCGACGGCAAGCGCATGACCAGTTGGCCGTCGGTGCGCACCGACCTCGCCAACGCCGGTGCCGACGTCGTCGACGAGGAAGTCGTGGTCGACGGCAATTTCATCACCAGCCGCAAGCCGGAAGACATCCCGGCCTTCAACAAGGCGATCATCGACGCGCTCGGCAAGGTGCTGACCGAGGCATGATATCTGCGCCCCTTCCCGAGCGCGGGAGGGGGCGTTTAGCCCGGGTGCTAGCGGTGGATCCGCGGCGCGCGTGCGCCCTTGCCGGATGCCTCTCGTAAGAGCGGGGCAAGTTTTAGCCCATTCACCCATTTCTGCGCCGGCCGCTCGACGAGATGGTACAGCGCGACCGAACTGCAAAGCACCATCGCCAGATAGAGTCCGATCAACAGCGGCGGTACGGCATGCGCATCGCTGACCAGCGCGAGCTTGAACAGCACGAACAGCATGAAATGCGAGAGGTAGGTCGCATAGCTGATCTCGCCGAGATAATGCAGCCAGCCGGCCTCGAGCGGATTGCCTCTGACGCCGCTCGACAGCGCGGCAGCGAGCAGCGCCGCGGCGAACGCGCCAGGGATGGCGAGCGTCTCGGGCAGCGTTCCGCCAGCCCAGAGCAGCATCAACAGCATCGCCACCCCCGCCGAAACCCAGCCCGGCACGCGCGGCGTGTTGCGCCAGCGCCACCACAGCGCGGCGATCGTCGTGCCGCAGGCGAATTCGAGGATGCAGCGTCGCAGCCCGAAGCGCGCAATGTCGTGGCCGAGGTTGAGCGCGCCACCCTCGGCCATCACCGCGTGAAGCAGCACCAGCAGCGCGGCGGCGGCGCCGATTACCGCCGCGGTCGGCACGCGTTTCCAGTCGATCGCCAGCGCGAGCAGCGGGAACAGCAGATAGGCACCCAACTCGCAGCTGATCGACCAGCTTGGGTCGTTCCAGGCGAGATGATCGGTGAAGCCCCAGTTCTGCAGCAGCAGCACGTGCAGCGGCAACGCTGCGAAGGGATAGTCCGCCGGCGCGGCATGGCCGGTGGCGACAAGCAGCAGCGCCAGCCCGACCGCGGCGGCCAGCATGACGAGGTGCAGCGGCCAGATTCGAGCCACGCGCTTGTGCAGGAACGCCGGCACCGCGTGCCAGCCGTCGCGGCGCAAGCGGTCGCTCCAGCTTAGCCAGATGACGAAACCCGACAGCAGGAAGAAGAAGTCGACCGCGAGATAGCCCTTGGCAAAGAACGCCACCGCGCCCGGCGCGAGGCCCGCGACCGACAGGCGGATATGATAGAGCACGACGAACCACGCGGCGATCCCGCGCAGGCTGGTCAGCGCGCGCAGCTCGTGCCTCATGTCGCCGGCTCCAGCCCGGTCGCGCGCGCCCTGCGCATCGGTCGCCACGCGCCCTCGCTGCGGCGCCGGCCGAGATAGGTATCGAGCCCGATCTGCGCGCCGATCAGCATGTAGATGAACGGCTGGAAAGCGATTGCAATGAACGCCGCGCCCAGCAGATAGACGAGATGCGCCGATTGCAGCGCGCCGGCCAGCGGGGCGATCCACGCCTCGTCCTCGGCGGGCTTGCGATAACGCTGCCGGATGATTTCCATCCGCACCAGCCCGATCAGGTTGATCGCCAGCCACAGCAGCAGGCCCGGCCAGCCCTGTTCGCCGAGCATTTCGAAATAGGCGCTGTGGAACGCACGCGCCTTGTCGACCGTCAATTCGCGATCGACCGAGACATTGCCCGCGGTCCCTTCGACCTTAACCGTGTCGTAGCGGATATGGTTCTGGCGATACATTTCGAACCCGCCGCCGAACGGATGCGTCTTGGCGTAGTCCCACGTCCACTGCCACACCGCGAGCCGGGTCGCAGCGGACTGATCGGCCTTGTAGGTCTTGATCGTGCTCATCCGCTCGGTGAAGGCCGAGGGCAGCATCGGTACCGCCGCCAGGCCGATCGCGCCGAGGATGCAGAGATACAGGACCTTGCGCCTGGTTTCGCGCAGCAGCAGCACCGCGACCAGCACGATGCACAACAGCCCGGTGCGCGTCGAGGTGCCGACCGGGATCAGCATGCAGGCAAAGATCAGCGCCGCGCAGAACCCCTTCACCTTCCAGTCGGGTTTGACGATCGTGCCATGGCGCGCGAACCACAGGATGATCGGGATGATCGCCACCGCCACGGTCGAGATGGTCGAGCCCTCGTAAAGCCCCGAATTGTTCGACACCATCAGGTTGAGCTCGCCATAGCCGCCACCCGACGCCAGCGTCTTGATGCCGCCGACGATGATGATCGATGCGGCGGACGCGATCATGAAGAACAGCAGCGCCTCGATCCGCAACCGCGTGCGCAGCGTCAGCGGCAGGAACGCGGCGAAGGCCAGTGCCTTCCACACCCAGTCCCATTTGTCCGCCGCCTCGATCGGGAAATCGGCGGCCTTGGTGGTGATGAAGCAATAGAGCAGCAACAGCAGGATCAGGCCCTGGCGTGGCGCGACGCGCGTGTCGCGCTTGTCGTCGACCAGCGCCCAGCTCGCCACCGCCAGCCCGACCGCGATCAACGAGATCGGCACGCTGTTGAGCAGGATATAGGTCAGCCGCTGCGGCGAGACGATGTCGATATAGACGTAGGACAGCACGAACATGAACGGCCGCCGGAAACCGGCGCCGAACAGGAAGACCAGGAAGCCGACGAAGAAGAGATCACGCACCGTGCCGGCCCTTCTTCGGCGCGGCCGGCGCGTGACGCTCCGGCTCGCGGTCGAGGTCGCCGCGGCGCAGCAGCAGCCAGGTGGCCAGCGCCATCAGGCCGTGGCTGATCGCAAGCGCGAAATTGTCGATCATGCGCCGTCCTGCTCCGCCCGCTGTCGGGATGAGATATGGCTGTAGCCCTACCGGGTTGACGCGCCGTTAAACACTCGCGTGGCAGAGCAATGCTGCGATGCGTGTCCTCCATATCCTCGATCACGGTCTGCCGCTGCACAGCGGCTACACCTTCCGCACGCGTGCGATCCTCAAGGCGCAGATGCGACAGGGCTGGGAGGTCGCGGCTGTGACCGGGCCAAAGCACGGCGCCTTCGACATGCACGCCGAGACCGTCGACGGGATCGATTTCCACCGCACCGACCCGCCACGGCCCTGGCCCAGCCCGCTGGCCGAGCTGCGCGAGATCGGGGCATTCGCGCGCCGCATCGACCAGGTCGTCGCGACCTTCCAGCCCGACATATTGCACGCCCATTCGCCGGTGCTCGACGCGCTGGCCGCGTTGCGCGTAGCGAAACGGCGTCGGCTGCCGCTGGTATATGAGATCCGCGCTTTCTGGGAGGATGCGGCGGTCGGCAATGGCGACGGTCGCGAGGGATCGTGGCGCTACCGCACCACCCGCGCGCTCGAAACCTGGGCGGTCGGGCGGGCCGACGCGGTCGTGGTGATCTGCGAGGGGCTGAAGCGCGACCTGCTCGCGCGCGGCGTCGCGAAGGACAAGATCACCGTCTCGCCCAATGGCGTCGACCTGTCGCTGTTCGGCACGCCGGCGCCGCGCGATGGCGCCCTGGCCGGCCAACTGGGCCTCGACGGTGCCGAGGTGATCGGCTTCATCGGCAGCTTCTACGATTATGAAGGTCTCGATGATCTGATCGCGGCGATGCCGATGCTGGTCAGTTCGCGTCCCGCCGCGCATCTGCTGCTCATCGGCGGTGGCCCGGCCGAGGCGCGGCTGCGCGCCCAGGCCGCCGGCTCGCCCGTCGCCGACCATATCCGTTTCATCGGGCGCGTGCCGCACGAGCAGGTCGAGCGTTATTACGGCCTGATCGACATCATGGTCTATCCGCGCAAGCGCATGCGGCTGACCGATCTCGTCACCCCGTTGAAACCGCTCGAGGCGATGGCGCAGCGCCGGCTCGTTGCTGCGTCCGACGTCGGCGGCCACCGCGAACTGATTCGCGACGGCCAGACCGGCACGCTGTTTCCGCCCGAAAACCCGCTCGCCATGGCGCGCAGCCTGACCGGGCTGCTGGCGGATCGCGGCGATTGGGAGGCACGCCGTGCGCGTGGCCGCGCCTTTGTCGAGGCCGAGCGTGACTGGGCAACAAATATTGCTCGTTATGCTCCTGTTTACCAAAAACTCACGGGTGGCGTGGCATCCCCCGACTCATGGTCGCGTTCCTCAGTCGTCAGCGCCTGAATCTCCCCATCGCGCCGTTCGCCGGCGTGGCGATCGGTTTTGTCGCGGCCGCACTCTTTGCGCTGATGCCGACCGACATGCTCGAAGACCTTGTGGTCAACTCGGGCATCGCCGCCGTCATCGCCGCCGCCGAGCCGCCGCTGGGGATCACCGCGCGCTTCGTGCTGATCTTCCTGGTCGGTGGTGGAATCGGTGTGGTCGCCTGGTTCGCGCTGTTCCTGCTGCTCGGCAGCCGGTCGATCGTCATCCAGCCCGCCGACGATTTGGACGCCGGCGATCGTGCGCCGATACTGCGTCGCGCCGACGCACACCCTGACGCGCCGGCCCGCCGGCCGCTGTCCGCCGCGCGCGATCTCGGCACGCCCTTCCTCGAAGTCCATGCCGAGCGCCCGCTGCACATGGGGGTTCAGGCTGAGGATGCCGAGGTGATCGAAATCGCGCCGGTCGCCGACCCGCTCGGCGCCGCGGCGGGGACGGCAACCGAGCCGGGCGCGTGCCCGGCGGTCGCCGAAGTCCCTGCCGAACAGGCACTGCCGGCCGATCTCGATCAGCCGCTCGCCGCTTTCGATCCTGCCTCGATCCCGGATGATCCCGCCGACTGGTTCCCGGCACCGGCACCGCTGCGCATGACGCCACGCCGCCCGGTGTTCGACCCCGGCGAGCGTTTCGACACCTTCGATCTCACGCCGGTCGCGCCGCGCGTGCCCGCGCCCGCACCATCGCCTTTCACGCCATCGGTGCCGCCCATGCCGCGCCCCGATCCTTCGGCGACGATCCACGCCTTGCTCGACCGGCTGGAGCGCGGCGTCGCGCGCCGCGAGGTCGAAGCGCCGCCGCCGCCGCCCGCGCCGCCACCGCAACGCCATGAATCGCTCGAGGAGACGCTCGATGTGTTGCGTCGCCTCGCCACGCGGCGCTGAGCGACGCTAACGCTTGGTCGCGAACCAGATCACGTGGCGCGGACCCTTGCCGTTCGACCGCGCCCGCACGACGACTTCCTCGACCGCAAAGCCGGCATCGCGCAGTCGCCGCGCAAACGCGACGTCCGGCGCCGCCGACCAGATCGCCAGCACGCCGCCACGCACCAGCGCGGCATGCGCCGCGTCGAGCCCGCGCGCCGAATAGAGCCGGTTGTTGCCGCGCCGCGTCAGCCCGTCGGGGCCGTTGTCGACGTCGAGCAGGATCGCATCATAGTCGCCGCTGGCGTCTGCAATCAGCGCCACGACATCGTCTTCGACCACCGTCACGCGCGGGTCGTCGAGGCAACCGGCGGTCAGCCCGACCATCGGCCCGCGCGCCCAGGCGATGATCTCGGGCACCAGTTCGGCGACCGTAAGCCGCGCCTTGGGGCCAAGCGCGCCGAGCGCGGCGCGCAGCGTGAACCCCATGCCATAGCCGCCGATCAGCAGATGCGGCTCGGGACGCGCGGCGAGTAGCGCGCAGGTCATCGTCGCCAGCGCTTCTTCCGAACCGCTCATCCGGCTGTTCATCAGTTCGTTGCGTTCGAGCACGATCATGAAATCGTCGCCGCGCCGGAACAGCCGGAGCGGCTCGCCGCCTGGCACCTCGGCGGTGCCGATCAGTTCGCGCGGGATCATGCTGTGTCGCTCCATCGCGGCCCGGGACGGTCGCCCCGCCCCGCTGGCGCACGGGTCGCCGCAAGGCAACCCCTGCGCCTCGGTCAGGCGGGCGACGTCAGGCGATCGGCGATGGCGTAGCGCGGGCCGAAATCGAGCAGCGCCGGCCGCCCGCAGCGATACAGCGTGGCGGCTTGGTCGAAGGTGAAACCGCTCGCGGCGAGGCGCGCGAAGATCTGCGCGGCGCGTTCGGCGACGATCCTGGCGCCGCCAAGTTGCGAGGGGGTCGACATCCACGCAGCGGAAATGATCAGGCCGCCGGGCCGCCGTACCAGCCGTCCATCCGACATCATCCGCGCGACATGGCGGCCGACGGTCGAGTAGGGCAGGCCGAACGCGCGTGCCACGGCCGGTGCGCTGATGGCCAGGCGCAGCGCTTCCGGCGGCACCGTGTCGCTTTCGCTGTAGCTGTTGGCGTGGTTGAGATCATAGGTGATCGGTCGCGCGTTGGCGACCATGATGGCGCCGTAGAGAATGACCTCGAGCCAGTCGCCATGCTGGGCCGCATGAAATTCGATCGCGATCAGCAACAGGTCGATCGCCGCCGCGATGGTCGCGCGCTCGTCGTGCGGCGTGCACGTGCGTTGCGCGGGGAGGGGCAGGCCAAACTCGGCCATATCCTCGATCAGCCGGATCATGATGTCATGGAAGTGGGTCAATGCCGTCGCGATCCCATCGTCGATCGTCACGCCGTGCGCGACGCGGATATGCCCGCTGTCGCGCAGGCACAATCCATCGCCGATCAATGCGTTGACATGTCGCCGCACGGTTTCGAACGGCCGGGCGAGCGAGGCGGCCAGAGCGTTCACGCTGGTTCCCGGGCGCGACGCCCCATGCGCCGTCGCCGTGCCTTTCGCATGGTCGCGAATCTCGCTCGTTTCGCGCAGCAGGGCAAGAAAGATGACCGCGCGGTCGAAATTGCCGCCGAGCGCACGGGTTATCGCTGCCGCGCCATCGACTTGCATTTCCATGATGAGCCGCGTGGCGATGCGATTGCGCGGGCGTAGTGGCGGATCCGCCAGCGACGCGATCGGATTCATGACGGCAGTTCCCCAACCGCTTTCATTTTGAGTAATCGTGCCCTTGTCCGCGAACAATAGCCTCGAACACGGGCTCAACGAAAAAATCGCCGGGAGTCGTGCCGGAATGGGCTATGTCAACGCATTGCGCGCGCAGCGCCCGTCGCCGGAGGTGCGGCCGCAGCAAATTTCTGTCAACGTGGCGCCGCCGGCGGCCGATCGCGATGCCGTCGCCGCCTTGCGCCGTGCGATCGGCCCGGGTCTCGCGGAAGTCGTCCTTTTCCAGCGCTGAAGGTTTCGGCCGAAGCTGTTGCCATGTCGCTGATTGAAAGCGTTCATGGCCCGGATTGACCCGGACGAGCCTCGTGCGTCGCTTTTCTCTTGTCTCACACCCCGACCGTCAGAGCCTCGATCGCCACCCGCGCTACCCCGGCTTCGCGGGTCACGCCGGTGATCGTCAGGTCGGCGACGAGTTGCGCGCGCACCGGCAGGTCCGCCGCAGGGAGCGCTTCGAGCCACGCCTCCAGCGCGGGCGAGTCGGGTGCCTCGATCGCCAGCGCGTGCCGCGCCCCGGCAAAGGTGGCGCTCGACCAGCGCGTGGTCTCGGACCGTGCCAGGGTCACCGCGCAACCCGCGCGGCGCGCATCCGCGTCGATCGCGCGCATCAGCAGCATCGCCGCGTCCGCCTCACGCGCCATGGGACTGCTCGGCGGCGAGAAACGCCTCGACCCGCGCGACCAGCGGCGCGCGGGGTTCGCGGCCGTTGCGCATGTCGCGTACCAGCCGCGGGTCGTTGGCGGCGCGGCGGCCGAAGGTGGTTTCCGGCATCTGCGTGGTGCGCAGGAAGCGGTTGATCTTGCCGAGCAGTGACATGGGCCCTCCGTGACGAGTCTCGATTGATGTTCATGGTTTGTTCCCTCAATTCCAACTTGTCTAGGAAAAATCCTAGTGCTACTATGTCCGATATGGAGGCAATCGATCCGCGCCCCGCGCTCGACGCGCTGATCACCGAACGCGGCGTCGGCTATGCCGCGCTGTCGCGCATGATCGGGCGTAACGAGGCCTATCTGCAGCAGTTCATCAAGCGCGGCACGCCGCGTGCGCTGGCCGAGCGCGACCGCCGCCTGCTCGCCGCCTTCCTGCGCGTCGATGAGGAAGTGCTGGGTGGCCCGCCGGGCGCCGCGCCGCCGGCGATCCGCCGGCTGGACCTTGCCGCGTCGGCCGGGCCGGGGCGGCTGGCGGAGGACGACCGGCTGGCCGGCAGCATGGTGGTCGATCCGACGATCCTCGCCGGTCGCGACCCGGCGCGGCTCTCGCTGCTCCCGGCACGCGGCGATTCGATGGAGCCGTTGATCCATGATGGCGACATGATGCTGGTCGACGAAAGCGACCGACGCCCGGCGCCGCGCGGCGGCATCTATGTCATCCGGCTTGACGAAGCGCTGATCGTCAAGCGGCTCACCGTCACGGCAGGGCAGGTGACCATCGCCAGCGAAAATCCCGCTTACCCGTCGATCGCGCCGCGCCCGGCGGGGGAGGTCGACATCATCGGCCGCGTGGTGTGGCTGTCGCGGACCTTGGGGTAGCGCTCACCCAGCGGAGACCCGGACTTTTCTGTCGCGGGTGATTCAACTTCTGCCGGATGGTGGCATGCCGCTGGGTCGTCGCGCGCGCGAGCAGCCTGTCCGATAGCCGCTGTTGACCTTAATGGTGTGGACGGGAACGACCCGGTAGCCGCCGCTGGCGAAAGCGGACATGGCCACGAACGAGGGACAAACCTTTACGCTACGCTGCTCTTATTTCTTATTTTTTCCGGCGACGACTTTCCAAACCATGCGATCATCTGGCGAACCGTCGCCATACTGTCGCGGTCGAGAATCGTCGTGCTCCATCGCTGCAGCGCGGGCCATTCGTCGGCATTCAGCGCTCCATAACCGACAAGAGATAGCCGAGACAGGCGGTGATATCGGCCGCGGTGAAGCGGTGGCAATTATATACTTGACGTACTAGGCGTATCGGCGTAGCCAGAATGCATGAACATCACCGATCCAATCTACAGCGACGCGAACAAAGCCCGCGAGCATCTTGAAGCCCTGCACTGGCCGAACGGCCCGGTCTGCCCGCATTGCAACGGCACCGACCGGATCACGAAGCTGGCGGGCAAATCGACCCGCCCCGGCGTCTACAAGTGCAACGCCTGCGCCAAGCCCTTCTCGGTCACCGTTGGCACGATCTTTGAGGACTCGAAAATCCCGCTCAACAAGTGGCTGCTCGCGTTCCGTCTCATCAACGGCGGCAAGAAGGGTTTCAGCGCCCACGAGATGCACCGTGCGCTCGGCATCACCTACAAGTCGGCATGGTTCCTCGCGCATCGTATCCGCGAAGCGATGGCTGGCGATGACAGCCCGCTTGGCGGTCCCGATATGGTCGTGGAAGCCGACGAAACCTATGTGGGCGGCAAGGCAAAGAACCGTGCAACCCGTGCCCCGGCGCCGAAGAAAGCGGTTGTGGCGCTTGTCACCCGCGACGGCATGGCCCGCTCGTTCCACGTCGCGAACGTCAACGCGAAAACCCTGCGCCCGCTGATCGTTACGAACGTCGATCGCGCGTCGCACCTGATGACCGATGAAAGCATGGTCTACACCACGGTAGGCCGCGAATTTAACGGCCACTCGGTCGTCAATCACAGCGCCAAGGAGTACGTCACCACGGGCGGCTTCAAGCACAGCAACACCGCTGAAAACTTCTTCTCGATCTTCAAGCGCGGCGTCATCGGCACCTATCACCATATGAGCGAGGCGCACCTTGCTCGCTACTGCCGCGAGTTCGATTTCCGCTACAACACCCGCAAGATCAGCGACACGGAGCGCACCGCGCTCGCGGTGAAGGGTGCCCGTGGCAAGCGCCTGATGTACCGGCAACCTAGCCCGCTCGCTGCCTGACTATTACAAGCCGCCTCGCGTGATTGGCGAGGGGCGGAAGCGCTGGACTCAATAGGAGATGGCCATGGCGTTCGAGAATTGGGAAAAGGATGAGGATGGCTTGGCGAAAGTCTACCCGCTCACCGGTTGGGATATGTTTCTTCCCTATGGGATGGCGTGCGGGATTCGCGTTCGCTACGTGTCTGATGAGGCCATGCTACTGCGCGGAGAATTTCAAGGTCTTCCGCTGGTGCTGACACCTGCTCAAGCGCGAGAGATCGCAGCGGATCTATTGAAAATAGCGGAACGGGCCGAAGCTCGGCCGTCCCCAGATACACCCATGAACTGACCGTCATTGTGCGCCTCCCGGCGCCCATGACGCCGCTATTTCGGTCGAGACTCTTTCGACCGCTTCACGATATCGTCGTTGCTGATTGGAGGGGTCGCGAGCGCGCGTCTCAGCAGTTCATCGCGGAATGCATCGTCCGCCCTAGGGTTTGTTTTTGCGCTGGGTTGGGTCATTGGTTTTATATGGCAGAGAAACCTATTTCCACAAAGAGAGATGGTCGCGAAACGCCCCCTGGCGTCGGCAAATGCATATACTGCTTGACCGACGTCTATGACGTAAATCGGCCTGCTCGGCCCCTTGCCGACGAACACGCGGTCCCATTCGGCCTTGGCGGCAAGATAATACTTCCCAAGGCCTGCTGTGCAAAATGCGAGGGTATAACCTCGGCATTTGAGGGACAGTGCATGCGCCGCATATTTGGCCCGCTCAGGGTGCATCTTCGCATGGCGACACGGAACCCGAAAGAGCGCCCTGAAACGCTGCCTGTAACGCGCCTTTTTGGCTCGCACCGCGATGTCGTTGAAGTGCCGATACATAATCATCCGTTGATGGTTACAATCGCTGGCGAGGATCGACCTCGTATTTTAGCTAAACCAGACCCGGACGCCACTAAACATCTGCGCGTTTTTTTTCCAATCGGAAAAGAAAGGTTTGATCAGCACACCGCGAATTTAGCCGCAGAGCTAGGCTGTGACAATGTTCAGTTATCAAACACAATTTATAAAGACGAATTGATACTCACGCTTGCTAAGATCGGCCATTCACTAGCAATAGCTTATTTCGGGTTAGGTAGCTTCTATCCATTTTTACCCGAGATAATCAGAGCAAAAGACGCAGATGCCGCGCGGTTTTATGTCGGACAAGGCGACGATGTCCCTTGGGACGAAAAACTGGGCCACCGGATTAAGGTAAGTCGCGCTAGGCGCGGTCGGCAATTACTTATAATCTTTGAGGTTGGGCTATTTCACAACTTCGGATTGCCCGTTTACGACGTTGTGGTTGGCAGGCAGTTTGAGAATTTCCCAGCAATCGGAAAACCGGGCGAGGTCACTGATCGCATTCCGATGGACCTGCCTATCTGAATCCGACAGGCGCTCCCACGTTACCTCTTCCCCCACCCCCGGGGCGCGGTTTTCAAAGAACCAGAACAGGCGCGCGGCAAGTTCGTCCGTTGCGGCGGATATCTCAGAATTATCGGTAGAGTCGCCGGCCTGTCGCATTTCCCATACTCTCGATTCGGCGGTACGTCACGTATATAATTGCCGAAGCGGTCGCCAGTAAGGTACGGCATTTTTTCGAGCTGATCGGAGAAAACCTTCGCCGCACGGTTCACCTTCGGGACAAGGGTTGCGGCATATTCCGGGAATTGCGCAAAGAAATTTGCAAACATGGGATGGACATGGTGGCCATAGTCGACTCCGACGTTGAACAACTGCATCTCTGCACGGCGTTCCCACATTGCGATCGTCAGCCGTTCTTTGGCGTCATCGCCGAACAGGAAGGGCGGAGCCGAAATACTGTCCAGATACTGACAAATCGTCAGAGATTCGGTCAGTATGGTGCCATCGGGGAGTTCGAGCGCGGGCACCTGGCCAAGGGGGTTTGTCGAAAGATACCCACTGCGGTCGGCGGAAGCATCGACCGTTTCAAGCGAAAGGGACTTTTCATTCGCCGTAACCTGCACGCGCATCACGTTCGGCGCGAAGAGAGAAACGAATAACCGCATGGTCTCGTATATCAAATGATTGTCAGAACCGGAACGCCCTTGCATGAGCGCCATGGAGAGGAATCCTGCCAAGGCTCGTGCGCCACGCAGGCGCTGCCCGGTGGTCTTTCACCTCAGTCGCGACTGACCAGCCACAGCACCACCGACAGCACGGCCGCGATGCCGACCCCGACAAGCAGGCCGATCGTCGGTTGACCGCGAACCATGCCGATGACGGCGCCGCCGATCGCCCCGATAGCGATCAGCAGGCCGCCGGCGAGCGGGGTCTTGCGGGGTGGTTTGCTGGCCATGATCCGGCACTGCCACGTCCCGTCGCGGGATGCCAGTGTCCCCGCGCGGGATCGGTGGGGCGGCGCGCGGCGCGGCGTTTACCACTGTCATCCGCCGATCGCCGTCGATCCGCCATAATGGCACGTGCCTTGTAACCTCTCCCGCGTTGCCGCGCTGGAGAATATCAGGATGTCGTTCATGCCGTTTCTCGCCGATCGCCGCACCATTGCCGATGCGGACACGCTGATCGCGTTGTTCGGCGACGATGCCGGGCTCGAGGCGGCGTCGCGCGCCGACCAGAGCCGCGACATCGGCAACCACATCCATTTCTGCCATTGGCGCCAGATCGAACGACTGATCGTGCTGCTGTCGGTCAATCGCGCCGTCGGCACGGTGCACTGATCTTCGACTGATCTCGATTGCTTGCGGTAGGCCGATCTCGACCCTAGGACGGGCCATGCCCTTGTCCCACGGGTGGCGTCGCGCGTTGTTCTGTGCCGCTACCACTATCCTTGCCGTCGCCCCCGGCTGTGCCTGTGCGCAGGACAAGGTCGCGCCGCAGCCGCCGGCAACCGCACAAACCGCGGGTCCGACACCGCCCGCCACGACCGGGCAGCTCGATCCGCAGTCGCCGCTCGCGCCGATGCCCGACCTCGGCGTCGCCTGGCCAGATCTGTCGTCGCTCCCGGCCGAGCCCGTCGACCCCAATGCCTCGCCCGAACTGGCCGGCGACGTGCGCTACGACTACCGCGTCGACGGCATCGATGAGGTCGCGACGCCGCTGCTGCGCGAACGTTTCAAGCAGCTATCGACGCTTGCGGCGAATGACGGCAGCACCGCCAATGCCGCCCAGCTCGATCGCCGCGCGCGCGAGGATTCGGCACTGCTCGTCGGGCTGTTGCGCGCGCAGGGCTATTACGATGCGCGCGTCACGTCGCGGCTCGAACCGCGCCAGGGCCGCCCACTGGTGGTGATCGAGGCCGAGCCGGGAACGGTCTACAAATTCGACAGCGTGACGCTTGCCGGGCTGTCGGCGGCGGGCGACAAGGCGCCGGCGCTTGAAAGCGCGTTCGGCGTCAAGCCCGGCGCGCCGGTCGACGCCGACGCGATCGCCGCCGGCGAGGTGCAGTTGCGCAGCAAGATCGGCAATGAAGGCTTCCCCTTCGCCAAGGTCGCATCGCCGGAGATCGTCGTCGACCACGCAACGCATACCGCGACGCTCGACATGGTCGTCGCGCCGGGCGGGGCTAAGCGCTTCGGCAAGATCACCAGCAATCCGCACAACCGTGTGTTCGGCGCAAAGCACATCCAGGAGATTGCCCGCTTCAAGCCCGGACAGCCCTATGACGCCGACAGCCTTGCCGACCTGCGCCGCGCGCTGATCCAGACCAGCCTCGTCTCGACCGTCGACATCAAGCCGGTCGATGCCGGCGACGGCGTGGTCGATATCGATGTCGCGCTGGAGCGCGCGCCGCCGCGCACCATCGCCGCAGAACTCGGCTACGGCACGGGTGAAGGCGCACGCGTCGAGGTCGACTGGACGCACCGCAACATTTTCCCGCCCGAGGGCGCGCTGACGCTGCGCGGCGTGCTCGGTACCAAGGAACAGCTCGCCAGCGCGATTTTCCGCCGCAACAATTTCCGCGGCCGCGATCGCATCCTGACCGGCCAGTTCGTCGTCTCGAACCTCGTGCGCGACGCCTATCGCGCCAAGACGATCTCGCTGACGGGTAGCCTCGAACGCCAGACGACGATCTTCTTCCAGAAGAAATGGGCATGGTCGCTCGGCGCGGAAATCACCGCTAGCGACGAGCGCGACACGATTCTCGCCACCGGCGCGCCGCGCAAGCAGATTTACTATATCGGCGCGCTGCCGACCTCGCTGTCCTATGACGGGTCGGACGATCTGCTCGATCCGTCGCGCGGCTTCCGGTTGAGCGGGCGCTTTTCGCCCGAGCTGTCGTTCGAGGGCAAGGCATTCGGCTATGCCCGGGTCCAGTTCGACGCCAGCACCTATCGATCGGTCGGCAAGCGTGTTGTGATCGCCGGGCGCGTGCGGTTGGGGACGATCGCCGGCGCGCCGCGCGACGCGATCGCGCCCTCGCGGCGCTTTTATGCCGGCGGCGGCGGCTCGGTCCGCGGCTTCGGCTATCAGGATATCGGCCCCAAGGATCCCAATGGCGATCCGGTCGGCGGGCGCAGCCTGACCGAATTCTCGCTTGAGGCAAGGGTCAAGGCGTTCGGCAACTTCGGCATCGTGCCGTTCGTCGATGCCGGCAATATCTACACGTCGCCGCTGCCGAAATTTACCGGGCTGCGCTTCGGAGCCGGCCTCGGCCTCCGTTATTATTCCAGTTTCGGTCCGATTCGCCTCGATGTCGGCACGCCGATAAACCGCCGGGCCGGCGAACCGCGCGTCGCCGTCTATGTGTCGCTGGGGCAAGCCTTTTGAGCGACGAGGCGCCTGCCGTGCCGGTCAGCGCGCCGCGCCGTCGCTGGTTGCGCTGGCTCGGCTCGGCCGTGCTCGGTTTGGTCGGGATCGCCGCCGCAGCCTTGCTGGTGCTCGATACCGATATCGGCCACCGCTGGGTTGCCGACCAGATCGCGGCGCAACGCCCCGCCAATGGCCTGCGCTACAAGATCGGCCGGATCGACGGGTCGCTCTATGGCAACACCGTGTTGGTCGATGTGCGGGTCAGTGATGCGACGGGGCTGGTGTTCAGCACGCCTCGCGCCGAGCTTGGCTGGTCGCCCTTTGCCTGGCTCGACAACCGCCTCGACATTCGTCGCCTGCACATGGCGCGCGCGACCGTCCTGCGGCTGCCCAACCTAAAGCCGACCGGGCGGACCGGGCCGCTGCTGCCGAGCTTCGACATCCATGTCGGTACGTTGGCGATCGACCGGTTGACGGTCGGCGCGGCGGTCACCGGGGTGGTGCGCACCGGACGGCTGCACGGCACGGCCGACATCCGCCGCGGCCGCGCACTGGTGAAACTCGACGCAATGGTCGCCGGCAGCGACAGCCTGAAGCTGGCGCTCGACGCCGAGCCGGATCGCGATCGTTTCGACATCGACCTGCACGCGCGCGGCGCGGCGCGCGGGGTGCTGTCCCGCATGACGGGTATCGCCCAACCGCTGGCGCTCGATGTCGCCGGCGACGGCAGCTGGCATCGCTGGCGCGGTACCGCCACTGCCGCAGCCGGCGCGACGCGCATCGTCGATCTCGCGCTCGCCAACCAGTCGGGCCGTTACGCGCTGTCGGGGACGCTGGTCCCGTCGGCGATCAGCCAGGGCAAGATCGCGCGGCTTACCACGCCGATGGTGCGGGTGGCCGGCAACGCCACGCTGGTCGACCGACGGCTGGCGGGCCAGCTGCAACTGCGCTCCGCCGCGCTCGCCGCCGAAGCCGGCGGCGCGATCGATCTCGCCGCCGGCGCCTATCGCGACCTGCGGATCCGCGCGAAGCTGCTTCAGCCGGCCGCCCTGTTCCCGAACATGTCGGGCAAAAATGTCGAACTGCGCGCGATCCTCGACGGCACCTTTGCCACCGCAGCCTTCGACTATCGCCTGAGCGCGGATCGCTTTGCCTTCGACGATACCGGCTTCGAGGGCGCGCGCGCCGGCGGCGCCGGGCATCTCTCTGCCGCGCCGATTACCGTCCCGATCCGCTTCACCGCGGCGCGCGTGACCGGCGTGGGGGATGTCGCGGGCGGCATCCTGCGCAATCTGTCGGTCGATGGCGCGCTGCGCGTGACGTCGAAGCTGCTGACCGGCGACGACCTGCGGCTGTCGTCGGACAAGCTCAAGGCGCGCATCAACCTGATGCTCGACCTGACCAACGGCCAGTACACGATCGACATCAATGGCGCGCTCGGCCGCTACCTGATCCCCGGGCTCGGCGTGGTCGACGTTACCTCGACGCTCAAGGCCGTGCCCGGTCCGGGCGGACACGGCACGCGCGTCATCGGCACCGGCACCGCACAGATGGTGCGGCTCGACAACGCGTTCTTTCGCAGTCTCGCCGGTGGGCTGCCCAGGATCGTCACTGCGCTGGAGCGCACGCCCGACGGCACCTTGCTGTTCTCCCGCCTCGTCCTGACCGCACCGCAACTGCGCATCACCGGCAACGGCTTGCGCCGTCGTGACGGCACCTTCCATTTCGAGGGCAGCGGCCAGCAGACGACCTACGGCCCGCTCACGCTCAAGATCGATGGCAAGATCGAAAAGCCGACGATCGACCTGGTCTTCGCTCATCCCAATGACAGCCTTGGTTTGCGCGATGTCGTCGCGCATCTCGATCCGACCGCGCAGGGCTTCGCCTTCACCGCGCATGGCCAGTCGACGCTCGGGGCATTCAGCGGCAACGGCGCCATCCTGTTGCCGCCCGGCGGCGACGCGACGGTCGCCATCGCTGCGCTCGATGTTGCCGGTAGCCGCGCGACCGGGAATCTCCGCGCCGCCAGCGGCGGCTTCGACGGCAGCCTTGCGCTCACCGGCGGCGGTCTCACGGGTGAGCTGCTGTTCCGCCCGGTCGGGACCGTCCAGCGCATCGAGGCACATCTCGATGCCAAGAGCGCGAGCTTCGCCAACGCCACGTCGCTCAGGCGCGGCCATCTCGATCTCGTCGCGCTGCTCGATCCTGCCGGGACCTCGATCGAGGCGACACTCAACGGCGCCGGCCTGCGCCGCGGCAGGATCTCGCTCGGCCGCTTCGCCGCGAGCGTCCATCTGCGCGACGGCAGCGGGACGGCGCAGGTCTCGCTGGCCGGCGCGCGCGGCCGCACCTTCGATATCCAGGCGCTGGCGCAGATCGCGCCCGATCGCATCGCGATGTCGGCCCAGGGCACGCTCGATCGCCGCCCGATCCAGCTGCTCGCCCCGGCGGTGTTCACCCGCGCCGGTGACGGCTGGCAACTCGCCCGCACGCGCCTTGGCTACGCCGGCGGCGAGGCGGTGTTCGGCGGTCGCTTCACCAGCACGACCGCCTCGATCGATGCCTCGCTCAGCCGCATGCCGCTGACCGTGCTCGATATCGGCTATCCCGGACTAGGCCTCGGCGGCAGCGCCTCGGGAACCTTGTCCTTCGTCCAGACGCCGGGCGCCGCGCCGACCGGCAAGATCGACATGACGGTGCGGGGGCTGACGCGGTCGGGGCTGGTGTTGTCGTCGCAACCGGTCGATGTCGGCATTGCCGGGGTGCTCGATCCGGGCAAGGCGGCGGTACGCGCCGTTGTCGCGACGGGCGGTAACACCGTCGGCCGCGCGCAGGCGCTGCTGACGCTGCCGGCAGGGGGCGATCTCGCGACGCGCGTCGGCCATGCCGGCCTGTTCGCGCAAATGCGCTATGACGGCCCGGCCAATACCTTGTGGCGCCTGACCGGCATCGAGTTGTTCGACCTCACCGGTCCGGTGGCGATCGCCGCCGATGTCGGCGGGCGCGTCGACGACCCGCAGATCAAGGGTGTCGTCCAGGCCAGGGGCGCGCGGATGGAAAGCGGGACGATCGGCGCGGTGCTGACCAATGTCCAGGCGACCGGTCGCTTCGGCGGGTCGCGGCTGGTGATCGAGCAGTTCGCCGCCGATGCCGGCAAGGGCGGTCGGGTCAGCGGCACCGGCGCGTTCGACTTCGCCGGCGCCCACGGTCTCGGCATCGACATGGCGATGCAGGCCGACCATGCCGTGATGATCAACCGCGACGATATCGGCGCCACGGTCACCGGCCCGCTGACCTTCAGGTCGGATGGGCAGGGCGGCCTCATCTCGGGCGACCTGCGGCTCGATCGCAGCCGTTACCGGCTCGGCCAGGCGACCGCGGCGAGCACGGTACCGCAACTCAACGTGCGCGAGATCAACCTGCCGGGCGGCGGCGAGGAAGACGAATCGCCGCGCGTGCCATGGCAGCTCGCCGTCCATGCCCGCGCCGTCAACCAGTTGATGGTCACCGGGCTCGGGCTGTCGAGCGAATGGTCGGCCGACCTGCAGATTGCCGGCGCGCCCGACAACCCAGCGATCACCGGCCGCGCCGATCTGGTGCGTGGCGACTATCAATTCGCCGGTCGCGAGTTCCAGCTGTCGCGCGGCGTCATCCGTTTTGCCGGCGAGGTACCGGCCAACCCGTCGCTCGATATCGCCGCCAATGGCGACACGACCGGGCTTAGTGCGACGATCCGCGTCACCGGGCCGGCGCAGAAGCCCGAGATCAGCTTCTCCAGCGTGCCGGCGTTGCCGCAGGACGAGCTCCTCTCACGCCTGTTGTTCGGTACCTCGATCACCAACCTGTCGGCACCCGAGGCGCTGCAACTCGCTTCGGCGGTCGGGGCGCTGCAGAGCGGCAAGGGCGGGCTCGATCCGATCAACGCAGTGCGCCGCGTCGCCGGGCTCGACCGCTTGCGCTTCCTGCCCGCCGATACCCAGACCGGCGCGAAGACCTCGATCGCCGCCGGCAAGTACATCACCCACCGGCTCTACGCCGAGATCGTTACCGACGGTCAGGGCTATTCCGCCACCCAGGTCGAGTTCCAGGTGACGCGCTGGCTGTCACTGCTGTCGAGCATCTCGACGCTCGGCCGGCAGAGCGTCAACGTCCGCGTGTCGAAGGACTATTGAGCGGCGGGATTCGGCCAGATCTCGAGTTTCAGGTCGGGGATGCCGCGAAAGTCATCGCCGTTGATCGTGATCAACACGAAATCGTGCACGATGGCGGTGGCGGCAATCAGTCGATCGATCAGTCGCGACCGGGAATAGCCGCGTGCGCGAACGATCTCGCCATAGCTTGCCACCACCGAGGCATCGAACGGCACGACGCGGGTTTCCGTGAGCATCGCCTCGACGCGCGCGCGACGCACCTCGGCCAAGGCTGGCTTGGCATGGATTCCGCCTTCGAGTTCGACGAGCGTTACGATCGAGATGGCGGGCGCATCGCCAAGGCCAATGATCCGTCTCCTGATCTCGCGGTCGCCGTCGCGCAAATGGACCGCGATGTTGGTGTCGATCAGATAGGGCACTTCAGATAAGCCCGGGGCGCTCCGGAATGTCGATCGGAAGTCGCTCACCGATTTCCCCGACGGGGCCAACGGCGTCGAGGGCGGCCATCAGCCGGGCTACCCGCCGCTTTCCCTCTTCCACATCGTCCACCGCGCGAATTCGGATGCTGTCGCCGACCTTCTCCAGCGTCACCGCCGTATCGGGGGCAAAACCCAATTCCTTGGGCAGCCGCACGGCAACGCTGTTGCCGCTCTTGAACGTCCTGGTCTCGATCTTGCCCATGATGCACTCCGTATACACGCATATATACGCCGCACGATATGCCGACAAGGATACCGACGCGGCCCGGCACGTTCTCGCTACCTGATCACGTAAGAACGAGGCCGAATGACGTTCCCCCAGATCCTCTCACTCCTCACCCTTGCCGCGATGATGGGGCTCTTCCTCTGGGGGCGCTTCCGCTACGATGTCACCGCGATCCTCGCGCTGCTCGCCGCGCTCGCGCTCGGCATCGTCAAGCCGAAGGATGCCTTTAGCGGCTTTTCCGACGACATCGTCATCATCGTCGGCTCGGCGCTGGTCATTTCGGCGGCGGTGCAGCGCTCGGGACTGATCGAAAGCGCACTGGCGCTGATCGCCGGCCGCGTGACGCGCGTGCGGTCGCAACTGGGCGTGCTCACCGCTGCGGTCGGGGTCACCTCGGCGCTGGTCAAGAATGTCGGCGCGCTGGCGATGCTGATGCCGGCGGCGTTCCAGATGTCGAAGAAGAACAATGCCAGCCCGTCGGTGTTCCTCATGCCGATGTCGTTCGCCTCGCTGCTTGGCGGTTTGATGACACTGGTCGGCACCTCGCCCAACATCATCGTCAGCCGCGTGCGTGAGCAGATGACCGGCCAGCCGTTCCGCATGTTCGACTATTTCCCGACCGGGTTCGGGCTACTCGTCGTCGGGCTGATCTTCCTGCGTTTCGGCTATCGACTGTTGCCGCGCGATCGTCGCGCCGCGCCGACCATGGCCGAGGCGATCGACATCAGCGCCTATGTCACCGAGGCGAAGATCGCGCCCGGCTCGTCGGCGATCGGCGAAGCGGTGCGCGACTTCACCGGTCGGCATGAGAAGGAGATCAAGCTCACCGGGTTGATCCGCAAGGGCAAGCGCACGATGCCACGCGCCAGCACCACGCTCCGCGAGGACGATGTGCTGATCCTTGAAGGCGAGCCGGACGTGCTCGAACGCGTCATCGCGCACGACAAGCTCGATCTCGCCGGCCATGATCGCGACCTGCCGGAAGCCAGCAAGGACGACGATGTCGGCGTGAGCGAGGCGGTGATCGGCACCAACTCGCTGCTGATCGGCAAGATCGCGCAGCGACTCCGGCTGCAGCAACGCTACGGCGTCAACCTGATCGCGGTGTCGCGCCGCGGCAAGCGGCTGACCCAGCAGCTCGGCGAGACGCCGCTCGCGGCGGGAGATGTCATCGTGCTTCAGGGGCCGTTGCCGTTGTTGCCGGAACGATTGCGCGACCTCGGTGCGCTGCCGCTGGCGCAGCGCAGCATCCGGCTCGGCAGTTCGGGGCGCGGCTGGCTGCCGGTGATCATCCTTGCCGTCGCCATGGCGGCGACGGCGACCGGCTATGTCCCCGTCGCGGTCGCGTTCTTCGCGGCGGCCGGGCTGGTGATCGCAACCGGCGCGCTGCCGGTGCGCGAGGCATACGACCATGTCGAATGGCCGATCCTGATCATGCTCGGCGCGCTCATCCCGGTCAGCGACTCGTTGCGCACCACCGGTGCGTCGCAGATCATCGCCACCGGGCTCGCCCATGTCGCGGCGTCGCTGCCGGCCTGGGGCGCGGTAGCGTTGATCCTTGTCGCGGCGATGGCGGTGACGCCGTTCCTCAACAACGCCGCGACGGTGCTCGTCATGGCGCCGATCGCCGCGGTGTTCGCGCATGATCTAGGCTATCGGCCCGAGGCGTTCCTGATCGCCACCGCGATGGGCGCGGGGTGCGACTTCCTCACCCCGATCGGCCATCAGTGCAACACGCTCGTCTTCGGGCCCGGCGGGTATCGCTTCAGCGACTATGCCCGGCTCGGGGCGCCGCTGTCGCTGCTCGTCGTGCTGGTCGGCACGCCGCTGGTGCTGTGGACCTGGCCGCTGCATTGATCCGCGCGGGCGTCCGCGCGGATCAATGTGCGTTCGTTCAGGCCGGTTCGCCGACCACCGTCTTCACTTCCATGAAGTCGGCCAGCCCGTATTTGCCGCCTTCGCGACCATTGCCCGACTGCTTGTATCCACCGAACGGCGCGCCACCGCCGGCACCGCCCCAGCCGTTGATCGAGACCAGCCCGGCGCGCAGTCGCGGCGCGACCTTCGACGCCGCGGCCGGATCGCCCGAGATCGTCGCCGACAGGCCGTAAGGCGTGTCGTTGGCGATGCGCACCGCCTCGTCCTGGTCGTCATAGACGGTGATCGTCGCGACCGGGCCGAACGTCTCCTCCTGCGCGATGCGCATGTCGGGGGTCACGTCGGCGAACAAGGTCGGCTTGATGAAATAGCCGGCATTGCGTCCGTCGGGCCGGCCGGTGCCGCCGGTGACGAGCGTCGCGCCCTCGTCGATCGCAGACTGGATCAGCCCCTGGATCTTGTCGAACTGCGCCTTGTTGACGACTGGCCCGATATGCGCGCCCATCGTCGCCGCCTCGCCGACCGTGGTCCCCTCCATGATCGACTTGACGATACCCGTCGCGTCGGAAACCTGGCTGCGATGCACCAGCAGCCGGGTCGGCGCGATGCAGCTCTGGCCCGAATTGGCCAGCACGCCGGCCACCGTCGGCGGCAGCACGGTGGCAAGGTCGGCGCCCTCCAGCACGAGGTTCGGCGCCTTGCCGCCGAGCTCTTGATGGACGCGCTTGACCGTCGCGGCGGCGGCCTGCGCCACGGCGATGCCGGCGCGGGTCGATCCGGTAAAGCTCACCATGTCGACATCCTTGTGGCTCGACAGCGCCGCGCCGACGCCCGGGCCGTCGCCGTTGACGAGGTTGAACACGCCCGCCGGCACGCCCGCCGCGTCGAGGATTTCGGCGAGGATCGCGGCGCACGCCGGCGATTCCTCCGACGGCTTGAGCACCATCGTGTCACCGGCGGCGAGCGCGGGGGCGACCTTGGCGCAGATCTGGTTGAGCGGCCAGTTCCACGGCGTGATCATTGCGACGACGCCGAGCGGCTCATGCACCACGCGGGCCTTGCCGACCCGCTCCTCGAAGCTGAACTCGCGCAGCGCCTTGAGCGTGCCGATGAAGTGGCCGAGCCCCGCCGGCGCCTGAGCCGCGGTGGCAAAGCCGATCGGCGCGCCCATTTCCTCGCTCACCGCGGCGGCGAGGTCGGGGATGCGCGCCTTGTAGCCCTCGATGATCCGCTCGAGCAGCGCGGCGCGCTCTTCGACGGTCGATTGCGACCAGCTGTCGAACGCCTTGCGCGCTGCCGCGACCGCCTTGTCGACATCGGCCTGGCTGCCCAGCGTGATTTCGGTGCAGGGCTGCTCGGTGCTCGGGTCGATCACCTCGTGTCGCGTGCCGCCTTCGCTGGCGACCCACTGTCCGTCGATATAGTGCTTGAGATAGCTGCGCATCGGTCGTCTCCTGCGTCGGTCTTTTTTTGGAATGTCGGGTATGTAGGCGCTCGGGGTAATCGGTTGCAACCCGAAACCCGCTCGCCATATGGAAGGTTATCAAGGGAGGTCGGCATGGCACGCGTTGCTCGAATCGAACGGACCGGTGGGCCCGAGGTGATCCTGTGGGGCGATGTCGACCTGCCGCCGCCCGGTCCGGGCGAGGTGCGGATGCGCCACACCGCGGTCGGCCTCAATTTCATCGACATCTATCACCGCAAGGGCGTCTATCCGGTCGACCTGCCCGCCGGCCTCGGCAGCGAGGCGGCGGGTGTGGTCGAGGCGTTGGGCGATGGCGTCGACGGGTTCGCGGTCGGTGACCGTGTCGGCACGTTCGGCCCGTCGCGTGGAGCCTATGCGACCGAGCGCAATGTCGCCGCGGCTCAGCTCTTCCACCTGCCCGACACTGTCGACGACAAGGTCGCCGCCGCGCTGTTGCTCAAGGGCTGCACCACCGAAATGCTCGTCGAACGCTGCGCGAAGGTCGCGGCGGGGCAGACGGTGCTGGTCCATGCCGCTGCCGGGGGCGTCGGCCACCTGCTGGTCGGGTGGCTCAAGGCGGTAGGTGCCACCGTCATCGGCACGGTCGGCGATCCCGCCAAGGTCGAGCAGGCGACGCGTGCCGGTGCCGATCATGTGCTGCTGCACAAGGCGGAAGATGTCGCCGCGCGGGTGCGCGCGATCACCGGCGGTGTGGGTGTCGCGGTGTCGTTCGACGGCGTCGGCAAGGCGACGTGGCCGGTATCGCTGGCCAGCGTCGCGCGGCGCGGGCTGATCGTCAGCTATGGCAATGCGAGCGGCCCGGTCGATGGCGTCGCGCTCGGCATCCTCGCGCAAAAGGGTTCGCTGTTCGTGACCCGTCCGACGCTGTTCGATTATTACATCACGCCGGCGGAGCGCCAGGCCGGCATCGACCGCGTCTTTGCGATGCTCGCCAAGGGCGCGATCGTGCCCGAGATCGGCCAGACCTTCGCGCTGGAGGATGTCGCCGAGGCGCACCGTGCGCTGGAAGCGGGGGAGACGACGGGGTCGACGGTGCTGCTGCCGTAGCGCGGCGCGTGTCGACCGGAGTCTTGCTTCTCCGATGCGGGCGACAAACGGCACGCTCCCTGATCTCTCCCTGATCTCTCCCTGTAACTCGCTGTTACTCCCTGTTCGGGGCCGTTTGTGCATATTTGCCGATAGAGTTACCGTCGCGGCAACATTTGCCGTCTATTTGCAATAGGTTATACGCTTCCCTGTTCGG
>JBBRSN010000062.1:0-27430 GCA_038245375.1 Sphingomonadales bacterium | reverse complement strand
TCCAACACCGTCTTCGATGACTATGATCATATCGTCTCGACATGTTGCGACGCATGGAATTTCTTTGCCAACGACACCGCCCGCGTCGCTTCCATAACAACCCGAAGCTGGGCACAGGTCGATCTTTAAGGCCGTTGGTATGAGTCGCTCATTGTCGGCGTCTCAATAGCGCGCCGCATGCCCATTTCGGCCGCAATACTCGCCCGTTTCGGGCGAGCGCGCCCGGCGCCGCTGGTGCACATTCCTCTGCCCGGCCGGTCGGCAAATCGATCAGGGAGCGCGCGGGATAGCAGCGCCGAAAAAACGATAGCGTTCGCTACATATTGGCGATACCCTGCTTCCCGTTATCGCGTTCTTGGGGGGCAGATGATGACGATGTGGCGCAAAACGAGGCTTTTGGCCGGTGTCGCAGCGATCTGGGCGACGCCTGTGGCGGGGCAGGTCGCTTCACCGCCGGCCGATGCGGCGCAGCCTGAAAATCAGGCGACCGCCGCGACGCAAAACGACGAACGCGGGCAGGTCACGGATATCGTCGTCACCGCGCAGCGCCGCGAACAGTCGCTCCAGAAAGTGCCGATCAGCATCACCACCTTCAACGCGGCGAACCTTGCCGCGCTGAGCGCGGAATCGATCGGCGATCTCGATACCTTCACTCCCGGCCTGTCGATCAACGATACCTCGGTGACGCAGCCCTCGTTTGCGATCCGGGGCGTGCAGACCGACGATTTCGGCATCGGCACCGAGCCGTCGGTCGGCATTTTCATCGACGGCATCTATTCGGGTCGATCGGGCTCGGCGCTGATCTTCTTCAACGACATCCAGCGCGTCGAGGTACTCAAGGGGCCGCAGGGCACGCTGTTCGGGCGCAACACGTCGGGCGGGGCGATCTCGATCATCACCGCCAGGCCGAGCGACAGGCGCGAAGCCTTCGGTACGCTGCAAGTCGGCAATTACGGCAAGGTCCGCGCCGACGCGACGGTGAACATCCCGATCACCGACACGCTCTTCCTGCGGCTCAACGGCGTCAGCAATTATCGCCATGGCTATCTCACCGACGCGCTGACGGGGCGAAAGCGCGAGGGCGAGAAGAACAAGTCGGGGCGCGCCGCGTTGCGCTGGGCGCCGGGCAGCGACACCGATTTCGTGCTTGCCTATGACCATGACGATACACGCAAGGACGGTCCCTTCGCGATCGGCATCAGCCTCGCGGCGCTAAGCACCGATCCCGCCGGCCCGCATGCCAACGATGTGATCGGCGACAAGGAAACGCGTGTCCTGAACGGCGTTTCGTTCACCGCGACGCACCGCAGCGGAGCGTTCACACTGACCAGCATCAGCTCGTTCAAGCATTTCGAAACGCACAACCGCGAGGACGAGGACGGCACCGCCGATCCGACGCGTTATTTCGACACCGAGAATATCGAGAAGAACAGCAGCCTCTATCAGGAATTGCGGCTCGGCTTCGACGATGACCGGCTCAGCGCGATCGCCGGTGCGAGCTATTTCCATGAGCGCGGGCGGCAGACGAGCGCGGCGACGCTGCTGACCGACTCGCTCGATCGCCTGCTCGGACAGGCGGCCGGCTTCCCCGTCTTCAGCCTGTTGAACTTCTATGGCGGGCTGCCGGTGTTCGGGCTGCAATATCGCGAGGATATGAACAACCGCGCGGCGAATGATTCCTATGCCGCGTTCGGCGACGCGACCTACAAGGTGACCGACCGGCTGAGCCTGACGGCGGGCATCCGCTACACCCACGATTTGAAGCGCTTCACCTGGACCAATGGTGGCTTCGTCGCGCCCGGGCTCGACGCGATCTCGGCTCCGGGATCGCTCTACAACGCGATCATCGGCGCCCCGCTCTTTCCCGACGTGCCGATCAGCGTCACCGATTTCTATAGCGCGACCGTCGGCCCCAATGGCGTGATCTTCGATGTCGGCCCGCTGGAAGGCGTGCCGTTCACGCGCCGCGCCGCCTTCAGCGACGTCAGCCCGCGCTTCGTGGTGCAGTATGACGTGAACCCCGACGTCCATCTCTATGCGTCGGCATCGCGCGGCTACAAGGCCGGCGGCTTCAACTCGACCGAGATCAACTCGTTCTTCCAGCCGGAAAAGGTGTGGAATTTCGAAGGAGGCTTCAAATCGTCGCTGTTCGACCGGCGGGTGCGGTTGAATCTGTCGGCCTATTATTTCAAGTACAAGAACCGCCAGTCGATCAGCCTGGAACCGAATACCAACCCGGCCTGTCTCGTCTCGCCCGTCCCGGCCGGCACGGTCTGCCTGCCGCAATATGTCACGCGATCGGGCGATTCCGAGGCTTATGGCATCGATCTCGACACCCAGTTCGTGCTGTCGCGCGACCTGCGGATCGGCGTGACGGCGGGCGCGATCAACTCGAAATGGGTGACGCGGATCGAACAGGGCGTCAACATCTCCGGCCAGCCGACCGGCGAGCCGGCGTTTCGCGGCATCCTCAACGCGCATTACGACCATGATACCGGCAGCGGGTCGATCTTCGCCGATGCGAGCTACAGCTACACCTCGGCGACGCGTTTGAACGACGCGCAGCGGGCGATCGACGCCTCGATTGCGCCGTTCGTCGACTGGTCGAAGCTCGGCGCGCTGCGTTCCGCGCGCAATATCGTCAACGCGAAGCTCGGCTGGCGCTTCGCCGGCGACCATTTGTCGATCGCGCTCTATGCCGAGAATCTGGTCGACAAGCGCTATTACCGGACGCTCAACACCATTTCGGCGGATGTTTTCCAGACGCCCTATGTTCGCGCCGACCGCCCCGGTTTCTATGGCGTGGAACTGGGCCTGAAATTCTAGAACGATGAGGGGAAAGAGGATGAAGGCGAACAGGATCGCACTTTTCGGCTGCGTCGCAGCGCTGGCACTGGCCGGCGGGTGCAGCGGCGCGCCGAAGACCGACGCGCAAGGGTTCGTGATCGATCCCGATTTCGAGAAGAACCTGCAGGCGAAGCTGCTCGACGCCAAGCCGGGTGACGTGATCGACATTCCGGCCGGGAAATACGCGCTGAGCCGCAGCCTGAGCCTCACCGGCAATGGGGTGACGGTGCGCGGCGCGGGCATGGAAAAGACGATCCTGTCCTTCGCCCGGCAAACTTCGGGTGCCGAAGGGATGCTGGTCACCGGGGACGACTTCACCATCCAGGACCTGGCGTTCGAGAATTCCAAGGGCGACGCGCTGAAGGTGAATGGCGTCAGGAACACCGTGATCCGTCGCGTCCGCGCCGAATGGACCGGCGGCGGCAAGACCTCCAACGGCGCTTACGGCCTGTATCCGGTGCAGGTGACCAACGTGCTGATCGAAGGGTCGGTGGTGAAGGGCGCCTCGGATGCCGGCATCTATGTCGGCCAGTCGAGCAACATCATCGTGCGCGACAACCGCGCCGAGGGCAATGTCGCCGGCATCGAGATCGAGAATTCGAGCCACGCCGACGTCTATGGCAATACCGCCTCCGGCAATACCGGCGGCATCCTGGTGTTCAACATGCCCAACCTGCCGGTGCCTGGCAGCAAGACGCGCGTCTACAGGAACAATGTCTTCGCCAACAACCACGCCAATTTCGGTGCCAAGGGCAGCGCGGTCAGCTCGGTGCCGGCGGGATCGGGCGTGATCGTCAATTCCAACGACGAGGTCGAGATTTTCGACAATGACGTGAAGGACAACAAGACTGCCAACGTCATCATCTCGAGCTATTATTCCACCGGCTTCGACACCACGCGCGGGATCGCGGCTGCCTATGATCCTTATCCCGAGAATATCTTCGTCACCGGCAACCGCTTTTCAGGCGGCGGCGATGACCCCGCCGGGCGCTTCGCACCGCTCAAGACGCTGGACGGCGGCAGGCTGCCCGATGTGATGTGGGACGGCTTCACCAACCCCAAGCTGAAGACGCCCGGTATCTGCGTGCAGAATGGTGACGCCAAGCTGCTCAACGTCGACGGCCCTGGCAAGTTCGCCCATGCGCGCATCGAGACCGGCATGAATTGCGCCCCCGCCACGCGTCTGCCCGAAATCTCCTTGCCCGCTGCGATGACGAGGGACAGCGGCAAGCCATTGTGATCGGTCTTCCATGAACTTGCGCATTCTGGTCGCGCTCGGCGCGGCGCTGCTCCTCGCCGCCTGTGGCGCAAAGCCAGACGCGGTCGCCTTCCATGCCGACAACAACCCGGACAAACTCTCCGGCTGGGGGCTGTTCGGCGTGGCAGTCGACCGGATCACCGCGCGGCCGGGCATGGTGACCTACGAATTGCAGACGCCGCTGTTCAGCGATTACGCGCAGAAATGGCGTACGATCTGGATGCCCAAAGGCGCCCACGCGACGTACAACGCCAATCGCTGGTTCGATTTCCCGGTCGGGACTATCGTCACCAAAACCTTTTACTACACCACGCCGGCTTCCGCGGCGCAGTCGCAATCCAGCGGCGAGGTGGTGAAGATGACACCCGCGACCTACCAATCGGGCGTCGGTGGCCTCGACCTCCGTCATGTCCGGCTGGTCGAGACGCGGTTGCTGGTGCGGCGGGCGAGCGGTTGGGTCGCGCTACCCTATGTGTGGGATGCCGACGGCAAGGACGCCACGCTCGAACGGACCGGTGCCGACGTACCGCTCACGATGATCGATGGCACCAGCCGAACATCGTTCGATTATACCGTGCCGAACCAGAATCAGTGTGCCGGTTGTCACGCGCAGGATTTCAATACGCGCGCGATCAACCCGATCGGTCTCAAGGCACGTCACCTCAACCGAGATTTTCCGGGCGAGGGCGGGACGATCAACCAGCTCAAACGGTTCGTCGCGATGGGTTATCTGACGGGCGTACCGGCCAGCGGCGCACCGCGAAACGCCAACTGGCAGGATCTTTCGGCGACCACCGAGGCCCGCGCGCGCGGCTATCTCGATATCAATTGCAGCCATTGTCACAATCGCGTCGGCGCGGCGCGTACCTCGGGTCTGTGGCTCGACGCGGCGACGGGCGATCCGCGCATCCTCGGCATGTGCAAGCCACCGGTCGCCGCCGGGCGGGGTACGGGTGACCGTCCGTTCGACGTCGTGCCAGGGCAGCCACAGCGCTCGATCCTGCCCTACCGTCTGGCCAGCACCGACCCCGGCGTGATGATGCCCGAGCTTGGTCGCAATCTCGCGCACAAGGAGGGGACCGAGTTGATCATCGACTACATCCTGTCGCTCAAGGGCGCCTGCACCGTCGATAACGGGCCGATCCGGACGGTGGGACGGTGAACTGGTCGAACTGGTCCGGCAGCGTTCAATCGGCGGCGCCGGTGGTGCGGCCGAAGGACGAAGCGGAACTGGCGGCGGTAGTGCGCAGGGTGCCGACAGTGCGCGCGGTCGGGGCAGGGCATTCGTTCATGCCGTTGTGCGCGTCGGATGGGCAGATCGTCTGCCTGGAAGACATGGCGGGAACGCTGGTCGTCGCGCCAGACCGGACGACCGCGCGGATCCCGGCAGGATGGAGCATAAAGCGGCTGACTGCCGCGCTCTGGGCCGAAGGGCTGGCGCTGGCCAACCAGGGCGATGTGAACCCGCAATCGCTCGCCGGCGCGATGGCGACGGGCACGCACGGCACTGGGCGCGACCTCGGCAATCTCGCCACCTTCGCGCGGGGGTTCCGGCTGATCGGCGCGGATGGCGCGCCGCTATGGTGTGATGCAGCGACCGAACCCGACATCTTCCAGGCACAACGCCTTTCGCTCGGCCTGTTCGGCATCGCCACCGAGATCGAATGCGATCTGGTGCCCGCCTACCATCTGACCGAACGGATCGAGAAGATGCCGTGGCGCGAGGTGCGCGAACGCTTCGACGAGTTTGTCGAACAGCGCCGCCATGTCGAATTCTGGCTCTTTCCGCATGCTGACAGCGCCATCCTGAAGACATTGGAACCGTGCGAGCCCTGCGATCCACCCGCGTCGACCAGCGACATCGAGGAAGCCAGTTTTCGCCGCCTGCTCGATATCGGCGCTTTCGTGCCGGCGCTGATCCCGACATTGCAACGGTTGATGATGAAGACCAACCTGAACGGCGCGCGCCGCGGCCCGGCGCATGCCATCTTCCCCTCGGACCGCACGATCCGCTTCGAGGAGATGGAATATGAACTGCCGCGCGCCGCCGGGCTGGCGGCGCTCGACGAGGTGGTCGGCTGGATCCAGCGCAAGCGCCTCCCGGTCGCATTTCCGTTCGAGTTTCGCGTCGTCGCTGGCGACGACATCTGGATGAGCCCGATGAATGCCGGGCCGGTCGCGGCGATCTCGATGCACCAATATGCCAAGATGCCGTGGCGCGGGATCTTCGCTGACGCCGAAGCAATATTCCGCGCGCATGGCGGTCGACCGCATTGGGCCAAGCGTCACACACTTACGCGCGACGACGTCGATCGCCTCTATCCGATGGCCGAACGCTACCGCGAAGTTCGGCGCGCGGTCGACCCAGCCGGCAAGTTTCTCAACCAGCATATGCGGGAGTTGTTTTCCTGATGGACGATCTGTCGTTGCACGCCCATCTCATCGGACAACAGGGTTCGCGCAGCGCGCTCAATACCCCGGTACTGGTACTCGATATCGACAAGCTCGATCGCAATATCGCGACGATGCAGGCGCTCGCCGCCGCGCGCGGCGTCAGCCTCCGGCCACATGCCAAGACCCACAAGAGCGTCGATATCGCCCGGCGCCAGATCACTGCGGGTGCCGTCGGGCTGTGCTGCGCCAAGATCGGCGAGGCCGAGGTGCTCGCCGATGGTGGGATCACGGGGTTGCTGCTCACCTCGCCGGTCAGCGCACCGGCGGCGATCGAGCGGCTGGCGGCGCTGGCCAAGCGCGGGCTCGGCTTGATGGCGGTGATCGACAACCCCGACATGGTCACGCACTGGCAGGACGCGCTGGCGTCAGCGGGCGCGATGCTCGACGTGCTGATCGACGTCGATCCGGGTATCCGACGCACCGGGGTCGCCTCACCCGCCGCCGCGGTCGCCGTGGCCGAGGCTATCGCGCGATCGTCGAGCCTGACCTATCGCGGGGTGCAATATTATTGCGGCAGCCAGCAGCATATCGCGGATTATGCGGCGCGGCGCGACGCGATCGTCGAGCGCACCGACTATTTGCGGGAGGTCATCGCTGCGCTGACCGAGGCTGGCTATCCGCCGGAGATCGTCTCCGGTTCGGGCACCGGCACGCACCGTATCGATCTCGAGCTCGGGGTGTTCACCGAACTCCAGGCCGGCTCCTATGTCTTCATGGACAAGCAGTATCTCGACTGCGACGTTGCCGACGCTCCCGCACCGCCGTTCGAAACATCGCTGTCGGTCGATGCGCGTGTGGTGAGCGCGAACCACGCCGCGCTGGTCACGATCGACGCCGGTTTCAAGTCGCTTTCGACCGATGGCGGCGCGGCGCAGGTGCAGCGCGGCGCGCCGGTCGATGCGCTGTTCATCTTCATGGGTGACGAGCATGCCGCACTTATCTCGCCCGATATCGGTCTTCAACTGCGCCCGGGCGACGCGGTGAGCCTTACCGTTCCGCACTGCGATCCGACGGTAAACCTCTACGATTATTACCACGTCGTCCGCGACGAGACGCTGATGACGATGTGGCCGGTCAGCGCGCGCGGCCGCGCGCGATGAACCTCCCCGCCGATCGCGCGCTGGCGGTGATGGTCCTAGGCGTGATTGGCGTGATGATCCCCGGCCTGCAGCCGCAACTGCTTGGGGCGCTGGTCGCGGAGGGGCGCTTGTCGCTCGGCACCCTCGGCATGGTCGCCACGCTCGAGCTGCTGGTGATGGGCATAGCCGCGGGTGCCGCCGGCGTTTTCCTGCCGATAAATCGACTTCGCATGATCGCGGGCGGCGCATTGCTCCTCACCGCCGCCGCGGACTTGCTGACGCCATGGCTCGACGACGGCGCGCTGTTCGCCGCACGGGTGGCAGCGGGGCTGGGGGAGGGGGTGCTGATCTGGATCGCGATCGGCTTCATCGTCCGCACCAGCAGACCCGAGCGCTGGTCGGGCATCTATCTCGCCGTCCAGACGCTGTCGCAACTCGTCTTTGCCAGCGCGATCGGCTACTTCGCCGCCGGCAGTGCGGTCGGCTTTACATCGCTCGGCGCCCTGACACTGGCGGGTTTGCTGGCGCTGCTCTGGCTGCCGCGTGACTATGAACCGCTGGCGGGCGACAATGACGGCCATGGCGCCGTGCCACACGGCGCAGGGCTGGTCGCGCTGGCAGGCGTCGCGCTCTATTTGGCCTATGTCGTTGCGGTCTGGGTCTATATTGAGCCGCTCGCGCTCGCCCATGGCATTGCCCCCGCAACGATCCGCTTCGTCGCACCGCTCTCGCTCGCCATGCAGGTGCTCGGGGCGGGAACGGCCGCGATTCTCGCCGGGTGGATGAACGCACGCGCGACCATCGTTATGGTCGGCCTCATCAATCTCGGACTGCTGGCTGTCCTCGCCGCGCCGCCCGATGCTACCGCCTTCGTCGCGGCGGCGGCGCTGTTCGGCTTCCTGTGGCTGTTCGTCCTGCCATTCCAGATACCCCTCGTCATCGCCGCCGATCCAAGCCGGCGCGCGGCGGTGCTGATCGGCAGCGCGCAGCTGACCGGCTCGAGTCTCGGGCCGTTCGTGGCGGGTATGCTGATCGGCGATAAAGCGGTTGCGCGCGTGCTGGGGTTCGGGGCATTTTGCGCGATCGTCGGCATTGCGGCGCTTGTCGGCGGCGCCGCGCTGCCGAGACGATCTGGAAAGGTGTAACAGTGTCCGGGCTTGTCCCAACCAAGCGCCCGCGCCCCAAGCAGGAGCGCGCGCAACTGACCTACGAACTGCTGCTCGACGTGGCCGGCAATCTCCTTGCCGAAGTCGGCATCGACCGGATTTCCACCAACATGATCTGCGCGCGCGCCGGGGTCACCCCGCCGGCGCTCTATCGTTATTTCAAGGATAAATATGATGTGATCGAGGCGCTCGGCCTGCGGTTGATGGCGCGCCAGAACGTCGTGCTGGAACAATGGATCGCGCGGCATGTCGACAACGGGATCGACGCGCTGCGCGACGGCATCGAGGAACTGTTGCTTGAAACCGCAGCGGTGACTCGTAGCGAGCCCGGCGCAGTGTGGATCCTGCGTGCGCTGCATGCGACGCCGCAGCTGGTGCACATTCGCCTCGAATCGCATCGCTACGTCACGGACCAACTCGTCGCGGCCTATATGCGCCATCTTCCCAACGTCGATCGCGCGGCATTGTGGCAGCAATTGCGGCTGTCCGTCGAACTCGGTTTTGCCGCGGATGAAATGCTTCAGGAAGAGACACGCGTCTCCCCGGACTTCGTCTTCAGCCAGGTTGCACGGCTGCTGCGGGACGAAATCGAACTCGGCGGCGCCGCATAGTCATTCGCAGCCGCGGCTTTCGCAGCCTTGCTATCGGCGGCGCTTCGCGAAGCGGCCTGCATTGACATTGTCCTCGCTGGTCAATTTGCGCCATCGATCGAAACGCGCCGAGGTCAGCGTACCCTCGGCAATCGCTGCGACGATGGCGCAGCCGGGCTCGCCGGCATGCGCGCAATCCGCGAAGCGACAGCGCTGCGCGACCAGATTGAAATCGTCGAAGACTTCCGAGATTCCAGCCGTCGCGTCGGAAAGCTGCAGTTCGCGCATGCCCGGCGTGTCGAGTAGCCAGCCGCCGCCATCGAGCCTGTGCATTTCGCGCACGGTCGTCGTGTGTCGCCCGGTGTCATCGCCTGGCCGGATCGCCTGCGTGGCGATGCTGTCCGAACCCCGCAGCGTGTTGACGAGCGTCGATTTGCCGACGCCAGAGGATCCGAGAAGCGCAACGGTCTGGCCCATGCTGCACCACGCAGCAAGGCGGGCGGCGCTCGCGGGATCGCGGCCGTTGATGGTTTCGACGCACAATCCCGGCTCGATCGCACGCGCCGCAGCCTCGTACGTCTCCGGCGTAGCCGTGAGGTCGGTCTTGGTAAGCACCACGACCGGGTTCACGCCTACCTCGCGCGCCAACACCAGATAACGCTCCAGCCGCGCGACGCTGAAATCCTGGTTACACGACGCGACGATGAACAGCGTGTCGACGTTGGCGGCGATCATCTGCTCCTTGCCTGGATCACCCGGCGCACGACGCTTGAACAGATTCATCCGGCGAAGGACGCGTGTTGGCTGGTAGTTGTCGCCGTCGACAAGCAGCCAGTCACCGACCGTTGGGTGATCGTCCGACGGCTGGGCGCCGGGAATATATGGTGAAATGAGGTGTTGCGACGCACCGCCGCTGACGGCAATCTGGCCGCGGTGCACGGCCATCACCCGTACGGGATCACATCGTTGCATCTCCTCGTCGGAGAGCTGCTCGCTGAAAAAGGCCTTCCAGCCGAGTTCTTCCAATGTCTCGTTGTGCGATCTCATCCGGCTCCAGCAGCAACTTTCTTTTGACCCGGCAAGATTCGCGCCCGTATGACCTCATGCCTGTAATTATCTGATTTTCGCGCAAATTTTGGTGGACGCACTTGGGCTCGAACCAAGGACCCGCTGATTAAGAGTCAGCTGCTCTACCAACTGAGCTATGCGTCCATGACCGGCATGTCGAAGGCGCCTTGGAAGAGCGCGACCGCGTCGGAGGGCGCGCGTTAGCAAACCGCGCGCCGCATGCAAACCCTTTTTTGCGCCCGGCGCTACCAGCGTACCACATTGCGGTTCTGCCGGTCGATCGACATCAGGATGCCGAGGCAGATCATCACCGTCATTTGCGCCGAGCCGCCGAAGCTGATCAGCGGCAACGGCACGCCGACGACGGGTGCCAGACCCATCACCATCGCCATGTTGATCGCCACATAATAGAAGATCGTCGCGGCAAGGCCGGCTGCCGTCAGCTTGGCGAACCGCGACTGCGCGCGCAACGCTACGCCGATGCCCCATTGCACGATGATCCCGAACAGGATGATCAGCCCGACGCCACCGACCAAGCCCCATTCCTCCATCATCGTCGCCAGCGCAAAGTCGGTCTGACCTTCGGGGAGATAATCGAGGTGGCTCTGCGTCCCGTTGAGGAAGCCCTTGCCAAAGATGCCACCGGAGCCGATCGCGATCTTCGACTGGCTGATATGATAGCCGATGCCGAGCGGATCGCTTTCGGGATTGAGGAACACGAGGATGCGGTTCTTCTGGTAGCCGTGCAGCACGAAGTTGATCGCCAGCGGGATCGCCGCAGCCATTGCCAGCGCGCCGCCGATGAAAAGCCTGAGCGGCACGCCGGCGAGGAACATCACGGTAATGCCGCCGATCGTTACCATCAGCGCGGTGCCGAGGTCGGGCTGCTTCATAATGATCGCGGCGGGCACGAGGATCAGCGCAGCGGCCGGCCATATCCCACCGAACTTGCGCGTCTCGTTGGCGGGCAGCATATCGTAGAATTTGGCACAGGCCAGCACGATGCAGGGTTTCATCAACTCTGACGGCTGGAGCCGGATCACGCCGAGATCGAGCCAGCGCTGGCCGCCGCCGCGTACTGCGCCGAGCAGTTCGACGAGGATCAGCAGGACGATCAGCACGGCATAAGCCGGCAACGCGCCGAAGTTCCACATGTCCTCCTTGACCCGGGACAATATGATCGCCCCCGCAAGGAAGATGAAAAAGCGAACGCCTTGCGACAACGCCCAGGGGTGGATGCTGCCGCTCGCGGCGGAATAGAGCACCAGCAAGTCGAAACAGCCGATGATCAGCACCACCGTGATGATCTTCCACGGTAGCTGCGCGAGCGGCGCGGGGACGAAGTCGAGCCCGCTCATGGCGTCGTCGGGTCCGGCGAGCCTTGTGTCGCCACGCCGCCGCCCGCCGCAGTCGCATTGGCTGCTGCCTCCGCGCTCGCATCGGCGGCGTTGGTCGCGGCCGCGACCGCAGGCGCGTCGGTGGCCGAATCGGCGTCGGTCTCGGTCTGCGCGGCCGCGATCGGCGACGGCGCGCCCGCTGCGGTGCGATAGGCGGCGGATTCCGCCGCCATCCGTGTCCGGATGTCGCCGCCCCAGCTCGGTTCGAGCTCGGCCAGGCTTGCCAGCGCGCGGTCGCGGTCGAACAGATAGGTCATGATGTCGCGGCCGATTCCGGGCGTGTCGAGGTTGCGCACGGTGTGGCCCCCATGTTCGAGCACGATCGCAGCAGCATATCGCGGGTTGTCGTGCGGCGCGAAGCACATGAACAGCGCATGGTCGCGCATCTTGAACGGCAGCGAAGCGTTGTTGAGCACGCCGTGCGAGCGCTCGGCCATGGTGATGCGACGAACCTGCGCGGTGCCGGTCTTGGCGGCGAGGCTGATTCCCGGCACGTTCATGCGCGCGGCGCCGCCGGTGCCGCCATCATTGACCACAGCGAACATCGCGTCGCGGATCGTGGCAAGGTGATCGGGCGAGATGGGAAGGGCGGCGGCAGGCCGGGCCTGGCCCGCCAGCAGGGTCGGCTGCAGCAATTTGCCCGAAGCGATGCGCGACGCCATCATCGCCAACTGCAGCGGGTTGGCCAGCACATAACCCTGGCCGATCGACGCATTGAGCGAATCCGCGACGGTCCATGGCTGATGATATCGCCTCATCTTCCACGCCGGGTCGGGAACGGTGCCGTAGCGCTGGCTCGAAAAGGGCAGGTCAAATTTCTGCCCCAGCCCGAGCAGCCGCGCGATCGGCGCAACCGCGTCGTAACCGACCTCGCGGACCATCTGGTAGAAATAGATGTCGCAGCTCTGCGCCACGCCGCGCCGCATGTTGACGGCCCCGTGCCCGCCACGCTTCCAGCAATGGAAGGTACCGGTGCCGACCCTGAGCGCGCCGGTGCAATTGACGGTCTGGTCCGGGTGAATGCCAGCCTCCAGCAGCGCCAGGGCATTCATCGGCTTGACCGTCGAGCCCGGTGGATAAAGCCCCTGCAGGACCTTGTTCATCAGCGGCACATGGTCGTCGTCGCTCAGCATCTTCCATTCGAGATGGCTGATCCCGTCGGAAAACTGATTGGGGTCGTAGGCCGGCATCGACACCATCGCCAGCATCTCGCCGGTCAGGCAGTCGAAAACCACCGCTGAGCCAGAATTGGTCCCGAGCCGCCGCGCGGCATATTCCTGCAGCCCTGCATCGATCGTCAGCCTGACGTTGGCGCCAGGCGTGTCGGGCCGCGTGTCGAGTTCGCGCACCAACTTGCCGCGCGCGGTGACCTCGACGCGCTTGGCGCCGGGCTTGCCGCGCAGCTGGTCTTCCAACGACTTTTCGAGCCCATCCTTGCCGAGCTTGAATCCCGGGGTGACGAGCAGCGGGTCGTGGGTCTTCTGGAACTGTTCGGCATTGGCCACGCCGACATAGCCGGTAAGGTGCGCGACCGCCGCGCCAGCAGGGTAGTTGCGCGCGAAGCCGCGCGTCGGCGCAACGCCGGGCAAGTCGGGCATGCGCACGCTTACCGCGGCGAACCGCTCCCAGTCGAGGTTTTCGGCAACCTGGACCGGCTGAAAGCCCGCTGCGCGCTTAAGGTCCGTGCGGATGCGGTCGACCTGTTCGACCGGCAGCCCGAGAATCTGCTGGAGCAGCGCCAGAACGCGCTCATGCGATTCCTTGTCGAGCCGGTCGGGTATGATGTCGACGCGGAAATCAGTGCGATTGTTGGCGATCGCTACGCCCTTGCGATCGATGAGCCAGCCACGCCGGGGTGGCACCAGCGTCATGTTGACGCGGTTGCTTTCGCTCAGCAGGCTGTAGCGCTGGTTCTCGGCGACCGCGATCCACGCCATGCGCCCGGCCAGCACCATACCGACCGCCGCCTGACCCGCGCCGAGCAGAATGGCGCGGCGCGAGAAGCTGTAGCTTTGCGCGGATTCGGTGACCATCGGCCGCAAGCCGTTCATTCGACCGCGCGCCTGCGGTCGAGCCACACGGCGAAGCGCGCCGCAAGCGGAAAGAGCATCACCGAAATCATCACCTGCAACAATAGCACGGTATCGACATGCGCGCCGATGGGTGTTGCTACGAGCCGTCCGGCGATCAGGCAGAAGGCGATCGAGCCCGACGCGATCAGCCAGTCCTGCCAGAAGTCGCGGAACACGAGCCGCTGGTCGATCAGGTCGATGCCGATGAAACATAGTTGCCACAACAGGATAGCGCTGCCCATCGGTTGTCCGCTGAGCAAGTCATCGAAGAAGCCGAGCGGCAGTGGCGCCCAGATCGCCAGCACCCCCGGCCGCGCCAGGCGCCAGCCTAGCAGCAGCAGCAGCCCGAACGGGGGCAGGAACGGAAAGGAGCCGATGAACGGCCAGATCGTAACCAGCGAGCCGAGCATGATCGATCCGGCTGGTACTGCCTTGCGCCACCCGGTGTTCGGCTCATCGTCATAGGCGCCCTTGAGTGGGTTGCTCACGGTGTCGTGCCGGCCGGGAGCGTCGGCGCCACCGGCATGTACGCCTGTTGTACCAACGCGAAGTCGAGCGTGTCGGGCTGCGCGAAGCTGCGCGCCAGTCCGGCGTCACCATGGAAGCGCTTGAGGATCTGCGCGACGGGGATGTTCGGCGCATAAACACCACCGGTACCGGTCGTGACGAAGACGTCTCCGGGCAGGAAGTCCGCCGTCGCCGAGGCGGCCGACTTGATATCGAGCAATCCGTCGCCGCGCCCGACGGCAAGCGCCGGCATGGCATCGCGCGTGCGCCGCACCGGAATCTGGCTTTCGGGATCGGTCAGCAACAGCACGCGCGCGCTGTTCGGGCCGGTTTCGAGGATCTGGCCGATCAGCCCCTCCGGCCCGCGCACCGGCTGGCCCTTCCTCACGCCCTGCCAGCTGCCGGCGTTGAGGACCGCGAAGCGCCGCGTGCTCGAGGCGCTGCTGCTCACCAGCCGCGCCGTGGCAACGGGATCGCTGATCCGCTCGCGCAGCGCGAGCAGGGTCTTGAGCCGGCGATTGTCGTACGAGATCGCCCGCGCGCGCATCAGCAGCGCCTTGGCATCGTCGAGTTCCTTGTGCAGCCGCTGGTTCTCGCGATGCACCGCGATATAGTCGGAAATGCCTTGCGGGATCGAGGCGACGCCGCGCCCGGCGCCGGCGATGGTCGTCGAAATCGGCGTCGTCACTTCCGCGACGCTGGCACGCAACGCGCCGAAAGCGGGCGGATCGAGCGTGGCAAGCGCCAGCAGCACCGCACCGACCAGCGAGCCGGCCACGGCGACGACATAACCGATGAACAGGGTATATTGCGCCCGACGCGAAAAACCCGGGCGCCGGTTACGAGGCGGCGCCATCTTCTCCCCTCAACCCCGACGCCTCGCCCCCACGGCAGAGGCGAAAAAATGACTACGCGCTGTGCAGCACGCCGCGGAACACCGGATCCTCAAGCGCACGGCCAGTGCCGAGTGCGACGCAGATCAGCGGATCCTCGGCAACCGTCACCGGCAGCCCGGTCTCGTCGCGCAGTACCTCGTCGATACCCTGGAGCAACGCGCCGCCACCCGTCAGAACGATTCCCTGGTCGACAATGTCGGCTGCGAGCTCCGGCGCGGTATTCTCCAGCGCGATGCGCACGCCCTCGACGATCGTGCCGACCGGCTCGGACAATGCTTCGGCGATCTGGCCCTGGTTGATCTGGATTTCCTTGGGCACACCGTTGACGAGGTCGCGACCCTTGATGTGGATCGTCAGGCCGATGCCGTCGGCTGGCGGCTTGGCCACGCCGACTTCCTGCTTGATCCGCTCCGCCGTGGCATCGCCGATCAGCAGGTTATGGTTGCGGCGAACGTACGAGACGATCGCCTCGTCCATCTTGTCGCCACCGACGCGTACCGAGGTGGTGTAGGCGAGGCCGCGCAGCGACAGCACTGCGACTTCGGTCGTGCCGCCGCCGATATCGACCACCATCGAACCGATCGGCTCGGTCACGGGCATGTCGGCGCCGATCGCGGCGGCCATCGGCTCCTCGATCAGCCACACCTGGCTGGCGCCGGCGTTCGATGCGGCGTCGCGGATCGCGCGGCGCTCGACCGAGGTCGACCCCGAGGGCACGCAGATCACGATCTGCGGCCAGCGCATGAAGCGCCGCTGTCCGCCATGAACCTTGTGGATGAAGTGCTTGATCATCTGCTCGGCGACGTCGATGTCGGCGATCACCCCGTCGCGCAGCGGACGGATCGCCTGGATGCTGTCGGGGGTCTTGCCCATCATCAGCTTGGCGTCGTCGCCCACCGCCTTCACGCGCTTCACGCCGTTGATCGTCTCAACTGCAACGACCGAGGGTTCGTTGAGGACGATGCCGCGTCCGCGCAGATAAACCACCGTGTTCGCCGTGCCGAGATCGATCGCCATGTCGTGTGACATGAATTTGAAGAACCGCGAGAAGAAGGCCATCTATTCGTTTCCGTTCCTGGCCGGAGGTCCGGCCCGTCGCACATATCGCCATATCCCGAACCCCAGAAGCCTGGAATGCCACGCTCTGGTTACCTGTTTATGCGGGTCGCGGGATGCCGTCGCTTGGGCTAGAGCAACATTCATGTCAATACGGCGCCTTCCCGAACATCTGGTCAATCGCATTGCTGCCGGCGAGGTGGTGGAACGCCCCGCCAGCGCGTTGAAGGAACTGGTTGAAAATGCCGTCGACGCCGGCGCGTCGCGCATCGACATTCGCCTTGCCGGCGGTGGCGTGGATCTGATCGAGGTGGCCGATGACGGATGTGGGATGGCACCACCCGAAATGGCGCTCGCGCTGGAGCGGCATGCGACATCCAAGCTCCCGGACGAGGCGATCGAAAACGTCGTAACGCTCGGTTTTCGCGGCGAGGCGCTGCCCTCGATCGCCAGCGTCGCGCGGCTAACGCTGGAAAGTCGCGTGCGCGGCGCCGAGGGCTGGAGCCGGATCGTCGACAATGGCGCGCTGGTCGCCGAAGGACCGGCCGCGATTCCGCCCGGGACGCGGGTCCGCGTCGAGCAACTGTTTGCGCGCGTGCCGGCGCGGCGCAAGTTCCTGCGCTCGCCGCGCGCCGAATATGCCGCCAGTCTCGACGTGGTGAAGCGCCTCGCCATGGCGCGCCCCGACATCGCCTTTTCGGTCGAACATGATGGCCGTCGCACCTTGTCCGTTCCCGCGGGCGAGACGCTGCCCGACCGTGTCGCCGCGCTGACCGATCGCGGGCTGGTCGACAATGGCATCGCCGTCGACCTCGAGCGCGACGGACTGCGGCTCGGCGGTGTCGCCGGATTGCCGACCTTCAACCGTGGCGTCGCCGACCATCAATATCTCTTCGTCAACGGGCGACCGGTAAAGGACCGGCTGCTGATCGGCGCGGTGCGCGGCGCCTATGCCGAACTGCTTGCGCGCGATCGCCACGCCGTCGTCGCTTTGTTCCTCGACGTTCCAGCCGACATGGTCGACGTCAACGTCCACCCCGCCAAGACCGAAGTCCGCTTCCGCGAGCCAAGCCTGGTCCGCGGCATGATCGTCAGCGGCCTGCGCCGCGCGCTCGACGAGGCCGGCCACCGCAGCATCCAGCGGCCCTCCGCCGATGCGATGGCCCAATGGCAAACCGAACCCATGGTAACGGGCGAAACGCTTACTCCCTCTCCCCATTTATGGGGAGAGGGTAGGGGAGAGGGGCAGTCCGATCTCCTCACCCGCTACGTCCGCGAATCGCGCCCGACCTATTTCGCCGCACCACCTCCGCAAGCGCGCGCCGAACCAGCCTACGCCGCGATCCCCGACAGCATCTCCCACCCCCTCGGCGTCGCCCGAGGCCAGGTAGCCCGCACCTATATCGTCGCCGAAGCCGAAGACGGCCTGGTCATCGTCGACCAGCATGCCGCGCACGAACGCCTCGTGCTGGAACGGATGCGCAGGGCGATGGCGCAGGGCGGGGTGGCCGCGCAGGCGCTACTGCTCCCCGAGGTGGTCGAACTCGAAGAACCAGCCTGCGACCGCCTCGAAGCGCGCGCGACCGAACTGACCGAGTTCGGCCTCGAACTCGAGCGCTTCGGGCCGCACGCGATGCTGGTGCGCAGCGTTCCCGCGATGCTCGGCCAGAGCGACGTGCGCGGCCTGATCGCCGATCTCGCCGACGAACTCGCCGCCTATGACGAGGCGCTGAGCCTGCGCGAACGCCTCGATCATGTCGCGGCGACCATGGCCTGCCACGGCTCGGTCCGCGCCGGCCGTGTGCTGTCGGTCGCCGAAATGAACGCGCTGCTCCGCGAAATGGAGGTCACCCCGCACAGCGGCCAGTGCAACCACGGCCGCCCGACCTGGATCAAGCTCGCGCATGGCGACATCGAAAAGCTGTTCGGGAGGCGGTGACGTCAGGACCAGGAGAATTGCCCATGCCGATCGTCATCGTCCCCTTCGTCATCGTCTTCGCGTGCGGCATTGCTCAATTCTGGTTCTTTCGACGCATTCGTCAGACGCTGGTGGAGCGTCACCCCGATGTCTGGCTGGCGCTATCTCGCAAGGCATGGTTCGTCGATAATGCGGCGATAACTTTAGCGTTCGGTCGAAAAGCACGATTGCTCGATGATCCCGTTCTGATGGCCAGAGTGAGAGATGCCAAGGCTCTCATGGGCGTTGCCCTTGCAGCATGCCTCACTGGCGTCGGCCTGGTGGTGACTGGGCTTGGCGACTGGTCAATCTAGCGATGGCTGCGAGTGCATTCACCGTTGCTCATCGCTGCGTCGCGCAGGAGAGAACAGATGAAACTGGCTTATGCGATCAAGTTCGTCGCCGACATGGACGCGGCGGTGGCGTTTCACCGTGACGTGTTCGGCCTGATGCTGAAGTTCCAGTCGCCTGAGTGGAGCGAATTCCTCACCGGCGGCACCACGCTCGCGCTGCACAGCGCATCTGGCCAAAACCCGGCAGGCACGGTGCAACTTGGCTTCAACACGGAAGATCTCGCCGCCTTCTATGCCGCGCGTGAGGCGAACGGCGTGACCTTCACCGATCCCCCGCGCAGCATCCATGGACAGAGCATCGCACGGTGCCTCGACAGCGAGGGCGTTGAAACCAGCATCAGCGGCTGATTTTTCCCCGGCGGAGACCGCGCCTCCGGCGGAGCCAGATTCCGTTCATCAAGGCGCAACCTTTGCTGGTCGGCGCGCATTTCAGACTCGATCGAGCTATAACGAGCGAGTCGGTACGATGAAGAATGCGGTCCCCCTGTTTCTGGCCCTGATCCCGCTCATCGCGGTCGTCGGCGCCTGCGTTGTGGTGCCTTGAACAAGCGGTCGAATCAGTTTGTCGATGATTTAGAACGGTTCATCGTTGAAACACGGTTACCGGTCTCCTAAATTAGATGACGAGACGACGTATCTTTCGGGACCGCAAATACCATGACCAAGCTGATACCCATATTGTTCGCCCTCGTACCGCTTGTCGCGGTGGTGAGCGCCTATGCCATGACGGCCTGACGCCCAGGCATCTGCCAGACAAGAAAAGGGCCGCCCGGATCGCTCCGGACGGCCCTTTTTGTTGTGGCGTGCCGCCGATCAGCCTTCGCTGGCCTCGGTCGCTTCCTCGGCCTGAACCTCGGCGGTAGCGCCCGGTTCGGCATTGGGGTCGTAAGCCTCGACGAAGCCGGCCTCGTCCTTTTCGAACATGGCGGCCATGACGTCGACACCCTTGGCCTGCATCTCGGCCTCTTCGGGCGAGCGTGCGACGTTGACCTTGATCGTCACCGACACCTCGGGGTGCAGCGCCGCCTTCACGTCGTACACGCCGATCGACTTGATCGGCTTGTTGAGCACGATCGCCGCCTTGCCGACCTTGTGGCCGGCCGCTTCGAGTGCCTCGACCAGATCGCGCACCGCGACCGAGCCGTAGAGCTGGCCGGTGTTCGATGCCTGACGGATCAACGTCACCGAAGTACCGTCGATTGCCTTGGCTTCGGTCTCGGCATCGCCGCGACGCGATGCGTTGTCGGCGACGATGCGCTCACGATTGGCCTCGAACACCTTGCGGTTGGCCTCGTTGGCGCGCAGCGCCTTCTTGTTGGGCAACAGGAAGTTGCGCGCGAAGCCGTCCTTGACCGTAACGACATCGCCGATGACGCCGAGCTTCTCGACGCGCTCGAGCAGAATGATCTTCATCTCTGCTACTCCTTACTTAACGATGTAGGGCAGCAGGCCCAGGTGACGGGCGCGCTTGATCGCCTGGGCGAGCTCGCGCTGCTTCTTCGCGCTCACCGAGGTGATGCGCGAGGGGACGATCTTGCCGCGCTCGGACACGAAGCCCTGGAGCAACCGGACATCCTTATAGTCGATCCGGGGGGCGTCCTTCGCGGAGAACGGGCAGCTCTTGCGGCGGCGGAAAAATGGGCGTGCCATGGTCTATCGCTCCTTATTCGCCGTCGAAATCGCGACGCGGGCGGTCGCCACGATCGCCACGACCTTCGCGGTCACCGCGACGCTCGCGGTCGCGCTCCTGCTTGCGCATCATCACCGAAGGGCCCTCTTCATGGCCGTCAACCTTGACGGTCATGTAGCGGATCACGTCTTCGTTGATCTGCGTCTGGCGCTCCAGCTCTGCGACCACGCCAGCCGGCGCGTCGATCTCGAGCATGACATAATGCGCCTTGCGATTCTTGGCGATCTTGTAGGCCAGGCTGCGCAGGCCCCAGCTCTCGGTCTTGACGACCGTGCCTTCGTGATCCTTGACGATCTGTGCAGCGGCTTCCGCCAGCGTGTCTACCTGCGCCTGTGCCAGATCCTGGCGCGCAAGGAACACGTGCTCGTAAAGAGCCATGTTGTCTTACCTTCTCTTGGCCGATCGCTGACGCCGCCCAATGCGGTCGCCCCTCCGGCTGTCGTCTCAATAAAACTGGGGCGGACAGCGCAAGGCGGTCCACCCCGGAGCGGGCTCCCTTAGCGGAAACGCCGAGAAAGGCAAGCCTGGCTTTGGCACCTGGAGGATCGCGTGGCTCACCAATGGCTCTTCGGCCGCGCAATCCGGCACTCGGCTGCGGTTGGGTCGGCGCGTCAGCGGCCAGGGGACGAACGAAAGCGGCGTCGCCTCGCTGCGCCGCCGCCTGCTGCCCAGGATGGGCTGTCGCCTCAGTTGAACGCACCCGCCAGGACCGCGCCGATCACGCCGCCAGCCACCGCAACGAGTACCGCGTCATTGCCGGAACGGACCCAGTGATAGCCGCGCGGCGGGGCATAAAGGTGGCGGCCGCGATAGCCGCGCCAGTCGTTGATCACGCGATAATTGCGCGCCTGGCGGTAATCGAAGCGCTCGCCCTTGCGCCAGTTGCGATGTTCCGGTGAACGGACGATGGTACGCTTGACCACGACAGTCCGGCCGGGCGCGTCGCGCACGACGGTGGCGTGGCGCTCCTGCGGCGCGGCGACAGCCGGCGCGGCAATCATCGGGCTGGCGGCGATCGATGCGGCAAGAGCCGCGAAAATCAGCTTCTTCATGTTCTCACTCCTCGGTTCGGCGCCGATATCGTCGGCGTCCAACCCTATCTGGGAAGCGATTGTCGCAGGCCCGTCGCAGCCAATTCATGAAGTGGTCGCAAAGTATCGCGGATTGACCGCGATCCTGAATAGCGGTTCAGGAATGCGATGTGACGCGGCACTCCTTGCCTTAAACGCGCGGGCTTTCTAGTCCGGCCGCCCGTTTCGATTGGAGACCATCATGCGCGCGTTCATCTTTCCCGGACAGGGCAGCCAGGCGGTCGGCATGGGCAAGGCACTTGCCGAGGCCAGCGCCGTCGCGCGCGCGGTATTCCATGAGGTCGACGATGCGCTCGGCCAGCATCTCTCGCGCCTGATGTTCGACGGTCCGGCCGAGGATCTGGTGCTCACCGAAAACGCCCAGCCGGCGATCATGGCCAACGCCATCGCGACGTTGCGCGTGCTGGAGAAGGAAGGCGGCATCCGTCTCGCCGACAAGGCAGATTATGTCGCGGGCCATTCGCTCGGCGAATATAGCGCGCTATGCGCGGCCGGCGCGCTCGACCTGCCGACCACCGCGCTGCTGCTCAAGCATCGTGGCCTGGCGATGCAGGCGGCCGTGCCGGTCGGGCAGGGCGGCATGGCCGCGCTGCTCGGCGCCGATGTCGACAAGGCGCGGATCATCGCGAACGCGGCAGCCGAGGGAGAGGTCTGCACCGTCGCCAACGACAACGACCCGTCGCAGGTGGTGATTTCGGGCGCCCTCGCGGCGATCGAGCGCGCCGTTGCCATCGCCAGGGAATTTGGCGCGAAGCGGGCGATCTTGCTGCCGGTATCCGCGCCCTTCCACTGCCCGCTGATGCAACCCGCTGCCGATGCGATGGCCAAGACCCTGGCCCAGGCGCGGATCGACACGCCCCTGGTCCCGGTCTTCGCCAACGTCACCGCCCAGCCGGTCAGCGACGTGGACACGATCCGGCGGCTGTTGGTCGAGCAGGTCACCGGCATGGTGCGCTGGCGCGAATCGGTGCTGGCGATGGTCGACACCGGCGTGGAGCGCTTCATCGAGTTCGGCGGCAAGGTCCTCGCCCCGATGGTCAAGCGCACCGCCCCCGACGTCGATGCGATAAGCGTCGTGACGATGGACGACATCGAGGCTTTGGCGAAGGCGCTTTAGTTCACGCGAAGGCGCGGAGGCGCGAAGTGGTTGCGGACTTGGAGACGATTGCGGCTGATGTGATCGACCAGGCTTTCCAGTTGCATCGCGACTTGGGCCCGGGCTTGCTTGAGACCGTCTACGAGACGATCTTGACCGCAAAGATTTGCAAAATGGGATACAAGACTGCGCGTCAGGTGCCTGTCGACATCGAATACGCCGAACTTCGTTTCGACGCTGCTTTCCGCATCGATTTGTTGGTGGACGATAGGCTTATCGTTGAAATCAAGTCAGTGGAGCGGCTGAACGGCGCGCACGCCAAACAGCTATTGACCTATTTGCGCCTAACGAAGAGGCCATTGGGTCTGCTGATCAATTTCGGCGGAGAAACCTTTAAAGACGGGCTTCGGCGCGTCGTCAACGGATACGTCCCCTTTGCGCCTTCGCGTGAATCAAAATCCCAGGAGAGACTGATATGTTCGACCTCACAGGCATGACCGCCCTCGTCACCGGCGCGTCCGGCGGGATCGGTTCGGCGATCGCGCAGGCGCTCGCCGCGCAGGGTGCGCGGCTCGCGGTATCGGGATCCAATGCCGAAAAGCTCGAAGCCTTTCGCGCCTCGCTGGGCGGCGAACATGTCGCATTGCCCTGCGACCTGTCCGACGGCGCAGCTGTCGACGCGCTGGTGCCGCGCGCGGTCGAGGCGTTGGGCGGCAAGCTCGATATCCTCGTCAACAATGCCGGCATCACCCGCGACAACCTCGCGATGCGCATGAAGGACGAGGAGTGGGACACGGTCATCCGCGTCAATCTCGAAGCCGCTTTCCGCCTGATCCGCGCCGCGGCGCGGCCAATGATGAAGGCACGCTTCGGCCGAGTCATCTCGATCACCTCGGTGGTCGGCACGACCGGCAACCCCGGCCAGGCCAACTACGCCGCGTCCAAGGCTGGCCTCGTCGGCATGTCCAAGGCGCTCGCGCAGGAACTCGCCAGCCGCAACATCACGGTCAATTGCGTCGCGCCCGGCTTCATTCGTTCGGCGATGACCGATGTGCTGCCCGATGCGCAGAAGGCGGCGCTGTTGACGAAGATTCCGGCGGGCGATCTCGGCACCGGCGAGGATATCGGCGCTGCGGTCGTGTACCTCGCCAGCAGGGAAGCCGGTTACGTCACCGGGCAGACCTTGCACGTCAACGGCGGAATGGCGATGATCTGAAGTATCGGCCCGGCGCATGTCGGGTCAACCGGGGGGAAGATGAAATGCGAATCCTGATCGCACTGCCGCTGGCCGCGACAATGCTCGTGGCGTCACCGGCCTTTGCTCGCGACGAACGGCCCGTGGCCTGCATTTATGCCAAGTCGCACCAGATCAAGCGTCCGGATCTCGTTGCGCTGGTCCGCAGCGGTTTCAACCCAACCACAGGGAATGAAAAGAACGCGATGCTGTCGCTAGCCGATGCCGTTCGATCCTGTCGCGCGCAATATGGCTGGGCGGACAAGCGTCAGGGCGTGGCGCTGCACTATCTCAGCGGCCGTGTCCTGCGCGAAGATGCTGTGTACCGCGGCAAGAAATTCGGCCTTACCGACGAAATATTGACAGGATTTGTTGGAACGCTCGATCCGGCCGGCCGAGCCGCCTATGTCGCCGGACGGCCGACACCTGAACTCAATCGCGCCGCGGTCGCCTATCTGAATGGTGCGGGTGTCGCCACCGACTCTTTGACCGCAGAGGACATGACCGCGCTCGGCTCGATCGTCGGCGAGGGCGTCACCGGGATCGTCGTGCAGCAAGATGCCGAGGCCGGCTTCGCCACGAGTTGACGGCAAGATGATGCGGTTGCGCTTATCGCGCCAAAGGCGACGCACCCCTTGCGCCGGTAGCACGCGCGTTCTACGTGCGTTCAGGAACACACAGACCCCCAAAGCAGAGAGGGAATTCACATGAGCGAGACTGCCGATCGCGTTAAGAAGATCGTCGTTGAGCATCTCGGTGTCGACGCCGACAAGGTGACCGAAGATGCGAGCTTCATCGATGATCTGGGCGCCGACAGCCTCGACATCGTCGAGCTGGTGATGGCGTTCGAGGAAGAATTCGGGGTCGAGATCCCTGACGATGCCGCCGAGAAGATCGGTACCGTCAAGGACGCGATCACGTTCATCGACGAACACAAGGCCTGAGCGCCAGCGGGAACGCGGCGACGCGAACCCGTGCCCTGAACCGGGCCGAATGATCAGGATCGGCTCCCCGTCCCAGGGCTAAGCACGGGGCGGGGAGCCGATTTCCGTTTCGGAGTATCGCGCGAAAAAGTGGAAACCGGTTTTTCACAACAAGCGATGCGACAACAAGGATCAAAGCAGGCACTGCGCCGCATTTTGCGCAGCCTGCTCAGGAAGAGTGGAGAATGCCATGCGTCGTGTCGTGGTAACGGGGCTGGGTTTGGTGACACCGCTGGGTGCGGATGTCGAAACCGCCTGGGCCAATATCCTCGCCGCCAGATCGGGTGCGGCAACGATCACGCGTTTCGACGCGACCGATTACGCCTGCACCATCGCGTGCGAGGTCAAGCCGGCCGATCATCCCTACGGATTCGATCCCGGCAAGCGCGTCGACCACAAGGTTCAGCGCCAGGTCGACCCGTTCATCATCTTCGGTATCGATGCCGCCGGCCAGGCGCTCGAGGATGCCGGACTGACCGACATGACCGAAGCCGAGCGCTTTCGCGCCGGTTGTTCGATCGGCTCGGGCATCGGCGGCCTGCCGGGCATCGCCAGTGAATCGATCGTCCTCCACGAAAAGGGGCCGCGCCGCGTCAGCCCGCATTTCGTCCATGGCCGCCTGATCAACCTGATTACCGGGCAGGTGCAGATCAAATACGGCCTGATGGGCCCGAACCACGCGGTCGTGACCGCCTGTTCGACCGGCGCGCATTCGATCGGCGATGCCGCACGGATGATCGCCATGGACGATGCCGATGTGATGCTCGCAGGGGGTGCCGAGGGCGCGATCTGCCCGCTCGGCATCGCCGGTTTCTCGCAGGCCCGCGCATTGTCGACCAATTTCAACGCCACGCCGGAACGCGCCAGCCGGCCGTACGACATCGATCGCGATGGCTTCGTGATGGGTGAGGGCGCCGGTGTCGTGTGCCTCGAGGAATATGAGCGTGCCAAGGCGCGTGGCGCGAAGATCTATGCCGAGGTGATCGGCTATGGGTTGTCGGGCGACGCTTATCACGTCACGGCACCGCATCCCGAAGGCTCGGGTGCGTTCCGCTCGATGGAAATGGCGATGCGCAAATCGGGTCTGGCGCTATCCGACATCGATTATATCAACGCCCACGGCACCTCGACGCCGCTCGGCGACGAACTCGAACTGAACGCGGTGCGGAGGCTGTTCGGCAACAACATCGACACCTTGTCGATGAGTTCGACCAAATCGGCGATCGGCCACCTGCTCGGTGGTGCCGGTGCAGTCGAGAGCATCTTCTGCATCCTCGCGCTGCGCGACCAGATCGTCCCGCCGACGCTCAACCTCGACAATCCGAGCGAGAATTGCGCCGGCGTCGATCTCGTGCCGCATGTCGCCAAGAAGCGCTCGGTCAAGGCCGTTCTCAACAACAGCTTCGGCTTTGGCGGCACCAATGCCAGCCTTGTGATGAAGGCGGTCTGACCGCTTATGCGCCGTCTCGGTTGCCTCGGCCTGCTCGCGATCCTGCTCGCCGTCGTCGCCGGGTTCGGCGTGCTGCAGATGTGGGGCGGCCGCGGCCCGCTGGCGCGCAACATCACGATCACCGTGGCGCCGGGTAGCAGCCGCGCGACGGTCTCGGAGCAGCTCGAAAAGGCCGGCGCGATCTCATCCGCGAGTCGCTTCCGGCTGTTCGCCAAATTCCTCGGCAGCAGCGCAGCGATCAAGGCAGGCGAATACCGTATCCCGGCGCATCTCAGCCAGGCGGACATCCTCAAGGTGCTGCAGGGTACCAAGACCGTCCAGCGCTTCGTCACCGTTCCCGAAGGCTGGCCGTCGGTGATGGTCAGGGATGCGTTGATGAAGGAGCCGGGCCTCAGCGGCGCGGTCGCCGTGCCGATCGAAGGCACGGTGCTCCCCGACAGCTACGCCTTTCAGCGCGGCGACACGCGCGATTTCATCCTGAAGCGTATGCAGCACGCGATGGTCGCCTACCTCGCCACCGCATGGGACAAGCGCCAGCCGGGCATTGCCGTGTCGACGCCACGCGAGGCGCTGATCCTGGCGTCGATTGTCGAGAAGGAAACCGGCAAGTCGGACGAGCGCCGGCTTGTCGCTGCGGTCTATTCGAACCGCCTGAAACGCGGCATGATGCTGCAGGCCGACCCGACGATCATCTACCCGATCACCCAGGGCCGCCCGCTCGGGCGGCGCATCCTGAAGTCGGAGATTGCGGCGAAGAACGACTACAACACCTACGCGATGACGGGTCTTCCCGCCGGCCCGATCTGCAATCCGGGGCGAGCGTCGATCGATGCGGTACTCAATCCGGCGCAGTCCAACGCTCTCTATTTCGTCGCCGACGGCACCGGCGGCCATGTCTTCGCCGACACGCTCGAACAGCATAACGCCAATGTCGAGAAATGGCGCGCGATCAGGCGCGAGCGCGGCGAAATTCCCTGAGCGCGACTCGGCGCAAGCCGGCGCGCGGCGCGAGATGCTGCGGCTCGCGCAGATCCCAAACCAACCCTAATACCAGCGGGCGAAAGGACTGACTCTGCGGGGATTCCCAAGAGGTTGATTTTCTGATTCGATGCGGAAGTGTTGGATTGGAGGCGGAGATGTCTGGGATCACGATTACGCGACTGGATATAACGGCGGCTGACCTTCG
>JBBRSN010000061.1:0-27700 GCA_038245375.1 Sphingomonadales bacterium | reverse complement strand
TTCTTCCCAGCCCTTGGTCGTTGAGTCTGGTGCTGCTTCCGTTTCCGGATCGGACACGGTGTTCGACGTCGGCGTCGGTGATGGCGCGCTGTCCGTCGGCGCCCTGCGCGGCTCGCCCGAAATACGGAGCGCACAGGCCTCCCAGCATTTGTCAGCCGGTCAGATCGTGACGCTGCGCGGCGATGGCGTGGTCGTGGGGCCTCGGGTGCTGCGCGCGAGTGAGACGCGCTGGACGACCGGCATGCTCTCGTTCGAGAATGCCAGGCTCGGTGATGTGGTCGCCGCGGCCAATCGCTACGCCGCGATCAAGATCGTGGTTGAGGGGAATGCGGCCGAGCTGCGCTTCACCGGGACGATCCGACCGACCAGGACTGACGCGCTGGCGAAGATGCTTGCCGCGACATTCGGCCTCGATCTCGTCCACGACCCTGTGGGCAATTATCTGCTCGCGCAGCACGCTACCTGATCGGGCCGTCACCTCGCTGAAATAAATTCCCAGGGTAGTGAACGGGTCGGGTGTCAACGCCTTCGAACGATGCCGCTTTCGTGCATCGCAGCGGGGACGATGACATGAAGGCTTTTCGGATGGCGTTGCTGGCGGGATCGCTGCCGCTCGGCTCTTTGGCCCTGGTAGCGGCGACGCCCGCCTGGGCCCGTGACGGCGACGTCCGAAGCTACCATCTGCCGCCCCAATCGCTCGCCGACGCGCTCCGCAATATCGCCGTCCAGTCGGGGCGCAGCATCGCCGCGCCGGCGGAACTGCTCGATGGCAAGCGCGCGCCGGCGCTGGACGGACGATATTCCGTCGATGCGGCTGTTCGCCTGGTGTTGTCCGGGACGGGGCTGCGGGCGCGGCCGGTTGCCGATGGCCTGGTCATCGAACGAGGAAATGACGATGTCGGCAATGTCGATCCGGTATCGACAGACGGCCGTGACGTCATCGTCACCGGCTCGCGCATCCGGGGCGCGCCGGGGACGTCAGCGGTGATCGTGGTATCGCGAGAGGCGATGCGCGACGCCGGCCGGACCGCGACGGCCGATGTCGTTCGCACCATCCCGCAAAGCTTCGGGGGCGGCCAGAATCCCGGTGTCGGATTCAATGTCCCGGCGGACAGGGGCGTCGATCTCGGTGGGGGTAGCTCGGTCAATCTGCGCGGCATCGGCAGCGACGCGACGCTGACCCTGCTCGACGGGCACCGTCTATCCTATAGCGCGGCAACCCAGAGCATCGATATCGCCGCCATTCCCTTCGGCGCGATCGACCGGCTCGATATCGTGCCCGACGGCGCATCGACCATCTACGGGTCGGACGCGGTCGCCGGCGTGGTCAATGTCGTGCTGCGTCGGCGCTTCGAAGGGGTCGAGACCAGCGCGAAGCTGGGCGGCTCGACCGATGGCGGCAATTTCGCGCAGCAATATGGCCTGACGGCGGGAACCAACTGGGCAAGCGGTGGCGTGCTGCTGGCCTATGAGTTCGACCACAATAGCGCGATCCTGTCGAACCAGCGCGACTATGCAGCGACCGTGCGGCCAAACCTGACGCTCTATCCCGCCGCCGCGCGACACGCTGCCATCGCCCGTGTCTACCAGACGCTGGCGCCCGATCTGACGCTGTCGGTCGAGGGGCTATATGGTCGGCGCCGGACGACTGTGAACTATCCGCTCAACGCGGCGGGTGATCCCGCGATCAGTCGCGGCATCCAGGTCACGCGCGCCCGCTCGTTCGGCATTTCCCCCACGCTCGATCTCGATCTGCCCGGCGCCTGGAAGCTTTCGCTGACCGGCAGCTATGGCGGCGAGCAGGTCGATTATGCCGGAACCTATTATTTCGGCACCACGGCGGTGAACGGCGGTTCCGGTTTTTATCGCAATCGCGGAACCTCGGCCGAGCTATCGGGCAATGGCGATCTGCTGGCCCTGCCGGGCGGGACGGTCAAACTCGCAGCCGGGCTGGGCTATCGCGGCAACAGTTTCAGGCGGATCGCGGGGGCCGCGACCAATACCATCGACCATACCCAGGACAGCTATTATGGTTTTGGCGAGCTGTCCTTGCCGGTCGTCTCGCATGTCCTGCTCAGCGCGGCGGTACGCTATGAGCGCTATCCGGGCATCGGGTCGGTCGCGACGCCAAAATTGGGGGCCGTGTTCTCGCCAACGCCCGATTTCGATGTGAAGGCGAGCTGGGGCCGGTCGTTCCGGGCACCGACGCTCTACCAGCAATATCAGCCCGAATTCGCTTACATCCTCCCAGCGAGCCAGCTCGGAGGCTCAAGTTTTCCTGCCGGATCGCTGACCTTGCTCGCGCTTGGCGGTGATGCCAAACTCAAGCCCGAACGTTCGACCAACTGGTCGGCGACGCTCGATTTTCATCCGAGCGCGTTGGCGGGCTTTACCGCCTCGGTGAGTTTCTTCTCGATCGACTATCGCGACCGTATCGTCACGCCGATCGTTTTCACGGCAAAGGCGCTCACCGATCCGGCTTATAGTGGCTATGTCACGCTCGCGCCGAGTGTCGCGACCCAGGCCGCCTTCATTGCCGGTGCCGCCAGCTTCACCAACGTCACTGGCTTGCCGACCTATGATCCCGCCAATGTCGTGGCGATCGTGCGCAACACCAACGTCAATGCCGGCCGGCAGCGCGTGCGGGGCGTCGATTTCCTCACCCGATATATGTCAAAGATGGGCACCGGCACGGCGCATGCCTCGTTGAATGTCTCCTATCTCGTCAGCGATCAGCAGATCAGCAGCGCGCAACCTGTGACCCAGCTAGCCGGCATCCTGTTCAGCCCGCCGCATCTGCGCGGACGCGGCGAGCTCGGCTGGCAGCATGGCGATATCGGCATCACCGGCGATCTCAACTTCATCGGGCCGGTGCGCGACACCCGTGCGGGCTTGCCAACGCGCATCGCCGGCATGACGCCGATCGATCTGACGCTCCGCTATCGCACGCCTACAAGCCACGGCGTGATGGACGGGATCGACGTGATCCTGTCGGTGCAGAATCTGTTCAATGAAAAACCGAGTGTCATCGCGACCAGCCAGTTCACCGATACCCCCTATGACTCGACCAACTATTCTCCATTCGGTCGGGTCGTCAGCCTCTCGTTGTCGAAAAAATGGTGAAAGGGGGGTCGATCTCGCTGGCATTGTTGGCGAGTGTCGCTGCGGCGCCAGCGCTGGCGGACTGTAGAGCGGTGCTGCCGCCTGCTGCTTCCGCGCCCGGGCCTCTCCGGGATGTCACGGCGCAGGACCTGATCGAAATGAGAAATGTCGGCGCGCCCGACGGGTCGAACAGCAATGCGCCCAGCCCGTTGGCGCTCTCGCCAGATGGCCGCCAGGTGGCATTCGTCATCAGTCGCGCCAATCTCGCCGGTAACAATTATTGCCGCGCGGTGGTCGTCGTCGATCTCGGCGTGCCGGGCAGTGCCCGGACGGTCGATACGGGCGGTGACCTGATCATCGAGCGCCTCGCCGTGCGCGGTGCGGCCCTGTCGGACGGCTGGCCGCTGACGATAACACCGTCATGGTCACCCGACGGCCGCTGGATCGGTTACCTGCGCCGCGATCGGGGCGTCACCCAGGTGTGGCGTGCTCGCGCTGACGGATCCGGCGCGCTGCCGGTCTCGCGTTCGGCGGTCGACGTGGAAAGCTGGGCGTGGGCCGACGATGGCCAGTCTATCCTGTTCGCCAGCAGGCCAGGGCTCATCGCGGAAACCGCGGCCGTGGCGCGCGAGGGCGAGCGGGGCTTTCTCTACGACGATCGTATGTGGCCGGGAACATCGCCCTTGCCGATGCCTTCGGCGGACCTGGCGGTGCAGACGTTCCTGGCGCGCGGCGACGGCACGGTGGAGCCACTTGCGGCGAACGATCCACGCGCCTTGCCCGGGCAGCAGGGACCGGGGCGTCCGCCGGAACCGGTGGCGCGGGATGCGGCCGGGAGGCGCGCATTCACCGCGCTTGAGGCGCCGTCACCGGCCGGACCGCGGCGGATCAGAATTGCGAATGCCGATGGCACGATCTCGACGTGCCGGTTCGATACCTGCAGCGATGGTATCGCCGCTTTGTGGTGGCGCGGCGGGGCGCTGTTGTTCCTGCGGCACCAGGGCTGGGAGCATGAAGCGACGGCGCTCCTGCGTTGGCGGCCGGGAGGCGGCGCGCCCAAGGCACTGTTCGTCACGAACGACGAACTGATTGGCTGCCAACTGGCACAGCAGCTCGTTTGTACACGGGAGAATGCGACAACACCGCGCAAGGTGGTGGCGATCGACCCTCTGTCCGGCAAACAGCAGGTGATCTTCGATCCCAACCCCGAATTTGCCCGTATCCGCCTGGGGCGAGTAGAACGGCTGCATTATCGCAACGGCCTTGGACTGCCGTCCTGGGCCGATCTGGTCGTGCCGCCGGGCTACAAGCCGGGCACCAAGCTGCCGATGGTTGTGACACAATATTCCAGCCAGGGTTTTCTACGCGGCGCCACGGGAGACGAATTCCCTGTCTTCCTGTTCGCGGCGCGCGGTTACGCCGTCCTCAGCCTCCAGCGACCGCCGCATATATCGAGCCTCTATCCCCGGCTGACCACCTGGGACGCGCTCAATGCGATCGGCATGAAGGATTGGGGCGAACGCCGCAGCCTGTTGTCATCAGTGTTCGTCGGGATCGATCAGGCGGTGGGGCGCGGCGTTGCCGATCCGGCGAGGGTCGGCATAACAGGGCTCAGCGATGGTTCGACCACGGTGCAGTTCGCGCTCGCCAGTGGGCATGCCTTTGCCGCTGCGGCGATCGGCTCCTGCTGCATGGAACCGAATACGGTGATGTCGCTCGGTACGGCCTGGGCTGACTGGAACCACAAGGTCATGGGCTATCCGCTGGCGAGCAAACCGGACCCGGCTTTCTGGAAGCCGCTATCGCTGTCGCTGAACGCGGCAAAAATCGACGCGCCGCTTCTGATGCAGCTGGCTGATCGCGAGTATCTTCAGGGACTGGAGGCGTTCACGGCACTGCGCGAGCAGCGCAAACCCGTCGAGATGTACGTCTTTCCCGACGAATATCATACGAGGGTCCAGCCGGTACACCGGCTCGCGTCCTATCAGCGCGGCCTGGACTGGTTTGATTTCTGGCTGCGCGGAATCGAAGCCCCCGATCCTGCCAAGCGCGCGCAATATGCGCGCTGGCGGGCGCTACGCGACGCGCGGGCCGGCCCTCACTGAGTCGGCCAGCCGCGGGCCCAGACTTCGGTATCCACCAGTTGCATGATGCGTGCAAAGCTATGACCAAATGCCGGGCGAGGATCGTCGAGGATTGCCGCGATTGCGGCACGGTCGAGCACGCCGAGGTCGGCCAGCAGGCCGTCCAGCAGCATGCTGCGCACGAGCGCGCGGTTTGCCTCGAGTATCTGGATGAGGAAGCTGTCCGGCGCGCCCTTGGTGCGGCGCCACGCTATCTCCGGTGGCAGCGCATCTGAGAACGCATGGCGCGCGGCGGCGCGGTTGCAGCCGCGATCGAACCAGCGCCAGCTCGGGATACGCAGGCACGTCTCGAGGAGCGGCTGGGTGACCAGCACGGGTGAAGACGGCAGGAGCGACAGCGGGTCGTGATCCTCCGCCAGACCCTGCGCGCCGATCAGCAGGGCGACCTGGGCCGATTTGCCGGGAAAGGTGCCGGCCGGCGCTGCAAGCCACGGGTGCCGTAGCGCGCTGCTTGCTTCACCGGCGACCTCCGGCATCAGGTAGCTCAGGTCGGGATCTCGCCGATACAGCCGGCCGCTCCGCGCGCGAAACCACGCGCTGCGCGCGACCTTCCAAAGGCTGGCCTGGGTGAACTCCGCGAGCGCGCGTGCCGTCTGCCAGAAGTGCCCCCTGCCGTTCGGATCGAGCAGACAGTCGGCGAGTGGCGCCGCCGATTGCAGCGAACAGAAGGCATTGTCGCCACCGCCGCCATTGACGACGACGCTCGCGCCGACTTCCACCGCGCCAGCGGCAATCAGCCTGACGATGCATTGCTCGAAGCTTCGGGCCGTAGGCCGTGGAAGATGAGCCGCAGCGGACACGGTCAGGTCGACGTCCGTGACGGCGAGGCGCGCTTCGATCAGTCGGACGTCGAAGCGATCGGTGACCGCATGGGCAAAGCGTCGCTCGTCGCCGGCGGGGTTGTCGGTCACGAACGTCACGCCGGCGAAGTTCAGCGATCCGTGCGCAAGGCACGCTGCGACCACGGAGGAGTCGAGCCCGCCGGACAGCATGAGCAGCGATGTTCCGCGGCCGCGCAGTTGCGCAGCAACAGAGTAGCGCGCGACGTCGCGCAACTGCTGGTGCGCTTCGTCGATGTTCGTCAATTGCCGTTCCTCAACGGCGAACATCCAGGGCGACCACAGCGTCGCGCTGTATCGCCCTTCGTCGACGGTCAGCCGTTCGCCCCCGCGGACCTCGGACAGACCAGAAAGGCATGTCTCGTGGCGCCGCACGTCGCTCGCCGCCAATTGGCGCACCAGCGCCGCGCGATCGAGGCGCGGGGTGTACAGGCCGACATCGATCAGCAGGGCGAGATCGGAAGCGAAGAAGACCACGTTACCCATCGTGACATGGAAGCAGGGGAGTCCGCCGAGCGGCGCGCGGAGCACGTCGATGGCGCCGCCTTCCGGCCGTGCCAGGACCGCGACATAGTTGCCCCAGTAACGGTCAATCAGATGCTGGCCACGCGACCCCCGCACGGCCTCCGCCGCTCCCCGCGCAAGGTGTTCGAGCGGTCCCGTCACACCCATAGTCCTTAGCGTTCCGACGATCACACCCGATTGTTCGACCGGGATCGCTGTGGTGCCTACGCCGACCAGGACCATGGCGACCGCAGTGTCCAGAACCCTGCGGAACTTGGGGCCGAGGACGCGCGCGGTGCGGGTGCGGGCGGCGGCGTCCGCGCCGATCACCGCGAGGTAGCGTTGCGCCGTCATACAAGCAGGATCGGTATGAAGGCCTCGACCGTCTCGCGCCGATCGTTCACCAACTGATTCTTGTACTGAACCCAGCAATGGGCTCGAAATGGCTGCACTTGCACAGCGATCACGAGATCCGGGCGGTATCCCATGGCGATGAGGCGCCGGGCGACCGCGATCGAGCGCGGCAGGCAACGATCATGGGGCGACGACCAATAAGCTGTCCGGACGAACGCGGCCGCGACGCGCAGCGCCGATGCGCTGGGCGGATCAGCCTTTGCCAGCCTCGCCTTTCGCCGCCGAAGATCCTCGATGAGCGCGTGAAAGCGACCGCGCTTCAGCATCGCCGAGACGCGTGCGAGCTCGATAGTGGCCGCGAAGAACTGAACGGGATCGAGCGACGACCGCGGCGCATCGAGCATCGTCTCGTGTGCCATGGGTGGGAGCGGGCAGGGCAGGGGAGGCAGATCGTCCCCAGCCCCCTCGATGACGCCGCTCCTCGCCAGCCCCGTCAGTTCGTCGGGAGGCGTTTGGCTATCCTCGCTGCCGACAAGCTGCAGGAAGCTTCGCTCGCCGCTTACAGTCAGGGTAAAATAGCGATCCGCGACGGTATCGAGGAAAATCGGCTTGCCTTGCGCAAGGCAGAAGCTGAGGCCCGACCTGAGACGAAAGCCCATGCTTCGCTCCTCACAAACAGTGGACCTCAGTCCTGATCAATGCCCGGCCCGGAGAAGCTCAGCCAGAACTCGATGATCGGGCCTGCGCCGCCGGACGTCATTGCCGTCACGGCACCGATCTCGATGATGATTTGAGGATCGCTTTGCGTCACAGCCATCTCGCAACTCCCTTGCCGGTCCGATGAGAGGGAGGATCGATGGTGCGGCGTCGTATCCAAAGCTTATACGGGCGATATTTGGGGATTGTTGGGCGCCGGGTGGCGCGCGGCCTTTCGACCGCGCGCCGTAGCGCTCACTCGTCGGTGAGACCCGGCAGGATCGCGCTGAGCAGCGTGTCGACGAACTGGCCGCCCGGGCCCTTCGTCTCGATCGAGGCGGCGCCGAGGTCGATGACCTCCTGTTCTTCGTTGCGATTCATGGTCGTTCTCCGTTGCCGCACCGTTGCGGCATCGAGCAGACTATGGAGGCAGCTCCGCTATCCGAATTTTATACCGCCGCGATAACGCGATTGTTCGGTCGAGATTATCTGCGCGGTCAACCCGGCCGATAGAGCGCACGAACGATGCCCGCGGCGTGACGGCGGCGAGTGCGATGATAGCTCGCGAGTGTGGCGCGCAAGGCGCGCACATCGTCCGAGAAGAGCGCCGAGAACAGCGCCTCCAGCTCCTGTTCGGTCGAGGCGATCAGTTCCGGCTCGGTCAGGCGTACGGCATGAAGCCTGTCGTTGAGCGAAGCCACGCACCGGCCATGCTCGACATTCCCGGAGCGCTCCGCGATCGCGGCGAATAGGAACGCGGCCCGTTCCGCAGCGTCGGCGCCCGGTGCCGGGAGGCGCAGCGTGCCGCCCGGTCGCCAGCTCCTGATCGCCGTATCGATCACCTGGGCGTTCCAGACATAGAGGTCTTCGAGGGCCGGCGCATCGAGCGAGGGGATGTGAAACCCCTCGCTCGTGCGCGTGTCGACCAGATGTTCGCCCGACAGGATGTTGAGCGCATCGCGGACCGGGGTCACGCTGCTGTTGAGCTCTTCACCGATGCTTGACGGATCGAGTCGATCGCCGGGCCGCCAGCCGCGTTCGAGGATGCGCCGCTTCAACGCTTCATAGATACGTTCCGAGGTCGGGCCGGCGTTCATGGTGCCGCCTTTTGCTCGGTGACGAACGCATCGATCAGCGCGACCTGGTCCGGTCGCAGGGCGTCAATCGCCGCGAGCGGACGATCCCGATCGCCTTCGAGCAGTATCGACGGACATTGCCCTTCGAAATTGCCGAGATTGGGGCGATGCTGGCGATAGCCGACCAGCGCGGCGAGATCCGGCGCGAAGTTCCTCGCGATCTCCGGGGGGTAAGCGAGGAACTGGTTCTCGTAGGTCTTCAGCCAGCCGAGCGAATACCCCATGACGAGGCCGCGCCGAACCTCGTCGCTGACATTGGCGCCCGCACCGTGCAGCGTCGAGCCGAGGAACATCAGCGCCGAGCCCGGCGCCATCTCCGCCACGATCGCCGGACGAGAGGGATCGGGCTCCAGTGCCCGCGCGCCGTGGCTGCCGGGCCAGACCCTGGTCGCCCCGGTATCGGCGCGGAATTCGCTCAGCGGCCAGATCACGTTGACCAGATATTCGATCTCGCCGACCGGGCCCCGCCACATGTCCTGATCGCGGTGTGGCACCTGCGCCGGCGCGCCGGGGTGGACGGCGATTGCCTGGGCGACATTGAGCTGGATGCAGTCGCACCAGGGGGCGAGGAGGTCTTCGACAATCCCGACGATCAATCGGTGCTGGGCAAGCGCCGCGGCATGCGGCGAGCGCGCGAGTAGCCGGCCGAACCGCTTGGTGGTGGCACCGTAGAAGCTGCCCTCGCAGAATGGCGTGTTCTCGAACCGCTCGGCCAGGTCCGCGTCGAGGGCGGCGATCGTCTCGCAGGGCAGGGCGTTCGGGATGATGCAATAGCCGTCACGGCGCAGCTGCTCGGTGCAGCGCGCGGTGGCGTCGTTCATCAGGTCGGTCATGATGTGTTCTCCCCTCAGGCTGCGGCGCGGTGCGCGGTGTCAGGGCTGGGCGGCATGGCGATCACGCCGGCGCGGGTCAGCCGCGTGGGTGTGTCGCTGTCGATCGCGATGCTGAGCGCCGCAACGGTGCTGCCGTGATCGTCGTGCGGCAGGCCGAGCGGTCGGCAGTCCCAGCCAAAGGCGAGGATCTGCTGGAACCAGCCCATCTCGGCGATCGCGACATAGCGGGTGATGCGATGCGCGAGCGCGTGTTCGACCAGGTTGATGACCAGCTGGTCACGTACCTCGCGGCGTGCGGCCGCGTTCAGCGAACGATCGAGGCAGAAGCGGGTGATTTCCACCACATCGTCTGCACGGGGCGCGTCATTCGCGCACAGCTGGGGGAAGAGATCGCCGAGGATGTGCGGCTTGTTCGTCTGCAGCAGGCGCGCAGAGGCGAGGTGTGCGCCGTCCTCATCGGTGAGGATCAGATAATGGGCATGCTCATTGTCGAACTGGTCGAGTTCAAAGCGCCCGTCGAGCACGGGGACGTCCCATTTGAGCAGGTCGACAAAGACCCGCTTCCGCGCGACGAACATCGCCCGCATGACGGCATCCGGAGCTTCTCCGCTGTGGTGGCGCAGGTGGAACATGATCTGGCATCTCCTCGAGTGGAGATGCGCAAATCATGCAGCAAAGGCGTCGCCCGCTATTCCAGAAAAGGGGTATATCACCAGCGATGGAGTTCGGGGAGGATCAGCGTTCCATCGATCAAGGCCTTGACCATCGCTGATGCCCGCTTCGTTACGCCATAGCGCTTGTTCAGATGCGTGATGTGCCGCGCCACGGTATCCTCCTTGATCCCGAGGATCTGCCCGGCCTCGGAATCGGTCTTGCCGCGCGACGTCCACAACAGGCAGTCGCGCTGGCGGTCGGTGATCGTGACAAGGGCCTCTTCCTGCGGCCTTATGCCCCACAACCGGCGCGCCGCATCGAACGCGCCGGCGCCGATGAGCTGCGCCAGGAACAGCATCTTCGGATCGATCTCGACGCCGGCGGGATTGGCGAACGAGCACGAGCCATTGGCCTCGCCGGGGACATTTGCCGGCACCGTGAACCCGTCACCAATCCCATCGTCGCGCCCCTGGTCGAGGATCGACCGGTCGCGGGCGGTGAGCGGGATCATCCGGGACATCTGCGACCAGCGAAACCCGAAGCTGGTCACATGGCTGGCGCGGTGCACCGGATCGAGCACGCCCAAAGTGTTGCGGTCATGATAGTCGGCCCATTGGTCGGGATAATTGTGCAGCCGGATCGTGCGATTGCCGGCGCGCTGCATGTCGACATGATGGCTGATCGCGAAGTAGGCAAAGCCCATCGCCGCGCTGACCGCCACCAGAACATCCGCAAGATCCGCCGGCGTGCCCGCCGCACTGATCGCTGCAAGGAACTCTTCGGCCATGCCATCCATGCCCATAGGGCACCGCTTCGACCATGGGCGGCGGTTCAAGCCGCCCTGTCCCCCCTGGTCGTCCTTCCCCAGACCCGTGGCATGCGGGCGGTGTCTCATGTCGCCGGCACACGATTGTTATTATTGATCCATTTTAGAGTGTGTTGGCGACGCGCGCAAAATTTATCGTATCCGGGATGGAGCCAATATCGTTCCAATATTCCCGCAATATTCGGCCCGGCCAATTCGTGAGCGACGAACGCTGGCGTGACCCGTCTCGATATCAGCGACTGCGCGGCATCGACCGTGCCGGGTTGATGTGGGAATGGTTGCGCCGCGATCCCGACTATATCGCCTGGCAGACACGCGCGAGTACCGCGACGCGCGGTGCCGGCGCCCTGGCAACCCTCGATCGCGACGATGTCGCGCGCTGGGGGATTCACTTTCGCCGAGCATCCGGAGCGCGAAGCCCCGGACGCGCGGATCATCTGGCGTGCCGATCTGGATCCCGCCACGCTCTCTGTCGTCGCTGTCCCTGCCGGTGTCGACGATGACGACGCTGATCTTGTCGATGCCGATCAGCTCGCACCGTGGCTGACCATCGTGCGGGCGGATGACGGCACCGAGCACGCTGTGCTGTCGGATGGTCGGCATCATATCAGGCTCGACATCGCATCGGGCAGCCTTGCGGCCGGTCAGCGGGTTCGTCTGCATTACAGTCTGTCCGGTCTGGCTACCGCCGAGCGGGCGATCCAGCCGCTCAGGCGCTTCCTGCACTTCTGTCGCCATCGCCAGTTCACAGGCGGGCTGTTTCCACTGGACACCCGCATCGATCGCGAACTGGCGATGTTGCGAGTGCATGACGCGCTGAACGCTGGCGCGAGCCAGCGCGAAATCGCCATCGTCTTGTTTGGCCGTGATCGTGTTGCGGACGGGTGGGAGGGGCGCACGGACTCGCTGCGCTCGCGCGTACGTCGTCTGGTGGTTGATGCGCGCGGCATGGCGCGGGGCGGTTACCGGACCATGTTGCGGCGACCCTAGACGGCTCAGGGGCGGATATCGCGGCCCTGATCGGCCGCCATGCGCTCGTGAAACCTGTATCTCATGATCGCGCAAAGGCAATCAACGGCGCGACGTCGTTTGCGTCCGCGGCCTGTAGCGCTGCGACATATAGTTTTCGGGTGTGCGATGCGTCGACCAGACTGACGCTGCCCCATGTGAAGCGCGGCTGCCCGAGTTCAACGGCCAGCAGGTCTCCGATTATGCGGGAGAACCGCCCGTTGCCGTTTGGATAGGGATGGATCGCGACCACGCGGTGGCTGAATCGCACGGCGATCTCGTCTGGCGAATATGTCCCATGCTCGACCCAATATCTGGCGTCATCGATCGCAGCACGAAGTTCGGTTGGGATGCGATAGGCGTCGATGCCGATGTTGCGCGGCGTGGTGCGGTATCTGCCCGCCCACTTCCACACGTCGCTGTACATTCTCCGGTGCAGTTCGTTGAGGAATGACTGATCCAGCACATTGCGTTTGCGGGAGGCAAGCCAGCCCCTCGCGTCTGCGATGTTGGCGAGTTCCGCCTGGTTCAACTCGTTGCGCAGCGTGATATAGGCAGGAATGAGCTGCTCCCGCTCTTCGGCGTCAAGCGGGGTGTTTGCCTCGTCATCGCCGTCAAACAGGGGGTCGCTCATTCCTTGTCCCACAACCGGCGGGCCCAGGTTGAAAGATACTGTTCCAGGAGCCGATGTTTCTCCATCGCCATGTCCTCGTTCGTCACGGCCTGATTTTCGAGGCGCATCGTGTGATGGAGCTGCGCAAGTTCATTGCGGACCTTGCGTTCTGCCTGCCCTCGGAGAATGTCGTCGAGCGGCTTTGTCGGCACGAAGGCATAGACAAGCTGGCAGTCCATTGCCTCGGCGGTCTCGCGCAGGGTTTTGAGCGTGATGGCGCCGGTCGTCTCGGCTTTCTCGATCGTGCTGACACGCGAAGGGGCGACACCCATTCGGGCCGCTAACTGGCGGGTTGTCATACCGAGCGACTCGCGGATGGCTTTGGTCCATCCGCGTGACGGTGCGACGATCTGTTCATTGCGGAGAGGAGTCAGCCTCTTGTCGAGGCTGCTTCTGGCCAACTTTGCTTGTTTTTCGCTCATACATATGTGTCCAGATTCGGACCTAAATATCACATATATGTGAGCATAGCAATGATTTCTGATCATTTATATATAAGCGCGGAATTATAGAGTGCTTATATAAAAGTGAGCAGGGAGACGCCACTTGCTTTCTGCAGGCCTTGCCGCAAGCACGACGAGCGATAGCTGGCGACCGCCTGCTGATCGCCACCTTTGTCGCAGAAAATCAACGCTTCGAGTCTCCGCAGACGAGACGTGCGATCGATGACCTCATGTCAAACGCAAAAAACCAGTTCGGGCGGCGACCGTCGCGCGAGGCTGGCCGGCCACTTGTCTGAATCGCGCGTGACGGGCAATTGCGCACCCATGTCCAGCGATTCTTCGTCCAGCAAGGCACTCTATTACATTGCCGAAAAAGGCGACCGGTGGTGCGTTCGCCATCGTGGCGCGGAGTATCCTTATCTGACCCGCGCGATCGCGATCGGCGCGGCGATCGACGCGGCGCGGACCTCGGGGGCTCGGGGCCATGTCGCGCAAGTCCTCGGGGCTGGTCCAGATGACGCCTGGGTGAACATCTGGACCTACGGTGTCGATCCCTATCCGCCCGATGATTGATGGCTGTGGGCCGGCGAATGTCGGCCCGGCGCGGTTCGGCATTCGTAAGGAATGGCAGCCTGGGCGCGGATTTTCCGGCAGGGGAAAGCCTTCCCCTGCGGCGAGCTCTTGATCTCGCCGGACCCCTTCTGCGGGAGCACCCGCAACGCCCCAAGAGTGAGAGTCAGGCCGGTTCGGCCGTGACGGGTTGAGGGAGGCGAGAAAGGCTCGCGTCTCGCCCGTCGCGGAGAAACGCGATGGCCACCCTCCCGTCCGGGGACACCCGTCCCGAAGGATGTTCACCCGTCCGACGCGATGCAGGGGAGCTCGTCTCCGCTCTCGAAAGGGGGATCATACCATGGCTCCGCCAGGACTGGCTGGAATCGGCAGGTGCGCTTCCGCCGAATTTCGCGCCGTCCGGCCGGTGCGACGTCGAGGAGGGATTCCATGAACTCTTCGCTGCCACGGGCATGGACAGCTGTCATGGCGCATCCATCACATTTTACAGCCAGTTCGATGACATGATCCATTTGACCAGCGGGAGCGAGGCCAGGAACGCGACGTTTCACAGCGACTGGGTCCACGAACTTTTGCACGCGACGGGTCACGTGTCGCGCCTCGCCCGCGAACTGCCGCCGGCGTTCGGGCACAACAACCATGGCATGGAGGATCTGATCGCCGAGATCGCCGGATCGATCGTCTGTGCCGATCTCGGGATCATGCCGAAGCTGCGGCATCCGGAGAGCGTTGGCCTATGGATCGACATGCTGCGCACTGATCTCCGCGCTCTTGCCGATGCGGTTCGGCATGCCCGAGCGGCGGCCGAATATCTGTTAGACCTGCGAGATGCGCAGGCTGCCGCGGCCGACCAATGGGAGATCGAGGAGGCGCGTATCGAGCAGGAAGCGCTGGCGCGCGAAGCCGCCGCGCGGCGGCTAGCGCGGCGGGCGGAGAGTGAGAGTTGGGCGCTGCGCTTCGCGACGGTGAAGAGGTCGGGAGAGAGTTTTCCCCCGCGCGCCGTTGTGAAAGGCATCTCATGACACATGTTTCGGTCCTGGATTCTAGCGCGCGTGGTTCGCGCGTGGCGGACGGCGCCGGCTATAAGGTCGACATCTCGCGCGGTCAGCGCATCGGCCGGGTCTCGTCGGAATGGTTCTCGCGTCCCGATGACGAGCGATATCTATCGCTGAGCGCGTTGCACGATGCGGTCTTGCAGCGCGCTCAGCGGGCGACCGCACGCAACGTCGAGACGCGTGAGATAAGGGTCGAGGCGCGCCGCGACGACCCCGATTCCATGACGTTGCTGCTGCCCGGTCGCGACGAGCCCGTCGCTCCGACCCACTGGTCGTTCGGCCAGCTGTGCAGCCTGGTTGGTGCACCGGCCGGCTATCTTCGCCAGCTGCCGGCGCCGCTCGCCGGCATCAACATGCAGCATGGGCTGCAGCAGCATCGCGGCGAGCTGATCAAGACGCTCGAGGCCGACGATGGGCGGATCGAGCTGCGGGCGGCGACCGGTCCCGATTACGGCCGGATCTGGGATTATGAACTGGTCGCAGCGGTCATGAAGATCGCCGGCAACGGTACCGGCGATACGCGCTGGAAAATCCCCGGCATGCTCGACTGGTCGACCATGATGCACAACCCGTTCGTCGAGGTGACCAAGGACAGCACGACGCTCTACGCCAGCGATCGCGACGTGTTCCTGTTCCTGGTCGACGACGCCCATCCGATCGAAGCGGGCCGGCTGCCGAACGGCGATCCCGATCTTTTCTTCAGGGGCTTTTATTGCTGGAACAGCGAGGTCGGATCGAAGACGCTCGGCATGGCCAGTTTCTACCTTCGCGCCGTGTGCATGAACCGGAATATCTGGGGTGCCGAGGGTTTTGAAGAAATCAGCATCCGCCACAGCAAGTTCGCGGCGAACCGCTTCGCGCATGAGGCGGCACCCGCGCTGGAGAGCTTCGCCAAATCCTCTTCTGCCCCGTTCGTGAACGGCATCATGACGGCGCGCCAGGCGATCGTCGCGCGCAAGGATGAGGATCGACAGACCTTCCTTCGCAAACATGGCTTCTCGAAGTCCGACACCCAGAAGGTCATTTCGACAGTTCTCGCCGAGGAGGGGCGTCCGCCGGAATCGATTTTCGATTTCGTCCAGGGATTAACTGCCGTCGCGCGGACGAAGACGCATCAGGATGCGCGGCTCGAACTGGAGGGGAAGGCGGCGAAGCTCCTCGCCAGTGTGGGGTGACCAGGCTGACGGGCCGCTTCGCGCGGCCCGTCAGCGCCCTGGCGCAGCTCCTTTTCCCTAGAGGAAGAGGGCTGCGCCTCGCTTCGTGACGGGTTTTGGGCGGTGAGAGAGTCTCGCGGCGTCCCGTCATGGAGAACTGCCATGGGCAATGCCCGGAAACTTGTTTTGTCACCGTCGCGCGATATCCCGTTCGACCGGCTTGTGCTCAGCCAGTCGAATGTCCGCACGACCAAATGCGGCGTGTCGATCGACGCGCTGGCCGACGACATCGCGCGCCGCACCCTGCTGCAGAGCCTCAACGTGCGGCCGATGCGTGACGAGGCCGGCGCCGAGACCGGCCTGTTCGAGGTTCCGGCCGGCGGCCGGCGCTACCGCGCGCTCGAACGGCTGGTCGCACAGAAGCGCCTCGCCAAGGATGCCCCGATTCCCTGCGTGGTGCGGACGGTATCGGGCGACAACGACCCGAGTGCTGCGGAAGACTCGCTTGCCGAGAATGTGTTTCGCGAGGCACTGCACCCGCTCGACCAGTTCCGCGCCATGCAGGTGCTGACTGAGGAAGGCGCTCCGATTGAAGATATCGCGGCGCGCTTCATGACCACGCCCGCCGTGGTGCGCCAGCGGCTCAAGCTCGCGGCTGTGTCGCCGGTTCTGTGCCAGCTTTATGCCGAGGACGGCATGACGCTCGACCAGCTGATGGCGTTTAGCGTGTGTGACGATCACCAGCGGCAGGAACAGCTTTGGGACTCGTTTCCCAAATTTGCCGACTGTTCGGCCGCAACGATCCGGCGCCGTCTCACCGAGGCCAGCATCTGCGCATCCGACCGGCGCGTCGTCTATGTCGGCATCGACGCCTATGTCGCGGCTGGCGGCACCATGATGCGTGACCTGTTCGAGGAAGATCGTGGCGGCTGGCTGCAGGACGTCGGCCTGCTCGAGCAGCTGGTGATGGAAAAGCTTGGCGCCGATGGCGAGAAGATCGGCACGGAGGGCTGGAAATGGGTCTCGGCCGCGATCGATCACGATTATGGCCATCAGCACGGTATGCGCGCCATCACCGGGTTCGACGTGCCGATCGACAGCGACGAGCAGGCGCGGATCGAGGCGCTGCAGGCGGAACTCGAAGCGATCGAGGCCGAATATGGCCAGTCGTCCGATGTCCCGGTCGACGTCAACGATCGTTACGATACAATCCAGCACGAGGTGCAGACGATCTGCATGCGTCCGGTGACCTATGATCCCGACGAGATGGCGCGCGCCGGGGCGTTCGTCAGTCTCGATCGCGCCGGCTCGCTCTCTGTCGAGCGGGGTTTCGTTCGACCCCAGGATGAACCGGTGGTCGAGCGTGACGCACCAGGGGAGGGCGGCGACAGCAGCGTCGAACAGGTGTCGGACGCCGCCGATCGCGGCCCGGCGATCATCACGGTGGGCGACGACGCCGATGGCAACGCCCGGGACGATGACGATGAGGGCATGCTGAAACCGCTGCCGGAGAAGCTGGTGACCGAGCTGACGGTGCATCGCACGCTTGCCCTGAGCAACGCGCTGGCTGCCAGTCCTTCGGTGGCGTTCCACACGGTTCTGCATGCGATGGTGTTGTCGGTATTCTATTATGCCAGCCGGGAATCCTGCGTCGCGGTGTCGCTGACCCGCCCGCAGTTCCTCCACCAGGAGCCGGGCCTCGCCGAAACGCCGTCGGCGCTCGCGATCGAGGCGCGCTACAAGCACTGGAAATCGCTGCTGCCGAGCGCCGATCGCGACCTGTGGGACGCGCTTCTCGCCATGTCGGCGGAAGACCAGGGCGCCCTGTTCGCGCATTGCGCCAGCTACGCCGTCAACGCGGTGTCGGAAAGTGTTGGCCGCTACGACAATGGCCGCATCTCCTCGCATCTGGTCGAGCGCCGCATCGCCCACAGCCATGTCCTGGCGCGTGCGGTCGGTCTCGACATGGTCGCTGCGGGATGGACGCCGACGGTCGATCGTTATCTCGGCCGCGTCACCAAGCCGCACATCATCGAGGCGGTCAGTGAGGCGCTCGGCGCGGACAAGGCCGGGCTGATCGATCATCTGAAAAAGGGCGACATGGCGTCTCAGGCCGAACGCCTGCTCGAGGGCAGCGGCTGGTTGCCCGAGCCGTTGCGTACCCCGGCGGTCGACGATGCCGTCACGGCACCCGATGGCGCGGGGCCTGACGCGGAAAACCTCGTCCCGCTGCCGGCGTTTCTCGAGGGCACGGGCGGGGAGGCGCCGGGCGACGGCTCGGATCCCGACAGCGCCGAATACGCGATCGCCGCGGAATAGCGGCACGCGGGCGGGGCGGCCGCGGCCGCTCCGCCACCCATCATCTTTCCCCTCGACAGCCCGGCCCTCGCGCCGGGCTTTTTGCCTTTTGGAGACCATCCATGTCTGCTCAACACATCTACGATGCCGCGCCGCTCGGCGCACTTATCCGCTTCTTGAACGGCGAACCTCGCCCGCCGGCACGCTTCACGCGAAAGCTCGACGCCTGGGAAGACAGCAACGCCGTCGGCCGGCTGATCAAGAAGGAGCCGGGGCGCGATGGCCCGGGGCGAGGCTGGCCGGCATCGCTGACCCTTCATCTGGCCGATTATGGCTCGGGCGCGACGATCGTGCTGGTGGTCAACAAGACGTTCCTGGTCACAAGCTCACTGGTGTTTTCGGTCGCCGAACTGCCGTGTGCCGGCATGGCGCGCGTCGTCACCAGCTGGGAGGGCGTCGACGAATTGCGCCACCTCGCCGCCAACCAGGCGGCGGCCAAAGCGTGGCTCGATGTGCATCACTGGTCGAACGCGCGCATCGAAATCGTGTCCGTGCAGGACGCGACGCTGGCCGTCGGGACGATGGAGAGGGCGGCGTGACCGCGCTCGCTCCGATCACGGCCCTGTTCGGGCGCACTGCGGCGGGATGTCTCGCCGCCCAGGTCGACGATCTCGCCTGGCTTGCCGTGCCGCACCAGGCGGGCTTGCGCATCCTCAGCGGCTGGCCGCGCAGCAAGCCGATGCCCGCTTGGACGGCGGCGGATTTCGTCTGTGCTGAAGGCCTGGTCTGCGATGAAGACGCGTTCCGCGCTCACGTTGGAGATGCCGCCGATCATCGCTCGCAAGTCCGGGCGCTTGATCGACGCTCGACCGGGGTCGTGGTCGCCACGCCCTGGGGGGCCGCCCAGAGGAATGTGCATTATACAGAGGGCGTCGTGTTTCATTCGGCGGCGGGGCATGGCGGGTTCCATCTGGCCCCTGAACAGAACCTCGCCGTGCACGCCATGCTGCGCAACCCGACCGGCTGGTACGAGGAGGATAGTGAATGGGCGAAGGTCGCCTTCACCTACCCTTCCTTGTTTACCACGCAGGAACTGCGCCAGGCTCATAACATGCTGCGCAACGACCAACCCGATGCCTGGGAGGTCATCCTTGGCACTGTCCTGCTCGCAGGCGAGTCTCGCGTGAAGGATGAGCGGCGATTCCGCCGCGATCATGCCGATCGCTGGGTTGTGATATCCGCGAGCCGTTCGGCCGATCATCCTGGCATGGTCGAATGCCTCGCGTCACGCGCAGGTCTACGCCGCCACGGAGAATTTCGCGGGTTCCTTGTGGCAAGCGGCGAATATGATCCCGGCCGGTTCGGGTTCGTGATCGACGAGGCGCGTCACGAGCGATTCGACTGCGAGTCGGACTGAACTGACCGACACATCAGAGGAAGAGGGAGGCCCGGCAGGGTTGAGCCTGCCCGGGTCCGAGAGAGCGACCGGGGACACCGGGCCTCCCTTGCTCTCCCGGAGACCTGTCTTGACCGATCCTTCATCAGCGCGCGTCGTGAATGCGTCGTCTCACCCTGTCGTTACCGATCGACGCGCAGCGGCGCTTCATGCCGCCGCGTCGTTGCTGCTTCCGCGGCTCGAACGCGGCACCCCGATCGATGCTGCTCTGCTGCGGTCGGCGATGGAAACCGCGTTCGGCGGCACCGACGCCGAAGGCGCCTGGGACTGGAAACTCGCTTATGACGCGGGCGAGGCGGCACAGATCCTGTTCCTGCAGCGCTACGGCGCGGCATTGCTACGCACGCCGCCGGCAACGACGCTGGCGATGATCGAGCGCATCGCTGCGCTGCTGCCGAGCCATAGCCGGCGCTCCGAGACGAGCCAGGCGCTCCAGCAGTTCAGTACGCCTGCGGGGCTGGCTTTTGTCGCCGCGTTTGCCGCCTCGATCGTGCCGGGTGACGTCGTGCTCGAGCCCTCGGCCGGCACGGGCCTGCTCGCTATCCATGCGCGCAATGCCGGGGGCGGCCTCATCCTCAACGAACTCGGCGGTACCCGCGCCGACCTGCTCGGCCTGTTGTTCACCGGCGTCCCGGTCAGCCGCCACGACGCAGCGCATATCCATGACTATCTCCCGGCCGCTCTCGTGCCGAGCGTGGTTCTGATGAACCCACCTTTTTCGGCGGTAGCGCATGTGAGCCGCGCGATGAAGGATGCAGCATTGCGCCATATCGCCTCGGCGCTGGCGCGGCTTGCGCCGGGCGGCAGGCTGGTCGCGATCACCGGTGCCGGTTGCTCGCCGCATCTGCCGGCATGGCGCGACGCGTTTGTCGAACTGCAGCAGCATAGCCGCATACTGTTCTCGGCGGCGATCGATGGCCGGGTTTATGCGCGCCATGGCACCAGCGTCGATACCAGGCTGACCGTGTTCGAACGCGTGCCCGCCGATGACCCAGGCGTGTTTCCGCCCTCTCCCGGCACGGCGCGCGACACGACGACATTGCTGCGCTGGGTCATGGAGCTGGTGCCGGCGCGCGCGCCGCGCGTCGCGCCGGGCGTGATGTCGCTGCCGATCGTGCGTTCGACGGCTGCGCTGGCGTCTGTGTTGCCGCGTTCGGCCGCCATTGCGCCGACGCCGATCGGGGCGGGCGAGGCGGTGGACCTGGTCTATGAAGCGCGCGCGGCGCTGGATGCGCCACATGCTGCCTCGGGCGACGCGCTCTATGAGCCCTATGCGCTGCAGTCACTGACGATCGCCGGTGCCCAGCCGCATCCTACTCCCTTGGTGCAATCGGTCGCCATGGCCTCGGTGGCACCACCGCGTCCGACCTATCGCCCGCATGTCCCCGCCGGGCTGGTCGAGGCCGGGCTGCTGTCGGACGCGCAGCTCGAATCCGTGATTTATGCCGGCGAGGTCCATGGCGGATATCTATCCGGCGCCTGGAGTGTCGACGACAGCTGGGACGCCGTCAACGTGGTGGCGGACGACGCCGAAAATGCCGCGCGGTTCCGCCGCGGCTGGTTCCTCGGTGACGGCACGGGCGCGGGCAAGGGCCGCCAGGTCGCCGGCATCATTCTCGACAACTGGCTGAAAGGGCGGCGTCGCGCGCTGTGGATCAGCAAGTCCGACAAGCTGCTCGAAGACGCGCAACGCGACTGGTCAGCACTCGGCCAGGAGCCCCTGCTGGTCACGCCGCTGTCGCGGTTCCGCCAGGGCACGCCGATCAATCTCAACGAGGGTGTGCTGTTCACCACCTATGCCACGCTGCGCTCGCAGGAACGCGGCGAGAAGGTCAGCCGGCTGCGCCAGATCGTCGACTGGCTGGGCGCGGATTTCGACGGGGTGATCATCTTCGACGAGGCGCATGCCATGGCCAATGCAGCCGGCGGCAAGGGCGAACGCGGTGATGTGGCGGCGTCGCAGCAGGGCCGCGCCGGCTTGCGCTTGCAGCATGCGTTGCCGGGCGCGCGGATCGTCTATGTCTCGGCAACCGGTGCGACCACAGTGCGCAATCTCGCTTATGCGCAACGCCTCGGCCTGTGGGGTGGGGACGATTTTCCCTTCGCCACACGCGGCGAGTTTGTCGCTGCGATCGAGGATGGCGGCGTCGCGGCGATGGAAGTGCTGGCGCGGGACCTGAAGGCGCTTGGGCTCTATGCGGCGCGTTCCTTGTCGTTCGATGGTGTCGAATACGAACTGCTCGAGCATCAGCTCACGCCTGAGCAGATCCGCATCTATGATTCCTATGCCGGCGCATTCCAGGTCATCCACAACAATCTCGACAAGGCACTGGAGGCGACGAACGTTACGGGTGCGAGCGGCACGCTCAACAGCCAGGCAAAGTCGGCCGCGCGGTCGGCGTTCGAAAGCGCCAAGCAGCGCTTCTTCAATCACCTGATCACCGCGATGCAGACGCCCAGCCTGTTGACTGCGATCGCGCGCGACCTTGCCGACGGCCGTGCCGCGGTGGTGCAGATCGTCTCGACCGGCGAAGCGCTGATGGAACGGCGACTTGCCGAGATCCCGGCCGATGAGTGGAACGACGTTCAGGTCGACATCACCCCGCGTGAATATGTGCTCGATTATCTCGCGCACTCTTTTCCGGTCCAGTTGTTCGAGCCGTTCGATGACGGCGAAGGCAACCTTTCCTCGCGACCGGTCTATGACGATGGCCAGCCGGTCGAATGCCGCGAGGCCGTGGCACGGCGCGACGCCATGATCGAGCGGCTCGCGGCACTGCCGCCGGTGCCGGGCGCGCTCGACCAGATTCTCCACCGCTTCGGCAGCGACATGGTCGCGGAGGTGACGGGTCGCACGCGCCGCATCGTCGCCCGGCGCGACGATGGCGGGTCGCAGCGCTTCGCGGTCGAGACCCGCCCGGGATCCGCCAATCTCGGCGAGGCGCAGGCGTTCATGGATGACATCAAGCGCATCCTGATCTTCTCGGACGCCGGCGGGACCGGGCGTTCCTATCATGCTGACCTTGGTGCCGCGAACCAGCGGTTGCGCGTCCATTATCTGCTCGAGGCCGGCTGGAAGGCGGACAGCGCGATCCAGGGATTCGGGCGCACCAACCGCACCAATCAAAAGCAGCCGCCGCGGTTCAGGCCGGTCTCGACCGATGTGAAGGCACAGAAGCGCTTCATCTCGACCATCGCCCGACGGCTCGACACGATGGGCGCGATCACGCGCGGCCAGCGCCAGACCGGCGGGCAGAACATGTTCCGCCCCGAGGACAATCTCGAATCCTGGTATGCACGCGACGCGCTGCGCCAGCTCTACGCGCTGCTCGCCGGCGGCAGGGTCGAAGGTTGCTCGCTGAAGGCATTCGAGGATGCGACGGGTCTGTCGCTGACCGAGGGCGGGGGCTTGCGTGATGAACTGCCGCCGATCACCACTTTCCTGAACCGCATGCTGGCGCTGACGATCGCGCTGCAGAATGTGCTGTTCACGGCGTTCGAGGACCTTCTCGACACGCGCGTCCAGGGCGCGATCGCGAGCGGCACCTATGAAGTTGGCCTCGAAACCCTGACCGCGGAGAGCCTCGTCATCTCGCGCCGCAGCACCATCTACACCCATCCGGCGACCGCCGCCGAAACCCGCCTGCTGACGATCGAGCGCCGCGACCGCAACCAACCGCTGTCGGTCGAACAGGCATTGGCCCGTCGCACTACCGAGGCGGTGCTGCTGGTCAACAGCCGCTCTGGCCGCGCCGCAATCCAGGTCGGCGCGCGCAGCCTGATGCTCGACGATGGCAGTCTCGAGCAGCGGATCCGGCTGATCCGACCGATGGAATCGCCGGCCATGCCGTACTTGGCGATGGCCGAGACGCAGTGGGAGTCGGCCGATCTGGCAACGTTTTCGGCGGCATGGGACGCCGAACTGGCAACCATCCCGGAGTTCGAAACGAGCAGCATGCATATCGTCACCGGCCTGTTGCTGCCGATCTGGAAGCGCCTGCCGAAGCAATCCACGCGGGTTTATCGGCTGCGTACCGATGACGGGGAGCAGGTCGTCGGACGACGGGTCAGCAGCGCCTGGGTCGCAGCGACGCTCGACGCCGAGGTGCCGCTGCTCAGCGCCGAAGAGGCGTGGCCGATGCTCCTTGCCGGCGAGGCGACGCTGCATATGGCCGAGGATCAGACCCTCGTGCGGGCGCGGGCGATGGGGGTCCACCGCATCGAACTGCTCGGATTTAACGACCTCGCGCTCGAACGGCTGAAGGCCTGCGGCCTGATATCGGAGATCGTCTCCTGGAAGCTGCGGCTGTTCGTGCCGACCGGCGATGATGGCGTGGGCGTGCTGGCGCGCCTGATGGAACGCTATCCCTTGCAACGGGTCGCCGAGCGCTCGCCAGCGCGGGCGGCATGACGATGCGCCGCATGGACAACCCTGCAAGCGAGCTCGCGCGCCGCCTTGCCGACAATGCGGAGAGCGTGTGCCGGCATTATCTGTCGAAGGGACGGTGCGAGGGTCGCTACTGGCTGGTCGGTGATGCGCTCAACACGCCCGGACGGAGTCTCTATGTCCGGCTGATTACCTCGCCCGATGGACGGGGTGCCGCCGGCAAATGGACCGACAGCGCGACGGGCGAGCATGGCGATCTGCTCGACATCATCGCAAGGGTCGAGGGGTTTTCCAGTTTGCGCGCCACGCTGGCCGAAGCGCGCCGGTTCCTCAGCCTGCCACAGCCGTCTCCGGCAGTTCAGGCGAACCGAGCCGCACGGATATCGCCCATGCCGGGTGGATCTCCCGAGGCAGCAGGGCGTCTGTTTGCCGCCTCGCGGACCTTGCGCGGCAGTCTCGCCGAGGCCTGTCTTCGGCAACGCGGCCTCGTCAACTTGCAGGATTGCGACGCGCTGCGGTTCCATCCGCGCTGTCATTACCTGCCCAATGAGGATGACCGGCCCGGCACCCGACGGGCATGGCCGGCGATGATTGCTGCCGTCACGGACCTGGCTGACGTGCTGACCGGCGTGCATCGCACCTGGCTCGATCCTGCGGGGAGCGGCAAGGCGCCGGTCGCATCGCCGCGCCGGGCGATGGGCCATCTGCTCGGTCACGCGGTGCGGTTCGGACCCGCGCAGGCGGTGATGGCGGCCGGCGAGGGGATCGAGACGATGCTGTCGCTGCGCCAGGTTCTGCCCGGCATGTCGATGCTGGCGGGCCTGTCCTCAGCGCACCTTGCCGCCATCCGGTTTCCGTCAATGCTGCGCCGTCTGTACCTTGCGCGCGATCTCGACCCGGCGGGCGACGCGGCGATGGCGCGCTTGGTCGAACGTGCTGTTGAGGCTGATATCGAGCTCCTGCCGCTGTCGCCATTGCTCGACGATTTCAACGACGATCTGCGCCTGCTCGGCATCGCATCGCTGCGGCGGACGATCGCGGTCGGCCTTTGCGCAGATGACCGTGTGGCGTTCGATTGCGGGCCTGGTTGACCTGTCAGAGAATGGCGTGTCGGCGTCGGTCGATCCATTGTCCGTGCGCTGACCGATCGGCACGGCGCGCGCCGGCGGCCTTCCTGAGAGGGCGATCGGGCCGGCAAACGGGCCGGCACCACAATGGCGGGCTGCTGCTTTCTTCCCCTGGGTTGGCCACCCCGCGGCGCTGGCGCCGCAGGGACCCCGACCCGCCCATTCCTCGCGAGGCAAGAAAGCCTTGTCCGCCATCCTTCGCTGCGCTGCGGCCCCCATCCCGCGGACATCCGCGGGATCGCTATGCTTGGGCGTGCGGTGTCGGCCCGCCCGCCGCCTGTCGTCGCCTGCGAAAGCCGCGAGTGGCGCGGCTGCGAGCGATGAGAGGTCATCATGACAAGCGAACATCACGATCACGAACCCGAGCATCACGAATCCCCGACCGGCGCGGTCCTCCAGGAAATGGCGCTCTACGCCTGGCGACCTTTCTCAGACGAACCCGATCCACGCCCGCTTCCCGAAGACCGGATGGTCGCTGGCGCCGTCATCGACATGTTCGATGCAATCACCTGCGCGCTGCAGAATACGCGGATCGAACCGGACCTCGAGGATCTGCTCTGGGGCGTGACCAACGTGTTCCAGCGCGCCGCCGAACGCGTCGAGCGCGAGCTCGACGACAATGAGGTGGCGCAGCGTTCCAGTCAGCGCGAACAGGACGGTTCCGAGGTCAGGTCGGTCGAACTCGAGCGCCTGTTGCGCGAGGGTGCGACCATGATCGAGCGACGCGACACGATGGAATATTTCCGGGACATTTCCGCCGAGCAGTTCCGCATTCATGTCCGCAAAGCCTGGACGCCGCGTTCGGGATCGATGGTCAATCGCAAGGCGCTGACCGCCTCGATGATCGACAGCCGCGATTTCATCACCGCGCGCCGGCGCGCCGAGAATGAAGTGCTGATCCCTGCCGGGCCCAAGATCGCGTTCACCGCCGGCCGTGATTTCAACGACCATCGCCTGATCTGGGAAGTGCTCGACCGGGTGCGCGCCAAGCATCCCGATATGGTCCTGCTGCATGGCGGATCCGAGACCGGCGGCGAACGCATCGCTTCGTGCTGGGCCAGCGATCGCAAGGTTCAACAGATCGCGTTCAAGCCGAATTGGACGCGTCACAACAAGGCCGCACCGTTCAAGCGCAACGACGCGATGCTCGCGGTACTGCCGATCGGGGTGATCGTTTTTCCGGGCAGTGGCATCCAGGACAATCTCGCCGACAAGGCCAGGGCACTCGGCATCCGCCCGATGGATTATCGCCAGAAAGGAGGTGGCTGACGGGCTTCCGGCATTCGCTTTTCGCCGGACAATATGGCGCCCGTTACAGCTACCTCGGCCTCGATCAGGTCGCGGACGTCGCGGCCCAGATCGGTGAGAATCCAGATATGTGTTTCGTCACCACTGTCGCCATCCCCGCGGAAATCGCGGTCAAACAGGTCATCCGGGATGGCGTCCGCGTCGCTGAAACGCCCCGGCCTTGCCGCGATGATGTCGCGTTGCCGGGCTGACGGGCGGGCGACAATGCCAAGCGCGATGGGCGCGGTCATATGTTCGACGGACAGTCGCGATTGCACGCCCGTGAAAGCGTGCAGGGGCATTGTCACCGGTGATCGGGAGGAGGATGCGGCGCAGCTTTGTCAGGTGATGAGCCGCCGCCATTCAGCGTCCGATAGGGAGCCAGGATAGCAGAATTGGACAGCGATCAGCACCGGTTGATCGGCGACCCGACGCGAATTTGCCAGGCGTTAGACTGCGCGACAGAGAAAGGAGCAAGGGGTGCTTCATCGTCATGTGCGAGCCTCGGAAACAGTGACAGCCCCTCCTGTTGGCAGCGATGCCAATCGCACTGGGTTGCCTTGCGGATCCTCGCGCTGCCAGTTGGCTGAGGTGTTTCTTGTGCATATCACGCCGCCCCAGCGGCCTCTCCTATGGCTGACATAGCCGGGCGACGGCTGCGCCTCGATCGCCTGAGCCGCAACCGCGGGCCCGACACTTTCTTCCCCTGGGCTTAAGCCCATTCCTCGCGAAACAAGAAACTGCCTGTCCCGCAGTCCTCCGCTTGCGCTGCGGGCTGACGCTGCGGCGGCGATCGCACCCGGCCCTTGCAGGCCATCGAGGCCGCACGGGGCGGGCTCGAAATTGCGAAGGAAACCATCATGGCAATCATCGGCAGCTTCAAGAAGGTCGGCAAGGAATTCCACGGCGACATCGTCACGCTCGGCGTCCAGGCGAAGGGTGTCCGGCTCGTCCCGGAGGACAATCGCCCGAACGATGCGGCACCCAATTACCGTGTGTTCGTCGGTCGCGCGGATTATGCGTAGCGCGTGATTATGCGGAGTCTGGTGCTGGGAGTGGCGGTTTTCGGCCATTTTTGGGCTAAGGTGCTCCACATAATATCGGCGAAGGTGCCGCGGCGCCTCGCCGGATGGCGGGGCGCCGCGGTTGCTGAT
>JBBRSN010000060.1:0-27967 GCA_038245375.1 Sphingomonadales bacterium | reverse complement strand
CGAACGGCCCCGGCGCCCCGCTCGGCAGATAGCCGCCCGGCATCGCGACGATCCCCGTGTCATAGGGCACCGGCGCGTAGATCGCATATCCGGCCTTGTCGAACGGCCCGGCAAAGGCCTTGTCCAGCGCCTCGGCCAGCGCCGGGCTGATGCAGCCCTGCTTCGCCGCGCCATCGCGGCACGCGATCGATTTCGGCGTGAAGCGGCACCCCGCGACATTCTCGATCATCCCGTCGGCGCGCCCGTCGAGTCCGTCGCACTGCGCCAGCAATCCGTTCAGCAGCGTGCGCCGCACATCCGGGGTCAGCAGCGCGGCGATGTCGGGCTTGCCGTCCGTCCGCTTCGGCGCGACCTGGTTGAGCAGCACCTGCGTATAGGCGATCGCCAGGTTGGAATCGCCCGCGCGCATCGCCGGCGCGCCGACGATGATCCCGTCGAACAGCTCGGGGTAACGCTGCGACGCCAGCATGCTCTCGCGCCCGCCGGTCGAACAGCCCGCCATGTAACTGTGCGATATCGCCTTGCCATAATAGGCTTGCGTGATCGCCTTGCCGAGCAGCGCGACCGTCCGCACCGAGCTCTCCGCGAAATCGAGCGCGGCGCGCTGGTCCGCCATGAAGCTCGGGTCGAACACCGCGCCCGTGTGACCACTGTCATGCGAGATCACCGCGAAACCCCGCGCCAGCGCCGGCCGCCCGCCGCTCGCCACCGGCCCGGTCGGCGGCCGCACCGATCCATTGAGGCCCCCGCCGCCCTGCATCAAAAAGCGCCCGCCCCATGCATCGGGCAGCGCGATCGCGAAGTGGATGCCATATGTCTTGCCGCCCGCGCCGCTGCGCTCGTTGATCACCCCGTCGATCCGACAATGCGCCGGCAACGGCCCGTCCTGCGTCTCGGCGCCGGGCTTCGTGCCCGCCCCGGGCGCTGCGTCCGTGGTCGAGTCGAGATGCACCGCCGACACGATCCTGACGTCCGCGCCCAGCGCCGCGTGCACCATCGCCGCGCACCGCGCCGCGCCCGCGCCGGCTGTGGCCCCGGCCGTCGCCCCGCTCCGCCCGGCCACGCCCGCCGCGTCACGCGTCCCCGGCGCCGCCGCGCCAATTACCAGCGCACTCCCCGCCAGCAACATCGCCTGCATCGCCCTGCCAAGCCGTCGCATCGCGCACCCTCCCGCTCGCCGCCCCGCTCGCCGGGGTCGTCGCGCCAGCTTAACCCGCGCGTGTCGCCCCGGGAAAGGCACATTGTTTGCCCGGCATACGATTGCGCGCGTGATTCACCTCCCCGCCACCGCGCCTATCCTGCCGCCACCCCGCGCCGACCCCCGGCGCGACGGGAGGCCGCATGTTGGATTTAACGCCCGCCCCGCGCCGCCGCGCGCTGGCAATAATCTCACGTCGCCCCCGGCGAAAACCGCAAGGTCCGGGGTGCCGTGACGGAACAGCATCGTGCCGCCACGGCTCATGCCAGGGATCGGCGATGGTGCCTCATCGCCCCGCGCGAGCGCGCCACGACAATGGCGGCGCCGTGGACATGGCCCTGTGTTTCCTCGCCCGGCATATCTTCACCAGTGCAGGATGATTCAACCGCCATCGCGGCGGCGCTATGCGATCGTGCCGCCAGGCGTCCGCCGCGGCGCGGCGCGGTTCTTTCTCAAGGTCGATGCACGATGTCAGGTCCGCTGTTCCGGGCACTGTTCCCGGCTGTTCGCCGCGCTGTTCTTCTCGCAGTTCCGTGGCTGTTTAGCGGCTGTTCCGCCGCTGTTCCGTGGCTGTTCCGCCGCTGTTCCTGACCGGCCGTTGCTCCTGGCCATCACATTGATATTACACGAGATAATCACGAAAAACCCGCGTCCGACCCGCCCGCAAGATTTTTTCGCGCAAACAGCGCCGATATGTCGGTCGCTGCCGGCCGCGAAGGCCAGCGATCGGCAAGGGTGACTGACAGCCCTGCCTTCAGGCGGGCGTCGCCTGCCGATCCGCCGGCTCGGCCCGAAAGCGGCCGCACCCCTGAAGCAGTTGCGGCTCAGGCGCATCGCCCGCCCGCGCCACCCGCGCGCCGCTCAATATTCGATCGCGCCCGGCACCACCGCCGCGGCCGCCCGCACCACCAGGCGGCAGCTTCCCGCCGCCTCGCCCGCGGCGAGCGGTGGCGAGGCCTCGATCAGCCGCCGCCGCAGCCCGTCGGCCGCCGCGCGCGCCGCCTCGGGCGCCCAATAGGGCGAGTGGACCGTCTCGATCTCGATCGTCACCTCGAACACCCCGTCGTGCGGCGCGCTGGCGATGCTGACATGCGGCAGGTCGATCGGCACCCGCCCGAACATCGCCGTGATCCACGGCTGGTAATGCGTCCAGGCGAGCGCATCGGTTTCCTCCAGCGCCTCCAGCAGCACATGCTCGGCGATCAGGATGCCGCCGCCCGGCGCGCGGATCGCCGCGTCGAGCCGGCCGATCGGCGAGAAGGAACGCAGCCACGGCGCGCCGCGCGCCGGGCCGGGGATGACGAGGTCGCCGGTCCAGTAACGGATCAGCGGCTGCGCCGTGACGAACGGCGCCAGCTCGGTCAGCACCAGCGTCGCCACGCCCGATTCGACCGGCTCGGCCGTCTCGGGGTCGAGGAACTCGGTCAGCACCGTCGGGCGGAACAGGAAGCTGTTGTCGCCGTCGACGTTCATCGCGCTGGCAAAGATCTCCGACAACGAGAAGTGGCTGATCACCGGGCATTGCCACTGCGCCTCGAGAAAGCGCTTGCGCGCGCTCGACAGGAAGCCGCCCGATGTCGCGATCGCACGCAGCCGGTGCGCGGCCGGGTCGCGCCCCAGCCGCAACAGGTTGAGCGTCGCCAGGAACAGAAAGGCCGGCGTGCCCGAAAAGGCGTTGATCCGCACCTCGCCCCCGCTGACCGGAAAGTCGGTCGCCAGCAATTCGGCGAAATGGTCGATGCCCTTGCGGTCGCTCGCCACCTGCAGCACCAGCCCGCGCATCGGCAGCGGCACCGGCGTGCCGTGATAGGCGTCCATCTCCTGCAGCAGCACCAGGTCGCTCGTCCCGCTCCCCGATGCGGCATTGGCGCGCAGGAAGAATTCCTGGAGGAATTCGATCTCCGCGATACTGCGAAAGCGATAGAGCAGCCCGGTCCCGCTGCTCCCCTTGGTATGATGGATCAGCGGGAATTCGCCGGGGTCGCCGAACCCGCGGCCCGCCGCCGCCTGCACCTCATGGCGGTGGATCACCGGCAGCCGGCGCAGGTCGGCGGCGCCGCGCACCGCGCGCACCGCATCCGCCGGCCAGCGCGCGCGATAGAAGGGCATCGCCGCGGCGTTGCGCACCGTGCGCACCGCCAGCGTGTCGAAATAGCGTTCGCTGTCCATGGCCGCGTCCCCTGCCTCAGGCATGCGCCAGCCTCGCGAACATCAGATTCTCCTCGGCTTGGCAGTCGGTCCAGCAGTCCGGGCAGCCCCCGGCGGCGATCCGCGCGCGCACCGCCGCCGCGGCGGCGCCGTGCCAGATCGGCGCGAGGTCGAGCCCGGTGTCGCGCAGGTTGCCCCACACGATGTCCGTCATCTGGATGCAGGCCGAGACGGCGCCACGCGAGTCGATCCAGCATGACGTGAACCCGGCATGGCAGCGCGCCCCCATCACCGGCGAGCTGGCGCCGCGCAGCCACGGCGCGATGCCCTGGTAGAACGCGTTGGAGGCACCGAAATCGCTGCTCGCGCAGAACGCCTCGATCGCCTGGGCAAGCGCCTCGCGCGGCCGGGCCGGTCGGGCGGTGCCGTAATAGGCGCCGCCGTCGGTCGCGCGGAACGAAAAGGCGTCGGGCGCGGCGATCAGCCGCTGCGCCAGCAGCGCGGCGAGCAATGCCGGCGCCTCGTGCGCGTTGCGCTCGTCGAGCGTGACGCTGACCTGCGGGTGCAGCCGCGGGTCGCGCGCGTGGATCGCCTGCAGCCGTCGCAACAGCCCGGCCGCCTTGGCGAAGCCGCCGGGGATGCCGCGCACCCGGTCGTGCGTCTCCTCCAGCCCGTCGAGCGACACGCTGACCACCAGCAGCGCATCCGGCGGCGCACCGGCCAGCGCCTGCTCGACCGCCGCCAGCGTGCGCCCCGGCAGCAACCCCGAGGTGGTGACGCACACAAAGCCCAGCGCCGCGAGAATCCGCGCCATCAGCGCGCCGGTGTTGTGCCGCAGGAACGGCTCGCCGCCGGTCAGGTCGATCGCGCCGACGCCGAGCGCGATCAGCCGTTCGACGACGGTTGCCAGTTCTTCCGGCGAGAATTCGGCGACGGCGTCGTCGTCGGGCGCGCGCTTGGTTTGCCAGATCGCGCAATGCGTGCAGCGCGAATTGCACTCGCCGGTCACTTCGAGCGTGACGCGCAGCGGCGCGCGCGCCGGCTGGCCGGTCGCGCGCCGGCGCGCGACGTCCGCCAATTGTCCGGCCACAGGTTCGCGCATCGCCCAGCCTCGTGCCTTGTTGTGGAGCGCTCCGATCGCAGCTAAGACGTCCGCCAGGAAGCGCCCCGTGGCTTTCTTCATCGCTCTAGACAGGTCAAAATGCTCGATATCAGGTACATCGTCAACAACGCGCAAGAAGTCGCGGAGAATGCTCGTCGTCGCGGCTATGATATCGACATCGACAGAATCGTCGAATTGGACGCGGAGCGCAGGAAAACGATCTCCTCGATTGAGGATATGCGCCAACAGGGCAAGTCACTGGCATCGCGTTCGGTGGCGGACGAAGACGATCGCGACGCAATCCGCGATACGGCGCGGACGCTGAAGGAACGCATCGCCGCCGACGAGGTCGGGCTGCGCGCGGTTCAGGCCGAACTCGACACGTTGCTTGCGCTGGTCCCCAACATGCTCGATCCGCGCGTTCCGATCGGCGGCGAGGAAGATTTCACGCTGGTCCGTACCTGGGGCGAGATCCCGAGCTACGATTTCGAACCGAAATCGCACGAAGTTCTGGCGGAGGCCGCCAACCTGCTCGACGTCGCCGCCGGTGTGCGCGTCGCCGGCAGCCGCTTCTACGTGCTCAAGAACGAGGCGGTGCGGCTGCGCTATGCCATGACCGCGCTGTTCCTCGACATGACGGCGGGGCAGGGATGGCAACTCGTCAGCCCGCCGTTCCTCGCGCGCGAGGAAACGCTCTTCACCGCCGGCTACACCCCGTTCGCGAGCAAGGACAACTACAAGATCGAGGAAGCCGGGCTGTCGCTGATCGGCACCAGCGAACAGGCGATCCTCGGCTTCCACATGGGCGAGATCGTCGAGCGCTTGCCGCTGCTCTATCTCGGCGACTCGATGTGCTTCCGCACCGAGGCGGGCGCGGCCGGGCGCGACACGCGCGGCATCATCCGCGTGCATCAATTCTCCAAGCTCGAACAAATCGTCCTGTGCGCACCCGAAGACGCGGAGAAATGGCACCTCCAATGTCTGGAGAACGAAGAACGCTTCCTCCAGCTTCTGGGTATTCCCTATCGCGTGATCCTTTGCCCTTCGAGCGATATTGCGGCGCCGGGCATCTTCAAATACGATATCGAGGCCTGGATGCCTGGGCAGGGGCGGTATCGCGAAGTGACGTCGAACACCAATCTCGGAGATTTCCAGACGCGGCGCGGCAATATTCGCTGGCGCGATGCGGACGGCAAGCGCGTCTTCCCGCACAGCATCTCGGCAACCGGCTTCTGCGACCGTCACTTGCTCGCACTGCTCGAGGTCCACCAGCAAGCGGATGGATCGATCGCTGTCCCCGAGGCGCTTTTGCCGTTCATGTACGGCATTTCGCGTATCGGCGGGCAATAGCCGCGGCGCGCCAGCATGGCCCGGCGCGCGCTCGAATTTCCGCCGTCGCCCGAGCCGCATACCGTCGAGATCGAGCTCACCAACCGTTGTAACGCGCGCTGTGCCTTCTGCCCGCACCCGCAAATGGTGCGCAGCAAGGGCCTGATGGACCTTGCGCGCTTCGAGGCGTTCCTCGACGATCTCGACGCGGTGCGCGGCGACTGGTGGCTCAACCGACGCGCCGGTGCGCTGCGCTTTCCCCGCGTCACCTTCGCCGGGCTGGGCGAGCCGCTGCTCCATCCGCGCGTCGCCGATTTTGTCGCGGCCTGCTGTCGCCACGGGCTCGAGACATTGCTCGTCACCAATGCCATCAGCCTCACGGCCGAGCGCGCCCGCGCGCTCGCCGCGGCCGGGCTCGGCACGCTGGCGATCAGCCTCCACACGCTCGACCCCGCGGTATACCGCGCACTGGTCGGCCCGCGGCTGGATCGGGTGCTGCCCCGCGTCGAGGCGGCGCTGGCGGCACTTGCCGGCTCGGCGACCGGCGTCGAGCTGTGGCGTGTGCTTCCCCCACCCGACATGATCCAGCCGCAGGACGACGCCCCGGCCTTCGCCGCGCTGCTCGCGCGATACCCCGGCGTGCGCATGATCGGCCCGTCGCAGCCATGGGAACGCGACGGCGTCGTCCCCAACGCCCGCCACGGACCGGTCAGTGACTATCCCGACGCCGGAATCGACTGCGCGCTCGCCTATTTCACGACCAATCTCGACTGGAACGGCGACTGCGTGCTGTGCTGCGTCGACTTCCACCGCAAGAGCGTACCGCTCGGCAACGTCTTCGATGACGGCGTGCGTGAAACGCTCGCGCGGCGTGCGCACTTCCTCAGCGAGCCGGCGCCGCCGGTTTGCCGCACCTGCCGAAAATGGCCCGACCGCCAGTATGACGCACTATACGAGCAAATGAATCTCGGGCGCGACGGGTGAGACGACGTTGCGTGCTAGATGCGGCAAAGAACTACTTCGCTCGAATGCCGAACGCTTGCGCCAGGCTGCGCGCTTTGCTACGCTGAATCGACTTCACACGAGTCTTTGTTCCTCAGGAGATAGAAATGGCTGAGTCGAATGAACATGACGAGCTCGATCTCGACGGACTTGCAGCAGCATTCAACGATCTGATCGGCAAAGGATTGGACAAGGCTGATGTCCATCAGATCGTCTCTGCGGAAGCGACCCAGGCGGTAACGCCGATCATGATTGCGGAAGCTGTACAGGCGGCAGGCACGTTCGCGGTTTCCGAAGCGATGGAAGCTGTCGTGATGCGTGCCGAACCCAAATAGTCGCAGAGAATAGGCAGATTATCTTGGATTGATACTGCTCCGGACTTTCGAGACGTCTGACGGTATCGGAGTGGGATCGCGGCCGCAAAGGGTGTCAATGGAACTCAATTTGGTGGTCCGCCCGCAGCGGTTGTTCGGCGACGATTACGAAGTCATCGAGATCAAGGGGCGGGGCCATCCCGACACCCTGAGCGACGCGCTCGCCGAGTATCTGTCGCAATGCTATTCGCAATATACCCGCGAGCATTTCGGCGCGATCCTGCGGCACAATTTCGATAAGGTCGGGCTGCTCGGCGGCAAGGCGTCGGTCGCGTTCGGATCTGGCCGGATGGTCGCGCCGGTGCGTATCCTGCTCAACGGCCGCGCCTCGCCGCGCTTCGCCGACGAGGAGATCGACCTCGAGGCCCTGCTCGATCCCGCGTGCCGGCGCTTCCTGGTCGAGCGGTTGCCCAAGCTTGATCCCGAACGCGATCTGCTGCTGCTCAACAACCTGTCGAGCGGTAGCAGCCCCGGCCATGTCCGGATGGAGCATGAGGCGCCGGGCAGCCGCAAACACTGGTTCGAGCCGCGCTCGCTCGCCGATATCCGCGAGCTGCGCTCGGTCGCGTCGAACGACACATCGGTCGGCTGCGGCTATGCACCCTTCTCGTTGCTCGAATCGTTCGTGCTGGGGCTCGAACGCCACCTTACCGGCGCGGAGCGGCTCGCCGCACATCCGTGGCAGGGCACCGACATCAAGATCATGGCGGTGCGTGTCGCCCGTCGGGTGCGCCTTACCATGTGCGTGCCGCAAATCGCCGACCATGTCCCCGATCTCAACCATTATCGCGAGCATCTGGATGAAGTGCGGGCCGAGGTGCTGGCCCGCGCGCACGCCGGGCTCCCCGACCATGACGTCACGCTTGCGATCAACACCAAGGACGATTTCGAGCGTCCCGAACTCTATCTCACCGCCACCGGTTCGTCGATCGAGAGCGGCGACGAGGGGCTGGTCGGCCGCGGCAACCGCGCCAATGGACTGATCGCCATGTGCCGCCCGTTCAACATGGAAGGCGCCGCCGGCAAAAACCCGATCTATCATGTCGGAAAGGTCTACAATGTTGCCGCGCAGCGCATCGCGGAACGCATTCATGCCGAGACCGGCCATTTCACCATCGCCTGGCTGGTGAGCCAGGAAGGGCGGCTGCTCGCCGATCCGTGGGAGGCGATCGTCGAGACCTCCGAGCCGATTGCGGCAGATGTGGCCGAGCGGGTTATCGGTGAGGTGATGGCCGAGCTGCCACGAATCACCGAGGACCTCGTCTCGGGCGCGATCCGGGTGTTCTGACGATGCTGGCGCGCGCCACCGCAGCCTGGTCCGAGACCGGCTCGGCGCGGCCGCTGTTCGAGCGCTCGGCAGTGGCGCTTGCTGGCCAGGGCTGGGTGGAGCGGCGCTGCCGGACGTGCGGACGCGCGTTCCTCGCAACGACGATGCGCAACGACTGCGGCTCACGTGGCTGCGGCAGCGTGCGCCCGCGCGCCGGCAACCGCACGGAGATGCGCGCGCCCGGCACCCTTTGGGCGGCGGTGCGGCCGGCGCTGGCCGACGCCGGCTTCTTCGAGCGGCGGCTCGACGACCTGGTCTGCACCGTCGGCGAGCCGATCTTCATCATCGCCGCGCTCCAGACGCTGGACGACGTCATGTATCGCGGCGCGGCGCTCCCGACGCAGCCGAGCTTCGCGGCGCAGCCTTCGATCAGGATGCGCTATGTCGACGAGGTTGGTGATGTCGAAGGCTTCGGCACGTCGTTCGTCAACATCGCCACGCATGAGTTCGACATAACGCCCGCCCGCTTCGACGCGCACCTGGCGTTGTGGCTCGGCATCCTCAACCAGCTCGGTATCGCGCGCAGCGAGTTGACGCTGATCGAGGAGACCGTGCCCTTCGTTGCCGGCCCCTATCGCGGCTGGTACCTGCTGCTGAACTGGCGCGGAATCGAGATCGGCGAGGCGATCCGCATCGATCGGGCCCGCACCGCCGACGGGCGCGAGCTCGCCCTGCTCGAGTTCAGCTTCGGCCTCGAACGGCTGCTCTGGGCCGTCAACGGCACCGCTGCCTATCACCGCAACATCGGTCCGCCGCTCGCGCGGATCCTCGATTCGCCCGTGCTCGTCGATGCGGCGCGCACCGCCACGCTGATGGCGATGGCGGGAATCACGCCAGGTGCGCGGGGGCCGGGGGGGCGGCTGCGCATGATGGTCGCGCGGCTCGACCGGGCGCTCGGGACGGCCGCGCTTGCGCCGCTCGTCCGCCACTGCCACGCCGAGTGGCGTCCGTTCCTGACGCCGCAGCGCGAACCCGACGCTGCGCTCGACGTCATAGCGCGCGAGCTGGCGCGGCAGCGCACGCTGGCGCTCGCACGGCGGATTGGCTGCAAGGAACACATCGCCGCGGCCGCCGGTACCCCCGAGGCGCTCGCCGAACGGCTGCTTGCCGCGGGAAATGGTGTCGATCGCTGGTGCGGCGCGCATGGCTGAGGCCGCGACCCTGCTGACGCCCGAGCCGGCCGGCATCGACCTCGACGCCGTGCGCGCCTATCTCACCCGGCTCGCACGCACCGCCTATGTGTATATGCATATCGAGCCCACCAACGCCTGTAACCTCGCCTGTGCCGTCTGCCCGCGCGATGAGATGCACCGCGCGCTCCAATTGATGTCGTGGCCAGTGTTCGAGGCGGCGATGGAGCGCGTCCTTCCATCGCCGGTGCCGATGCTCGCCTTTGTGGGGTTCGGCGAGCCGACTCTCCACAAGCGGCTGCCGGACATGATCGGCTATGCCCGTGCCCGCCGCCCCGACATGATCATCAAGGTCACCACCAATGGCTCGCGGCTCGACGACTCGCTGATCGAGGCATTGTTCGATCGCGGGCTCGACCTGCTCGAAATCTCGGTGATGGGCACCTCGCCCGCGGCCTATGAGCAGGCGATGGGGCTTGGCTTCGACGCGCTTGTCGAGCTTATCGGCCGGCTCAACGCACAGCGGCGCGACTATGCGCTCGCCACCTTTCCGATGGGCGACGCTACCCCCGAGGAAGCGCGGCGCTTCTGGACCGGTCTCGGTGCGCGCGCCGTCGAGGTGAAGGGGCTTCACCGGCGCGGCGGGCACGCCCGGCTGGGCCAGGTCAACCCGCGCCAGGCGATCGGGGGCTATCGCGCACGCATGCTCGCCGCGACGGACACGCTCGCGAGCGATGCCTGCCACAAGCTATACCTGTTCCTTCATGTCGATGCGAAGGGGACGATCGTGCCCTGCGTTCAGGATATCAACAGCCGCCATGCGCTCGGCGATGTCGGGGCAGCCGGCGATTTCGCCGAACTCCACCGCCTGACCCGCAGCCACCGGCCCGATTTTGCGATCTGTCGGGGTTGCGAGTTGCAGCAACAGGATCTGCTCGAATATTACGCCCGTTTCTTCCATGCGCGCTTCGCCGATCGGGTGCCGGCGCTGGTGGCGCGGCTGGACCGGGCAGTCGCGGGTCTTGGCTGATCTCGGCATGCCCCCGCCGGGACGCTCCCCGGCGGTGACGCTGGCACCCGCGCCGTGGCCGCACATTACGCAAGAGCTTGCGGCGCATGTCGGCGCTGCGCTGCGCTCGGGCAGGCTCGGCTATTCGGCCGACTGCATTACCCGCGACTTCGAGGAGGAATGGGCTGCCTATCACTCGGCGCGCTACGCCGTCGCCGTCAATTCGGGCACCACGGCGCTGACGACCGCTTACCATGCCTGCGGTATCGGTACCCAGCCGGGGTCGGTCTGGCGCGGCGACGCGGCGGACGAAGTACTGGTCGGCGCATATGGTTTCTTCGCGACGGCCAGCGCGCTGTTACCGCTCGGGGTGCGCCCGATATTCTGCGATGTCGACGCCGAGGGCGCGATCGATCCGTGCGCCGCCGCCGCCGAACGCACCGAGCACACCCGCGCCATCGCCGTATCGCATATCGCCGGCCACCCCGCGCAGATGACCGCGCTCAAGGCGCTCGGTCTGCCGATCGTTGAAGACGGCTCGCACGCTCATGGCGCCCGGCTCGGCGGCACCCTGGTTGGTCGGTTCGGACGCGCAGCGGCGTTCAGCCTGCAATGTGGCAAGATGGTTTCGGGTGGCGAAGGTGGGATCGTCCTGACCGACGATCCCGAAGTCTTCCGGCGCGCCTGCGCTTTCGCGAATTTCCGCCGCAGCCATGGCAGCGATGTTGCGATGCAGCGCCGGCTGGCCGAAACCGGGCTGGGCGCCAAGCTGCGTATGGGGCCGCTGGAAGCGGCGATGGCACAATATCATCTGCGCAACCTCGACCAGCTGATCGCGGCGCGCCACGAACGGCTCGACCGCCTCACCGCGCTGCTGCGGGCGGCGAACCTCGTCCATTTTGTGCCACCCGTGACTCGCCCCGGCGCGACCCGCGGCGCCTTTTACGAATATCCACTGCGCTTGCGGGGCGGCGACGCACGCCGTCTTCGTCGCCGACGCATGCTTGCGACCAGGCTGCTCACGGCTGAAGGCGCGCAACTGCGCGCCAGCAACACGCGGGCGATCGCGCGGCTCGGTATCTTCACGACGGCCAATTCGCGTCGCGCGCCGCGGCTGGCGATGGCCAACCTGCTCGACGCCGCCACGCTGATGCTGCCGACCTTTACTACCGAGCCTGTCGCGATCACCGACCAATATGCCGAGGCGATCACGCGTGTCGACGCGGCGCTGTCGGCGGCGGAGGCGCGGGCCGGGGAATGAGCGCCCGCCCGTGCGTCACGATCGTGATCGAGAGCGAGCTGGAGACCGGGCGCGGTCCGCTCGCACGGCTCCGTGGCATGTTGCCGCAACTCGCGCGGCGATTCGACATAGCGGTGGCCTCGCTTGGCGACTCCGACGCCGAGACGCAGGCGCTGCTCGACGCACATGGCATCGCGACATATGCGCTCGATTGCCGCTTCGAAGGATGGGATCTGGTCGATCTCGACCGCCAGGTCGCGGCGATCGTCGGTTGGTCACGCGCGCGCGGCGATGCGCTGCTGGTGATGGGCTGGGAGCTGTGGGGCCTGATGCGTGGCCTCGCACAGGCCTGCGCCTCCGGCGGACCGGCTTTTGCCACGGTGGTCCATGCCGTGCCGCTGCTCAATTGCCCGCCCCAGCCGAGTCGCCGGTTCGTGCTCGATGCCCGGCGCCGCGCTGCCGACGAGCCTGACCCCGCGATCCGGCGCTATCTGTTGCGCCACGCCGCCGAGGTGCCGCGCATGCTGCCGCACATGCACCTCATCTCGCCAAACGCCACGGTCGCCTGGTATCTCGCGCGCTATTTCCCGCACCTGACGGTCGCCGACGCCTCGCCCGGCTACGGCATCGACCTGCACGCCGCCGCGGCCGCGGCGCCCTCCGGTCCGCCGGTCGAGCTCGCATTCATGGCCAAGCTCGTCCGCGAGAAGGGCATCTACGACATGGTCGCGATTTTCGCCGCGTTGCTCCGCCTGCGCCCGGAGGTTCGGTTGCGCATCATCGGCTCGTTTGAAAGCAGCGCCGAGGAACGGGCCTTCCACGCCGAATGCGAACGTACCGATGTCGCGGACCGCATCACCTTCGCCGGCTGGCTCGGCGGCGCGGCAAAGCTCGGCGCGCTCAAGTCGGCGCGCGTCTTTGTCTATCCGGCGCGCGCCAGCGACACATTCTGCATCGCCATGCTGGAGGCGATCGGCTGCGGCCTGCCGGTGGTGGCGTGGGATCTGCCGTTCGTGCGGCAGATATATCGCGATGCGCCGGTGACGCCTGTGCCCATGGGCGACCACGCCGCGTTCGCCTCGGCGATTGCTGCAACGCTCGATGCCGGCCCCGGAGACGCGGTAAAGCGCGCTCGCTTCCTCGCACGCTATGATGGCTGGGAACGAGCAGCAGAGGCGGAGGGCGACATCTGGCAGGCGATCATCGATCGCACCGCCGTCAGATGATCCAGCGTGGCGCGCAGCAGGCGGCGGGAACGTCGCCATCGGCGGCGGCAAGCATATGTTCCGCCTGCCAGGCGAACAGCGTCGCCCAGACATTGCGGTGGCCACGCGCGTCGAACAGGACGGCTCCCTCGGCGCTATCGAGCGCGCGCAGCCGCTGCATGAAGCGCCGCCGCGTCGGCCGCCATTCCTCCGGACTGATCCGGTCGATGCGCTGCAGCGTCGTGCCCGCGCGCAGCATCTGCGCCGCCACGTCGCCCGCGTTGCCCCGCCCCGCCTCGTCGGCGTCGTCGAGCAACTCCATTAGCGCACGGTACGCCTCGGTAGCCGCGTCGGCGAGCGTCGCATCGCGCGTCCGCGCATGATGGAGCAACAGCCCCTCAATCCCGTAGAGATAGGGATGTGCATGGTCGGGGGTACCGGTAGCGATGATCGTCGGCAGCTGCGGTGCCCAATGGTCGATCGTGCGTGCCGCCAGCGCCTGCGCGCGCGCGTCGCTCCACACGGCAAGCGCAGCCGCCGCCTTGAGGTGGTGGACGCCGGGCCGCGTCGACCAACGCTCCGGTGGCATGGCGACCTGCTGTTCCTGACGCGCGACATGCGAGGCGAGTACCCCGTCATGCGATATCCCGACCAGTGCCTCTCCGCATCGGCTGATCAGGCGGTCGGCGCTGGCCGGCTCGGCATGGCGCATCTGCACCAGGCCGCGGAGCAGTATCGCCAGGTCGAACGCGAACACAAATCTGTTGCGCCAATCGTCGTCCCGCCGGTCGAGGAAATAGCGTGTGAGCGGCGGCCCATCGGCGGTAATGCGCTCGAGCCAGGCGAAGATCGCCCGCGCCGCGCCGTCGTCGCCGCCCGAGCAAGCGAGATAGGAGAGGTAATATCCCGCGATCTCGGGATAAGCGTCACTCCAACCGCCGCCGGCATCTTGCCAACTCACCACCGCACCGTCGTGGACGGCCTGGTCCGCCAGCCAGGCCGACATCCGCGCGATGCGCGAGCCCGGAGATGCCACGCGCTCGCCAGGATTCCGTTCGGCAATGAACATCATCGACACCCCGCCCGAGCAGCGACCCTAACGCTGCCGTTTACGCTTGCGAACCGTCGTACAGATCAACACATATACTGCCTTTCTGCAAGTCGCTCTGTGTCGGCACGATCATGACAAGTTCAAAATATCCATTATTGATTTTGTTCGACTTGGACGGAACCCTGCTTGCGCCGGAGTCGGGAGCCGATGCAGAGCGCGCCTTCTGGGACGGCCTGGCGGCTACTTTGGGGATTCGAGACCTTGTACCGCAATGGATCGAAGACCTGGAGCACGTCAGTTGCCGGGGCGTAGCCAACAAAATCTCCTCGCTCCGCCAGGGGAGAGGCATGACCGATGCGGAAATCGCCGCGCTCTCGGACGCCTATCACGCGCGGTTGCAGGCAAGCACGGCGCCGGCTGCCGCGGCCATGTCGGGCGCGGCGACCTTGCTCGCACGCATCGATGCCGCGCCCGACATGGCCTGGGCGATCGCCACCGGTTGCTTCGCACGCACCGCGCGCCTCAAGCTCGCGCGCGCGGGGTTGCCCGCCGACGCGGTGCTGGCGGCGTCGGACGACGGCGAGGCGAGGACCGACATCCTGCGCACCGCGGTCGCCCGCGCCGAGGCCCGCTTCGGCAGGCGCTTCGCCAGCATGCTCGCGGTGGGTGACGGGCCGTGGGACGTTCGCGCCGCCGATGCCTTGAGCTTCGGCTTCATCGGCATCGCGCGCGGCGCGCACGCCGAGGCGCTGGTTGCAGCCGGCGCCGCCCATATCCGTCCTCATTTCGACCCGCCCGAGGCCTTCCTCGCATTGGCACGCGCCGTCATCGGCGATGGTTGAATTGCGCCGTGCGACCGACATGGAGCGCATCTTTCCACGCTTTGGCACGCCGCGCTCCCGAACCCGCCTCACCGGCTTGAGCCGATCGTGTCCCACCACGTGGTGGGACACGATCGGCGTGGGCACGACGATCTGCGGCTCTGGCCGGATTGGTCACGCGGCCATGGCTCGCGCCTGCCGGCCGAATCCGGCACGGATCGCACAGGCGGTTGGCCGGGCTGTGGCTCTCGAAGCCGTGGCCCACGGCGCCCGCTGAAAATTCGGTCCCCCTTTTTTGCAGTGCCCTGTCCCGGTAGCGGGAGATGAATGTCAAAACCAATGCCCTAGGATCGGCTGGCCAAGGTCTCGCGCGCGACGCGTTGCAGCGCGGCGGTCAATTCGGGCGACAGGCCGAGCGCGTCGGCGGCCTTTTCATGCGCGCCGAGCGTCGTCGGGTCGACGCCACTGAACTTGCCGAACAGGACCAGCGCCTCGAGATAATAGCCCGCCGCGCTGGCATGATATTGGTCATAGGTCCATAAATCGACCTGGCCGAAGGTCGTGCCGTCATACGGATTGGGGTCGGCGACCTTGTCGGCGAAGGCACGGTTCCACGCCGCGCCGACCGGCGCGGCCTGGTTGATGTCGAGCGAGCGTTGCAGCGCGAGACGGGATGCGGCGGCAAGGTCGTCGGCCATCGCGGTGATCGGCCGGCCGTGCCAGTGCCCGGTCGACAGATAGGTCAGGTCGGCGCGCGACCAGGTCGAGACGAGATCGATTTCCGCCGCCGGATTGGCATGCTTGAACATCGCGGCGAGCAGCGCTGCATTCTCGACATGGGTGGTCGGGTCGCCGGGGTTCTTGCGGTCGAGCGTGCTCAGGCCTTGCAGCACGACCACGTCCCAGGCGCGGTCGATCAATTGCCGTTTGGTCGCATAGTGGAATTCGAAGCCCTTACCGCCTTCGGTCTCCAGGCTCACGGTGAAGTCGAGCCCGGCCTCGTCTGCAAACGTCTTGAACAGCGCGGGCACCCCACCGATCCCGGTGCCGTTGAGGTCGGTGAGGAGATCGGGGCGGTAGGTCCGCACCGGCGAATGAGAGCCCTGCGTGAAGCTGTTGTCGACGAACAGGATCGTCCTGGCTTGCGCCACGCCGCCGTAGAGCAGCGCGACCGCGGCGCAGCCGGCCAGGACCATGTTTCGCATCGCCATCGTTACCTTGCTGATCCTTCTGGAAGCGTTTGCCGACCTGGAAATACCAGTAGCGGCCATAGGGGTTGTAGAGCGAGCCGAAATACCCGCTGGCGGTGATCGGCGGTTGCTTGGCGAACAGGTTGCGCACGCCAACGCGGACTCGCGTGCCGTCGAGCGACCCGTCCTTGACCTTGTATTGGCCATAGACGTTGAACGTCGCCCGACCTTCGAGCACCACCAGAGGCGATGGCACGCGCGCTCGCGCGAAGATTCAGGATGACGCCGCGGGATCGGCGTCGCATGGGGCGCCATGATTTCCGTCGGCGACATCAACCTCCGCTTTTACGAGGACGGCCCGCGTGATGGGCCGCTCACGATCCTGCTTCACGGCTTCCCCGAATCAGGGCGCGCCTGGCGCAAGGTGATGCGGCAACTGGGCGAGCGCGGGCACCGCGTGGTCGCCCCCGACATGCGCGGTTATGGCGGCAGCGACGCCCCGGCCGGTATCGCGGCGTACGCGCTCGACCGGCTGGTGAGCGACGTCATCGGCCTCGCTGATGCGCTCGGCACCGCCACCTTCACGCTTGCCGGGCATGACTGGGGCGGGATCATCGCCTGGGCGGTCGCCGCGCGCCATCCCGCGCGCATTCGGCGCCTCGTCATCCTCAACGCCCCGCATCTCGACACGGTGGCGCGCCAAATGCAGCGGCATCCGCGCCAGATATTGCGCAGCCTCTATGTCGGATTCTTCCAGTTGCCGCGGCTTCCCGAGACAATGCTCGGGATGTTCCGCTTTCGCGCGCTGCGCCGTGCGCTATCGCAGACGTCCCGGCCTGGTACCTTCATCGCCGCCGATCTGGATGCCTATGTCGCCGAATGGGCACGGCCCGGCCGCCTGACGGCGATGATCAATTATTATCGCGCGCTGCGAATCCCGCATGCCCCGCTGGGACGTATCACCGTCCCCACGCTGATCCTGTGGGGCATGAAGGACCGGTTTCTCGGTGCGCACCTCGCCGACGCCGCCGCGGCGATGTGCGACGATGCCCGGATCGTGCGCTTCGCGGACTGCACCCATTGGGTGCAGCACGAGGAGCCGCGCCGCATTGTCGCGGAGATCGCGCGGGCGTAGAGCGCGGCACGATCGGTGCGACGGCGGCCCCGGCTCAATGCGCCATCAGCACCGGAATCGGGCTGTCGCCCAGCATCGTGCGCGTCACCCCGCCGAACAGCGCCTCGATGAAGCGCCGGTGGCCGAAGCCGCCCATCACCAGATAATCGAAGCGACCGCTTGCAACCTGCGTCGCGATGGCCGTCGATGCCCCGGCCAAACCTGGCTTGAGGCGCAGGATCTCGGGATGCACGTCGTGGCGCGCAAGGTAACTGGCAGCGTCCTCGGCCGGTGCGGCGACGCTGCCATCGTCGACCTCGAGCACGGTCACCTGATCGGCGAGCTGGAGCAGCGGAACGGCGGCGCGCAGCGCGGCGGCGGCGGTCGGTGACCCATCCCATGCGACCAGCGCCCGGCCGAACGCGAAGCGCGGCGCATCTGGAGGGACCGCCAGCACCGGCTTGCCCGACGCGACGATCAGTTCGCCGGCAATGCCGCGCATGTCGGGCAGCGGAAAATCATCGAGCCGGCGGCTGAGGACGATGACATCGGCCAGTGCCGCGACATCGCCGATGCACGCCGCGAGATCGCCGGTCGCGTCGATCCAGTCCCATGGCACATCGTCACGCGACAGCCGCGCGGTAAGGCGGGCGCGGTTTGCGCGCTCGAGCGCGATGACGTCCGCCGTCATATCGGCGACGACGCTGGTACCGACATAATCATTGGCCATCGCGATGGGCGGCACGACCACATCGAGGCAGGTCAGATGCCCCTCCAGCGCGCGCGCCAGATCGAGCGCGACCTGGAAGCGGGCCTCCTGCCCGCTGTCTTCATGGCACAACAGCAGCACGTTCTTCATGGCAAGTCTCCGGACCAGCGGCGGGTGAAACGCAACATCATTGCGGGTGGGCAAGCAGCAGCGGCACCGGGCTGTGGCGCAGCATGTCGCGCGTCGTGCCGCCGAACAGCGCCTCGCGCATCGGATGCCGGCCATAGCCACCCATCACGACATAGTCGGCGGCAAGCGATCGTGCGGCATCGATCAGCGCCGCGCCGACCCCCTTGCGATCGCCGGGCTGGTGACGGATGACCGGGTGGACGCCGTGACGTCCGCAATAGCTTGCCGCGCGTGCGGCCGGCAGATCGGACTGGCATGCCGCGATCGTCAGCAAGGTGACCTGACGCGCCAGGCCGAGCAGCGGCATCGCGGCACGAAGCGCCGCTGCGGCGCCGAGCGAACCGTCCCAAGCGACCAGCGCATGGCCCGCAGCGGTGAAGCAGGTGCTTCGTTCGTCGACCGCGAGGATCGGGCAGCGCGCGCGCAGCAACAGATCACCGGTCAGGTGATACATGTCGGGGAAGGTCTCGTTGCCGAGATCGCGGTTGACGATGACCAGATCGGCCAGCCGCGCCGCCGCGACCACCTGATCGGCAAGGTCGCCGGTGACGTCGACCCAGTCGAACGGAATATCGGCGTCGCGCAGGCGCGGCAGCATCGCGACGCGATTGCGCTGCTCGGTGCGCTCCTCATCGGCGAGCAGCAACGCGCCGCCGCCGGACGAGACATAGTCAGTCACCAGTTCGGGCACGATCGCCACGTCGAGACAGGTCAGATGCGCGCCGAGCGCCCGCGTCACGTCGAGCGCCGCGGCGAGCCGCGCCGCCTGACCGCGATCATGGTGCATGACCACCAGCAGATCCTTCATCGCCGTCACTCCTTCACCACGGGAAAACCGGACTGCGTGTCGCGATCGAATGCCATGCCGTGTTCAATCGATGGCGATGTTATCCTTCACCGCGATCACGCCTGGCGCGTTCCACGTCGCGCGCTCGGCGATTTGCCGTTCGCGCCACGAGTGGACGAGGCCATCGAGCGTGACCGTCCCGCCGCGCGTCGTGACGATGATCTGATTGGCATCGAAATCGGCATGGCGCTTGAAGGCGCTGACGATGCGGTCGCGCACATCGGCCGCGGCGGGCACATGGTGGATCTCGATCAGGTTGGTCAGCCCCTGCACGCCGTGGATCCGCGTAGCGGCCTTGCGCGCCGCCTCACGCTGGAAATTCCACTCGACCGTACCGCTCAGCGTGACCCAACCGCGCTCGACCATGATCTGAATCCGGTCGGTCGGCACGCCGACGTCCCAGGCGATGATATCCTGGATGCGCCGCGCGATCTCGCTGTCCGCAACCTTGGCGTCACCGGGATAGTGGACCTGCAGTTCCTGCGCGATCGCCACGACGCCCTCGACGCGGCGCGCGGCCTTTTCGGCCTCGATCTTCTCGAAGAAGCTGGGAACGATGCCGGACAATTCGACGACGCCATCCTTGACGGCAACGCCGATGCGGGCGGAATCGAGTCGCGGGTCCCATTCGAGCTCGGCGATGACGTCGTGCTGGATCTGCTGGTCGGTCTTCATGACACACCTCCATTCCGAGGGGAGCGAAGCGTGTGCCCCGCGCTGGCCGGAACATCGCGCCGACCCTGCCTGCCGGCCTATCCGCAATGATCCCTAGGTAGACATGCGTAGTGCGTCCTTTGCCGCATGACGTGCCACCGCGCCGGCGGCCTCGCGGCGATGCGCGGCGTCGAGCAGCCTGGCGCAGGTGGCCCGCGCGGTCTCGCGCACGCGCTCGAGTTGCGCTTCGGCATAGCCGGCGCTCAGCCCCTCGACGATCGAATCGATATGGACATGCTTGGTGTCGGCGAGGCCGAAGACCGTCGCAAGATAGCGGTCGAACGCTTCACGCAGTGCGATCGACTGGCCGACCTCGGCCAGCCAGGTTTCGCTCGACGCCGAGGTCGAAAAACTCAGCATATGTCGGCCAGCGAGGAAACGATCATCGGCGCGGAGATGCTCGCGGCTGGACTTGAAGCCGGCGCCGAGCACGCGGTCGACATAGCCCTTGATCATCGCCGGCGGCAGCCCGAACCAGATCGGATAGACGAACACCAGCGCGTCGCAGTGACGGATTTCGGTCAGGTCGTAGAGCACGGCGAGTTCGGGCGGCTCGGGAATGGTTTCGAGGATCGGGTCGAAGCGGATCGCATAGAGATCGCGCAGGAACGGCACCTGGCCGCATTCGCGCACCGTATCGCAATAGGCCCGGGCAATCTGATGGTTGAAGCTGCCGGGATGCGGATGAGCGAGCACCACGAGATGGCGGATCGGGTCGATCGACATGAGCGTTCTCCTGAACGCGGCGGCTGCTCCGAGCCGAGCGGGCGCCGCGTCACGCCCCTTGGGCTAGGCGGGCGCCGCGCGCCTGGTAATGCGGGAAAACCCGTATTCCGCCACCCGGGCCAGACCGGCAAAGGCGACTCCGTGGCGTCGCGGATGCGGCGACGGGAGGATGCGATGCACGTCTATCATGCCGATCTCGTGACCCAGGCGGTGCCGCGCTACACCAGCTACCCGACCGCCGCCGTGTTCGACGACCGGGTCGGGGCGCTCGCCCAGGCCGGCGCACTGGCGGCGATCCCGCTCGACATGCCGGTCTCGCTCTACATCCACATCCCCTATTGCCGCGAGATCTGCTGGTATTGCGGCTGCAACACCGGCGCGATCGGCAAGGCCGAGCGACTGCAGCACTATCTCGCCGCGCTGCGCGCCGAAATCGCCACCGTCGCGCAGCGCATGCGCGGCAAGGTCGTCGCGCTGCATTTCGGCGGCGGCAGCCCCAATGCGCTGTCGCCCGACGACTTCGTCGCGCTGGTCGCCGAACTGCGCCGCGCCTTCGCGATCGACGACGACGCCGAATGCGCGGTCGAGCTCGACCCGCGCCATGTCGACGCCACCTATGCCGCCGCGCTGGCGCGTGCCGGCGTCACCCGGGCGAGCCTCGGCGTGCAGACGCTGGCGCTCCGCGTGCAGGCGGCGATCGGGCGGATCCAGCCGCGCCGAATGATTGCCACCGCCTTCGCCGCCTTGCGCGACGCCGGGATAAAGCGGGTCAATGCCGACCTGATGTACGGCCTGCCCGGCCAGTCGCTCGACGACATCGCCGCGACCATCGCGGCAATCGCCCCGCTCCAGCCCGATCGCATCGCCATGTTCGGCTATGCCCATGCGCCGCAGATGTTCCCACGCCAGCGCCGCATCGCACAGGACGACCTGCCCGACGCCGAGGCACGGTTCTGGCAAAGCGCGCTGGCCTATGACCTGTTGTGCGAGGCGGGTTATGCCGCGATCGGCTTCGATCATTTCGCCAGGCCCGACGATTCGCTGGCGATCGCCGCGGCCGAAGGCCGGCTGCGGCGGAACTTCCAGGGCTTTACCGACGAGCCGGCGACCGCGATCATCGGCCTCGGCGCTTCCGCCATCAGCCAGTTCGACGGGCTGCTCGTGCAGAATGAGAAGCATGTCGGCAGCTGGCGGCTGCGCGTATCGAACGGCCTGCTGGCCGGCAGTCGCGGCGTCGCGCGGAACCTGGATGATCGGCTGCGCGGCGAGATCATCGAGCGCTTGCTGTGCGACGGGCGGGTGGACGTCGCGGCGATCGCGGCGCGGCACAACCTCAGCGCCGCGCTGCTCGGCGAGGCGCGGCCGGCCCTGTTGGCGCTGGCCGGTCGCGGGCTGATCGACCTTCACGATTGGACGGTGCGGATTCTGCCCGAAGGGCGGCCTTATGCCCGGTTGGCCGCGGCGGCCTTCGATACGCGGCGGGCCAGTGCCCGGGGGCAGTTCAGCCAGGCGGTCTAAAACCGCGTTGCGTATTTAACCGTAGCGCGACCGGACTCTCCACCCCTATGGAGCAGGCGGAGAGTCCCTATGCGGCAACGCCTTGCGCTACAGCCTGATCCCGATCCCGACACCCGCGACGATCGGGTTGAGGCGGACGCGTACGGTGTTGACGGCGCCGCCCGTGGTCAATCGCGCGGTCGTCCTGATCGAGATATATTTGGCGTCGAGATTGACGAACACGCGCTTGGACAGATCGACGTCGATGCCCGCCTGCAACGCATAGCCGAAGCTGTCGTTGAGGTGGACGTCGGTCGCGCCGATCGCGCTGACCAACCCGGGGCTCGCCTTGGACGAGTAGAAGATGGTGTAATTCGCGCCGGCGCCGACATAGGGCCGGACATGCGATTGCGGCGCGAAATGATATTGCAGCGTCAGCGTCGGCGGCAGCACCCAGGTGCTGGCCAGCGTGCCGAGCCCGCCAAGCGTGCCGCGTCCCGAGACGCTGTGCTTGGTCGTCGCGACGATAAGCTCTGCACCGATATGGTCGGTCGCCATCCAGGTGAAATCGACTTCCGGCGCGAAGCTGTTGTCGACGCCGACCGAACTGCCGGGAAAGCCCGGGGTGACGGCGCCGGAACTCTCGTTCGGCGCGACGATGATCGCGCGCGCGCGGATCAGCACGTCGCCGGCCTTGATCTGGGCCGCCGCCGGCGTCGCCGCCACCGCGGCCAATGCCGCTCCGGCCAACATCACTTCGAAACGCATCATTTAGTCCTCCTGCTGTTGGCGCAGCGCGTAGGCGGGTCGGATCGAAGCTACTTTGATCGTGCGCAAAGCAGGCGCTACGTAGATGCGCGTATCGGCGACGGCGCCGGGGAGACGATGACGGCGTGAGCCAAAGCGAAGAACCGATGCGCGATGCCGCGATGGCGCTGCTCGACCGGACATTCACCGATCGCGCAATGTGCCTGCTCGATGCCGGCGGGTCGATCACGCATTGGAGCAGGGGTGCCGTGACCATGACCGGCTGGACCTCGCCGGAGATGGTTGGCGCACGGATCGACCAGCTCTACCCGGCAGCCGACATCCGCGGCGGTGTTCCGGCACGCGACCTGGCGGCGGCACGCAGCAGAGGCACATTGCGGCAGGAGGCGTGGCGGGTGCGGCGCGACGGCACCGAATTCTGCGCCGATGCGACGCTGACTGCGCTGACCGACGCCGACGGCACCGAGCTGGGCTTCGGCTATCTGCTGCACGACATCACCGACCGCATGGCGGCGGAAAAGGCGCTGGAGCGCAGCGAACGGCATTTGCGCTCGATCCTCGCCACCGTGCCCGATGCGATGATCGTGGTCGACGAAAGCGGCGTGATCATGTCGTTCAGCGCGGCAGCCGAGCGGCTGTTCGGTCTCGCCGAAGCCGAGGTGCTGGGGCGCAATGTCAGCATCCTGATGCCGGCCTCGGACAGCACACGTCATAACGACTATATCGGTCGCTACATCGCGACCGGCGAACGGCGTATCATCGGGATCGGCCGGATCGTCGTCGGGCGGCGCGGCGACGGCAGCGAATTCCCGATGGAATTGTCGATCGGCGAAGCGATCAGCGACGGACATCGCATCTTCACCGGCTTCATCCGCGACCTGACCGAGCAGCAGCGTGCGGAGTTCCAGCTCAAGGAACTGCAATCGGAGCTGATCCATGTCTCGCGGCTAAGCGCGATGGGAACGATGGCGTCGACGCTGGCGCATGAACTCAACCAGCCGCTGACCGCGATCGCCAACTATCTTGAGGCCGGTCGCGACATGATGGACGACGGCGATGCGGAGATGCTGCCGACGGTGCGCGAGGCGATCGATCTCGCCGCGACCGAGGCGTTGCGTGCCGGGGCGATCGTCCGGCGGTTGCGCACGTTCGTGGCGCGCGGCGATATCGAAAAGCGCGTCGAGGGCCTGTCGCAACTGGTCGAGGATGCGAGCAGGCTGGCGCTGATCGGCGCGCGCGAGCGCGGCGTGCGCGCCTTTTATTCGCTCGATCCGACCGCCAGGACGGTGCTCGCCGACCGCGTCCAGATCCAGCAGGTGATCGTCAATCTCGTGCGCAACGCGATCGAGGCGATGAGCGACAGCGTCGCGCGCGACGTGACGATCGCGACCGATGCGCTGTCCGATGACATGGTGCGCGTCGCGGTGACCGATACCGGTCCCGGGATCAGCCCCGCCGTGGCGGCGCATCTGTTCGAGGCTTTTGCAACCACCAAGGAGAGCGGTATGGGTCTGGGTCTGTCGATCTGTCGAACGATCGTCGAGGCACATGGCGGCCGCATCTGGGCGGAGGCCGGCGCATCTGGGGGGACGATCATGCAGTTTACCTTACCGTCGGGAGAGGCGTGATGTCCGCGGAGCGCCGGGTCATTCACCTCGTCGACGACGACGAGTCGGTGCGCCGCTCGGCCGGCTTCCTGCTGCGCACCTCGGGCTTCGTGGTGCGGCCCCATGCCTCGGGCGTCGCGTTTCTGAAGGAGGCGAAGAGCTCGCCGACCGGGTGCATCCTGCTCGACGTGCGCATGCCCGAGATGGACGGGCTGGAGGTGCAGCGCGAACTCAATACCCGCGGCATCGCAATGCCGGTGATCGTGTTGACCGGGCATGGCGACGTCGCCATCGCGGTTCAGGCGATGAAGGCCGGGGCGGTCGATTTCATCGAAAAGCCGTTCGACAAGGCAACACTGATGGCCGCGATCGACGCGGCCTTCGCCCGGATCGAGAATGCCGATGCGCAGGTCGCGTCGGAACAGGCGGCGAGCGTGCGCATCGCCGCGCTGACCCCGCGCGAACGTGACGTGCTGCAGGGGTTGGTGCGCGGCCATCCCAACAAGACGATCGCGTTCGATCTCGGCATTTCGCCGCGCACGGTCGAGGTCCACCGCGCCAATCTGATGGAGAAGCTTGGCGTCCGCAGCCTGTCCGAAGCGCTGCGCATCGCCTTCGCCGCCGGGCTCGAACAGCGCGACTGAGGGCTTTTACGTAACGACGCGGCCTTCCCGCCGGCGATAGCATACGCGGGGGAGGCGACCGATGACGCAGGCCGAAGCAAAAGAGGAGATCGCCGCGTTCCGGCGAACGATCCTGCTGGTTGATGACGACGACGCGGTGCGGCGTTCGCTGCAATTACTGCTGCACTGGCGCGGCTATGACGTGCGATCATTCGCCGCTGCGGCCACGATCATCGCCGATACGCGGCTCGACGATAGCGATGTGCTGATCGCGGATTACCGGTTGCCCGACGGCGATGGCTTCGGGGTATTGCGCGCGCTCAGGCGCAATGGCTGGCACGGCAAGGCGATCATGATCACTGCGCATGCCAGCGACGTCTGTCGCGACGCGGCGGCAGCCGCCGGCTTCGATGCGGTGCTCGCCAAACCGCTACGCCAGCACGAACTCGTCGCCGCGCTCGGGGATTAGGTCCCCGCTCGCGCGCCGAAGCGGCGTGTTTGGGCAGCGGCGATAGCGCGGCCGGCAGCCGCGGTCCCAAGAGGAATTTTTCGTCCGCTGCGACCAAGGCTTGGCAGTGTCTCAGTTTGAATTTAGGCGGTGATCCTAATTCAACCGTCGAGCCCGATCCAGCAATGAACCGTTCGGGGATCAACGCTCTCGAACTCGTTCCGGTCCATTTTGCACTTGACTCAGCGACCGTTCAGGTTGTGTCCCGACAATGATATTTCGAGTCGCATTTGTCGATTTATGTCAAGCGCGATATGGCCATTTTGCGACGAGTAGAGAAAATTTGCGACGAGCCGAGTCATGAATCATTGCTTATGCCTACAAACTGTAGGTATTAGGCTCTATATAATGATTCGGCGAGAACGAACGACGAACGATGTTTTAGAGTTTGTCAACGTTTTTTGAGTAAGAAAGTTGTAACTTTATGCCCAAGGGTCCGCAAGGACAGAAGCGACCTGCTGACGCTGTAGCCAATGCGGTTATGGTGGCGCGGATCGCTACGGGTGAGATTGAGGATGATGGCTATGAAGCCCCTTGTCCCAAAAGAAGCGCTGGTGGGTTGGCTCGTGCATCGATCCTACCCGCTGCAGATCGTCAACGTATCGCCAAGGCAGCTGCTGAGGCGCGATGGAAAGAAAGGCGGGTAGTATGAACGAAGCACCCAACACATGCCCCTTTTCTGGGCACGACGGAACGACGGTAAATCTTCGCTTCTTCCGTGGAAGCCGGGACGGCATTATAACTGCGGAAGAAATCGAGGCAGAGTCTCGCTCCGCCGCCCTGCAGCATAAGATGGGGACAGCGAATGTTTCTCGGGAGGCTCCCAGGAGCGCTAACCGCGTTGTGGACATTGCCGAATTGGTAGGCGCTCTTTAGGGCAACCTAGACATTCGCAGTTTGATCGTTAAGCCCGGAGGCTTCGTCTCCGGGCTTTTTTTTGTGAGTTAGAAATGGGCAAACTTGGCAATCTTATTGGAGCTTTTAAGGACGTCAGGTCTCTACCCGTTGATGTTAATGACATCCTTCAGAAGATGCGCGATGAAGGAATGGATCGAGAAGTGGAGTTTATAGGCGTTGAACTAAACACAGTGATTTTGCGCGGAAAATATCGGCTATTCGAGTGGCCGAATGGCTTTTACGGCGCAGATCCTCATTTGTTGGCAAATATATATTACAATATTAAAGACGAGGCTGATTGGCAGAGGTTTGTCTGCTGCAAGGAAATAACACATCTCTTAGACGACGCCGCATATCACACCAGCACGAGAGAGCAACAGGTCGAGCTTGCTACAAAAGTTGGGCTTCCTCCACACATGCAGGATGCTTTTAATGCCCCGATAGAGGTAAATATAGATTTCATTGCGGAAGCGGTCGCGACGGCATTGTTATTCCCAATCGCTTGTCGCGCGGACTTCTTGGAAGCCATAACTGCGAAAAAGCTAAGGGTCGATGACGTTGCTCTAATCGCAGACATCCCAGCCAAATATGTCGAAATGGCAATGGGCGCGGCTTGGCCCTTGATCCACGAACGCCTTCTATCTCTTTAATTTAATGCTTGCTTGATGCAAAAAGTTCAGTATGAATATGGGCATGAACAAGCTGCCTCTCAACAAGCGCGTCCAAATCCTCGCCATGCTGTGCGAAGGATCGTCCATGCGATCGATCAGCCGCGTTGCCGATGTGTCCATCAACACGGTGACGAAGCTGCTCGAACAGGCCGGTGAAGCCTGCCTCGCGCTCCACGACGAGACGGTGCGCAGCGTGAAGGCAAGCCGCATCCAGTGCGACGAGATTTGGTCGTTCTGCCACGCCAAGCAAAAGAACGTCGCGACCGCGAAGGCCGCACCGGAAGGCGCTGGCGATATCTGGACGTGGACCGCGATCGACGCTGACACGAAGCTGATCGTGTCCTACCATATCGGCAGCCGTTCGGGCGAAGATGCCATGACGCTTATGGACGATCTCCGCGCGCGCCTCGCTAATCGCGTCCAACTGACTACCGATGGCCACAAGGCTTATCTGGAGGCCGTGGAAGGCGCGTTCGGCGATGATGTGGACTTTGCCCAGCTCGTGAAGCTCTATGGCCCGACGATCACCGCTCCGGGTCGCTACAGCCCTGCCGAGTGCATCGGCGCAAAGAAGGTCCGCGTCACCGGAAGCCCTGACTATCAAGCTGTCTCGACCAGCTACGTTGAGCGGCAGAACCTCACGATGCGCATGTCCATGCGCCGCTTCACGCGCCTGACCAACGCCTTCTCAAAGAAGTTCGATAACCACGTTCACGCGCTGTCGCTGTATTTCGTGTTCTACAATTTCTGCCGCATCCATAAGACCCTGCGCATGTCGCCAGCGATGGCAGCGGGCGTAACCGATCGGCTTTGGTCGCTGGAAGATGTTATCGCGCGGATTGACGCCGATGCGCCGGCTCCAGCACGGCGCGGCCCTTACAAGAAGCGCACATAGCGCGGCATGTGAGAATGTGGCATCACCCTCTCCGATACCGGGGAGGGTTTTTATGCATCCGACAGCAGCTTACATT
>JBBRSN010000059.1:0-28849 GCA_038245375.1 Sphingomonadales bacterium | reverse complement strand
CCGCTGTTCCAGATCGACATAGGAAAACAGCTTGCCCGATCGTTCGTCTGTCCCGCGCATCCATCGATCCCGTTCATCGCGTCCTGCCACGATGAATCACCTCACAGCGCGATAGCCAAGCCCTTTTTCAGCAGCCTGCTAATGGCAGCTGTCGATGCCGCGCTCGAACAGCAGGTGCTAAACGTTCCTGAGGCTAAAGCGGGAAGCGGACGTACATCAGCACCACCAGCCGGATCACCTCGGGCGACGAGTTGAAGTAGTGGAACGGGCTCTCAGGCTAACGCCTAACGGGCATGCGCAGCCGCTACCCGAGCCAGCTTACCGGAAGGTGCTTTGGCCTGACCTTGCCCCTGCGAACGGTGAGCGACCTTTCCAGTGTCGAACATCAAATGCGCTGACGATGCGTTTTGTATATGAAGACGAGAGGGCATGTCGGTGATCACGATTGCGCCGCAATCCCAACGCCGGATAACCCGCCGGTGGCGGTGGATACGAGCGCATCATTCGGAACGGCGGCGCTGTCGGAACCGTTAACTTGACTGCCCGCAAGCCCAGTACAGGCGAAAATAAAGTAGAAGTTCGTCCATCCACGGAGTAGGCTGCTCCCGATGGGACTGGAGGTTTATGATGCCTTTGCGCGATTTAAGAGATTGGGTCGGGCGCATTTTCAGTTTTGCCCCGCCACCGTTGGACGAACGGAATTTGATGCCAGACGATCCTAATTACGGAGCTTCGCCGCCCTCTTCCGGTAGGAACGGCCATGAATTGACCGGTCGTCATGGGACTGGATCTGTCGAGCCCGAAGAAGATCGTTCAATGCGGCGGCAAGAGCGACATAAGCTCTGATTGATACTGTCAAAAGCAATGGGGCGGATGACTCCTTTTGATTAAAGCGCCCGGTGAGGCAGAAACCAACACTTGTTCCTGCTTCGTTCTCGCCGCGATGAGTGCCCCCTCCAAACCGAATCGCGTGGCTTGCCCTGATGATGGTGAGACCAACGGCTGGGTCTTGGCTTGCAAGTCGCCGAGAGAGCATGCGGTTTACGAAAGTGTAGCTTGACACGACCTTACGAGGTTGTGGCCACCAGCGGCGGCGATCTCCAGCGCGCGCTTGGCGGTTTCCTGCCCTTTGACCTGGGCGAGGTCGGGGCCGACCACCACATCGTCGGCCTCGCCGGGCTGCGGCGCGCCGAGCAGGCCGTGGCCCTTGAAATGGTTGAGCAGCGAGAGGATGTCGGGCGCCGCGACGATCTGGATAGACCCGGCCCAGGCCGCCTCGGCGCCCTGCGCCGCCGGGCAGACCAGCCCCTTGCCCAGTTCCGACGCGTGCAGCGCGGCGAGCAGCACGCCGGGCGACGGCGCGATCCGCGCGTCGAGGCCGAGCTCGCCGACCACGACGAAATCGGCCAGCGCCTCGGCATCGACCACCCCCATTGCCGCAAGCAGGCCCATGGCGATCGGCAGATCGAGATGCGTGCCTTCCTTGGGCAGGTCGGCCGGCGAGAGGTTGACGACGATGCGTTTGGGCGGAAGCGCGAGCCCCAATGCGGCGATCGCGCCGCGCACGCGCTCGCGGCTTTCGGCGACCGCCTTGTCGGCGAGACCAACGACGTTGAACGCCGGGAGGCCAGCGATGAGTTGCACCTGCACCTCGACCGCCCGCGCCTCGAGCCCGAGATACGCCACCGTCGATACGCTCGCGACCATTTACCTGCCCCCCGGAAGTGACGGTGAACATAGCGGGAATCTGCGGCAGGGGAAGTTCACGCCCGGCGCGATTTCTCCCAGCGCCAGACGAGACCGTCTTCGGGGTCCAGCACCTCGCCGACATGGCTGAAACCGTGCCGCGCGAGCACCGCGTTCGAGGCATTGGGGAGCGGCAGGGTATGGGCGACGACCAGCGCTACCTCGCGCCACGCATGGGCGACCAGTGCCGCGATGGTGCGCGTGGCGTAACCATGGCCTTCATAGCGGGGAAAGGTGAGGTAGCCGATCTCAACCGCACCGTTCGCGGGCGGTGCCTTGAAGCCCGACAGCCCGACCATCCGCTCGCCGGCAGTGTCTACACTCCAGAAGGAACCCCAGCGTGCGGGCCGGGATATCGTCGCGAACTGCGCCATCACGTCGCGCAGCATGCCGACCCCCGCGTCGCGATCAGCGAAGCCATGTTCGATGCCCGCGATCAGGCGCGGCGACAGCCGGTCGATATCGGCCATGGTGGCGGGCACGAGAAGGACGGGGGTGCGAACGTGCGGCATGGATATCCCGGGGACCTCGCCAATCGGACCAAGAAATGGGGCGGCACCCCGAGGCTGCAGGCTATGTCGCGCTCATTCCCCGGTCAACGCGAGTGCTTCATCGAACATCGTCGAGACCGTCTTGTCAATCCAACACACCACTCCCACATCGCGAGGATGGAGATCGAACGCCGCCACCCTGCCCTGCGCGTCGCCCAGCTCGTACTCGGCGTGATCCTGATCCTTTGCGCCGGTATCGTCGGGCCGATCCCCGGCCCCGGCGGGATTTTCTTCTTTGCCGGCGGCATGGTGCTGATCCTGCGCAACTCGCGCTGGGCGCGACGCCAGTTCGCGCGGTGGAAGCGGCGCTGGCCCAAGACCGGCCATGTCGTCGACCTGTCGATGCGGCGCGGCAGTGCGGTCCGACGCCGCGCACGCAGCAAGGCCGAGCTCGCCGCCGACACGGCAAGCGAGTCCGCGAATTGACTTTCGCGGGAGGCGCGCTTATGCGCCAGCCCAACGAGGCCGTCCCATGGGCGGCCCTTTTCCATTCTGACGACCAGGTGATGAGCGATGAAGCGGACCTTTCAACCGAGCAACCTCGTGCGTGCACGCCGCCACGGCTTCCGCTCGCGCATGGCGACGCCGGGCGGCCGCAACGTGATCCGCGCCCGCCGCAACCGCGGCCGCAAGAAGCTGTCGGCCTGAACACGCTGACGCGCCGCGCGGATTTCCTCGCGGCGAATAGTGGCAAACGCGCACCGATGCCGGGCTTCGTCCTGCTGGTGCGCGAACGTGACGATGGCGATCCGCTGATGCGGATCGGCTATACCGTGACCAAGAAGATCGGCGGCGCGGTGGTCCGCAACCGCATGAAGCGCCGGCTTCGTGCGCTCGCTCGAGACCTGCTGCCCGAATCGGGCGTGCGCGGGGCCGACCATGTGCTGATCGGCCGCGCCGGCGGTGTCGAACGCGATTTCGCCACACTGCGTGCCGAACTGGTCAAGGCGCTTGGCAAGATCGCCGGAAGCCCGCAAGATCGCGCGCCGCGCGAGCGGCCGAAACGCTGACGGCATGGTCACCCGGTTGCTCATCGCGCTGGTCCGTTTCTGGCAGATCGGTCCATCGGCCGTGCTGCCGCCGTCCTGTCGTTACGATCCCACGTGTTCGAGCTATGCAATCGAGGCGCTTCGCCGCTATGGCGCGCTCAAGGGTGGGTGGCTGGCGGCCAGACGAATCGCACGGTGCCATCCCTGGGGCGGGTTCGGGCATGACCCTGTCCCCTGACATCGAGCGCCCAAGGCAAACAGGAATTTCCAGGTGAAAGAAGAACACAGGAACTGGGTGCTGTTCGCGGTGCTCGCCGCGCTGGTGCTGTTTGGCGGCCAATTTCTTACCGCGAAATTCTTCCCGGTCGCCAACCCGCCGGCGACGCAGATTGCCGGCGGCAAGACGACGCCGGTATCGAGCGCGCCGGTAACGACGCCGGCCAAGACGCGCGACCGCAACCAGGTGTTGGCCGAGACGCAGCGCGTGAAGATCGTCACGCCGTCGCTCAACGGCTCGATCAACCTCAAGGGCGCGCGCATCGACGACCTCGTGCTGCCGACCTACAAGGAAACCGTCGCCAAGGATTCGGCGCCGATCCGGCTGTTCTCGCCGTCGGGCACCGAAAACGCCTATTTCGCCGGCTTCGGCTGGAGCGGTGACGGCGTCCAGACGCCCGACCAGAACACCATATTCACACCCAGCGCGACCGTGCTCACGCCGGGCAAGCCGGTGACACTGAGCTGGACCAATCCGGCCAACCAGCGTTTCGACATCACCATCGCGGTCGATGACAAATTCATGTTCACCGTCACCCAGACCGTCAGCAATAGCGGCGCGGCGCCGATCACGATCAAGCCGTACGCGCTCGTCTCGCGCCACGGCTCGGGCAGCGACGTCGGCAACATGAACAATCATATCGGGCCGATCGGGGCCTTTGGCGGCGGCGTGAATTACGACATTGCCTATACCAATCTCGATGGCCAGGAATCGGGTTTCTTCGGCAAGCTGTTTGGCAACAGCGCCAGCGCGGGCGAAAACCGCTTTAGCGCGACCGGCGGCTGGGTCGGTTTTGGCGACAAATATTGGCTCGCCGCGCTGATCCCCGACCAGAAGGCACCGGTGCGCACCGGCTTCGCCCCCGCGGTCAATGGCCAGTATCAGGCCGACGTCGCGCGAAGCCCGGCCATCGTGCCGCCCGGCAAGGCAATCGCGGTCGTCACGCATGTCTTTGCGGGTGCCAAGGAAGTCGCGACGCTCGACCACTATGAGGACAGGTTCAACATCCCGCATTTCGGCAGCGCGATCGACTGGGGCTGGTTCCGCATCGTCGAAAAGCCGATCTTCACCTATCTCGACTGGCTGTTCCGCCTCGTCGGCAATTTCGGCGTCGCGATCATCCTGCTGACGATCACGATCCGCGCGCTGATCTTCCCGATCGCGCAGCGCCAGTTCGCCTCGATGGCGGCGATGAAGGCGATCCAGCCCAAGATGAAGGCGCTGCAGGAGCGCTACAAGGACGACAAGGCGCGCCAGCAGCAGGAAGTGATGGCGCTGTACAAGGCGGAAGGCGTCAACCCGCTCGCCGGCTGCCTGCCGACCTTCCTGCAGATCCCGATCATGTATTCGCTCTACAAGGTGCTGCTGCTGTCGATCGAGATGCGACACCAGCCGTTCGTGTTGTGGATCAAGGATCTGTCGTCGCCCGATCCGCTGACGCCGCTCAACCTGTTCGGGCTGCTGTCCTTCCACCCCCCCACGATGATCGCGATCGGCGTGATCCCGATCCTGCTCGGCATCTCGATGTACTTCCAGTTCAAGCTCAACCCCGCGCCGATGGACGAGGCGCAGAAACAGGTCTTCGCGATCATGCCCTGGGTGCTGATGTTCGTGATGGCGCCGTTCGCGGTCGGCCTGCAGGTCTACTGGATCACCTCGAACTGCATCACCATCCTGCAGCAGCGGCTGCTCTATGCGCGGCATCCGGGGCTGAAGACGGCGGTGGTGAAGTGAACCCTTTCTTCGTTCCTCCCCAGCTTGCTGGGGAGGGGGACCACGAAGTGGTGGAGGGGCTTGGAGCGCGCTGCACGCGCCTCGCGCTCCAAGCCCCTCCACCATCCTGCGGATGGTCCCCCTCCCCGTTCCGGGGAGGATTTTGATGTTTACCGACGACGAACTCGAGGCCGCGCGCAAGACCTTTGCCGGACCGATCGCGTTTCTGAAATCGGCGCCGACGCTCGAGTTCCTGCCCGACCCCGATGTGCCCGAGGTCGCCTTTGCCGGGCGATCCAACGTCGGCAAATCGTCGCTGCTCAACGCGCTTACCGGGCGCAACACGCTGGCGCGCACCTCGAACACGCCGGGCCGCACGCAGGAGCTGAATTTCTTCAATGTCGGCGACCCGTTGCTCATGCGGCTGGTCGACATGCCGGGCTACGGCTTTGCCAAGGCGCCGCCAGCGGTGGTCAAGAAGTGGCGTTTCCTGATCAACGACTTTCTGCGCGGGCGGCAGGTGCTCAAGCGCGCGCTGGTGCTGATCGATGCGCGCCACGGCATCAAGGACGTCGATCGCGACATCCTCGAGATGCTCGACAAGGCGGCGGTAAGCTACCGCGTCGTGCTGACCAAGGCCGACAAGATCAAGGCCACCGACCTCGAAGAGGTGACGCAGCGCACGATCGACGAGGCGCGCAAGCGCACCGCCGCACACCCCCAGATCCTCGTCACGTCGAGCGAAACCGGGCTTGGCATCGCCGAACTGCGCGCTGCGGTGATCGAGACGCTGGGCTGACATGAACGGACTGTCGGTCCGTCCGGTCGCACGCGAGGACTACGACCGATGGCTGCCCCTGTGGGACGGCTATAACGCCTTTTACGGCCGCAGTGGCGCGACCGCGCTCGACCCGGCGATCCCCACCACGACCTGGCAGCGGTTCTTCGACGCGGATGAGCCGGTCCACGCGCTGGTCGCGGAACAGGACGGCGAGCTGATCGGGCTGACGCATTATCTGTTCCACCGCAGCACAACCGCGATCGCGCCGACCTGTTACCTGCAGGATCTGTTCACCAGTTCGGCGGCGCGTGGGCGCGGCGTCGGGCGGGCGCTGATCGAGGCGGTCTATGCCCGCGCGCAGGCCGCCGGATCACCGCGCGTCTATTGGCAGACTCACGAAACCAACGCGACGGCGATGCGGCTGTACGACCAGGTCGCCGATCGCTCGGGCTTTCTGGTCTACAGCAAGCGCTTCTGAGCGCCGGGAACACGCGCGATCGCCCGTGCGTTGAGCGGCGAGCAGGAGAACAGGACATGGCAAGCCTTGGTCGGCCGGCAATCATCATCGCCAGCATCGCGGGTTTATGCGTCAGCGCTGCGGCAGGTGTCGGGCTTGGTAGCTACACCGCCAGCGGGATGAACCCCTTCTATGGCCAGTCAAGCATCGCCGAGGGAGATGTCAATGCGCCGCTGGTGGCCGATGGCAAGGCGGGCTACGCGACTTCGAACGATCAGTTCAGCGAAACCGTCGCGCGCAGCCTGACCGGCGGCGGCTTCGGCGACCGGGCAAACGACGCGTCCTGAGCGGTCGTTGCCGGGGCGCCGCATGGCGGCTATCCCCGGTGAATGGCCTCCGCCCCGCCGACACGCCTGACCGGGCTCGACCTGTTCCGCGGAGCGGCGGTGGCGGGTATGATCATCGTCAACACGCCGGGGTCGGGACAATATGTCTGGTGGCCGCTCGATCACGCCGCCTGGAACGGCTTCACCCCGACCGACCTCGTCTTTCCAGCCTTTCTCTTCGCCATCGGCGTCGCGCTGGCGCTGTCATTTCCCCGCCGGGTCGACGGCGCGATGTGGCGCCGCGTGGCGCGGCGCACGGCTAGCCTGATCGCGCTGGGCTGGGCTTGGCAGATGCTGGCGCGGCCCGGCCTCGCAACCTTCCGGCTGATGGGCGTGCTGCCGCGCATCGCGCTATGCTACGGCCTCGTCGCGGCGCTGGCGATGCTGACGGCACGGCGGGACGCGAACGGGCAAGCGCGGCTCGATCCGCGGGTGATCGGCGGTACGGCGGTTGCGGTCCTCGCCGGCTATGCCGCATTGATGCTGTTCGTACCGGTACCGGGTCACGGCGCCGGTGCGTTGACGCCCGACGCCAATCTCGCCGGCTATGTCGACCGTATGCTGCTGACCCCGGCGCATATGTGGCGCTTCGGGACCGGCGCCGCTGGCACAGTCGTCTATGATCCGGAAGGGCTGCTCTCGACCCTGCCCGCGCTGGCCAATGTCCTGTTCGGGATGCTCGCCGCGATCGCGTGGCAATTTGCGCCAACCCGCGCAGTGACGAGGATCGCGCTCGGCGGTATCGTGCTGATCGTGGCGGGACTGCTGATCGACCCTGTCTTTCCGATCAACAAGCGGCTGTGGAGCAGCAGCTATGCGCTGTTCTCGTCGGGCCTGTCAGCGCTGCTGCTCGCGCTGGCGATGCTGGCCAGTGCTCGCACGGCGCTGGTGCGCCTGCTCGCCCCGCTGAGGCTGTTGGGCATGAATGCGATCCTCGGCTATATGGTCTCGCTGCTGCTCGGGCTGGCCGGCATGCGGCTCTATCTCGGCAGCACGACGCTCGGGGCCCATGCCTTCGCCGCGATGCGGGTGGTAGCGCCCGACCCGTACCTCGCCTCATTGCTCTGCTCGCTGGCGGTGCTCTCGCTGGTGATCGGGCTGCTCGTGCCGCTGCATCGACGCGGAATCCATTTGCGGCTTTGACGGTCATCTCGCTAAGCGGGCGCATGCTCAAACTCATCATCGGCAACAAGGCCTATAGCAGCTGGTCGCTGCGCGGCTGGCTCGCGGCGAAGCAATCGGGGTTGCCGTTCGAGGAAATGGTCGTCCCGCTCTACGACGCCGAGTGGGACAGGCGCCGTTCGGGCGACGAGTTCGCGCCCTCCTCCGGCAAGGTGCCGATCCTGTGGGACGGCGACGTCGTGGTGTGGGACAGCCTGGCGATCGTCGAATATCTCAACGAGAAATCGGGCGGCACGCACTTCTGGCCGGCGGACGATGCGGCACGCGCGATGGCGCGGTCGATGGCCGCAGAGATGCATTCCGGCTTTGCCGCGCTGCGCCGCAAGCACAGCATGAACGTCCGCCAGGTCTTCCCGCCAAGTCGCCCCGACGACGATGTCGTCGCCGACCTGACGCGGATCATGGAATTGTGGGCGCAGGCCCGCGCGCGCTTCGGCGGCGAAGGACAGTTTCTGTTCGGCGATTTCGGCGCGGCCGACATCATGTACGCGCCGGTCGTGACGCGCATCGTCACCTACGGCCTGCCGGTCGCGCGCTTCGCCACCGGCTATATGGACGCCGTGCTCCATCACCCGTTCATGCAGGACTGGATCGCCGCCGCGCAGGAAGAGGAATGGGTGATCGAACAGTTCGAGAAGCCCGTTACTGGCTGACCGCACCATGTCGGCCGAGATCGATCCCTTTCACGCCATCGCCATCAGCCGCGCCGCCCACCGCCTCGCGGCGGAAGGGCGCTCGGTGATCCATATGGAATTCGGCCAACCCTCGACCGGCGCGCCGGCCGCCGCCATCGCCACCGCGCACCGCATCCTCGACAGCGACGGCATGGGCTATTGGGAGAGCCCGGCGCTCAAGGCGCGCATCGCCCGCCATTACGCGGAAAGCCACGGCGTCGCGGTCGACCCCGAACAGGTGATCCTGACCTGCGGCGCCTCCCCCGCTTTCGTGCTGGCGCTATCCTGCCTGTTCGCGCCCGGCGACCGGGTGGCGTTCGCGCGGCCGGGTTATGTCGCCTATCGCAACACGGTGAAGGCGCTGCACCTCACGGCCGTGGAGATCGCCTGCGGTGAAACCGAACGCTACCAGATCACCGCCGCCGCGATCGAAAGGCTCGATCCCGCGCCGCAAGGGTTGATCCTCGCCAGCCCCGCCAACCCGACCGGCACGATCATCGCGCCCGACGAACTGGCCGCGATCGTGGCGGTGTGTCGCCGGCGCGGCATCCGCATCATCTCGGACGAGATCTATCACGGGCTGAGCTATGTCGGCCCGGCGCGCTCGGTCTCGCAGGACGAACCCGACGCGTTGATCGTCAACAGCTTCTCGAAATATTTCAGCATGGCGGGCTGGCGGCTCGGCTGGCTGATCGTGCCACCGCCGCTGATCGAAGCGGCGCGCGCGCGGATGGGCAATCTTTTCCTGACCCCGCCGTCGCTGGCGCAGCATGCCGGACTCGTCGCGTTCGATTGTCGTGACGAGCTGGAAGGCCATGTCCAAACCTATGCGCGCAATCGCGAGTTGATGCTGGCGGCGCTGCCCGCGCTCGGCCTGCGCCGCATCGCGCCGCCCGATGGCGCCTTCTACATCTATGCCGATATCGGACACCTGACCGATGACAGCATGGATTTCTGCATGCGGCTGTTGCTCGACACCGGCGTGGCGACCGCGCCGGGCGTCGATTTCGATCCGGTCGATGGCCACCGCTTCATGCGCTTCAGCTTCGCTGTGTCGACCGACCGGGTCGAGGAGGCGCTGCGGCGGATGGCGCCGTGGTTCGCGGCGCAGAGGCTGGCGGCCGGAGCGTGAAGCCGGGCGAACAATCATGCAGCTTCGTCCGCGTCGCCATCTGACGCCCGGTCAGACCCGATCGAGATAGGACGACAGTTCCACGAGCAGGCCATCGACGCCGGCGCGGTCGCCATCGTCGGCGGCCTGTTCGAGGCCGGCACCGAAATCGGTAATCGCCTGGAAACCAAATCCGCCGCCGGATCCGCGCAGATTGTGCCCGAGCGTCGTCACGGCCGGAAAGTCGCCACGCGCCAGCGCGCCGCGCATCGTGACGACATTGTCGCGACAATTGTCGAGATAGGCCGGGGTCCGTTCGGCCAGCCGCATCGCCGAGCGCTCGACCCTGGTTTGCGCTCCGCCCCGCAGCCGCGACGCCTTGGGCTCCGCAGCGGCATAATCCCTGATCGCCTGGCGCAGCACATCCTGCTTGATCGGCTTGGTCAGATAGGCGGTGCAACCTGCGGCAAGGCAGGTCTCGCGGTCGCCCTTCAGCGCCGAGGCGGTCAGCGCGATGATCGGAGTCGGCGGGCGACCATGCGCCCTTTCCCAGGCACGCAGCGTCCGCGTCGCGGTCAGCCCGTCCATCACGGGCATCTGCCGGTCCATCAGCACCAGATCATAATCGCCAGCGCGGAACATCTCACAGGCGATCGCGCCGGTTTCGGCGATGTCGATCAGATAGGGCGTGTCCTCGAGATAGGCCAGGGCGATCGTGCAATTGTCGGGCGAGTCCTCGGCCATCAGGATGCGCAGCGCCGGCAGCGGCGCGTCCGAATCGGCGCCGACCGGGGCGCTCTCCGCGCCGGCACCGGCAACCCATCGTTCAAACGGAACGGCGAAACCGAAGTCGCTGCCCTTGTCGACCTCGCTCCTCACCCAGATGCTGCCGCCCATCAGTTCGACCAGTCGCTTGGAGATCGTCAGGCCGAGGCCGGACCCGCCAAAGCGGCGCGTGGTGGAGGAATCCGCCTGGATGAAGCGCTCGAAGACCTGCGCCAGCTTGTCGCCGGCTATGCCGATGCCGGTGTCCGATACCGTGAAGCGCAAGGCGGTCGGCACCGCATGGTCGTCATCGCGTTCCACCTTGAGCGATACTGTACCGCACCCGGTGAACTTGATCGCGTTGCCGAGCAGGTTGAGCAGCACCTGTCGCAGCCGCGTCGGATCGCCGACCAGGTCGTTGCAGATTTCGGGATCGATCTCGCACAGCAGCGCGAGCCCCTTTTCGGCCGCGCGCGGGGCGATCATTTCGAAGACCTTCTCGAGATGGTCGCTCAGCGAAAACCCCGTCCGCTCGAGATCGAGTTGCGATGCCTCAACCTTGGAGAGGTCAAGAATGTCGTTGATGAGGTTGAGCAGATTGTCGCCGGAGCGACGGAAGATCTGGACATATTTGTCCTGCTCGGCGGTCAGCGTGGTCTTGGCGAGCAAATCGGCAATGCCCATGATGGCATTCATCGGCGTACGGATTTCATGGCTCATGCTGGCGAGGAAGTCGGACTTGGTCCGGCTCGCGCTTTCGGCGGCGGCCTTGGCCTGTTGCAGTTCCTCCTCGACGCGCTTGCGCTCGGTGACGTCGCGGGCCGCGGCGAACACGCCCTGCAGCGTGCGGCTGCGGTCGTAGAAGGTCGTCGCATTGTACGACACCACGGTCTGCTTGCCGTCGCGCGCGCGCGCGGTCAGCTCATAATCGGTGACCGACTTCTCGCTCAGCACGCGCTTGATGCCCGCTTCGGCGCGGTCGGGGTCGGTGAAGCAATCCTTGAACGGCGCGCCGATCAACTCGTCGCGCGTACAGCCGGTCAGTGCCTCCATCTGCTTGTTGACGTCGGTAATGATGCCGGCGGGATCGGTCGTCATCAGCGCGTCGATGTTCGATTCGATCAGCGAGCGGGTGTAGAATTGCTGGTCGCGCAGCCGCTGGTCGGATTTCTTCTGCTCTTCCTCGACCAGCTTGCGCGCGGTGTTGTCGGTGCCGATCAACAGATAGCCGATGATCAACCCCGTCACGTCGCGCAGCGCCGTCACCGAAACAACCGCCGGCAACCGCGAGCCGTCCTTGCGGACATAGGTCAGCTCGTAGATATCCTCGATGCCGCGCGACGCCTTGAACACCAGCGCCTCGAAACCCGGCGTGATCGGCGTGGCCAACTCGACACTGAGCGTCTGGGCACGCGCGATCAATTCCTGCGGATCGGAGATATCCGCCGGCGTGATCACGTTCATCACCTCGGCCGCCGTATAGCCGAGCATGCGCTCGGCACCGACGTTGAAGATCTGGATCACGCCCTTGGCGTCGGTCGCGATGCTGGAAAAATTGGCGCTGTTGAAGATCGCGCTTTGCAGCGCCCCGGCCTTGAGGATCGACTCTTCGGTTTGCCCCTGTGCCGTGCCGGGAGAAGTCTGGGTGAGCAAGTCGGCTGGCCCCGTGACTGTCGCTGAAATGGAAATCTGCTGTCCTGACGCGGTGGCCGGCCCCGGGGAGATGATTGCGCGCCGGACGCCGGGGTGAAGCTGAGAATGATCGCTGGTAGAATCGAAAGGGCGCTAGTGCAGCAGTTCGCCCATGCAGGCTTCGAGCTGATCCGATGAATAGGGTTTCTGGAGGAACTGGCCGCCCGCGACGAACTGGTCGGTCATCGCAGGCGTCAGCGGACTTCCCGAGGTATAGAGCACCGGCAGGCCCGGCCGCATGCCGACGGCTCGATTGGCGACGTCATATCCCCCCAGCGCCACAGCGGCGAGGCGAATGTCGACGAAGAGCGCGTCGATCGGTGTGGCGGCGCAAAGGTGCGCGAGCGCGGTTGCGAGATCCTTCGCAAGCAGCGCGCCGTGTCCCAGCTCACCGATCGTCCAGGCAGCATTTTCGCGAATGAAAACATCGTCTTCGACGACGAGAATCATGGCCATCAGGACCGCGACTGCGGCGTATTCAGCATGGTTACAAAACCCCGGTGCGGCTTGGCCCTGTGCTACACCCGCCCCCGTAACGCTCGATGCGCGACAAGGTTCCATCGCCGGCGAGATTTTCTGAAGCGAATGCGCGGGATTGAAATCCGGACTCTGATTCCCCGCATAGCGCCGCCATGCACCTTCCGCGGCGAAGTGACCACTCTTGCTCCACGTCGCGCCCGCATAAGGCCGGGCTGTCAGCCGCCCTTGCCGATCTGTGCTATTGGCGCTCGGCATCGACCAACATATCAGCGCTGTTCCGCGAAAAAATCTTCCGGGCGGAACAGCCGAGGATTTTCATGATTATGCTGCACAATATCAATGTGTTGGCGCGATTCTACCGCCGCGCAGGAACAGCGGCAGAGCAGCCACGGAACAGCCGCTTAACAGCCACGGAACAGCGCGAACAACAGCGCGGCGAACAGCCGGGAACAGCGCCCGGAACAGCCGGCCTGAACATCCAGCATCGACAATGAGAAAGAACCTCGCCGCGCCGCTGCGGGCGCGCGTCGGCAATCGGATAGCGCCGCCGCGATGGCGGTTGAATCACCCTGCACTGAAGATACGCCGGGCGAAGAAACGCAGGGCCGCTTCCGCGGCGGCGCCAATGTCGTGGGGCGCTCGCGCGGCGCGATGAGGCGCCGTCGCCGATCCGTGGTATCAGAACCCGCTCCCATCCTTCCGCACAAAATTGCCGCCACCCGGCAAGTGCATGTCGATGTCGGGATAATGGCAATCGCTTTCCGCCTTCCCCGCCGTCGCCCCATTCGCCCCCAACGCGATGAATACGCAATCCGCCTCACCCCGGTTCTGCAGCACATGGCCGTTGCCATCGCCCTTGGGGAAGCTCGCGCAGTCGCCGGCGCGCATGACATGCTCGCCGTCATCGTCGACAAGTACGGCCTCGCCCGACAGCATCACGACGAATTCGTCCTCGCCCTCATGCCAGTGACGTTGCGACGACCATGCGCCCGGCTTCAGCGTGACATGACTGACGCCGAAATCCGTCAGTCCCGACGCCGGAGCGAGACGACGATACCAGCGGCCCTGTACCTTATCCGAATAAGGTGACGGATACCCGGTCCGGTTCGTCTGCGGGATTGTATCGAGATCGAGCTTGGGCAATGTCGCCTCCCATGAACCACGCCCCCATCCTGCCCGATGTCGTCGACCTGACCAAGGCACTGATCGCCCGCGAAAGCGTCACCCCCGCACGTGGCGGCGTGTTCGATGTGCTCGCCGCGGCGCTGGCGCCGCTCGGCTTTGCGGTAGAGCGGTTCGTCGCCGGCGAAGCGCCCGACGGCCCGGTCGAGAACCTGCTCGCGACGCGCGGCGGGTCGGGCACGCATCTCGCCTTTGCCGGCCATCTCGACGTGGTGCCGCCGGGCGGCGGCTGGACCAGCGGCGCGTTCGAACCGGAGGTGCGCGGCGGACTGCTCCACGGGCGCGGCGCGGTCGACATGAAGGGTGCGATCGCGGCCTTCGTCGCCGCCGTGGCGCGCGCACCGCAGGAAGCACCGCTCAGCCTGATCATCACCGGCGACGAAGAAGGTCCGGCGACCTTTGGCACCGTCGCGCTGATCGAGCGCATGGCGGCGCAGGGCGTGATGCCCGATCTCTGCCTCATCGGCGAGCCGACCTCGGCGCAGCGGCTTGGCGACATGATCAAGATCGGGCGGCGCGGCTCGGTCAATCTGTGGATCGAGGTGCCGGGGCGGCAGGGCCATGTTGCCTACCCGCACCTCGCCGACAATCCGATCCCCAAGCTGGTCGCGGCGCTGGCCGAGATCGACGCGATCACACTCGATGCGGGAAGCGCCTGGTTCCAGCCCTCCAATATCGAGGCGACCGACATCACGGTCGGCAACCCGGCGAGCAATGTCATTCCGGCGCACGCCTCGGCGCGGTTGTCGATCCGCTTCAACGACCTGCAGCGCGGCGAGGATCTGGTTGCGCGGATCGAGGAGATCGTCGCCCGCCACGCGCCGGTCGCGCAGGTGATCGCGCGCATCTCGGGCGAGGCGTTCCTGACGAAGCCGGGCGCTTTCTCGACGTTGATCGGCGATGCGATCGAGACATGTCAGGGCCTGCGGCCGGAACTCTCGACCACCGGCGGCACGTCCGATGCGCGGTTCCTGTCCAGGCTGTGTCCGGTGGTCGAGTTCGGCCTGGTCAACGCGACAATGCACAAACTCGACGAAGCGGTGGCGGTGGATGATCTGCACGCGCTGACGCGTATCTATGCGGATATCATCGCGCGCGTCGCGATGTTGTAGCGACAGGCGGTCCTGCCGTGCGGGCGCGGCTCGAAGCGGAAGCGCTTCAGCCGTGCCGCCTGCTCTTCCCGCCGGAAATCAGGTCGGCCACGCGTCCCGCCACGCCCGCCAATGGCGCGATCCAGCGCACCACGACGCGGTGGCCCGGCGTCACGATCTCCATCGTGTGGTAGGTCGCGCTGTTGTCGGGTTCCGCGGGCAAGCTCGACGCCGTGAGATACAGCGCGTCGTCGTGCAACAGCGCGTCGAGCGCGGCGGCATCGGTCTTGGAGAGGGTGCGGAGCTTTTCCGGGATCACGCGAAGCTTTACCTTCCTGGCGGCCGGACCCACTTCGCCCATCGTGCCGACCGTCCAGTGGCCATCGTCGTCGCGCGTGGCGATCGTGCTGTATTCCTCGCGAATTTGTCGAAACGAGATGCTGTGCAGGTAGATCGCCGTTGCGGCCATACGCCCCGGAATATGGTTGCGCGACCGCAGGATGAACGTCTCCTTGGTTTCAGCCGACATGACCGTCCCGGCCGGCTGCGCAGCGGCAGGGAAAAGCGGGATGCCGCCCAGTACGATCAGGAATGCGATAAGGATCTGTTTCATGGCGGGCATTGTGCTGAGGCTTGCCGCCATAGGCAAGGCTTCGGATGGACGATTGGCGCGGCCCGATGCAACCTCGCAGCGGCGGAAATACAGCGGATGCCTCCGCATCGCACCGACCCAAGTGATTCCAATGACTCAGAATTACTCGACGACTCGCAGGAATCGTTGGGTTTTCCTGGGGATTTTCTGGACGAGAGTGGCGGATTCACGTATCTCCTTAACCATGATGGGGGGCCTTGCATCGATTGAACCCTGGTTCGTCCTGGCCGTGGCGTGCAGCGTCGCGGCCTATGTGCTGTATCTCGTCGGGCTGAGACGCCAGATGGTGCGGCCCAACCGCATCTCGTGGCTGATCTGGAGCTGTGCGACGGCAGCGGAGGCGGCGACCTATGCCGCCGTCAACCAGGGCGTGTTGCAAGCCTGGGTGTTCGGCATCTCGGCAATCGCCTGTATCGCCATCACGTTCGGCATCTGGCGCGGCGCGGTGTGGGAGCGGCCGTCAACCGGCGAAGCGGTTTCGCTCGGGGCCTGTTTCGCGGCACTGATCATGTGGGTCGCCTTCCGCCAGACCTATTGGGCGCATATGCTGCTCGTCGTCGCCGTGCCGATCAGCTTCTGGCCGACCTGGCAAAGCGTGTGGGAAGACCGCACGCGCGAACGTTCGCCGGCATGGGGGCTGTGGACGGTCGGCGACCTGGCGACGCTGATCGTCACGACACGCACCGGCGATCAGCATGTCGCCGAATATGCCTATGTGCTGGTCGAATTGCTGTGCCATGCGAGCGTGTGGTTCATGATCGGGCTGGCGACGATCAACCCGTTGCGCTCGCTCGGTTTCCGCGACGGGCGCTTCTATGTGCTCGACGCCTATGCACCCGCCGCCAACCTTTTCTCGGTCGGCGAGACGCATCTCGGCAAGGCGGTCTATGCCGCGCAGGGCTTTGCCGAGGGGGAGGAAATCATCCGCTTTACCGGTCGCCGTTTTCGCAGTGACCGCGTGCCGAGCCTGATGCGCGGGTCGAGCGATCGCTTCGTGCAGGTCACGCCCGAACATTATATGGGCCCGTCGGGGCGGATCGACGACCTGATCAATCATAGCTGCTCGCCCAATGCCGGACTACGCTTCACCGAAGCCGGCCCGGTGCTCGTCGCGGTACGCGAGATCGCCGCCGGCGAGGAGATTGCGTGGGATTATTCGACCACGCTCAAGGAATCGAACTGGCACATGATCTGCCAGTGCCGCAGCCCCGAGTGCCGTCGCGTGATCGGCAATTTCGAGACATTAAGCCCCGAGCGTCAGGAATGGTTCCGTGCGCGCAACCTCGTCGCACCCTATCTGCGGCGGCGCGACACCCCGGCGCAGCGCGACCGGGCGGCCTAACCCGCCTTCGGTCAAAGCGGCGAACTTGTCACAATTCCCCGGTGCGTCCCGATAAGCCGGGTAATCCGCGCCGCCAACGCATCGATCGTGAAAGGCTTGGCGAGCAGTTCCATCCCCGCCTCCAGCGGCCCGTCGCCGACCACGGCATTCTCGGCAAAGCCGGTGATGAACAGCACCGGCAACCCGGGACGTGCGGCGCGCGCGGCGTCGGCGACCTGGCGGCCGTTCATCCCGCCGGGCAGGCCGACATCGGTTACCAACAGATCGATCCGCGTGTCGGACCGCAACACTGCGGCGCCTTCCCCGCCATCGCCGGCCTCGATCGCGGTGTAGCCCAGTTCTTCCAGCAAATCGGTCACCAGCATGCGCACCGCGGGCTCGTCCTCGACCACAAGCACGACTTCATCGCTCGCCACGCGGCGGATCGTCGCGCGCCGCCCGCCCTCGCCCCGGTCGATCGCGGCGCCAAGGTGGCGCGGCAGGTAAAGGCTCATCGTCGTGCCGGCACCGGGGGCGGAACGGATACGGATCTGCCCGCCCGACTGGCGCGCAAAGCCGTAGATCATCGACAGGCCGAGCCCCGTGCCCTGTTCCTTGGGCTTGGTGGTGAAGAAGGGCTCGAACGCCCGCGCGACGACCTCGGGCGGCATGCCGACACCGGTATCGGACACGCACAGCACAAGATACGCGCCGGGCGGCAGATCACGCTCCGTCGCGCCGGCCTCGTCGAGCCAGACATTGGCGGTTTCGACCGTCAGTACGCCACCGCCGGGCATCGCGTCGCGCGCGTTGATGCACAGGTTGAGCAGCGCGTTCTCGAGCTGGTTGGCGTCGACCTGAACCGGCCAGCTGTCTGCCGCGTGGAGGACGCGCAGATCGACCGTCGGCCCGACGGTGCCGCGGAGCAAGTCCTCGATACCTACGATCAGCTGGGCAACATCGAGCGGCCGCGGATCGAGCGGCTGGCGGCGGGCAAAGGCGAGCAGCCGATGGGTTAGCGCGGCGGCACGCCCGGCCGCCGTCTGTGCCACGCCGATATAGCGCGGCAGCGCGTCGATGCGGCCCTGCTTGAGACGCAACTGCATCATCTCCAGGGCCCCCGAGATTCCGGTCAGCAGGTTGTTGAAATCGTGCGCCAGCCCTCCGGTCAGCTGGCCGACCGCTTCCATCTTCTGTGCCTGGCGCAGGCTCTCCTCCAGTTCGCGCAGCCGCGTCACGTCGATGCCGACCCCGACGACCGATTCGAGCTCCCCCTTGTCGTTCAACAGACTGTGGTTGCGCACCATTACCCAGCGCAGCGTACCGTCCGGACGTACGACGCGATATTCGACCTCGCCGCCGCCGGTCTGGTCGCGCATCTCGACGAACACGCCCATCAGGCGTTCGAGATCTTCAGGGTGAACGCGCGCCAGCAATTCCGCCATCGACGCGCCCGCTTCCGCCTGCTCGGGCGTGAAGCCGTACAGCGCGGCAAAACCGGCATCGCTGTGGAAAAGGTCCCCGGCAATGTCGTACGACCAGATGCCGACGCCATCCATGGCGCCAAGCACCAGTCGCGTGCGCTCTTCCGCGGCGCGCAACGCCGCCTGTTGCCGGTGTTCCTCGGTGACATCGCGCGCGATGGCATAGAGTCGCCCGTCAGCAAGCGTCGCCGTCCACGACACGTAGCGATACTCACCCCCGCGCGTCCGCATGCGGAGCTCGTAGCGGTTGATATCCCCCCCGCCGCTCAGCGTTTCGAGTCGTTCACGCCGCGTCGCGAGTTCGTCCGGATGGAGCAGCCACTCTGATGTCTTGCCGATCAACTCGTGCGGCTCCCAGCCGAGCGTTCGCGTCCAGGCGGGGTTGACGCTGCGCCAGGTGCCATCGGGGTCGGCAATCCCGAGCAGGTCATGGCTTACCTCCCACACGCGGTCACGTTCGGCGGTCCGCTCCGCAACCTCGCCAACGAGACGCCGGTTGCGCTTGCGCAGCTGCAACGCGGCGCGGGCGCGTTCGACGGCGTCCCAGGCAAGTTGTGCGGCCTCCTCGACCAGCGCCACCTCGCTTGCGGCCCAGGTCCGGCTTTCCGCCTGGCCGAGATAGAAGGCCCCTTCCCAGCGACCGTGGCGGATGAGCGGAACGCTGATCCCCGCGCGCGAGCCGGTTGCTTCCAGCGCTTCCTCGATCGGCCTCACCGCATCCGCCGTGCCTCCGAACACCAGCGTCCCACCCTCACGGATCACCGTACCGACGTCCTCGCCGAAACTCGCCGAAGGCATCTCTCCGGTCAAAGGCGCGAGCTTGCCGCCGGTCCAGCACGGGCCGAAACGGATGATCGCATCATTGACCACCTCGAAGAAGCCGGTGCGGTCGACGCCGAGCCGCAAGCCGATCGCTTCGGCGGTGAGTTGCATCAGGTCGTCGGGGTCCAGCAGCAGCCGGTGGCGCTTGACCAGGGAGAGAATGAACTCGCGCTCTTCCTTCTCGTGGCGCAGATCCGCCTCGGCACGCTTGGTCGCGGTAATATCGAAGGTGACGCCAGCGAACAGCGCCGGCCGGCCATCGGGTGCGGCGCGGCAGCGCCCCTGGACCGAGATCCAGCGCTCCTCGCCGTCCGTCAGACGCAATCGACACTCGGTCTCGAGCGGTGCGCCGCTCGCAATGGCGGCACGGAACCGGTCGCTGACCGTGCCATGATCGTCGGGGTGGACGTGGACGAGGAAGCTGGCGGCCGGGGCCCCTTCCGTCGCCAGCCGCGCATCGATGCCGTAGAGCCGCGCGGCGCGTTCGTCGCCGGTAACGGTATCGGTGGTGAGGTCCCATTCCCAGGTGCCGATGCGCCCCGAGGCTTCGAGCGCCATCCGCAACCGTTCGGCGCTGCCGCGTTCGGTCATGATATGGCGGAAAGGGGATAAGGCATCAGCGCTCGCGACCATGACAAGGTTACACACGAACCGCGGGCGTTGCGGCTTGCACGGCGAGCCTCGCGCACGAACGGCGGCGCTGTCAACACCATCGCGCCGGCTAGCGCTGCGCGACCGACCACGCTAGGAGATAGTTTCACGAGAAACCACTTTCGCAGGACAGGAACAACATGACACTCCACGACCTGAGCCATTACGGGCTGTCGGGCGAGCGCGGCTATCTCTCGCACGCCGAGATCGACGATGTGGAGCTGCCCGACGATTTCGCCGAGGTCGAGGGCGCGGCGGCGATGCTGTCGGCGCTGGTGACAACGGGGCGGGTGCGGCACTGGCTCGACAGCCTGGCGATGCCCGATATCGATGCGTTCCTCGCCAGCGCGAGCGAGGAGGAGATCGGCGTCGCGATGGTACGCTATTCGTTCCTGGTCCAGGCCTATGTGTGGGGTGAGCCGACCCCGCCGGCCTTCCTCCCCGCCAACCTCGCCTTGCCGCTGGTCGCGTTGAGCGATCATATCGGTTTCCCGCCGGTGATGAACTATGCCGGCTATGTGCTCGATAACTGGTACCGGCTCGACAAGGACGGCCCGGTCGCGCTCGAGAACATCGTGATGGACCAGCATTTCGCCGGCGGGCAGGACGAGAACTGGTTCGTGCTCGTCCATGTCGCGATCGAGGCGACCGCCGGCCGCGCGCTCGAACTCGGCGTCGAGCTGGTGCGGGCGAGCGATGCCGGCGACGCCGCGCGGGTCGAAGCGCTGCTGATCGAGATGAATGGCGTGTGGGACGCGATCAACGGCATCTTCGACCGCATGACCGAGAAGTGCGATCCCTACATCTATTACAACCGCGTCCGCCCCTATATCCATGGCTGGAAGAACAACCCGGCGATGCCCGCTGGGCTGATCTACGAAGGCGTGGCGAAGTTCGGCGGCAAGCCGCAGCCGTTCCGCGGGCAGACCGGATCGCAAAGCTCGATCGTCCCGGCGATGGACGGGCTGTTCCAGGTCGTCCACACACAGGATGAGCTGCGCGAGTTCCTCGCCGACCTGCACCAGTATCGCCCGCGCAAGCATCGCGCCTTCATCGAGGACATGCAGGCCGCGAGCCAGCTGCGCGACTTTGCTCGCGGCCAGCACCAGAGCCTGAAGGACGCGTTCAACGCCTGTGTCGAACAGGTCGCGCGCTTCCGCAGCCGCCACCTCGAATATGCCGCCGCCTATATCAACAAACAGGCGTCATCGGGCGCCGGCAACGACCCCGATGTCGGCACGGGCGGCACGCCGTTCATGAAATATCTCAAGAAGCACCGCGACGAGAACAGGGCGCAGACGATCTGAGCCTACTCCCTCTCCCCTCAATGGGGAGAGGGTCGGGGGGGGGAGAGGGTCGGGGAGAGGGGTGGCCACAAACGCGAACGTCCGCGTTCCTGCCCTCTCCCGACCTCGCTACGCTCGGCCTCCCTCTCCCCGGAGGGGAGAGGGAGAAGGTTTACAGGTCGTCGAAATCGATCGGGCCGTCCTTGTCGATCGCGACGTTCGCTGCCGGCATCGGATATTTCAATCCGGTCGCGCAGTTGAACAGCACGACCTCGTCATCCTCATCGACCAGCCCGGTGTTGAGCGCCTCGTGATAGGCGGCAAGGGTCGCGCCGCCTTCGGGGCAGAGCAACAGGCCGTCCTTTTTGGCGCAGGCATCGACCGCGGCGAGGATCGCCGGGTCGCCGACCGCCATCGCCCGGCCGCCGCTCTCGCGCACCGCGCGGAGAATGAGAAAGTCGCCGACCGCCCTGGGCACGCGGATGCCGGCGGCGACGGTGCTGGCATCCTCCCAGCGCTCGGCATGCTCGACGCCTTGCTCGAAGGCGCGGACGATCGGCGCGCAACCCGACGCCTGGATGGCGAACATCTTCGGCCGCTCCGAACCGATCCAGCCGAGCTGCTCGAGTTCGTCGAACGCCTTCCACATGCCGATCAGCCCGGTGCCGCCACCGGTCGGGTAGAAGATCGCCTTGGGCAGCCGCCAGCCGAACTGCGCGGCAAGCTCGAGCCCCATCGTCTTCTTGCCCTCGATTCGGTAGGGCTCCTTGAGCGTCGAGAAGTCGAACCACTGCCCCTCCGCCGCGCCCTTGCCGACAATCGCGCCGCAATCGTCGATCAGCCCGTTGACGCGGTAGACCCGCGCGCCCTGCATGGCGATCTCGCGGACGTTGATCTCTGGAGTGTCGTCGGGACAGAAGACGATCGTCTCGATCCCGCAGCGCGTGGCATAGGCGGCAAGCGCGGCACCGGCATTGCCGTTGGTCGGCATCGCGATCCGGGTAACGCCAAGCTCGCGCGCCATCGCCACCGCCATGACGAGGCCGCGCGCCTTGAACGACCCGGTCGGCAACCGGCCTTCGTCCTTTACCAGCACCTTGGGGCCACCCGAGCGCGGGATCGGCACCAGCGGCGTCTCGATCTCGCCGAGGCTGACGATGCTCGCGGTATGGCGGACCGGCAGCAATTCACGCCAGCGCCACAGATCGGTCGGGCGCGCCGCGATCATCGCGCGCGGGGCGACGGCGCGGACCATGTCGAGATCGTAGCGCACCAGCAGCGGTCGCCCGGCACGCGACAGGCCGTGAAGCTGGTCGGCCTCATAGCGCTCGCCGGTCAGCGAACATTCGAGATGCGTGACGAAGGTCGGGCGGTCGGTGGTGACGTTGGGGTTCATGGGGAGGGTCCTGACTTAGTCCCTCGGCTCCGGGGAGGGAGGGGTGCTGCTTCTCCCTCTCCCCCTTGAGGGAGAGCGCCGGGGAGAGGGGGTAGCCCCGAACGCAAGTCCGCGTAACTGCCCCTCTCCCGGCCTCCCCCGGCCTGCGCCGGGGTCAGCCACCCTCTCCCCGGAGGGGGGAGGGAATTTTAGTCCGGTTTCTTCGCCACCCCGACCAGTGCCGGGCGCAGCAAGCGATCCTTGATCATGTACCCGGCCTGCATTTCCTGCACGACCGTGCCGGGCTTCTCGTCGCTCGGCAGCTCGAACATCGCCTGGTGGCGATTGGGGTCGAGCGCTTCGCCGATCGTGGTGATCTTGACGATACCGTGGCGGGTGAACACCGCGGCGAGTTCGCGACCCGTCGCTTCGAGGCCGACGACCAGCCCCTTCATCTTCTCGTCGTCGCGCAACTCCGCGGGAATCGCCTCGAGCGCACGGCTGAGATTGTCGGCAACGGTCAGGATGTCGCGCGCAAAGCCGGTCGCGGCATAGGTGCGGGCATCGGCGACCTCCTTTTCGGAGCGGCGACGCACATTCTGCGCCTCGGCATGGGCATAGAGCACCGCGGCCTTGGAGTCGGCCAGCTCCTTTTCGAGTTGGGCAATGCGGTCATGCTCCGCCACTTCCGGCGCGGCCTGCGCGGTTTCGGCGCGCAGCTCCTCGGCTTCGGAGACATCGGCGGCAATATCGTTCTTGTCCTTGGTCATTCTGCTCTCTTAACTCATGAGCCGCGCGAGGGTCGCGGCCGTGAAATCCACCATGGGCACGACGCGCGCATAGTTCAACCTAGTCGGCCCGATGACGCCGACAACACCGACGACGCGACCGCCCGTGCCGTGGAACGGGCGCGCGATGACCGAAGAGCCCGACAACGAGAAAAGCTTGTTCTCCGCGCCGATGAAAATGCGCGTCGCATCGCCGGCCGCGGCGCTGTCGAGCAACCGCGAAATTTCCTGCTTGCCCTCGAGATCGTCAAGCAGTTCGGTGATGCGTTCGAGCTGCGCCGCGTCGGCGGCATCGATCAGCCGACCCTGCCCGCGCACGATCAGCACGGGCCGGCGATCGCCATCCTCGCTCCACACGGCGAGGCCGCGCTCGACCAGCGTCCGCGCCGCACCGTCGAGCTCCGCGCGCTCCGCCGCGACCTGGCGCGCGATGCGCTCGCGCGCCTCGACCAAGGTCAGGCCGCCAAGCGTCGCGGTCATGTAATTGCCCGCCTCGATCAGTGCGATCGGCGAGATGTCGCGCGGCAGGTCGATGACACGATTCTCGACCGCGCCGCTATCGCTGACCAGCACGGCCAAGGCCTTGTCCGCCGAGAGCGGCACGAAACTGACCTGACGCAGGACGAGTTCACGCTTGGGTACGAAGACGAGCCCGGCACAAGCCGACAGACCGGACAGAGCGGCCGTGGTCGCGGCGAGCGCCTCCTCGACGGGACCAGCCTGCCCGGCCCGTCTTTCGATTGCCGCGCGTTCCTCGGCACTCGGTTCGAGCGCCTGCATCATGCCATCGACGAACAGCCGCAGCCCGGAATCGGTCGGCATCCGCCCGGCGCTGGTGTGCGGCGCGGCGAGCAGGCCGAATTCCTCGAGATCCTGCATGACGTTGCGGATCGAGGCAGGCGACAGGTTGAGGCCCGACAGTTGCGCGATGGTGCGCGATCCGATCGGCGCGCCGGTGTGGAGATAGCTCTCGACGACAACGCGAAAGACATCGCGCGCACGGTCGTTCAATTCGGTGATCGGCGGCGCGGGCATCCGGGTGATGTAGGGTGTCAGGTCGTCAGGCTCAACGTCCATCGCGCTTCCGTTCCTTCGCTTGTGCGGGGATGACAGCCAGCGGAGCGAGGGCTAGGGGCGAGGCTCAATCCAAGGAGACTCCCCCATGCGCCCCTCCGGCCGCGCCCCAGACCAGATGCGTGCGATCACCATCGAGCCCCATTTCACCCGCCACGCCGAGGGATCGGTGCTGATCGGGTTCGGCGATACGAAGGTGCTGGTCACCGCTTCGGTCGAGGAGCGCCTGCCGCCCTGGCTGCGCGGCAAGGGCGAGGGCTGGGTGACGGCCGAATATGGCATGTTGCCGCGCGCCACGCATACGCGGGGAAACCGCGAGGCCGCCAAGGGCAAGCAGTCCGGCCGGACGCAGGAGATCCAGCGGCTGATCGGGCGGAGCCTTCGCGCGGTAACCGACCTCAAGCTGCTCGGCGAGCGCCAGATCACGCTCGATTGCGACGTGATCCAGGCCGATGGTGGCACGCGCACCGCAGCGATCTCGGGCGCCTGGGTCGCTCTGCGGCTGGCGATCAACGGGCTGATGGCCGACGGCAAGCTCACCGCCGATCCGCTGACGCAGAAGGTCGCCGCCGTTTCCTGCGGCATCTTCAAGGGCACGCCGGTGCTCGACCTCGATTATGACGAGGATTCCAACGCCGACGCCGACGCCAATTTCGTGCTGCTCGAAAACGGCAATATCGCCGAGGCACAGGCCACCGCCGAGGGCGCGACCTATGACGAGGAAGCGCTGCTGCGCCTGCTCCGGCTCGCGCGGATCGGCTGCGGCGACATCTTCGCCGCCCAGGCCAAGGCGGTCGCGAAATGAGCGGAGAGGGCGAGACCCCGCAGGCGATCCGCAAACTCGCCCCGGGCAAGCTCGTCATCGCCAGCCACAACGCCGGCAAGGTGCGCGAGATCAAGGCGCTGCTCGGCCCCTATGGCATCGAGCCGGTTTCGGCCGCCGATCTCGACCTGCCCGAACCCGAGGAAACCGGCACGACCTTCGTCGCCAATGCCGAGTTGAAGGCGATGCAGGCCGCCGACCTGTCGGGCCTGCCGGCGCTGGCCGACGATTCGGGCCTGTGCGTCGAAGCACTGGGCGGCGACCCGGGGATTTTCTCGGCGCGCTGGGCCGGGCCGGACAAGGATTTCGGGCTGGCGATGCGGCTGGTCGAGGACAATCTCGGCGCGATCGACGACGCGCCGCGCGACGCGCATTTCGTCTGCGCGCTCGCGCTGGCCTGGCCCGACGGGCATGTCGAATGGTTCGAGGGGCGCGTCGACGGCACGCTGGTATGGCCGCCGCGCGGCGACCAGGGCTTCGGCTATGATCCGATGTTCCTGCCCGATGGCGCGGCGCTGACCTTTGGCGAGATGACACCCGAAACGAAGACCCCCCTCACCCACCGCGCCGCCGCTTTCCGGCAACTGGTCGCTGCGATCCTCTGATTGCCCCCGCGCAACGGAAGCCGATCGCATCCAGGCTTCACCGGAGGGGGCGATCAGCCCTGTGGCGACACGGTGAAGTCGACCATGATCTCGCCCGAGATCGCCTCCAGCGCAGCGCCAACCACCTCGCTGGCAGTGCCTGCGGGCACGAGCAGGCGCGCGGTGGCGCGGAAGAGTTTTTCACCCGACCAGGCGCCATTTTCGACGCTGGTCGCGAAATCCTCGATGTTGACGCCGAGCCGAGCGAGCACGCTCGTCACCTCGCGCACGATGCCCGGCCGGTCCTGACCGACGAGTTCAAGATGCAGCGCCTGACCGACGAGCGGTGGCTGCTCGACCGCGGCAAGCACGGTGACCGACAGGCCCTCGGCATCGATGCGGTGGGCAGCAGCTTCGAGCGCGGCCTGCGCCCCCTCGGGCAGGTCGACCAGCACCGACCCGACATAGCGACCGCCGAGCCGCGCCAGCCGGCTTTCGAGCCAGTTGCCGCCCGCCGCCTGCACCGCCTCGGCCAGCGCCGAGGTCAGCCCGGGCCGGTCGCTGCCCGCCACCGTCAAGATCACCGCCGTCATCCTCACCTCGCTTTTTGCCTATCGCGGGCATCGTCGCACAAGGCTGCGTCGGGCGCTAGAATGCGCGCTGTCCGACGACATTGCCGGCCGGCGCATAACGACAGACGAGATAGTCATTGTCGCGATTGCTCGCCATGGCACAGCCGACCGTTGTCGAGCCGCGCCAGACCATCTGTGTGTAATGCGCGACATCGCTCCAGCGGCCGGTGGTACTGAAATCGGGTGTCGGTGCTGACCGGTAAAAACGCCGCTCATCGATCCAGTGACCGAGCATCTCGTCATAGCCATAGGCCTCGCGCGTGCCCATCCACAGATTCTCGCCCTCGCGCCCCGGACCCTGCGGCTGCGCGGCATGTTCGAAGCGATTCTCGCGCGCCAGCGTTGCGGCGTAACCGGCCGCGTCGGCAGCGAGCCGATCATCCCAGGCGAGCGGCGCGACGCCGATCGCGGCGCGCGCGGCATTGTGGCCGTGCAGCATCGCCGCGCGCAACAGCGCATCGCCGCGCGGCGCCGGCGCCATCGTGGAGCGCCGCTCGACGATCTGGGTCGGCGCCTCGGCGGCGCAACCTGCCAGCAGCAATATTCCGGACAGGATCGCACGCATCTTTCCACTCTCCTCCGCGCAGGCCATAGCGCACGCCCATGAATGCCGCCGAAACGCCGCCGCTCGCGCTTTATGTCCATTGGCCGTTCTGCGTCTCGAAATGCCCTTATTGCGATTTCAACAGCCATGTCCGCGAATCGGTCGACCAGGCGGCGTGGCGCACGGCCTTGCTCGCCGATCTGGCGCATGAGGCGGCGTTGCTACCGGGGCGGCGGCTGGGATCGATCTTCTTCGGCGGCGGCACGCCTTCGCTGATGCCGCCCGCGACGGTCGCGGCGATCATCGACGCTGCGTCCGCAGCATGGCCATTCGACGACGACATCGAGATCACGCTGGAGGCCAACCCTTCCTCGGTCGAGGCGGCGCGTTTCGCGGATATCGCCCGTGCCGGAGTCAATCGCGTGTCGCTCGGCTTGCAGGCGCTCGACGACGATGCGCTGCGCTTTCTCGGACGCGCGCACGGTGTCGACGAGGGGCTGGCCGCGCTGGCGACGGCGCAACGCGCGTTCGCGCGCGTCAGCTTCGACCTGATCTATGCCAGGCCCGACCAGAGCCTGGCCGACTGGGAAGCAGAGTTGGCGCGGGCGCTGGGCTTCGGCACCGAGCATCTGTCGCTCTACCAGTTGACGATCGAACCCGGCACGCGCTTCGCCACCGAAGTGGCGGCAGGGCGGTTGACCATCCCCGATGGCGACGATGCCGCAGACCTGTTCGAGGCGACCCGCGCCATGATCAGGGCGGCGGGCTTGCCGGCCTATGAGATATCGAACCACGCCCGGCCCGGCGCGGAGAGCCGCCACAACCTGACCTATTGGCGTTATCGCGACTATGCCGGGATCGGCCCCGGCGCGCATGGCCGGCGCGGCGGTATGGCGACCGTTCGCCACCGCAAACCCGAGAATTGGCTGTCGGCGGTCGCGCGCAACGGCCACGGCGCACAGGCCGAGGAACCGCTAACCCCCGCCGACCGCGCCAAGGAAGGGCTGCTGATGGGACTGCGGCTGCGCGAGGGCATCGACCTTGGCCGGATCGCGATGCTGGGAGCGGCGCCGATCGCCACGCTGGTCGACGAGGCGGCAATCGCGCGGCTCGCGGACCAGGGCTTCATCGTCCGGAGCGGGGATCATCTGCGCGTGCGCGAGGCGGGGATGCTGTTGCTCGACGCGATTCTACCGGCGATCGTGGCCGGATAGGCGGTGCGACGATCCGAGCCGTCTACCCCGATGACAGCAAGGCAAACCGCTAGCTGCGAGGTTCCCTGAGATTGACCTTGATCGGCGCTTCGCCAAATGTGGCGCTATGGCGCCGCACCGAAGCGAAGCATGATTCCAGCGAGCCATGGACGCTGCCGTGAACCAAGGTCGATCCGCCCGTTTCCATTCGGCGCCAGCTCCAGTTCGTCGAAATTGCGCTGCCATTGCCACGTCCGGCTACAGAATCGACGAACACCTCATAATGATGAGAATTAATGATCATGGAGAGCACAACACTCTCATGCAACGATAGTTGCATTTACTTGGGATTATTCTTCATTCGCGCAAATAAAACACCTATCGATCCTTAACATCTATTCATCTTAGTGTCTGACTCAGAAGCCCCTGTTTCTCGATTAAAGTCTTGATATTCGTCGAGTTAGGAGTTGGACCGAAGCGAGAAAGAGCCAGGCGGTGGCGCTTTCGACCATGCGCTCGAAGTCCTTGGCGAGGCGGCGGTTG